>NZ_MSDT01000004.1:0-427762 GCF_001975575.1 Mangrovimonas sp. DI 80 | reverse complement strand
CGTTGCCCCTAACTCTTTTAACTGCGCAAATATTGGTGAAAATACCGTAACCCTCACCATCAATGACGGCAACGGAAACTCCTCTACAGCTACAGCTGTCGTGACGGTTGGCGACAATTTAGCGCCTGTGACAGCTTCTGTCCTAACCCCGGTGACCGTGGACTGCAACGGAACGCTTTCCGTTCCAACGGCCCTTGACAACTGTACCGGTTCTGTGACAGGGACTGCTTCCGCACCCCTATCCTTTGTTGAGGGAGGCTCCACAACCATCAACTGGACTTTTACTGACGGTAACGGAAATACAAGCTACGCAACCCAGATATACAACTATGACGACGTTACAGCACCTGTTGCCGTTACTGAAAACATTACCGTTTATCTGGACGCTTCTGGAAACGCTTCCATTGCCCCTGAAGATGTGGAAAACGGATCCACCGATGACTGTGGAACTATCAATCTGGTGAGCGTTGCCCCCAACTCTTTCGACTGTAACGATATTGGGAACAATACCGTAACCCTTACCATCAATGATGGCAACGGAAACTCCTCTACAGCTACAGCTGTCGTGACGGTTGACGATAATGTCGTTCCAACGGCAATATGCAAAAACATCACCGTGCAATTGGACAGCAGCGGAAACGCTTCCATCACTGCCGGGGATATCGACAACGGTTCCAATGATGCCTGCGGAATCGCTTCCATGGCCATCGACCAGACTGCTTTCAACTGTTCGAATATCGGTGCCAACTCCGTAACGTTGACCGTAACGGACAACAACGGAAAGGTTTCAACCTGTACGTCTACCGTGACCGTTAAGGACATTATAACTCCCACAATAATATGCCCTGCCAGTATTACTTTAGAAAACGATAACAATATTTGTGGTGCCGCAGCCACTTGGACCGAACCTACAGGAAATGATAATTGTACAGATTTCACGATTTCAAGCACTCATGATTCAGGAGACATATTCCCTGTTGGAACAACAACAGTGACCTACACAATAACTGATGCTTCTGGAAATAACTCATCATGCTCCTTTAATGTAACTGTAAATGATACCCAAGCACCTTCAATAACTTGCCCAAATAACTTAACAATTGGAACCAGCAATGATGGGACTGGAAACTGTACAACTACAGTTTCTATAATTACTCCTTCTACTTCCGATAATTGTGGGGTAAAATCAGTTATTGCAAAAATTGGAGGAACAACCATCTCTCCTTCAAGCTATGTATTTCCTATTGGAGACACTACAATAACTTGGATTGCCACGGATAATGCTGGAAATTCAACGCAATGCTCCCAAACCATCACAATTGAAGACAACGAAAACCCCAATATTAGCTGCCCTCCAGATCAAAACGTAAGTTTTGAAAACAACTGCCAATTTACACTTCAAGATTACACCTCTCTTGCTTCCACTTCTGACAACTGTGATAACAATGTAGTTGTAACTCAAAGCCCACTTTCCGGATCTTTGTTAAATGGGGCTGTAACTGTAACACTTACTGCAACTGACAGTTCAAACAATATAAGCACCTGTTCTTTTGAAGTTATTCCTTCGGATAATGAAGCTCCAATTGCCTCTTGCCAGAATTACACCGCTATTTTAAGTCCGAATGGAACCGTCAATATTTTTGCTGACAATATTAACAATGGATCTACAGACAATTGTGGAGTAGCAAACATGACGGTTAACCCAAGTTCTTTTAACTGTAGTAATGTAGGGGCTAATACAGTTATTTTTACAGCTTATGATAATGCAGGAAACAGTGATAGCTGTACTGCAATAGTGACGGTTGTAGATGAAACTCCCCCAACAATGCAATGCAATGATTTTGTAGTAGTATTGGACGCCATTACTAGAGACGCCTTCATTGAACCTGAAGATGTAGACAACGGATCTTATGACGCTTGTGGTATTGCCTCCATGACAGTATCCCCCAATGTGTTTAAAGAAGCTGAAGACGGCCTATTGTACACCACAACAACTACTTTAACAATTACTGATATAAACGGCAACGTAAGCACCTGCACACCTACAATCACTGTTGAACCTCCTAAGAATTTGTTCACTTATATCACAGGCGAAATTATTGATCCTATTCCGGACAATCCACAACCTCCTGGGCCATTAGTAGAGGTTACGGCCTGTCCTGGAGAATCACAAGAAGCAGTAAAAGTAAGCTTCAATTTACAAGGTATTGCTCCATACAATTTACAGGCTACTGATGTAGTACATTGGGAAGCATCCTATAATTATGGGGAAACATGGAATACTTTAGGAAATTCTGGAGGCACTTTAACCTACATCCTAGCCAATATATCCAACGATACTTTTGTAAGAGCATATATTATCGACCCTGACAGTGGCAATTACAAAACAACAGCTGAAGTATATGTTAGATTTTTACCACCCGATGAACCACCAACGATTGTCGACTATACAAATACCTTTATATGTTTAGGAGACTCTGTAACTGTAAATGCTATTAGCTTTTTTGATCAACCAAATGGTCAATTTGGTGAAGGAGGAGAATTTAATTACGCACAACCTGATGGCTGGAGGGTAGATGGTCAAGATGGCTTCTTCCCGGCAAGTGGAAATACCACCACGCAACCAACATGGAAAGAAACCAACTCTAACAATAACCAAATATTTAGTGGAATTAATTATGATACCACTGATAATACAAAATTCGCCATGGCAAATGGAGCTAGCAATAATACAACTCTAGAAACACCTGTATTTACTACTATTGGAATGACATCCAGCGAAGCTATTTTAACCTTTGACACTAGCTTCTACTTTTGTGGAAATGGCTATGGGGAAATTTGGCTATCTTTTGACTCGGGAAACACTTACACCGTTCAATTATCTACAATAGAAAATTATGATTTCGACTCACAAGATGGCGAACCTACAACATCTGGAGTAGTTTTGGCTGAAGGAACAGGTAATGCCGGCTGTATAGGCCAAACATCTCCACGAATGGTTCCTGCCTCAATAGATTTAGGACCTTATGCAGGGCTTTCAGGTCTTAGAGTAATGTTTAAGTTCTTTGGAGGGGACTCATGTGGAACAATTGACAACAGTTATTTTCAAAATCCCAACAATGTAAGCTGTGGAGGAAAAGGAAAAGGTACAGACCTATCCAGTGGTTGGGCCGTAGATAAAGTAGGGTTTGCATATGCCTATGTGGAAGAGGAGTTGGAATGGACAGACGAAGACAATAATGTAATCGCTGTTGGTTCCACAGCAACTGTAACCCCAATTACTCCAGGAATTAGAACATATGGTGTTACATCTCTGGTAAATGGATGTAGGACCAATAACGATGATGGTACCGAATTTATTGATATAGAAACTAGTTTAGCTTATGCAGGAAAAGATTACTCTCCTCTAGATAGTGAATGTGGGGAAAATACACTTCAGCTCAACGCCTATGACAATAGTAAAACAGCTGTTCAAAATCATGCCAAAGGAGCTTGGACTGAAAACCTATATGTTGTTCCTAACACTATCAATGGGGATACAGATTATTTAGGTACTGGTATGGGAGGAACTTGGAGTGTTATTAACTCTAGCTTTGAATCCTGTGGAACATCTGCAGTATTCTCAAGTGATTCAGACCCTGATGCCATTTTTACAGCTGACCCAGGAACATACACATTAAGATGGACATTAGACAATGGATGTTTTGATGAAGTGAATGTTGTAATTA
Source organism: Mangrovimonas sp. DI 80 (assembly GCF_001975575.1). Taxonomy (NCBI): domain Bacteria; kingdom Pseudomonadati; phylum Bacteroidota; class Flavobacteriia; order Flavobacteriales; family Flavobacteriaceae; genus Mangrovimonas; species Mangrovimonas sp. DI 80. The sequence goes on along the minus strand of NZ_MSDT01000004.1, from coordinate 424,034 downwards.
AAGATTGTCCAACTATAGACTTCGATGGTTATAACGACTACGTTACTTTTAAAAACAATTACAATTTAAACTCTGAGTTTAGTATAGAAATTTGGGCAAAGCCAAATTCAATTGATGGCACCAGAACTGTTTTTTCAAGAAAAGATGCCGAAAGCAAAACAAGTGGCTATGATTTAAGTATACTAAATGGAGAAATAATATTCAGTTGGAGTAATGCTTCAGGAAGTGGATCTGTAACCTCAAATGGAAATAAAATCAGTACCAATAGATGGTACCACTTGGCTGTTACTTTTGATGGTTCATTGTATAGTCTTTACGTTGACGGAATAAAACTAGGAACTTCAAGTGGTGCTGCACCTGATAATACCAGCGGCAATATAGAGGCGCTTTTAGGTGCCATGGATAGAGCAAATCCTAAGACTCCAACAAACTATTTCCACGGTTGGGTTGATGAATTACGAATTTGGAACAAATCCTTAAATTCTGAACACATCCACCAGATGATGAATCAGGAAATTCAAGCTTTGGGATCTGATGTTGGAGGAGTTGTAATAACCGACAAAATTTCTGGTCCTGATTATGATAACGACGGAATTGATGACGATTCTTTATTATGGGATAACCTAACGGGCTACTATAGGATGAACCTAGTTTGTGGAGATCTATCAGCATACAAAGGTGTAAGTGGAAGATTGAGAAACATTACTTCTAGTCAACAACAAACAGCTCCTTTACCCTATTTGACATCCAAGGCTGGAAATTGGAATAATACCGCTAACACGGCCTCTCCATGGCTACATTATACCGTTTGGGATTACCCCAATAGTTCCGGAATTAATGGTGAAAAAATTGACTGGAATATAGTGAAAAGCTCTCATAATGTTATCAGTAACACTCAAGATTTAACATTATTAGGACTATTGGTAAATACTGGAAAAATTACAATAACCGATACAGGAACCCAAGACGAAACCAACTTAGGCCATGGCTTATGGATAACCCATTATCTAAAATTAAATGGACAAATTGACCTTATAGGGGAATCTCAATTAGTTCAAAAAAGATACAATACCGATCAATTGAATGAAAGTGTTTTGGATCCTACAAGTAGTGGGTTTATAGAAAGAGACCAACAGGGAACATATAATAAATATAATTACAATTATTGGAGCTCTCCTGTAAGCCCTATAAATTCAGGACTCAATGCTGATTATTCTGTAGGCGCAGTACTTTTTGATGGGACAGACTCTTCAAACCCCAAGACCATCACATGGACAAGTGGCCATGATGCAGCTCCAACTTCTCCAATAACCATGAGTAGTCGCTGGATTCATAAATTTAATGGAGCAGCAAATACCTATTCCACCTGGTATCGAGTAGGTAATACCGGTAGTATAGAAACGGGAAGTGGATTTACTATGAAAGGTAGCGGAACTAGCAATGAATACCAAAACTATGTCTTTAAAGGAATTCCTCATAATGGATTAATTGAAAATCCTTTAGCCGTAAACGATGAAATCTTCTTAGGCAATCCATATCCTTCCTCAATAGATGCCTTGGAATTTATTAAAGATAATATCCCAGGACCGAATGCAAACCCCGGTAGCTCAAACTCAATAGACGGAACATTACAATTCTGGATCCACTACAACACAAACAATTCTCATAACTTACAAGAATATGAAGGTGGTTTTGCCTTGTATAATTTATTAAATGAAGGAGTGCCTCCTGTATCGTCCCAGAATATCTCTACAGATGGTTATTGGATCAGTGGATTGGGAAGTTCCGATTTAAAACCTGGACAGTTTATTCCTGTTGGACTGGGATTTGTAACAACCGCTGTTGAAGAAGGTATGGGGGGAGATGTCAAATTTGAAAATGACCAAAGATTCTTTAAAAGAGAATCCAATCCTAGCGAATCTATTTTCCTAAGACAAGTCAATAACCAAGAGAAGCAAAATCAAAACTCATCTTCTGATCCAATAAAAAAAATCATTCTTAGTGCTAAAACACCTGAAGGAGCTATTAGAACATTGTTACTAGGGTTTGTTTCCAATGCTATTGTTACTGACGGCTTCGATTATGGATACGATGCTAGAAATCTAGACTCATATCCATCTGACATTTCATGGTCAATCAATGAGCTACCTTTTGTTATTCAAGGTGTGGGTGAATTTAATTTCACCAAACAATATCCATTAATTGTTGACATTGCTACTTCAGGAACTATCGAAATTTCACTTTTGGAATTGAAAAACTTCAATGAGGATATTAATGTATATTTATATGACTCCCTTATGGGTACATTTTCACCAATCAATGATATTAGTTTTCAAACTGTCTTGAATAAAGGGGAATACACGAATAGATTTTTTATTGCTTTTCAAGACAAAAACGCTTTAGCCATTGAAGATTATAAACATCAAAGTGTTACAATTAACTATTTACATAATAGCAAAGAGATACACATTAAGACACCAGAAAGCCTAAATGTCAAACAAGTTTACCTTACTAATATTATTGGACAAACAGTAAAATCATGGAACCCCACAAACATCTCCATTTCGAATGATTTTAAAATTCCCATAAAAAATATCTCGGATGGCAACTATATCATAAAAATAGTCACAGATCGAGGAGTCTTTAATAAGAAGGCCATCATTAAGCAATAACCAATATTTCACTATATACATTAAAAAAGCAACCATTTTATTTTGGTTGCTTTTTTAATGTTGCTTTTATTTCAAAAATTACTTACATATAAAGAAAAAAAATAGCAATTCATCGAATATTTTATATATTTGGTCTATATAAATGTATTTTTGTGCATACTCACACAATGAAAGATAATATAGGAATCCGCTCTAATTATCTAATCTCTTTTAAGAGAATACTTTGCTATCCCCTAATTTCAAACAAATTATTTATATGATAAAAAACTACCTCTGCCTTGTCCAGTTGGTCCTTTTTACATTAACAACCAACCTTTTAGAAGCCAAAACCAATCAACTTTTCAATTACATCAGTTTAGACAATGTTTCTATCGTTTTTGAAGAAACAGGTACCAATATAACTGTACCCACTAGTGGCAGTTCATTATTTTACGCACCTCTAGATACAATTTCCTGTATTACCGGATTTGTGGTTGAATTGGATGAAAATGGAGAAGCCACAATTAACCCAGAAGACATAGAGACTTCCGGTTTATACGACAATGATCCTGATAAAGAATTAATTATATCTCCAGCTCAAATAACTTGTGATCATATTGGTATTATAGACGTGACTTTATCACTTGTTTTAAGTACTGACACTTCAGTTATTTTAGAAGAATGTACTAGCTCCATAACTGTAGTTGACAATATCCCCCCGGTATTGGATTGTTCTTCTTTAGGAGGAAATTTTGATACAGATCCTGGACTTTGTACTGCTTCCCTAAGCTTTGTGGCTTATGCAGAAGACAATTGTTCTCAAAACATTACCTATACCATATCTGACTCGGGAGAAATAATTACTGCGTTTCCTTATAATTTCCCTATAGGAACTACTACAGTAATAGTTGAAGCAGATAGTAATGGTCTTATAGATCTTTGTGAATTTGACGTTGTCGTTACGGATATTGAGTCCCCAACAATCTCAGGGATGAAAGATATAACTTGGGGATGTGATTACTCGGTTACAGCTCCTATAGCAACAGATAACTGTGGAGGCGCGATTACGGGAACAACCTCATCACCTACAACCTATGATTCCAATGGCACCTATTCCATAGATTGGAATTTTGATTATGGAAACGGAATTGTATATATAGCCAAACAAAAAATTACCATTCAAGAAATAAGCTGTAATGTAACGGTCACTCAACACGTAAGTTGCTCTGGAAATAATGATGGAATTGCTAATTTGAATATCTCTGGAGGAGTTGCTCCTATTACTGTAGATTGGAACGGAAAAAATCCTAATGCCCTTGCTGCAGGCACTTATACCGTTAATGTTACAGACGCTAATGGCTGTTCAACTTCTTGTTATGTGACTATCGAAGAACCTGAAGCACTTTCAGCTACATCAACACAAATTTCTCAAGTAAGTTGTAATGGGAAATCAGATGGTGAGGCTACTGTAAATGTATCTGGAGGTACTGCCCCTTACTCATATACTTGGGACAATGGGGAAAATGGTGCTACAGCCAATAATTTGGAGGCAGGTATACATTCGGTGACTATTACTGACTCTAATGAATGTAGCATTTCTACAAACGTAGAAATTACCCAACCCCAATTACTTTCTGTTCGTTTCGATGACCAAACTAATGTATCCTGTAAATTTGGATCAGATGGAAGTATAAGTGTCACGCCCATTGGAGGGACTCCTCCCTACACTTATCAGTGGTCCAATTCTACTGGATTTTCAAGCTCAGCTAAAGATATTAACAATTTATCCCATGGATATTATACAATTAGAATAACCGATAGTTCTGGGTGTCAAACTATTGATAATATCCATATCACTCAACCACCTCAAATAAGTATACCTTTTACTAATACAGATGTATCTTGTCATGGTTTAAATGATGGATCCATTACGGTTAATCCTTCAGGAGGAGTTCCGCCATATACATATATATGGAACACAACTCCCACCCAAACTGGACCTACTGCCTTTAACCTATCTAAAGGGAGCTATGAAGTGTTAGTAACCGACTCTAACGGTTGTAGCAAAACAAGAACTGTTTTTATTTCTGAGCCGTCCCCTTTAGTTGGTTCAGGTTCCTACACCTCTCCTACCTGTAATGGGGAGTCGGATGGGGCTGCTAGTGTATCTGTATCCGGAGGAATGCCCCCATACTCCTATCAATGGAGTATTTCTGCTGAATCAGCAACAACAGATTCAGTATCTAATTTATCTGCAGGATATCATATAGTAACAATAACCGACAGCAATGGCTGTCAGGAATTAATAGAATTTAATGTAACTGAACCGGCCCTTGTAACAGTAAATGTTTCTGGAACTGAAGGATGCCTAATAAATGGTTCAAATACAGGAGGAAGTGCTACTGCAACACCCTTAGGAGGAACGGCTCCCTATTCATACTTATGGAATACAGGTGCAACTACACAGACCATTTCTGATTTGCCAGCTGGAACCTATACAGTAACGGTTACAGACAGTAGCGGATGTTCTTCTTCTCCAACTAGTATCACAAATGCAGCTCCAACAGAACTTACGGTATCAACTACTTGGACAAACACGACAGGAGATAGAGCTTCAAATGGTTCGGCCTCTGTAACACCTTCTGGAGGTGATGCCCCCTACACCTATCTTTGGAGTAATGGAGAAACTACCTCATCTATTTCGGGGTTGTCCTCAGGAACTTATACAGTAACCATTACTGATGAAAGCGGATGTACTTCTTCCTCAACTGTATATATTGGTGATCCTTTAAGCGCATCCATGACAACCTCATCTGAATGTGTGGATATCGATGATTTAGAAACCTTAACAATTGTTCCAAATATTTCAGGAGGTATTGCTCCCTTTACCCTTACATGGAATTTTGGAACAGATTCTCAAACATCTCCTGGAATTTATAGTGGTACACAAACTGTGAAATATGCTACTGCAGGTGACAAAGTAATAACCCTATCCGTAACAGATGCTTCTGGCCAACGCACAACCATAAAACAATCTCATAATTTGGGAATTTGTTATACCTATAATGTGGACTGTTCACAATGTAATTCAAATGATTTTGTTATTGGTGATTTTTATATTGGTGATGAAGATGGTAATCCAATTGAAGAATGTACTGGTGGAACAGCCATATCTGTCTACGTATGGTTTACTACGCCAAGTTCCGCCAAACCGAAATATAACTTATATGTAATTGTTGGATATGAGGTAAAAGATGCCCTAACAGGTCTAACTACTTCTCAGTATATTGAAGACTGCTTGTATCAAGGACAACCTGTCCCCACAAGTAGCCAAGGACAACTTCTCTTGGATGATGACTATATCTGTGGAAATCAAATCACTTTAACAGGATTACTTTATTCTTGGAAACAGCACGAAGATTCAGACTGTTTGCCGTCAAAACCAAAATGTAATTGTGCAAGTGATGCAATTACTGTAATTGCTCCATTGGCTGCCGTAGCCCAAACTACTCCTGTAGATTGTAACGGCAATTCAACAGGTGCAGCTACCGTGAACGCCACTGGAGGTGAAGCTCCTTATACCTATTTATGGTCCAACGGTGTTACAAGTGATACTATTTCCAATGTTCCAGCTGGAACCTATTCCGTAACGGTAACTGATGCTGCAGGTACTATTACAACTGCTAATGCTGTTATTACAGAACCCGCCCTATTAACCGCAACAGCCAATGTTTCCAGTAATTACAACGGAGAGGACATATCTTGTTTAAATGGCAATAATGGAACGGCCACAGCGACTCCATCCGGCGGAACAGCACCTTACTTCTATGTATGGTCCAATGGTCAAACAACCGCCACTGCAACCAGCTTACCTGAAGGAACTTACACGGTAAACATTACAGATAGTAATGGATGTACATTTGAAACAAATGTTACCTTAGAAGACCCAGAAGAAATTCTAACGAATATTACCTCTACAAATCCAACTTGTTTTGGGTCCACAAATGGTTCTGCAACTGTTTCGGTTACCAGTGGAGGTATAAGTCCTTTCACCTACCAATGGTCTAATGGACAAACCTCACAAACCGCTAATGGACTAGTTGCAAACACAAATTATTCTGTTATTGTTACCGATGCCAATGGGTGCTCGGTTTCAAATTCAGTGACTCTATCGCAACCAAATGCATTGCAAGTTAGCATGACTAAAACTCCTGCTCTTTGCTTTGGAAGTAACGGAGGTACTGCAACAGCAACTCCTTCAGGAGGAACTGCTCCTTATTCATATGTATGGTCCAATGGTCAAACAACCCAAATTGCATCAAACTTAAGTGCAGGATCTTATACTGTAACGGTTACAGATAACAATGGTTGTCAAGAAATTAAATCGGTTACCATTACACAACCATCCCAATTAGCGGCTACAGCAGAAGCTTTTGATGCATCCTGTTACAATGCCTCCAATGGTTATGTTACGGTAACGGTGGAAAATGGAACCCCAGGATACACCTATTCCTGGAATACTTCTCCTGTTCAAACAACAGCTACAGCATCTGGACTTTCAGCTGGAACTTATTCGGTTACAATTACTGATGCCAATGGTTGTACAACCACTGCTTCAGCAACCGTAAATGAACCAGTCGAATTAACCTCCACCATTAGTGGAAATAATGTTTCCTGCTATGGATTTAATGATGGTTCAGCATCTGTATCTGTATCAGGAGGTACTGCTCCTTATGAATATACATGGAACACTTCCCCTGTACAAAATACTTCTGTGGCCAACAACTTAACAGCCGGAAACTATGAGGTAATTATTGAAGACGCTGAAGGATGTCAAATTACCAAAACAATTACTATCACACAATCTCAAAACTTGACCAATGCCAATGCCGGAGCTGATCAAACTTTGAATTGCGGTTTGGATACTGCCTTGTTAAATGCCAATACTCCTAGGATTGGTACTGGTTCTTGGTCATTGATTTCCGCACCTGCAGGGGCATCTACAACCTTTACAGATGTCAATCAGCCAAACGCTTCCTTTTCTGGTGATATGGTTGGGACTTATGTTTTAAGATGGACTATTAGCAGCGGAAGTTGCCCTGCTAAAACGGATGATGTTCAAATTACCTTATCGGAATGTAGCACCTTGGATTTTGACGGAGTAAATGACAACATCACCTTCAATAATCATTATGACCTAACTGGTCCATTCAGTTTAAGTGTTTGGGTGAAACCTGGTAGTGTTTCCAGTAACACTCAAACAATTCTCTCAAAAAGGGATGCTGGCACCCTTTCTACGGGTTACGACCTTAGATTGGTTAACAACACTATATCCTTTAGATGGAATGGCAACAGCTTGATTTCTCCTTATCAAGTAAGTACACAACGTTGGTACCACATTGCAGTAACCTTTAGCGGCTCAACTTACAAACTATACATAGATGGTATTGAAGTAAACAGCGCCAATGGTACTGCTCCTACATCCAACTCGAGAGAATTTATTGTTGGTGCCATGGATCAAACCACTACTCCTCCATTTAAACCTGTCAACTATTTTAAAGGCTGGATGGATGAGTTACGTATTTGGGATATCGCCCTTACTCAAGACCAACTTAAATTAATGATGAATCAGGAAATCGAGAATAATGCAGGAGCTGTAAGAGGCTTAATTATACCTCAAGAAATCCCTGGTTTATCTTGGAGTGACCTAACGGCCTACTACCATATGGACCAAGCGACAGATGTTACCAATGGATTCTTAACCGGAAATACCTCAACATCTTTCAATGGAAAACTTAGAAACATTACAACATGGCAAGAAGAATCTGCTCCTATTCCTTATAAATCAAAGTCCGACGGAATTTGGACAGATACATCCAATACCACTCCATGGTTATATGGAGACAGTGTTTGGGATTATCCTAATGGGACCGGTGTAAATGGTTCTTCCATTGATTGGAACATTGTAGTAACCGACCACAATATTTCTTCAGGCAATAAAGACATTACACTATTAGGTTTATTGAACAACTCAGGAGAACTCACCATAGCCGATCCTAGTACTCCTCAAGACGAGACTAATGATGGGCAAGGTTTAAGAATTACACATTATTTAAAATTAAATGGCAGCATAGATCTTGTAGGAGAATCTCAATTAGTACAGGATGAAGGCAGTGTTCTGGAAGTAGCTAGTTCAGGTTTTATTGAAAGGGATCAACAAGGAACTACAAATCTTTACAATTACAACTATTGGGGGTCTCCGGTAAGCCCTATAAACACAGGTTCTAATTCAGATTATTCAGTAGGCTCAGTACTCATGGACGGAACCGATTCGGCAAATCCTAAAGCTATTGTTTGGACGACTGGGAAAAATGCTTCTCCAACATCACCAATAACGATGAGTAGTTATTGGATCAATAAATTCAATGGAACAGCCAATACATATTCTGTTTGGTCTCGGGTAGGGAATACTGGCAACATCGAAAATGGAATAGGGTACACTATGAAGGGAAGTGGGGCAAATGGAAGCTACCAAAACTATGTTTTTAAGGGAACTCCACATAACGGACTTATTGAAAATGCTTTGACTGCCGGCGATGAAATATTCTTAAGCAACCCTTACCCATCAGCCATAGATGCTTTGGAGTTTATAAAAGATAATATCCCTGGTCCAAATGCTAACCCCGATAGTTCAAATGCTATAGACGGTACACTACAATTCTGGATTCATTACAATTCAAACTCTTCGCATAATCTTAAACAATATGAAGGGGGCTTTGCCTTGTATAATTTATTGGATGAGGGGGTACCTCCTGTTTCATCTAAATCATTCACTACTGATGGTTTTTGGATCAGTGGTTTGGGTAGCTCCGACCTAAAACCAGGACAATTCATTCCCGTTGCGCAAGGGTTTGTAACAACTTCAGTTGAAAACGGTACGGGTGGTTATGTTAAATTTGAAAATGATCAAAGATCCTTCAAAAGAGAATCAAACCCTAACCAATCAATTTTCTTAAGAAATTCAAATGTGCAGGAGAAAAAAAGTCTTAATTCATCTTCACCAATCAAAAAGATATTTATCAGTGCAAAAACCCCTGAAAACACTTTCAGAACTTTATTGCTTGGATTTGTTTCAGATATTGAAGTTACTGACAGTTTTGATTATGGATACGATGCTAGAAATTTAGACTCCTATCCCTCGGATATTTCATGGTCAATTAATGAGCAGCCTTTTGTCATTCAAGGTGTAGGAGAGTTTGAGTCATCTAAACAATACCCATTAATTATTGAAACCGTTACTGAAGGAAATATTGAGATCTCACTTATAAAATTAAAAAACTTTAAAGAAGACATAGACCTATATATTTATGACTCAGAATTAGATTCTTATGCTCAAATAAATGAAGTCAACTATTCTATTAAATTAAATGCAGGAACCTATAAAAATAGATTCTACCTTACATTTGAAGAAGATAATTCTCTATCTATAATTGACAAGAATCTACAAAATATCATTGTAAACTATCTTAACAACAGTGAAGAGATTTATATCCACACTCCAAATCATATTAAGGTAAAACAAGTTTATCTTACAAACATTATTGGACAAACTGTTAAATCTTGGAATGCTACTAATACTACTAATATGGCAAGTGATTTTAAACTTCCAATCAAAAAGGTATCAGATGGCAACTACATCATTAAAGTAGTAACTGACAAAGGTACTTTCAATAAAAAAGTAGTTATAAAATTAGATTAAAAACACCTTAACTAAAAAAAAGCAGCCCAACAAAAGGCTGCTTTTTCTTTATAATTAAATGATGCGCATTAAAATATTTGAAAATCAGATTAAACTTATACACTAGGAATTATCCACCAATTAACCCTAAGTATGGAAAACAATCAAATAGATCTAGCTAAAATTACTTACTCTAAGTTCTCTAAAGAATTAAAAGTAAAAGCATCCCAAGGAACCAACTTAAAGAATGTTTCCGTTTACAATGTATTGGGACAAAGGATTCTTAATAAAACAAGATTAAACAGCAACGAAACAAGCCTTATTTTTTCTAGAGTAGAAAATCAATCTTATGTTGTAGTGATTGAAAGCTCCGAAGGGGTATTCAGTAAAATAATTGCTCTAAATAATCTTTAATTAACAAAGAGCAAACAGTATAGAAAATAAAAAGAGCCGCTAACTAGCGGCTCTTTTTTATAATTGTTGTATCCAATCAAACTTAATCTTGATTAGATTCTGTGGAGTTCTCATCCAAATACAATGGCACGCCATCAGCATTTAAGTCGTTAGTTGGATCTCCATCGTTATCTAAATCTTCATGCTTTGTCAAGACATCGTCTCCATCATCATCTACATCTAAAAAGTTAGGTACTTCATCCTCATCGGTGTCATCATTGTACAAATCTTTATCTCCATCCAAATCTTCCAAATAAGAAGGTACGCCATCACTATCGTGATCATTCACCTCGGTTTGGTACAATTCAAACTTAAAAATCAAATTGGAATAAGAAGGAATGTCTGTTTGTGCCGAAGAAAAATACCCCAATCCTGAAGGTAAAAACATCGCACCAAAACCGTAGTTTTCGTAAGTAACCGTTCCATCTCCATTTTCAACAAATGACGTAGAGGCATTGAATTGTGGCAACACTTCTCTCCATCCCGGAATTACACCAAGCAAGTCAAAATCAGTATCGGCATTTACGGTACTATCAAACACTTCCTCATCCATTGTATTTCCAGAATAGTTTACCAAAACACTGTCCGAAAAATGAGGCATATCCCCTCCTCCTTGGTTCAACCTCAAAATGTAGTATTCATATTCCGTTTCCTGATAGGTAGTTGTATGAGTTTCCACAGCGTCAATCAACAAGGTATTGTTTTCAGGGTCTGGCAATTCCAAATAGTTCCCATCATCATCTGTTGGCAATTCAGAAATCACCAAATCAGACAACGTATAATTTCCAGGAGAGGTAAATGTAGAAGCATTGTAATAGTGCGTTTCAAAATACCCCATTAGAGAATCTCTATCTGTCACCTGCTGCTCTACTCTGTCTCTTTCAGCGACTGTAGTACTTCCGTCATCATCCTTATTACAGGACACAAATCCCAAAATCAATCCAAGTATTAATACATGGTAATTTTTTAATTTCATATGCCTTATTTTTTAACCTTAAGCCATCGCCACCTTAAAAGTTGGTTTTGAAGACCTATCGTGTAGTTAAGTTATTTTCTTTTTCTATGTGCATTCTGTAAGCCAGAACACAACAATATTGCGTAATTTTAAGTGCGCAAGATACAATATTATAATACTTTTGTACAAAAAGATTAACGTAGTTTTTATTATTTTAATATGCGGATTGACAAATATCTTTGGTGTGTGAGATACTATAAAACAAGAAGTATTGCAACAGAAGCCTGTAAAAAAGGACACATAAAAATCAATGAGCAAGTAGCCAAACCGAGCAGGGAAGTTTTTATATCGGATACTGTAGAATTACGAAAGGACCAGATCAACTATAAATTAAGGGTGAACGATATTCCTCCCAACCGTGTTGGTGCAAAACTGGTAGACATTTATAGAACTGATTTAACCCCTAAGGAAGAATTTGAAGCCAAAGAACTTTTGAAGTATTCGCAGGATTACTACAGAAAAAAAGGCACTGGGCGTCCAACCAAAAAGGACCGCCGGGATTTAGAAGACTACCATGATGAAAATGATGATTGATTTTCCCTTTTTTGAATTTTCTCCTTTATCTTTGACAAAACAACAGAAACCATGACTGCCACAAAAAATACCATACTAACGCATCAGGAAATCCAACATAAAATTCGTCGTATTGCCTATCAAATTTATGAAAGCAATGTTTCGGAAAAAGAGGTCATTTTAGCAGGAATTGATAGCAATGGTTACCTCTTAGCTCAAAAACTTAAGGCCACCTTGGATGAAATTTCAGATATTACAACGGTATTGTGCAAAGTGATTATTGACAAAAAACATCCTTTGGAAGCGGTTAAAACCTCTTTAAAAGAAGAAGAATACACCAACAAATCCATTGTATTGGTGGACGATGTTTTAAACTCTGGCAGTACCCTTATCTACGGTGTAAAGCACTTTTTGAATGTTCCATTGAAACAGTTCAAAACTGTGGTGTTGGTAAACAGAAACCATAAAAAATATCCTGTAAAAGCCGATTTCAAAGGCATTTCCCTATCCACTTCTATTAAAGAGCATGTAGAAGTGATTTTGGAGGGAGATACTTATGAAGCATTCTTGCAATAAGCAAGATGCTTCAATCTTCTGCTTTCAAAACTTCTTCAACAATTTCATCTATTGACTTTCCATCGGTAATTATCGTTACCTCACTTTGACTATAAAATGGGGAACGCTCAAAAAGATGCTTGCCTATAAACTCAATAAGAAGTTGGTTAGAATTCAAATGAGCAATCATTGGGCGCTGTTCCTTTTCTGTAAACAATCTATCTGTTAAAGTAGGAATGGTTGCCTTTAAATACACACTCTTTACATTAGTAGCTGATAATATCCTTTCCATATTATTGGCATAACAAGGTGTTCCCCCTCCCAAGGAAACTATCATCGACTCATTTTGATCGATAATTTCTTGAAGATATTTGGTTTCGGCCTTTCTGAAATAAATTTCCCCTTTCAATTTGAACAACATTTTTACGGACATTTCCTCCCTTTCTTCAATAAATGCATCCAAATCCAAGAATTTGCAGTTTAAAATTTCGGCCAATTTAGCACCAACTGAGGTTTTACCTGAGCCCATGTATCCTATTAAGAATATTTTTTCCATCATGTTATATATTGATTTCTAAAACCATATGTCTATACAGGGCAAAAAAACGAAAAATTATTTTGAAAACGGTTTGGAAAACCAATAAATCATCATATATTTGCACCCGCATTACAAAACGACTAGGTAGCTCAGCTGGTAGAGCATAACACTTTTAATGTTAGGGTCCTGGGTTCGAACCCCAGCCTGGTCACAAAGTAAAAGTTAAGTGAATAACTTAACTTTTTTTATTAAGTTGACCGTATGCGCACGTGGCGGAACCGGTAGACGCGCTAGCTTGAGGGGCTAGTATCCATTAGGATGTGGAAGTTCGAATCTTCTCGTGCGCACAGAATGTAACGGCTCACGAAAGAGACGTTAAAAACCTCAAAAATATTAAGACTAGGTAGCTCAGCTGGTAGAGCATAACACTTTTAATGTTAGGGTCCTGGGTTCGAACCCCAGCCTGGTCACAAGAAAAAAGTTAAGCAGAAATGCTTAACTTTTTTTGTTTCTATTGGTCAAAAAGACAAAACTGCCTATTCGTTTCCTAACAAACTTTCTACCTGCTCTTTAACGGTATCGCTATTCCAATTGGCAGCACCTGTTTTATCAATCACAATAGCGCCATTCTTATCAATTAAAAATGTTCTTGGTATAGTAGATACTTCAAAATTATTTGGAGGCGCTTGAAGCGGTTTATACGCCTTAAAACTATAGTCTTTCTTCTTTAAAAACTCAGTAACCACAGCATCGTCCTCGGTGCTTACAAATATAAACACGACTTCATCTTTGTAGGTTTCATAAAGCGCTTCCAAACTATCCATTTCTGCAATACAGGGAGGACACCAAGTGGCCCAAAAATTTACCAACACCACTTTACCTTTACAGGTTTCAAAATTTAATATTTCACCGGTATTATCCTCTAACTTCCAATTATAAGTGCTCAACACCTCCCTATCTTCAACGTCCTGTACCGAAGGTCCAAACAAGGCCAAACCTTTGTTCAACAGCAATTGAATGGGAAATCTAGTTTGTGGCACAAGCAACAATACTAACAGTATTAAAAAAACAATATTTTGCTTTTGAGATTTGTTTAATTTCATAATGTAAATATGAGATATTTTGTATTACACTACAACAAAAAAGCTCCCAAATGAATTAGGAGCTTTTTGATATTTATACATCAATACTAATTAAGCCGCATTTTGCTTTTTAATGAGATTAAGAGCTGAACCTTCCTTGTACCAAGTAATTTGCGCCTCATTATAACTATGGTTGGCTATAATGACATCCTTTGAGCCATCGGCATGTACCAATTCTATACTCAACGGCTTATTTGGAGCAAATTCATTCAAATCCAAAAAGTTGAACGTATCATCTTCCTGCACCAAATCATAATCGTTTTCATTTGCAAATGTTAAGGCCAGCATTCCTTGTTTTTTAAGGTTTGTTTCATGGATACGGGCGAAAGACTTCACTAATACAGCTGCCACTCCTAAATGCCTAGGCTCCATAGCGGCATGCTCACGAGAAGAACCTTCACCATAGTTATGGTCGCCGACCACTATTGTTTTAATTCCGGCCGCTTTATATTGGCGCTGAACATCCGGCACACCTCCGTAATCACCTGTCAATTGATTTTTCACAAAGTTGGTTTGTTGGTTATAGGCATTCACGGCACCAATTAAACAGTTATTGGAAATATTATCAAGGTGCCCTCTAAAACGCAACCAAGGACCAGCCATAGAAATATGATCTGTAGTACATTTACCAAAGGCCTTGATCAACAATTTAGCACCTGTGATTGTGTCTCCTATAGGTGTGAACGGCTCCAATAATTGTAAACGCTCCGAAGTTGGACTTACTGTTACCTCTACGCCACTACCATCTGCAACCGGCTCTACATAACCATTTTCTTTTACTTCAAAACCTTTAGGAGGCAATTCCCATCCTGTTGGCTCATCAAACATCACCTCTTCTCCATTTTCATTAATTAACTTATCCGTCATGGGATTGAAGTCCAAACGGCCCGCAATGGCAATCGCAGCCACCATTTCTGGAGAAGCTACAAAGGCATGCGTATTCGGATTTCCATCTGCACGCTTTGCAAAATTTCTGTTGAAAGAGTGAATGATACTGTTTTTTGGTGCATTTTTAGGATCACTATATCTCGCCCATTGCCCAATACATGGTCCACAAGCATTCGTAAATATTTTAGCGTCCAATTTTTCGAAGATAGAAAGGATGCCATCCCTTTCGGCTGTATAACGCACCTGCTCAGACCCTGGGTTGATTCCAAATTCTGCCTTTGTTACCAAACCTTTGTCCAAAGCCTGTTGCGCAATAGAAGATGCCCTAGACAAATCTTCATATGAAGAGTTGGTACAAGACCCTATCAATCCCCATTCTACAGCCAAAGGCCACTCGTTGGCTTTTGCCTTTTCGGTCATTTCCTTACCTGCTGTAGTGGACAAATCTGGCGTAAACGGTCCATTTAAAAGTGGTGATAATTCTGAAAGATTGATTTCAATTACTTGATCGAAGTACTGTTCTGGGTTTGCATAAACTTCAGCATCAGCCGTCAAGTATTCTTTGATTTCATTGGCGGCATCGGCAACATCAGCTCTTTCTGTGGCTCGCAAATAACGCTCCATAGATTCATCATACCCAAATGTAGAAGTGGTTGCCCCAATCTCTGCTCCCATATTACAAATGGTCCCCTTTCCAGTACATGACATAGCGGTTGCTCCAGGGCCAAAATATTCCACAATGGCACCGGTACCCCCTTTTACAGTAAGGATTTCAGCAACTTTCAAAATCACATCCTTTGGCGCCGTCCAGCCCGATAATTTTCCTGTTAGCTTAACCCCTATCAATTTTGGAAATTTAAGTTCCCAAGCCATTCCTGCCATCACGTCTACTGCATCGGCTCCTCCTACTCCAATAGCCACCATCCCCAATCCTCCTGCGTTAACGGTATGCGAATCGGTACCAATCATCATTCCTCCGGGAAAGGCGTAATTTTCCAATACCACCTGATGAATAATCCCTGCTCCCGGTTCCCAAAACCCAATTCCATATTTATTGGATACAGAAGCCAAAAAGTCAAATACTTCCTTGCTGGTTTCATTGGCTTGCTTTAAATCTTGCTTGGCTCCTTGTTTCGCTTGGATCAAGTGGTCGCAGTGTACGGTTGTAGGCACTGCCACCTTTGGTTTTCCTGCCTGCATAAACTGCAATAAGGCCATTTGAGCGGTTGCATCTTGACATGCGATTCTATCCGGTGCAAAATCCACATAATCCTTTCCTCTAACAAAAGCTTTTTCTGGAGTTCCATACCATAAATGGGAGTATAAAATCTTTTCGGAAAGCGTCAATGGTTTACCGACAACTTTGCGTGCCTTATCAACGCGCTCAGCCATTTTCGAGTAAACATCCTTTATCATTTCTATATCAAATGCCATAAAATTTCTTGTTGTTTATTGAATATTTTTTAAGTGTCTACAATATACGAAATAAGTCCTCTATTGAAAAACCTAAACTTCAGCAGTTTGCAAACTAAAAACCTCAAAATATATGGCACAAAAAAAGTCCGAGTATTACGCTCGGACTTTTCATATATCTAAAATCTGTGATGATTATAATACCAATTGCTTTTGAGATGGTGCAAATCTAGTCAATACAATGCCCTCTACAGCTGCTTCGTACTCTTCCATTGTAGGAGTTCTACCTAAAATAGTCGACAAAACAACCACTGGAGTAGATGACAATAAAGATTCTCCTTTTTTCTCTCCAGAATCCTTTACAACTCTTCCTTGGAATAGACGTGTAGAAGTTGCCATTACCGTGTCTCCTGGCTCCGCTTTTTCCTGGTTCCCCATACACAGGTTACAACCTGGACGCTCCAAGTATAACATGTTTTCATACTTTGTACGTGCCAATCCTTTAGGCGCATTATCATCAAACTCAAAGCCAGAGTACTTTTGCAATACTTCCCAATCTCCTTCAGCTTTCAACTCATCAACAATGTTGTAAGTTGGAGGCGCCACTACTAACGGAGCCTTAAACTCAACTTTACCTTGTTGCGCTTCAATGTTCTTCAACATTTGAGCTAAAATCTTCATATCTCCTTTGTGAACCATACAAGATCCCACAAACCCTAAATCAACTTTCTTAGTTCCTCCATAGAAAGATAACGGTCTGATGGTATCATGTGTATAACGCTTAGAAACATCTTCATTGTTTACATCTGGATCGGCAATCATTGGCTCTGCAATTTCATCTAAGTCAATCTCTACCTCTGCATAATACTTCGCGTTGGCATCTGGTCTAAGAGCTGGCTTAATTCCAGTTTTAACTTCTACAATTCTTGCATTTGCTTTGTCAACCAAACCTTGAAGTACCTGCGGCTCGTTATCCATACCTTTATCGATCATGATTTGGATACGGTCTCTAGCAATTTCTAAAGATTCGATCAAGGTTTCATCTTCTGAAATACAGATAGAAGCCTTAGCTTTCATCTCTGCAGTCCAATCGGTAAATGTAAAGGCTTGGTCAGAAGTCAATGTTCCAATGTGAACTTCAATTACACGTCCTTGGAATACGTTTTCACCACCAAACTGCTTCAACATTTGTTGTTGTGTAGCATGTACCACATCACGGAAATCCATGAAACTTCTCATGTTTCCTTTGAAGGTCACTTTTACAGATTGTGGAATTGGCATAGTCGCCTCACCTGTTGCCAAAGCCAATGCTACAGTACCAGAATCAGCACCAAAAGCAACTCCTTTAGACATACGTGTGTGCGAATCTCCACCAATAATAATGTCCCAATCACTTACTGTAATATCGTTTAATACCTTGTGAATTACATCGGTCATTGCATGGTATTCACCTTTAGGATCACGTCCTGTAATTAATCCGAAGTCATTCATAAACTTCATCAACTTAGGAATGTTCGCTTTAGATTTATCATCCCATACAGAAGCCGTGTGACATCCAGATTGGTAAGCTCCATCAACAATTGGAGAAATGGTCGTTGCCGCCATAGCTTCCAATTCCTGAGACGTCATTAATCCAGTAGTATCCTGAGATCCTACAATGTTTACTTCAACACGAACATCAGAACCAGCGTGCAAGGTTTTACCCGGCGTAGTTCCAACGGCATTTTTATTAAAGATTTTCTCAACTGCCGTTAATCCTTGTCCTTCAACAGAAATTTCTTTGGAAGTGGCATATACTTGAGGAATCTCAATTCCTAAAACTTTAGCAGCAAATGTTTGTAATTTTTTACCAAATACAACGGCATAGGATCCACCTGCTTTGATAAACTCAACTTTTTGCGGCGTTAGAGACGCAGAAATATCAATTAATTCCTGATCTCCATTGTATAATTTTTTCTCTTTAGTGTTGATGGTAAGCACTGTTCCTGTTTCCACAGAATAGGCTTGCTCTAAAACTGGATCTCCGTTTGCGTCTACAACCGTATTTCCTTCAACATCTTTTTGCTTCACCCAGTTTTTAAGGTCGATACCAATACCACCTGTTACTCCTACAGTCGTCAAGAAAATAGGAGAGATTCCATTGGTTCCAGCAATTACCGGTGCAATATTGATAAATGGCACATATGGGCTAGATTCGATACCTGTCCACAATGCTACGTTATTTACACCTGACATTCTTGAAGATCCAACTCCCATTGTTCCTTTTTCAGCAATAAGCATAACTCGCTTATCTGGGTGTTGTGCTTTCAATTCAGTCAACGCTTTTTGCATGTCTTTGTTGTGCTCAAAGATAGACTGGCCATGCAATTCACGGTCTGAACGTGAATGCGCATCGGCACCTGGAGACAATAAATCTGTAGAAATATCTCCAACACCGGCAATAAAGGTTACCACTTTAATCTCTTCATCCACCTCAGGAAGTTGTGTAAAGAATTCAGCTTTAGCATAGCTTTCAATCAATTCTTTAGCTATAGTGTTTCCTGCTTTAAAAGCCACTTCCAAACGAGCTGTATCAGCATCGTATAAAAACACCTGAGTTTTTAACACTTTAGCAGCTTCTGCAGCAATTGCGGTATCCTCTCCTAAAGCCAAATCCAAAAGCACTTCAATAGAAGGCCCTCCTTTCATGTGAGACAATTGCTCAAACGCAAACGCTGGTGAAATTTCTTCAACAACAGACTCACCAAGAATAATTTCTTTTAAAAACTTAGCTTTAACTCCAGCAGCACTTGTAGTTCCTGGAAGCGTATTGTAAATAAAGAAATTCAGAGAATCTTCGCGATTTTCGTTATTCAAATCCTTAATTTGTTCAATAATCTCGCTTAACAAATCAGCTCCGTCAATAGGCTTTGGGTGAAGCCCCTGAGCTTTTCGTTGTTCGATCTCCTTGATGTAATCGTTGTATAAATTCATATTATTAGTATTATGATTTAATTGGCTTTTTTATGATTTAAATTTCATCTGCTTAAAGCAGATTTTCTTGTTAAATCAAAGCCGTTTATAACATATTTTTTTCTTTAGCCTCGCAAAAATAAAGAATTAATACAAAGTTTTAAAAATAAAATATTGAATACAATATCCAACCATACGAAATCGATATAATACGATAATTAATTCGTATGATTTTTGAGGTCCATCCGTTGAAAAAACAGTAATTTTCCTAATTTATCTATTCAACAGAGATTTCAATTTTGGCCGATCTCTTAAATCCATTATTGGTTTTTCAAAATAGGTATACAAGAGGTTACTCAAATAAAGGGACAGGCTCCAATACACCAATAAAACTATCGCCTTCCGCATTATCGAAGATTCACTCAGATCCATAAAATGCTGAATGGTTAACAATAGTATGGAATAATTGATCAAATAAAGTCCGTATGACAAAACGCTCAGTTTTGTAATCACTCTTTTTAGAGAGCCCTTACCTTTTATTTGTATGACAAATGGAAAACATAGTAATAAAGCAATGGCCACGAACGGCAAATAAAATACATTAAAAAAGAATTGGGAATTTTCTGGACTTAATGCTGCATAAGAAATAACAGCATGCATTCCTAAAAAAAATAGTATTCCTACAACCAAACTATAGACTCTATAATTTTGCCATTCACTTTTAAAGTATGTGGCTATATACACTGCCAAAAAACCATAATAAATAGCATCAATTCTATAGACAACTACTTTTCGCAATGCTCTACTCCACTCCTGTCCAGATTCAAGAATATTATTGACGTGAAAATAATATCTGGAAATTGTGATTCCTATTATAATTAGTACCGTAATAAAAAGAAACAGCAAATGTTTAGGAACTCGTTTTACTAAGACAATGCTAAAATATAAAAGTAATGGCCCTATTACATAAGCAAATTCCTCTATTGATAAACTCCACGATTCTGTGAAAAAATCTTCTTGTGGAGAGGCAAAATTTTGCAAGAACAAAAAATAGCAGCCAACACCCTTTATAATTTCACCATAAAAAATATAGACCAAAAATATATTTATAACTAAAATGAAATAATAATTGGGTAAGGTCCTAAACCAACGTCTTATCCAGAAATAAACAAAATCTTTAAGCTGTATTTTATTGGAGTTTATCTGCTTTAAAATAATGCCACCAATTAAAAAGCCACTTAAAACAAAAAATAAATCAACGCCTATCGTTCCAAAAAATCTAATGGCCGTAAGCAACGTGTTTTCTTGATTAGGATAAAGTAATAAAGAAGAATGTGAAACTAATACTAATAAAATAGCTACTGCCCTTATAGCATCCAAGCCAAAAATTCTCGACTTCTCCATGCTACCTTACCAGCTTAATTATTGTTCTTTTATCCCGTAAGTCCATCATAGGTTTTTCATAATATCTGTAAACCATATAAGCTACCAAAATAGTAATTGCCAAATAACCGCTACAATATAAACATAGCTCAATACGCCCCAAACCTTCTGTAGACACAAAATGCTTTAGCAGCTGCATCACTACGGAATAATGCAACAAATAAATGCTATATGAAATTATGCTAATAAAGGTAATGGCCTTCAAAAATATATTCCTAGCAGTTTTAATACTACTCATTAAAGGAAGCGTAAGCATAATGGCAATGCTATTAATTGGTAAATAAAATACATTCCAAAACAGAGGATATACCTCTATAAATATCTGTTTCCAGGATAGAATTACATTCAGTCCTAAAAATATACTTACGCCAACCCCAAACAGAACATTTTTATACTTGTTCCAAAAGTTTGGGTTAACCATTGATATAAAAGCCGCCAATACCCCATAATAAATAGCATCAATTCTGTACACCACTACAGCTTTTAAATTTAAATTCCAAGACACCATATCTACTGTTGGCCCCTTCATATAGAACCACAATTTGGTGAGGGAGAAAAATAGAATAATCCCAATAGTAGCAATTAAAAAGAAGGACGATTTGCTAACGCCTTTAAAACTTCCAACTATTACATATAAAATCCCTGGACCTAAAATATAGGCAAACTCTTCCACTGACAAAGTCCATGATTCGTTAAAAAAGAAGGGAAGTTCCCAAGCGAAATTTTGAAGAAAAAAGCCATATTTCCATACATTATTGGGCAATTCAAATCCTAAAAACAAGGCAATGGCAATATTGAGAAGAAGAACTAAATAATAATTAGGTAAGGTTCTAAACCAACGCCGGATCCAAAAATAACATAAACTTGCTCTATTAATATCTTCCAAAACAAAGCTATGGTACATCAATCGGCCAATCAAAAAACCACTTAACACAAAAAATATTTCGACACCAATAAAACCAGACAACCCCATGATATTGGAGAGTAATTGGGAAGTCTCAGGAAGTATCCATTTGATATGAGAAAACACCACCAGCATTATTGCCAAGGCTCTCATAAGGTCCAACCCAAAAATTCTTTTCTGGTAATTAATGTCCATGTAAAAGAAGTGCGTTTCTATGGAGTTAAAGTTTGAATTTACACATAATTTTCACTTTAACAAGTCAACTTTTTAACACCTCGTTCCTATTTGCGGTATAGACACTTCACACAAAAGCATAATCTTATAAGAAATAAGGCTTTTCGTGAATAGAATTATAAATACTTATAGAAGAATATACTGAAACCTTTTCTAAAAACTAAAACAAACTCTCTATAATTCGTTCGTCTGTGATCCCTTCGGCTTCGGCTTTGTAGTTTTTGATGATACGGTGTCTTAGTATCCCATTTGCAACGGCTTGTACATTTTCAATATCAGGAGAAAATTTTCCTTGGATTGCTGCGTGTGTCTTGGCAGCTAAAATCAAATTTTGCGATGCTCTTGGACCTGCTCCCCAATCCACAAACTCTTTTACCAATTCTGAAGCAGTTGATTCGTTTGGTCTGGTTTTTGCCACCATTCCCACGGCATATTCAATCACATTGTCCGCTACGGGAATTCGACGAATAACACTTTGGAATTTGATGATTTCCTCGGCTGTAAACAAAGCGTTTACTTGAGGTTTGTTGTCTGAAGTGGTTACTTTTACAACTTCTACCTCTTCCCTAAAAGAAGGATATTTTAAATTAATGGCAAACATAAAACGGTCCAATTGGGCTTCTGGCAAAGGATAAGTTCCTTCCTGTTCAATTGGGTTTTGTGTTGCCAACACAAAATAAGGCAGGCTCAATTTGTAGTGGTGTCCTGCAACCGTCACCGCACGCTCTTGCATCGCCTCTAAAAGGGCTGCTTGGGTTTTAGGTGGTGTTCTGTTGATTTCGTCTGCCAAGATAATATTGGCAAAAATTGGCCCCTTGATAAATTTGAAATGGCGATTTTCATCCAAAATCTCACTTCCTAAAATATCACTAGGCATTAAGTCTGGTGTAAACTGTATACGTTTGAAATCTAAACCTAAGGCTTGTGCAATGGTATTTACCATCAAGGTTTTTGCCAATCCAGGCACTCCCACCAACAGGGAATGACCTCCAGAGAAAATGGAAATCAAAATTTGATTTACCACTTCATCTTGACCAACAATTACTTTTGCAACTTCACTCTTTAAGGCTTTGTATTTTTTTACAAACTGTTCTACAGCTGCTACGTCAGACATATTATTTTTCTTTTTTTAACCAATTACTGTTAAACTCGCAATCTCTGTATTCACCATTAATTTTTATATAAGTTTCCTGAATTTTCTCTTCAGTCCACTTATCAATGGCTTCATATTGCTTTTGTTGTTCTGCTAGGTTTTTAATTTTCAAATAATCTCTGGCAAAATCTGCTTCATGTTCATCTATTCTATCTGTTACCGTCAAGATTTTAAATTTAATACGGTTTACACGATCTTCATCCTGAAGCACCAAACTCACTTCTCCATCTTTCAAATTTTGAATTTGAGAATATAGTTCTGGATCCATTTTTGTTAACTCAAAATTATGATCCTGTGTTCTTGGGTTGATCAATTGTCCTCCGTCTTGCTTGGTTTCCTTCTCATCACTGAATTCTCTTGCGGCATCTGCAAAAGACACTTCACCATCTACAATGCGCTTTCTTACAAGCTCTATTTCATCCTTAGCTTTCTTAATAGATTCTTCAGTTATCTCTGGACGCAGTAAAATATGTCTTACCTCATAAATCTGTCCTCTAATTTTTTCAAGATAGATGATATGGTATCCAAACTCTGTTTCGAAAGGTTCGGAAATTTCACCTTCCTGTAATGAAAAGGCAACTTCTCTAAACTCCTTTACCATTTGAGGATGCTTTTTATTCAATTCGTATTTTCCTCCATTTTTTCTAGAGGCAACATCGTCTGAATAAAACACAGCTTTGGTTGTAAAACTCGCACCGTTTTCAATAACGTCGGCTTTAAATTCCTTAAGCCTGTTAATTACCTTTTGCTTTTCTTCTTCAGAAACTTCTGGAATCACTACTATCTGACCTACCTTTAGCTCCGTACCAAATATCGGACGCTCATCTTTAGGAATCCCATTAAAATACTCACGCACTTCTTCTGGAGTCACTTCAATATCAGCAACAATCTTGTTTTGCATCTCAAATGCCAACTTTCCATTTTTGTTGATGATGAACATTTCTTCCCTTAAACTCTGCTCGCTGTCCTTATTGTAGAATTTTAACAGTTCATCCATAGACCCGTTGGTCTGCTCCAAAAACGCACTAATCTGCTGCTCGATGTTGGAACGAATTTCCAATTCATTCACGGTGATACTATCCTGAATAGCGTGATGTGTGTACAGCTTATCCTCCAACAATTTCCCAAACAACTGGCATCTGGTAATGTCTGCGGTAGATACCCCTCTAGCCTGCAACTGAACAAACTCCTTATCGATATCTGAATCTAAAACTACAAAATCTCCAACCACAGCAACCACACCATCCACTTTTTTCCGTGCGCTAGGGTCTATGGTTAGCTCCTTTTTTTCTACTTCAGGTTCTTCTATGACTTCCTGTGCATTGCCCGCCCCGTATGACATAAACGCCAAAGTGGCCAGCATAAATTTCATATTAATTGAAGATTTCAAATTGTTTGTTTTTAATAGCATCTTTGGTAATATCTTTTTCCAGCTGTTTAATGAGTTCCAATTTCCTTTTGTTCATTACAATTTGATTAATGGTTGGCTTGACGTATTCCAAGGGTGCATAATCATTTTGCAAAAGGACATCATTTATTTGCATCAAATATAGGTCTAATGAATCTTTGAGCTGTAAAAAATTAGATTTTTTTAACAGTTCTTTTTTATTCTCAGCGTATAACACAGGAACCTTGTTGATGACTTGGGAAACTTTCACCCAAACTGAATCGTTTAGCGTGTAGGACTTAAATTGAATGGAAATAGAGTCCAAATAACGTTTATCCTCATCGGTGTAACGTTTAAAGCGTTTCTCAATATCGTCCTTATTGATAGCGTTTTGCGCAATTTTAATGTAACGCAACTTCAACAACTCTTCATTAAGCTTAAAGGTTTCCTTGTTTAGATCATAAACGTTTTGTGCCTCTTCTGAAGTTACTGTAGTGTCAATATTTCTTTTCACCAAGGCATCCAAATAGGCTTTGGTAAAAAGATCTTTTTTGTACTGCGATACCAACTTGTTAAAATCCTGTTGCATTTTCTCTGGAAGGTTGGTTTGTGCCCCATCTACCAACAACAACTGTGTTGCCCATCGGTTGATAAACCCATTAACTAACAACGCACTATCCTCAGGAGGTGTGCCTTCTGCCACCAAGCCTTCTAAATCCTCTTTGTAAAGGTAAGATTCATTGACCCGGGCAATAGGAATCCTGTCGTCTGCCTTTTTAAACATATCGCAAGAGAAGACTGCAAGCAGCAACAGCAGTATGATGATACTGTATTTATTCAATTAATTCAGAATTTGAGATTTCACTTTAGCCAATACTTCTTGATCTATTTCAACATTGTAACGCTCATGCAAAGTGTTCAACCAGTTTTCTTCAATGTAATTCTGATAATCACTCACCACACTTCCTCTTGCCTCTTCAAAAGTTTTAGGACCTTTGGGATACACTTCCTCTACAAGAGCGACATGATAGGAATCGTTGAATTTATAAATCGAAGACACGCCTTTTTTGAATTCAAAATCCTCCGGAAGTGCTTGATGGGTAGTATCCATGATTCCTTTTGTAAAAATAACCTTTTGCTCGCTCTCAGTATTCAATTTAGCACTGATTTCTTCAACCGACTTATGCTCTTCCAATAAATCCTCTACTTTGGAAATGTCTCTTTTTTTAGCCGCCGAAGCCACCACCGCATCTGCCCTAACCGGCCAAACGTAATCTGCTTTATGAGATTCGTAATAGTTTTTCAACCCAACGGTATCTTTAGAAGCTGTGTTCCAAACTTCCTTTTCCATAAGGTCAAACAACAACAAACCATCTCTATATTCTCCTAAAATAAAGGCAAACTCTTCATCTTCAAACTCAAGATTACGCTCACGGTAGTCTATAAGTTTGGCTTCCAAAAAGGCCGCGTACTCAGCTGCAACCACTTCGGCATTGGCCAATTGCTTTCCAAAGTATTTTCTTTGAGAAGATACTAAATAATCCCCAAACTCTCCATAAGTATAGTCTTGTTTCCCAATGGTGATAAAGGTTTTATCCTTAGTGAAATCTGCGGGCAAAGCCCAACCGTTTTGGAAATAATCAGGGTTGATCAATCCTTCAAAATATGTCAAAGCCTCTTGGTTGTCCTTAACATTATAGCGTTGCTTTAAATTATTGGTTAGCGCCGTATTGATTATAGCCGAACGTGAATCACGCTTTACGCGCTGCTCCAATTCCAACTTAATGGTATCAAATTCTGGATTTCCTTTTTTGTCAATCAGTTTCACAATATGCCACCCAAATTCAGTTTTGAAAGGCTCTGAAATCTGTCCGTTTTCAGTCAAGCCAAATGCCACTTCTTCAAATTCAGAAGAACTTAACTGTCCTCCTTTAAACGACGGCAACAACCCTCCTTTAGCGGCTGAACTTTTATCGTCGGAAAACTGTTTTGCCACAGCCTCAAAGGACTCACCTTGCATGATTTTTTTGTAAAGCTCATTGATACGTACTTCCGGATCTAATGAATCATCCTTTTGAACTTTAGACACCATAATGTGCTCTACAGTTACCTCTCCACGAGAAGGACGCTTGTCCTCTACCATCACAATGTGGTAACCAAAACGCGTTCTGAACGGCATAGAAATATCGCCAACTTTAGTATTGTAAGCCACCGTTTCAAAATTATAAACCATTTTGAAAGCTGAAAAATACCCCAACTCTTCAGCGTAGGTTTCATGTCCCTTATAATTGATTTCCCTTGAACCAGGTGCCTTGTATTTTGTGTTCAATTCGTTGAAAACCGTTTCAAAACCATCTTTCAAGGCTCTTTCTCGCAAGGCCAACAAATCGTTGTAAACCTTCAAAGTATCACGCTCTGCTTCTTCTACTCGAAATAAAATATGCGAAGCCTTAATGTCGTAAGACATACGCTCATAAGCCTCCTTTACCAAAGCATCGGTTACCTTATTATCCGTAAGAAAATTTTTGGTCAACTGTTTTTTGTAATTACCAAACTCCCTTTTATACTGGGCATTGTCATCAAGCCCCAAACGCTTGGCTTCCTTGATTTTCAACTGATAGTTTACAAAAAGTTTTAAATATTCATCTACATCCTTTTGCGATTCGTCCTTTACCAAATCAAGGTTTTTATTATAAACCCTAATGAATTCCGAAGCCTTTACAGGATCTCCATCAACAGTAAACAATACATCATCACTTGTGGTTTGCGCACTCACAAACCCCGATACAAATAAAGAAAGGACTAAAAACTTTAGTTTTAATTTCATAGTTAAAATCAATTGGTCAATTGCAGCAAAAATAACATATTTAGCATATTTAGCAAGCTGCTTTTATGAAACGGCTGTATTCTGCAATTCGTATAAAAATGCTTTCTCTTCTCTTGTTAAAATTTCTCCATTTTCAGTTGAAAACCAGAAAAACAAATCGATTTTCAAAATATCATAGTATATTTAATTCTTAAATAAATTGCTAACAATGAAGTACTCCACAAAAATTACCGTGGCCTTACCGTTGAATGAATTTCTGCATAAATTCAACAACACCGAGAACATGAAGCATTGGCAAAAAGGCCTTATTGCTGCCGAACATATTTCGGGTACCCCAGGAGAACTTGGTTCCAAAATGAAGTTGATTTACAAATTGGGCAATCGAGTGATGGAACTTATTGAAACCATTACGCATGCCAATTTACCTTACGAATTGCATGCTACCTACACTACTCATGGTCTGCACAACATACAGGAAAACTATTTTAGTCAAACCGAAGAAGGCCATACCATTTGGACTTCGGATAACGAATTTGTGCCCTTAAGCTTTACCATGAAATTAATGACCAAATTTATGCCCAGTGCTTTTAAAAAACAATCGTTGCAATACATGGTAGATTTTAAGAACTTTGCCGAAAAAGGAACTTCTGTAGCCAATGCGTAAATTAAAATTAATCTGGGACTTCCGTGGGCCAGCCGCCCTTAAGACCGCCCAACACCATGAAATCCATTTAAAAGAGTATATTCGCATGCAAAATCTGGATATCGAGATTACGGGTGTTGAAACCTTATCTGATATGCATTCCATCGCTTTTTTGGTGATGGACGAGTCCCAGATGAAACCTATACGAGATGCACTTAAACCCCACCGTGGCCAAGTGTACCAAAATCAATAATTACCAAAACATGAAATATCCCCTTATTTTTCTATTTGCCATAGCATTGTCATGCTTTAACTGTGCTAGTGAAAAGGAACCTATTGAAACCAAAACTTTTGTAGAGGAGCCTCATTCCTTTGCCATCCCCAACAAGGCCTACATCAACCATTTAGATTTAGACATTGAAGTTGATTTTGATACGCAAACTCTAAAAGGATCGGCTAGTTATGACATTACCAACAACAATGTGTCTGAAATTGTTTTAGACAGTAAGTTTTTGAATATTAAAAGTGTCGAAGCTGATGGCAAAGAAACTTCATTCCGTTTGGGTGATTTTGATGAATTTCTGGGGCAAGCACTTCATATAGATATTAAGAACGATACGAAAACCATCAAAGTGTTTTATGAAACCACAGAACGCACCGAGGCACTGCAATGGTTGGATCCACAGCAAACTGCCGACAAAACCCACCCGTTCCTGTTCACACAAGGTCAGGCTATTTTAACCCGTACTTGGATTCCTATTCAAGATAGTCCGCAAATACGCATCACTTACAACGCCAACGTAAAAGTTCCAAATGAACTAATGGCAGTGATGAGTGCCGAAAACCCAAAAGAAAAAAATCCCGAGGGATCATATCATTTTCAAATGAAACAACCAATCTCTCCTTACTTGATAGCACTTTCCGTTGGAAATTTAGAATACAGAGCCATTAGCAACCGTACAGGGGTATATGCCGAAACCTCTATGATTGATAAGGTTCAAAATGAATTTTCCGAAATGGACAACATGCTCAAAGCTGCCGAAGCTCTTTATGGCACTTATGCTTGGGAACAATTCGACGTCATTGTATTGCCTCCTAGTTTCCCTTTTGGAGGCATGGAAAACCCAAGACTTACTTTTGCTACGCCTACCCTAATTGCGGGAGACAAAAGTTTAACTTCAGTAATCGCCCATGAATTGGCGCATTCTTGGTCCGGGAATTTAGTAACCAACTCCACTTGGAATGACTTCTGGCTGAATGAAGGCTTTACGGTGTATTTTGAAATAAGGATTATGGAAGCCCTTTATGGAAAGGAACGTGCAGATATGTTGGCCTTGATTGGACGTCAGGATTTGGAAGATGAAATTGAAGATTTGAAAGACACTCCAGAAAGCACACAATTAAAATTGGACTTAAAAAACGAGAATCCAGACGATGGCATGAACAGCATTGCATATGATAAAGGGTACCTATTTTTAAGAACCTTGGAAGAAACTGTTGGCCGAGATAAGTTTGATGTGTTTTTGAAGAGTTATTTTACAACCAATGCCTTTACAACACTAACTACAGAGGATTTTGTAAACTACCTTAACACAAAGCTACTGGAACCAAATAACCTCAAGTTCAATACAGGAGAATGGATTTATAAGCCTGGAATTCCTTCCAATGCGGCAGTAATTACTTCAGATAAATTTGACAATGCAGAACGCACTCTAGAACAATTTCTAAAATTGAATGAAGTAGATACTGCCTTGACCAACAATTGGACCACACAGGAATGGGTACATTTTATTCGCAATTTCCCAGAAACCATCACGCCAGAACAAATGGCGCTTTTAGACAACGCCTTTGACTTTACAAATTCTGGCAACTCCCATATTGCCATGGTTTGGTTTGAACAGTCCATCATTCACGATTACAGAGGTAATGATGTCGATAAAAATATTGCATCCTTTTTAACCCAGGTAGGTCGTAGATGGTATGTAGAAACCTTGTTTAAAGCCTATAAAAAAGCTGACAAAGTTGAGGAAGCTTTATCCATCTACAAGGAGACACGTGGCAATTACCACTCAGTTACGGCTAGTACCATAGACTTGTTGTTGAATTATACATCAGAAGACACAACATCACAGGTTGAATAGGTATGAGGAATTTCATTTTAAAGCAAAACTTTACATTCTCTTAACATTGAAATTGAAAGCTTCCTAGCTTTAAATAGTAAATTTACAGTTCAAGTTAACCAACATGAGGCTGTTAGCCATTCTAGCAGCCAAATACCGATTAACGACAAACTATATGAAACTGCAACATACCGAGGATTTCTTAAGGAAATTCGACTACGATTACCTCCGTCAGGATAATCAATTGATTGTAAAAATGGAACCTTCCCAACAAGTCTCCATAGATTTCTCCAATCCACAACAACCGGTTATTACCAATGAACTTACAAGATGGAATTTTTTGACCGGTGTTTTCAACATGCGAATTAAAAACGCTGTCCTGCTCAATTTTGCATTAGGGGTGATTTTAAGTTTACTATTAGCCACCCAAAATTTAGAGACAGGAATTTCCGTGTTTTTAATTTATACCATTTGGATTTCATTTTGGGCAGCTCATTACCTTTCCAAATCAAACACCTTAAAAGAAAACCTAAATCATTGGAATAACTAACTGGTTTATTCCATAAACCTGTATTTTACTTTTTTCCTACTATTGTAAGAAATGCATTTCGTCGATGATTTTTGAGCCAACCTGTTATTCCTCTGCTTTTTAACTCATTACATCAAATATAAATCTTCAGAATTACAAAAATCAATTCATTTGTTTGTAAAATCCTAACAAACAATAGTGTTTGCTAGTAACCTTAACTAAATGAATCATGAAGAACATGCCCAAAATCAACCAGTTCTTAGGGTGCTGTATGTTGGTTTCTATCCTAATGTTTTCCTGTCAATCTGAAGAATTACAGGACAACCAAATCCCTGATAACACACAATCCTTAAGCTTAGAAAAGCTAAGTTCTGTAAAGAACATCACCATGAGCACTTCTGCCATGCGTGAAGCCTACGTAGACTGCGAAACTACTTGTATTGTTGCCGGTAGCGGCAATTACTTTGTAATGGCAGACTCTGACTTTTATGAGAACGGTAACGGCAATGGATATAAAAGAAAAGAGATAAGTTATGAAGCCTATAATACCGAAACACAATTTATAATTGATGTTTATTATCAGTACACAGGAAATGCAAATTTTGATTCCTCAATAGAAATCGAAATAACTGATGTTACTATTAACGAAGAACCACAAGTAGTCAATATTTCTCCAATAATTCAAGATAATCTGGAAGGTGGAGAAATTGTATCTCTGATATACAATTTACCAATGGATTGGGAAGCTTGTGATAAAATATCATTTAGTGTTAAACAAGAAGGTCTTTCTGATGATCTTACATTAGATGCTACCTATTCTTTAATAGGTATCTGCCCTTGTGAAGAAAGCTTTAGCTATGAGGATTTAGGAGACAACACATATGTATTCACCTATTCCAACGTTGAAGCTATGGAAAATGCTGTTGTTCAATTTACTTGTCCTCACATTGTGGATTTTACACCATTAGATGGTAAAGAATATTCCGTTAATCCTGGCAATGGTCCTGGAGCGCCAACGGTTCTAACCTGGATTGGCGATTTGGAAGCTTGTTCAGAAACTACATTCGCTATTATTTTTGATGCGGACTGTAATCAAAACAATGCGAATTTTGCCAATATTTTCACCGACTTTAAAGTGAATGGAGACTCTAAAAAAGGAGAGGCTTCCAACATAAAATTTATTTGCCCTGAATAAATTCAGTACAAACTAAAATCTTCAAAGCCCTATCCTTATGTATAGGGCTTTTTTAATATCTAAAATTCATTTATACAATTTAATTCCGTAATTTTAAAAGACATAGATATTCACTCCCAAACCACAAAATTTATACTTCATGAATGATTTTGTTACCAATTGGACCAAAGACGAATTAAAGGCATACATCATGATTTTTTGTTCCCATGCCGATTTCAACGAATCCAAAGCTGAAAAAGCATACATAAAATCAAAAATAAAGGATTTAGACCTTCAGCAGATCCATCGTGAATTTGACAAGGACAACGACTATCAAAGTATTCAGAAAATTAGGTCCTCACTTTCTTCCCTTAATTACAATCCAGAAGAGCTGGAAACCTTAATAACAGAAATCAAAGAACTTTTTATGGTCGATGGCCATATTGACACCTTGGAACACAATCTGCTATTAGGATTGAAACACATTCTAAAAGATCCATAAATCGCAACTTTTTCAGCAAAACAGCTTACTATACGCACCTTAAACCATAAAATATTTGCATTTTGAAAAAAGAGCTTTGCAATGTTATTTTTATGTTATCAAATCTTCTGTAGTTTGGCCGTAGCCAATATCTTTGTAGGTACATTCAGATCATCCATTACATCATGTCCAATAAAAAAACCGTCATCATTGTTGGAGGTGGCTTTGCTGGTTTAGAACTTATCAACCAACTTGGCAACTCCAACTATAATGTAATTTTGGTAGACACCAACAATTACAATTTCTTTCCACCTCTACTCTATCAAGTCGCCGCTGGGTTTATGGAACCTTCAGCTATTAGTTATCCTTTCAGGAAAATATTACGCTCAAAGCCTAACGTTAAGTTTAGATTGGGTTCCTTGGAAAAAGTTGTCCCGCAGGAAAACAAAATAATTGTTAGCAACGGTGAGCTTTACTATGATATTTTAGTGATGGCCACTGGAGCCGAAACCAATTTCTTTGGCAATAAAAACATTGAAGAATACAGTTTGCCAATGAAAACCATTAGCGACGCCTTAGCCTTGCGAAATGTGATCTTCACCCGATTGGAACGCGCCACACGTCTTGAAAAAAGAGAAGACCGAAAAAAATTGCTATCCTTTGTCATCGCTGGTGCAGGTCCTACTGGAGTGGAACTTTCCGGAATTTTTGCTGAAATGCGCGCCCACATCCTTACAAAGGATTATCCAGAATTAAGTATGGACGACTTAGGTGAAATTTATCTCATTGACGGTCAAAATGCCGTATTGGCTGTGATGTCTGAAAAAACCCAAAAATACAGCTACAAAAAGCTGGAAGAACTTGGGGTAACCATCAAACTGAATACTTTAGTAAAGGACTTTAAGGATGATATTATATCCTTATCAGATGGCACAGAAATACATAGTCGAAACCTAATATGGGCGGCGGGAATTTCAGCCAAAACCTTTGAAGGATTTACCTCAGAAAATTATGGTCCTGGAAGACGTTTAAAAACCAACGCCTTCAATTTGGTGGATGGTTATGACAATATCTATGCGATTGGCGATTCTGCTTTGGTTTTAGGAGATCCCAACTATCCAAAAGGACATCCGCAATTGGCCCAAACAGCCATTCAACAAGCAAAGAACCTAGGCAAAAATTTATGTGCAACTACCGAATGGAAACCTTTCACCTATAAAGATCTGGGCTCAATGGCCATTATTGGACGCAACAAAGCCGTTACCGATGGCCCTGACCAAAAGTTTTTCTTTAAAGGATTTTTGGCTTGGTGTATATGGATTTTCGTCCACATCATGTCTTTGGTGAACTTTAGAAACAGAATGCGTGCCCTTTACGATTGGATTGGATATTACATCAACAAAGACCAATCTTTCCGAATGATTATCAAACCAAAAAAATAGTTCACAAACTATACTATATAAATAGAAAAAGCGCGATGAATCCATCGCGCTTTTTGTTTTATAGAATTGCCCTTACTATCTAGAATAGTTAGGAGCTTCTTTTGTAATTGTTACATCGTGAGGGTGGCTCTCATTGATTCCTGAAGCTGTGATTTTCACAAATTGTCCTTTTTCCTTTAAGGTCTCAATGTCCTTAGCACCGCAGTACCCCATTCCTGCGCGTAAACCTCCAATAAACTGGTGGATGCTCTCTACCAATTCACCTTTGTAAGGTACACGTCCTACGATACCTTCTGGCACCAATTTTTTGATATCATCTTCCACATCTTGGAAATAGCGATCTTTACTACCTTCTTTCATAGCTTCAACAGATCCCATCCCTCTGTAAGACTTGAACTTTCTTCCTTCGTAAATAATGGTTTCACCTGGGGATTCTTTAGTTCCTGCCAATAAAGATCCTAGCATTACACTATCAGCACCTGCTGCAATCGCTTTAGGGATATCTCCTGTATAACGGATACCACCATCGGCAATTACAGGAACTCCTGAACCTTTTATAGCTGCAGCAACCTCCAAAACAGCCGAAAACTGAGGGAAACCAACTCCTGCAACTACACGTGTAGTACAGATAGAACCAGGTCCAATTCCTACCTTAACAGCGTCCGCTCCTGCTTCTACCAAATATTTAGCAGCTTCTCCAGTTGCAATATTTCCAACAACCACTTCTAACTGAGGGAACTTTTTCTTTACTTCTTTCAATACCGCTACCACACCTTTGGTATGACCATGGGCTGTATCGATAATAACCGCATCAACACCGGCATTTACCAAAGCTTCCGCTCTTTCAACTGCATCCCCAGTTACACCAATAGCAGCTGCCACACGCAAACGACCGTATTCGTCTTTGTTGGCATTTGGTTTTTGGGTTAGCTTGGTGATGTCTCTAAAGGTAATCAACCCAGCCAATTTATAATTGTCGTCTACAATAAGTAGCTTTTCAATTTTATGTTCTTGCAAAATAATTTCGGCATCTTTCAAAGAGGTTCCCACTCCAGCAGTCACCAAGTTTTCACTGGTCATTACCTCAGAAATAGGACGGCTGTTTTTGTGTTCAAAACGCAAGTCTCTATTGGTCACGATCCCCTTTAAGGTACCGCTTTCATCCACGATTGGAATTCCTCCAATACTGTGTTCTTTCATGTATTGTTTTGCATCTGCAACTTTAGCCGTCAACGGAAGCGTTACAGGATCGATAATCATCCCATTTTCAGCACGCTTTACACGTTTAACTTTAGCAGCTTGTTGCACGATAGTCATGTTTTTGTGCAAAACACCAATACCCCCTTCACGTGCCATAGCAATAGCCATTTTACTTTCAGTTACGGTATCCATAGCAGCGGATACAATAGGTACATTAAGGGTAATGTTTTTGGTAAATTTTGTTTGAATGCTAACTTCTCTAGGTAAGACTTCAGAAAAGGCTGGGACTAGAAGAACGTCATCGTAAGTTAATCCTTCTCCCACAATTTTATTTTGATGTGCTATCATGATGCAATTACGGTTATAATTGCGTGCAAATATACGATTTTTAATGACATTAAACTTTTAAATGAAGTTAAATTATGGATAATACACTTTGCAATATTCTCTTAGTGTATGCAAGGCATATTCGTAGCGTTTTTCTTCCAACAAAATATCTCCTTTAAATCGGATTTGCCTAGGTACAACCATAGCATAAAACCCCTTTCCTTCGGCCATACGCTCTATGGTTTTTAAAGTGGATGGATCTACATTTTCATAGATTTCCTCCAACCACACATATTGTTCTTGTTGCAGAATTTGTTCATCCCAAACAAGTGCTTCCTTTCCTTTACATATATCTTCTGAAAAATAGAGTTTCCCTAAAGTTTCAAATGCACCGTAAAAGGCTGCTTCACTACCCAAGTAAGCATATTTCTCGATATCCTTTTTCATGAATATTTTATACGGAAATGCTTTGGTCAATCGTAATTTATTAGAAATAAAATGTGCCATTTTTGGCCAGACTACTTCATGTCCCTTTGCATCTAAAGCCTCATATAACCATTTATAAAAGTCTGTCCGTTCCCGAATGGTTTCATACTCTTTTGACAAATTATGTTTCAAGTTGAATGCATTCGCTCGTTGCCAAGTTATGGTATTGTGGTGCCTATCGGCTGTCAACCAATCGGAAGGAGCTAAAGAATCATTTCCGGTTATCTTTTCATAATCTTTAATACAAGACCATTCCTTGGCCAGAACAGTATTTCCTAGTACCAAAAACAGGATAATAAGGCAATAGTTAAAAGTCTTTTGTAGTATCAATTTGAGCTTTGATAAAACCTAAAGATACTTATTTCTAATCAATCAAAAACTTAAATCCAGTAGAGAAAATATTGGCCGAAAGTCCATCACTTCGCTTGTAGTATCCATACCTAAAATCGATACTTTTTAGTCCTGCTTTCCAAATGTGGAAAGAGGTAAAAATGTCGGTATAGTTGAACCCAACGCCGAACTGGTTACTGTTGAATTTTGAAAGGTCATAGTCTGAAGTATAAAACTCTTCGGTTGACAAATGTGCTTCATAAGGCGCAAAATAATCTGCTGCAGTTTGGGTATAATACCTATAAATTGGATACACCGTGAATTTATCGCCAATCTTGTAAGGTAGTTCAACACTGGCTGTATGTGAAGTAATTCCCCAATCATCCGAATAAAAACGGTAATAGGTTCTCAAGGTCAATTTCTCATTAAAGAAATAATTCAATCTTCCGCCAATAGGAATTTTGAATCTACTATCAGGCAAGCGTTCCACGTCATCGGCCAACTGAAAATCATCAATGAAGAAATCAGGCTGATCTGCAAAATAAACACGTTGGTGAGGTGTAGAAAGTAGTCCCTGTTGCAACACAATATCCATAAAAACGGAAGCTTGCAGATTTTTAGTGAGGATTTGCGAAAAACTTAAAGACAAACTATAAGAATTCCTACCAAGGTCATTGAACTTTTCGTATTTAAAAGGATCATAGGTTCCTGGCCCAACAATACCAGGATGAGAAAACCCTCCTCGCAATTCAATAGGATATTGAGGATTCCAAGTATCCAAAAACACATTGGCCTTCACGCCTACTTCGGTGTTTTTTTCATTGAACAAACGCGTATAATTTCCTCCAAAACCAATAGAAAAATAGTCGAACTCCGAAGCCACACTTAAATTAGCGCCTACTATTTTATTTCTATCATCGGAAGAATGGGCATAACTAAAATTTCCATTAACCCATGTATCAGATCTTGAAGCTCCTGAAGAATCCGAAAATGGACTGGCAGGTTTGTTGGAATCGAACGGATTGATGTTACTGGAAGATGCCGAAGTGTAGGCTGAAATTCCAGCATCCACGGTCAATACATCGTCACTGTTCAACGGAATGGCCACCACAAATGTTGGTGTAATATCCGTTAATTTTTCATCCCCAATTCCTCCGGAAACGGCCGCATGTTTCCCATCCTGAGCATAATAACTCATCAAAAAATCAACTTCGGTGGTTTCCAACACCCTTTTCTTATAAGTTGATGTGGGTTCAGTTTGCAATGTATCTGCTGACTGAGTTTGAGAATATCCAACAGCCACCAAAAGGAGCAAGAGTATGAGACTTATTTTTTTCATATCTAATTACATCCACAGCCTCCACCTGTTTTCCCTCCGTTAGCACCGGAAGAGCCTTCTCTGTACAACTGAAAATTGGTTTCAAAACGTTCTGCTTTTCTTGCCGACAAAGCCATTTCTGGGTCATTGATATTGACCTTTTCATATTCCTTTACCGCCGTGCAAGAGCTTAATGAGAGCATCAAAAACCCCATTAAAGACATGTACTTTATCATTGTTTTGGTTTTATTAAATTGGAGTAAAATATATTTCCCTGTTCATCTATAATGATGCATTCCACACCGTTCAACTGGTTGATAAAATCCAAACCGACTTCCTTCCCCATCACAAATACGGAAGTTGCTAAGGCATCGGCCAATTCAGCTTTTGGAGCCATCACACTCACACTTATAATCCCCGTGCTGGGATAGCCCGTCCTTGGATCGATAATATGAGCATATCTTACCCCATTGAATTTTACAAACTTTTCATAATTACCAGAAGTAACAATAGCCTGATTGTCCATTGGCAACATGGCAAACACCTTATCCTTGTTCAACGGGTTTGTAATGGCAATATTCCAAAGTTCGCCATTGGGTTGCCTTCCCCATGTATTCATATCTCCCGAGGCATTTATGATTCCAGCTTCCACACCAAGATCCTTCAAGAGTTGTTTCGCCTTGTCGGCAGCATATCCTTTTCCTATCGCGCCAAAGCCAATTTTCATTCCTTTGGTATCAAGAAAAATGGAGATATTGCTTTCATTCAATTTGATATGCTGATAACCAACTTTAGACACAGATTGGGTAATTTCCTCTTCACTTGGCATGGTTTTCATACCGCCATCAAACTTCCAAATTTTGTCCATCGAGGCATAGGAAATGTCAAAAGCACCTTGTGTGAGTTTTGATATTTCAATGGCGCGTTTAATTAAATCGAACAATTCCCTATCAACTTCTACTGGCTGTATCCCTGCATTGGCATTGATTTTTGAGGTTTGGGAATTGGAATCCCAAGAAGATATCAACTTTTCAATTCTAGAGATTTCTTCAACCGCCGCATCAATGTAGCCATCTGCCTGTTCTTGAGTTTTGGCTACCACAGAAATGTCAAAGCGACTTCCCATTAACTTCAAAGTACGTTTAAAGGTAGACTGTGCCGAAGAGAAGACAAAGGTGAAGAAAAAGCCGATGATGAAAAGTCGTTTCATTGGAAAACCTATTTCATGAAGCCTATCAGTTTTTCAACATAGGCTTCTGGAGTCGTCTTTTCGTAGCCTGTTTCTCCCAGCACTTTCCCATCTGGAGACATGACCACTACAAAAGGGAAAAAACCTTTTTTATTGTAAGTTTCAGCCAATCGTTTATTCTGTTCCTGAAGGGCTTCGTCCAATTGGTTCTGTTTCTTTCTAGGGAAATCGGCTCTTACAAGAATCGCCTTTTCCGAAGCAAAGGATTTGAACTGCTCCGTTTCCAAAATTTGTTTTTCCAACTTGATACAAGGAGCGCACCAATCGGAACCGGAGAAAATCAATACAATGGATTTGTGTTCTTTTGCGGCTTGGGATTTGGCAGCCTCAAAGTTGGTCTGCCATTCTTGCGAAAACATGCTATTTACTCCCAAAATAAATAACACCAGCAATGTTAACTTACGCATAGTAACTTAATTGTGTTTGTTAAACAGGATTAACAACGTAAAGTAATGCGCTTTATTTCAATTTGGAGGTAACAATGGTTACAATTTTAAGCAATTAAAATTGAGTTTAAATAAGAATTATAACTGCATAAGAAAATGACGGGCAGGTATTTGATGAAAAACCTAGTGATAGTATTTGAAAATTTTTGTGGCCTCGTTATGGGCACTTTCAAAACTCATGGCATTGAGGTTGGATTGCTTTTTAGCCGTAAAATAAGACAATAATTTTTCCGTAGGCATATTTCCTGTAAGCTCGTCTTTTGCCATTGGGCAACCACCAAAACCTTGAATGGCCCCATCAAAACGTCTACACCCCGATTTAAAAGCTGCATCAACTTTTTCGAACCAAGTGGTAGGCGTGGTATGTAAATGAGCGCCAAATTCTATGTTGGGATATTGTGGTATTAAATGGGAAAACAGATACTCAATACTTTCTGGATTGGAGCTTCCAACAGTGTCGCTTAACGACAAAATGTTCACTCCCATTTGCGATAAACGTTCCGTCCATTCGCTTACAATATCTACATTCCAAGGATCTCCATAAGGATTTCCAAAGCCCATACTAATATAAACCACCACTTCCTTGCCTGCGTTATTGGCAATATCAAGAATCTCATGTAAGGTCTCCACAGACTCCGCAATGGTTTTATGCGTATTACGCATTTGGAAATTTTCTGAAATGGAAAACGGATAGCCCAAATATTGGATTTCCGGATGTTGGCAAGCATCCATTGCACCGCGGGTATTGGCGATAATGGCCAATAGTTTACTGTTGGTATTGCTTAAATCTAAACGCGATAACACTTCGGCGGTATCTGCCATTTGCGGAATGGCTTTGGGGGAGACAAAACTTCCAAAATCGATGGTATCAAAGCCTACCCTAAGCAACGACTGAATATATTGAACTTTCTTTTCGGTTGGAATAAAATCCTTAATGCCCTGCATGGCATCTCTAGGGCATTCTATAATTTTAACGTAGTCGCTCATAAAAGTCAAAGATAGTAAAGTTCATGGTCTACTAAAACGTTTTCTTATAAACTAGATTAAAATGAAAATGGCGATTCCCACAAAGACAATAATCTGCAGCCATTTCAACACCAAGCCTGTATTTTTATGATGAATAAGATAATTTGAAATAGCTCCTGAAAGAATGGCTATACCGGCAAAAATCACCAAGGAAACGCCCATAAAAATAAATCCCAACACATAAAATTGCCAAACGGTTGAAAGACTATCACTAAACAAAAAACCTGGAAATAGGGCTAGAAAAAACAAAGACACTTTAGGGTTGAGAACATTCATAATCACCCCTTGTTTGTACAATTGAGACACACTCTTTTTAGGAATGCCACGGGAGTTCAATTCCAATGCCGAACTGCTTTTATAAACCTTATAAGCCAAATACAATAAATACCCCGCTCCAAACAATTTGATGGCTAAATAGATATAGTCGTTTTCCTTAATCAAGGTAGACACTCCAAAAGCCACCAAAGTGGTATGTACTATACATCCCGAAATCAATCCAGCCACAGTAGCCAAACCATATTTTTTGCCATGGGCAATGCTTTGCAGCAACACATAAATATTATCCGGTCCTGGCGAAATTGCCAAGGCCGAGGTTGCCACTACAAACGATATCAGGATATCAACATTCATTAAGCGCGATTTAAAATCGCTTTGTTGATTTTGGAAATCAGTTTTGGACCTTCATAAATGAAGCCTGTATACAACTGTACCAAACTAGCACCTGCATCCAGTTTTTCAAGAGCATCTTCTGCGGAATGAATCCCTCCAACACCAATGATCGGGAATGCCTTATTGCTTTTTTCAGAAAGAAAACGAATCACTTCTGTAGATCTTTGTGTTAAAGGTTTTCCACTTAAGCCTCCGGTTTCTTCTTTGCTTTCAGATTTCAACCCTTCTCTTGAAATGGTCGTATTTGTTGCAATAACACCTTCAATTTTGGTATCCTTCACAATATCGATAATGTCCATTAATTGCTCATCACTTAAATCTGGAGCAATTTTAAGTAGAATTGGTTTTGGACTCGACTTTTCAGCATTGAGGTCTTTCAAGGTTTTTAAAATATGCGTCAAAGGCTCCTTATCCTGAAGCGCTCTTAAGTTTGGTGTGTTTGGAGAACTTACATTTACCACAAAGTAATCCACATAATCAAACAGCGCATTGAAACAGATTTTATAATCCTCCACCGCAGTTTCGTTTGGGGTCACTTTATTCTTTCCAATGTTCCCTCCTATCAACACTCCTTTATTCTTTTTCAAGCGTTCTACAGCTTCCTCAACACCTCCATTGTTAAATCCCATTCTATTGATGATAGCAGAATCTGCTTTCAAACGGAACAAACGCTTCTTAGGGTTTCCAGGTTGTGCTTTTGGCGTTAAGGTTCCTATTTCAATAAATCCAAATCCTAAATCACCTAGCTCTTTATATAATTTGGCATCCTTGTCGAAACCGGCCGCCAAACCAACTGGATTTTTAAATTTCAACCCAAAGAGTTCGCGTTCCAATCGTTTATCTTCAACAAGATACAAGCCTCTAAAGATGCTTGGTACCAAAGGAATTTTATGAAGAATTCGAATTAAGGAAAATGTGAAATGGTGAATTTTTTCCGGGTCAAAAAGAAAAAATAACGGTCTAACGATAAGTTTATACATAATTACAAGCTTGGACTGCAAAAATACTACGCAAATGACAAATAACCTTACTATTCATTTTAGAAATTAGTAGTATTTTTGAAGACTTTATTAACATTGATTTTCATTAAAATACCCTCTCATGATAAACAAACAACACCTTATAGACAGATTTATAAGTTATGTAACGGTTGACACAGAATCGGATCCTGCATCTGAAACCACTCCAAGTACCGAAAAACAATGGGATTTGGCCAATGCCCTAGCCCAAGAACTTAAGGATATTGGAATGACCGATGTGACTATTGATGAGAACGCTTACATTATGGCAACCTTGCCAAGCAACGTAGACCATGAAGTGCCTACCATCGGATTTGTATCGCATTTTGATACGTCTCCTGACTTTACTGGTGCCAATGTAAAACCACAGATCATAGAAAACTACGACGGTAAGGACATTGTTTTAAATGCTGAAAAGGACATTATCCTGTCTCCTTCCTATTTTGAAGACTTATTGCAATACAAAGGTCAAACCTTGATTACTACGGATGGAAACACCCTTTTGGGCGCTGATGACAAGGCTGGTATTACCGAAATTGTTTCGGCTATGGAATACCTTATCCAACATCCAGAAATAAAACACGGTCCTATACGTGTGGGCTTTACTCCAGATGAAGAAATTGGTAGAGGCGCTCATAAATTTGACGTTGAAAAATTTGGAGCTGAATGGGCTTACACCATGGACGGGAGCCAAATTGGTGAGTTGGAATACGAAAACTTCAACGCGGCAGGAGCCACTGTGAAGGTAAAAGGAAAGATTGTGCACCCAGGTTACGCCAAAGGAAAATTGGTTAACTCCATGTATATTGCTACCGACTTCATCAATTCCCTACCGAGACTTGAAACTCCAGAACACACAGAAGGCTACCAAGGATTTTTCCACTTGCATGGCATGGAAGGGAAAGTTGAGGAAACCGTTTTGAAATACATCATTCGTGACCACGACAAAGGACATTTTGAAGCCCGTAAAGAAGTGATGCAAAAATTGGCCAACGAAATCAATTCTGAATACGGAAGAGAAGTCATTGAAATTGAAATCAAGGATCAATACTTCAACATGAAGGAAAAAGTAGAGCCTGTTATGCACATTGTTGACATAGCCGAGGAAGCCATGAAGCAATTGAACATTAAACCTCTTATCAAGCCTATCCGAGGTGGTACAGACGGGTCGCAATTAAGCTATATGGGCTTACCTTGTCCAAACATCTTTGCCGGAGGTCATAACTTCCATGGACGTTACGAATATGTCCCTGTGGAGAGCATGATCAAAGCTACAGAAGTGATTTGCAAAATTGCAGAACTTACTGCATTGAAAAAATAAGATTGAATAAAATTGTCTAATTTAGTAAACGGGAACCCAAAAAGTTCCCGTTTTTATTTTCTCAATTCTTATCTATTATGGCAAAAGCTACTTCTGTTGAAGCTTATATTGAAAACTCCAATTTCCCCGAAGCTTTGAATCTTCTAAGGGAGATCATCACTTCCACTGAAGTGGAAGAATCCCTAAAATGGAATGCTCCTGTGTATTCCATCGGTGGTAAAAATGTTATTGGATTGGGGGGTTTTAAAAACCATTTCGGCATATGGTTTTTCAACGGTGTATTTTCAAAAGACGAGAAACAATTGTTGGTCAATGCCCAAGAAACAACCAAAGCACTAAGGCAAATGCGATTTGAAAGCTTTGATGACATTGATAAAAATGCAGTGCTTTCTTATGTCAAAGAAGCCATAGAAAACCAAAAATTGGGAAAAGAACTCAAACCTGAGAGAAAGGGAAAAACTGTTGAAATCCCAGAGGAACTTAAAAGCCTTCTTGACAATAGTTCGGAATTGGAACAACACTTCAATGCGTTATCGCCAGGCAAACAACGGGAATATTGCGAGTATATAGCAAGTGCCAAAAGAGAAGCCACTAAACAAACCCGATTAGATAAAATTACCCCAATGATTCTACAAGGTATTGGACTGAACGACAAATACAAAAATTGCTGATTTCCATATAAGGTTATAAAAAAAGAGCCACTTCAATGAAGTGGCTCTTTTTTCTATGTTGTAAAGACGTTTTTTAATTACGCCTTTTCTTGAACTTTTTTACTCATTTCCATTGAAATGGCAGAACGCTCAAATTTTATTTTACCAGCTAGAGTTTCGATAACGCAACTATTGTCTTT
Organism: Mangrovimonas sp. DI 80; assembly: GCF_001975575.1. NCBI lineage: Bacteria > Pseudomonadati > Bacteroidota > Flavobacteriia > Flavobacteriales > Flavobacteriaceae > Mangrovimonas > Mangrovimonas sp. DI 80. The sequence goes on along the minus strand of NZ_MSDT01000004.1, from coordinate 379,598 downwards.
ATCATTCAGTTCAACAATCTTACCGTGCAAACCGCTTTTGGTAATTACCTTGTCTCCCCTTTTTAGTTCGTTAGCAAACTTCTTTTCTTGTTTAGCTCTTTTCATTTGCGGCGCAATCATAAAGAAATACACCACCGCAAACATGGCTATAAAAGGTAAAAAATTCTGTAAACCTTCCATATATTAGTGTGCTGCTGCTGGCTTAGCTGCTTCGGCAGCTGGGTCAGCTTCGATAAACGCTTTAATTTTAACCATTTCCTTACCTTTTTCTGTGTTGGTAGTCAAGGTAATAGTCTTAGAAATTTGGTTTTTCCCTTTACCGTTGAACTTCACTGTAAACTCAGCAGATTCTCCTGGTGCTAAAGGCTCTTTACTCCAGTCTTGAGGTACTGTACATCCACAAGTACTTTTGATGTTACTTACAACCAATGGAGCTTTACCAGTATTAGTATATTTGAATTTAGTTTCAACAGGAGTTCCATTTTTAATGGTACCAAAATCGTGCTCTGCTTCCTCGAAAGAAATTACAGGTAGGTCTCCAGCTACAGCATCTCTTTCTGCAGCAGCTGCTACATTTTCACTATTTACTTTACTTGCTGCATCTTCTTTACATGAAGTAAAAGCTACTAAACAAAGAGCGCTTAAACTTAATATCACTTTTTTCATTGGGATAAAATTTAATTATTAGTATTAATTGTTCCTTTTTGAGCGGTAAATGTAGTAATTATTTCTAATTACATCAATCCTCTCCCAATTTTATTTAATTTGTCCTCAGCCGTGTACTCCTTGACAATCTTATCTAAAATACCATTGATGAAGATACTACTTTTAGGTGTAGAATATTCTTTGGCAATTTCCAAATACTCATTGATGGTCACCTTTACAGGAATGGATGGGAACTTTTGAAACTCGCAAATGGCCATTTGCAACAATACGGCATCCAAACTAGCAATACGCTCTGTATCCCAGTTTTTGGTTTTCTTGGCAATGTCCTTATTGTATTTGGACACATTAAGCAGAGTTTTCTTCAATAAGTCTACTGCAAAATCCCTATCATCCAAATCTTTGTATAAATCTGGAGTGAAATAGGTATCAGGACTGTCCTTTTTCACTTTCCTTAATAACTTAAGGATGCTGGTATTTACTATTGGTAAATCGTCTACCCACGTAAGCTTCTTGTCCTCAAAATAGTCGTATAACTTTTCGTTAGGGGCAATAATATCTGAAAAGATGTTTACCACCAACTCTTTATCCTCCTTAAAGCTATCAACTGGTGAAGCCATGTATTCCTTATAAAGGTCACTTTCCAAAATGGCCTTGAAGATGATCTCTACATATTCAAAATCCAAATACCAATAGTTCAACTTTCTAGCCTCGATTTCGTCGGACAATTCTTGATTGTCTCTTAACGCATGCAATAGGCGGTTATTGACAAACTTGGAATTTGGGTTCCTTTCTTCGTCAGTTGCAAGAAGTTTCTTTTGGGTTTTGTTAAGATGGTCTTCGGCTCTTTTGTGAGTTTCTATCAGCAGTGCTAGGATTACCAAGTACAAGTCGTACATACTATCCAAGCTTTGAAGCAAAAATCGTTCATCCTTCTTTATGTCATCACTTTCGGTACCATTAAAAGCATAAATGGTTTGCATCACCTTGATACGGATATGTCTTCTGTTAAGCATATATAAGAACCTTTTATAAAAAATTAAAAGAGGCGAAAGTGTTGATTCTTTCGCCTCGCAAAAATACTATTATTTATTCATTGCTGAAACTAAAAAAGGAATTGGCTCGCAATTATTTTGCGTTTTCCTTTTTACGCGTTTCAATACGTTCTTGAGCAATTTTTAAAGCTGCCTCATGAGTTGTGATTTGGGTAGCTTTTGCTTTTTCAAGAATTTCCAATGTTGTATTGTAGATGTTTTCTGTTTTACGGATGATTTCTGGTCTTCCGTAGTTTTCCAATTCAGCATAAACGTTGATGATTCCACCTGCATTGATCAAGAAATCCGGAGCATAAACAATGCCACGCTCTTGTAACAACTTACCGTGAACACGCTCTTCTGCTAATTGGTTGTTAGCCGCACCTGCAATAATTTTTGCTTGAATACGGTTGATCGTCTCATCATTAATTGTGGCTCCTAAGGCACAAGGTGCATAAATATCCATGGCTTCGCTATAGATATCTTCTCCTGTGTAAATGGTCGCTCCATATTTTGAACTCACCATTTCCAAACGCTCAGGACTGATGTCTGTAATGGTTACTTTAGCGCCTTCATTCACCAAATGCTCCACCAAAGCTTCCCCTACATTTCCAATTCCCTGTACAAACACGGTTTTGTCTTCCAATACATCCGAACCAAATTTAAATTTGGCTGCAGCCTTCATCCCCATAAACACACCGTAAGCCGTAATAGGAGAAGGATTTCCTGCTCCGCCTTTGTCTTCTGAAATACCGGTTACATAAGGCGTTACTTCTCTTACAAGGTCCATGTCTGAAGTTGCCATTCCAACATCCTCTGCAGTGATGTACTTACCGCTTAAGGAATGTACAAACTCACCAAACTTTTTCATAAGCTCAGGAGTTTTTTGGGTCTTGGCATCCCCGATGATTACTGCTTTACCACCACCAAGGTTCAACCCAGTGATTGCAGATTTATAGGTCATCCCTCTAGACAAACGCAATACGTCGTTTAAGGCTTCCCATTCATTGCTGTAATTCCACATTCTTGTCCCTCCCAAAGCAGGTCCTAAAACTGTGTTGTGAATACCAATTATTGCTTTTAAACCAGTATCTTTGTCGTTGCAAAATACCACTTGCTCATGGTTGTCAAAAGATAATTGACCAAAAACCGGATCGACTTTCGAAAGTTCATCAGAACTTATAACGTCTGAAATCATGTAAATTGAATTAATTAAAATACGTTCTTAGCACCTCTAAAAACGCGTGCAAAATTAATCCATTATTGAATTATTAGCAAAAAATAATCGTAAAATAAAACTATCTTAAAAAAAGCTTAACAGTTCTGTTTTTTCAATGAAAGAATTACAACATCTCAATAAATACTTTTACAAATACCGCTATAAACTACTCGCTGGAATTGTTATCACCATCATTGCCCGTATTTTCTTATTGTTCACCCCTGAATTGGTGGGCTCTTCTGTAGATATCATCGATGAATATAGAAAGGGACTTGTTTCAGATATGTCCGTGGTAAAAAAAGAACTTCTAGTCAACATTCTTTACATTGTTGGAGCGGCCATTGTTGGAGGTGTTTTCACCTTTTTAATGAGACAAACCATCATCAATGTGTCGAGATACATAGAATATGATTTAAAAAATGAAGTGTACCGCCAATACCAACGTCTCTCTTTGGATTTCTACAAAAGTAATCGTACGGGAGATTTAATGAACCGTATAAGTGAAGATGTTGGAAAGGTTAGGGAATATGCAGGGCCAGCAATCATGTACAGCATCAACACCATTACTCTGTTTATAATTGCCCTATTTTTAATGTTTAAGTCGGCACCAATGTTGACTTTATATACCATCATTCCTCTTCCTGTGCTTTCCTATTTCATTTATATTCTTAGCAAAGCCATCCACAAACGCAGCACTATTGTGCAAGTTTGGTTATCTAAACTGAATACCTATGCTCAGGAATCCTTCAGTGGGGTTAGTGTTATCAAATCGTATGGCATTGAAGAGCAGATTTATGAAGGGTTCGATAAACTTTCAGCAGAAAACAGGCAAAAAAATATCGACCTGACCAAAGTCCAGGCCTTGTTTTTCCCGTTGATGATTTTGCTTATCGGCCTTAGTAACATCATCGTTATCTATATAGGTGGAAAACAATATATTAACGGAGAGATTGAAAGTTTGGGAGTTATTGCCAAGTTTATCATTTATGTGAACCTGCTTACTTGGCCTGTAGCCACCGTAGGTTGGGTGACTTCTGTGGTACAAAGGGCCGAAGCTTCACAAAAGCGCATCAATGAGTTTTTAAAACTAGTGCCTACTATAAAGAACAATACCGACAAACATGCCGATATTCAAGGTAATATTGAATTCCAGGAAGTCTCCTTTACTTATCCAGACACCAACATTCAAGCTTTAAAAAATGTTAGTTTTACTTTGAAAAAAGGGGAATCCCTTGCCATTTTGGGGAAAACTGGTTCTGGTAAATCCACCATTTTGGACCTTATCGGAAGACTTTATGATATTGATTCAGGTACGATTCTTATTGATAAAACGCCTATCGACCTTGTTAACCTTACCGATTTGCGTGATAGTATTGGTTATGTTCCTCAAGATGCTTTTTTGTTTTCGGACACAATCCAGAACAATATCAAGTTTGGAAAAGAAGACGCCACAGACGAAGAAGTTATTGCCGCGGCTAAAAATTCTGACGTACACAAAAACATTATTGGCTTCTCTAAAGGCTATGATACCATTTTAGGAGAACGAGGCATCACTTTATCAGGAGGGCAAAAACAACGTATTTCCATTGCAAGGGCAATCATAAAATCGCCAGAAATTTTGTTGTTTGACGACTGTCTTTCAGCTGTTGACACCGAAACTGAAGAGAAAATCCTCAAAAATCTTAAGCGCGTTTCCAAGGACAAAACTACCATTATTGTAAGCCATAGAATTTCCTCTGCAAAGAACGCCGATCACATTATAGTTTTGGACAACGGCGAGATCATTCAAAGGGGCAACCATGAAACTCTCTTAAATTCAGAAGGTTACTATAAAGACCTTTATTTAAAGCAGCTCACGGAAAAAGAAATATGACAAATTGTTGGTTTCTTAGCATTTTTTTTAGATTTTTGAGACATTAATAGGAACTAATTTTTTAATATAAAATCTTATGAGTGACCAAGGAATGATGGAAAAAGAGGAAATTTTTTCGAAAGTATTACGAGCAGGAAGACGGACATATTTTTTTGATGTAAGAGCAACCAAAGCGGGAGATTACTACCTAACGATTACAGAGAGTAAAAAATTCACCAATGAGGATGGATCTTTTCACTACAAAAAACATAAAATTTACTTATACAAAGAAGATTTTGCTGAGTTCAACGAAATCTTAGGAGAAATGATTGATTTTGTTATTGATGAAAAAGGAGATGAAGTAATTAGCGAGCGTCACCAAAAAAACTTTAAAAAAGACGATTACTATTCTAACGACGATGTAGAAGAAGGAGGAACAAGCTACGAAACATCGGCTTCTACAGGAAGTTTCACCGACGTCAACTTTGAAGACATATAATCATTCGATTTTTATAAAACTCTTAAAAAGCGCTACCGAAACGTAGCGTTTTTTTTATTTGCATCACTATCAAATCAATTGATTTAGTTTCTAAAAAACTCCTATAACTTGACTGCTAGAAGGGCTATAAGCAATATGCCCACGAAGTATACACCTGCGATTGGCGTTCCCAAAAGTCCTCCAACCAACAATGTGGTCAAAATTAAATACAATGGAATTAAGGTAATGGCCACTGCAAAACGAAAAGTGGATACAAATTCCCGTTCCTTGATTTTAGGAAGCAAAGCACGTTTCCAAACCAAATATGTTGGTAACAGGACACATTTTAAAAGGCCCATAAAAAAGTGCTTCGGCAATCCATCTTGTCTTCCCGTTTGCAAGTTCTTGGCATCAAAATTACTTGAGATGTATTGATTAGCAGCTATAGGATTAAGAAAATCGACATTGTTTTCTTCTAACCGTTGCAAGGTGTTTTCATAATGTTCTGAATCGATATGCGTGGTCAGCGCACACAATTCTTCATGAACTCTTGTTTTAATCTGTTGTGCCATATTAGGGCTCTTCATGGTGTCTTTGGAAGTAACTTCAATAGTTTGCCCAAAATTTAAAAAGACCCCATTGGCATAGCCTTCTGCATTTTCGTAATTGATACCAACCGGAATCAAAGACAATTTTGTGTCTGGATAGCGTTCCAACGTTTCAAAAACAATTCTTGTAAACCCTTTGCTTAAGGGACGAACCATTCGTTTTAAATTGTGGTTACCTTCAGGAAAAATCGTCACCGCATTATCAGAATGCAGTAATTTGGAACAGGTTTTAAATATTCCGTCATTTTTTGAAATGGTATTCCATCCATCTCGAACCCTATAGACGGGCAACATCCACAGGCTTTTTAAAATTTTTGCCACCAGAGGATTGCTGAAAACGCTGGCCCGGGTTAAAAAATATACAAAACGTCCATTTTTCACCGCAATAATTAAGGCATCCATTAAAGCGTTTTGATGGTTCCCCAAAAAAATAACAGCTTCATCCTTGGGAATGGATTCCTGCATTGCAACAGAGATTCTTCTGTAATAAAAAAAGAGCCCCAGTTTTATATAACTTCTTACTAAAAACAGCCAAATCTTGTTCAAACCACGCTAATTTTAGAAGACACTTTAGACCAGTATAACGACAAGGCCAAGCCCGAAATGATATGCCAAATACCCCAAAAAGCCGCCATGATGGCCATACCTCCAAGCCCATTGAAGAACGTAAATATCAAGAGTAGCCCCAATCCAGAATTTTGGATGCCAGTTTCAATAGCAATGGTTTTCTGATCTTTTGTAGACAATCCAAAGAATTTGGCAATAACAAATCCCGTAAAAATAGCCAATAAGTTATGCCCAGAACCAATATAAACCACATGCGAAATGTAATTATTGAAAACGTCCAAGTTGTTTGAAAAGGCAATTACCACAATTGCTATGAACACAATGATGGAAAGCGGTTTTAAGAATTTCGAAAGTTTTTCAGCCAATTTTACGTTTTTATAGCGCACCGCCATCCCCAATATCAACGGAATTCCCAAGAGCAACACTACCAATTTCAACAATTCAAAAGGTGCTACTTCAACCGTCTTTAAAATCTCCGCTGTGGGTGGATATAAATTCCCATACAACTGAAAATTTAATGGGGTCATGATGATGGCCATTAAAGTTCCCAAAGCTGTTAAACTTACTGATAGTGCAGAGTTCCCGTTAGACAAATGAGTCATAAAATTTGAAATATTTCCCCCTGGACAAGCCGCCACCATCATCATTCCCAAAGCAATACTAGGTTGCGGGGTCAATATTAAAATTACCAAAAAAGTTAAAAAGGGTAAAATGATAAATTGAGAAAGCACCCCTACAAAAATAGACTTAGGTTGCTTAATGACATTTTTAAAATCGTCTATGGAAATTCCCAAAGCCACGCCAAACATGACTACGGCCAAAGCTATATTGAGCACCCATAAATCATCATTATTAAACTGGATTTGGACAGTATCTAATTCTTGCATATGCTTAAGCTACAGAGGAACCATTTGTCACACGGTCTTCGGGATTCAATAATACTACATCCTTCCCGTTCACCGCTCCCAATAACAAACATTCGCTCATAAAATTGGCTATTTGCTTTTTAGGGAAATTAACAACGGCAACAATCTGCCTGTTCAATAGTTCTGATTTTGTGTATAAGGAGGTGATTTGGGCCGAAGATTTCTTGATTCCCAAGGCTCCAAAATCGATAGTAAGTTGATATGCCGGACGATGTGCTTTTGGGAAATCATTCACTTCAATTATGGTACCAACACGAAGGTCCACTCTTGCAAAATCCTCAAAAGTTATGGCTTTGTTCATCCGGCAAAAATACAAACATATTTTAAATAACCTGCTGTATTGTTTATGAACATGTTATACAAATGCAAGCCCGCTATCCTTTCAGTTTGGCTAATTTTTGAGTAATTTTGAGTTTAATTCAATTGTTATGGCCAGAACACCTTCAAACATGCTCCCTTTGGGCACCACAGCTCCTCAGTTTACACTTTATGATACCGTAAGTGACACCAATCTTTCACTCGATGATATAAAGGGCGTCAAGGGCACAGTTATTATGTTTATCTGCAACCACTGTCCTTTTGTAAAGCACGTCAATGCTGAATTGTCTAAAATTGCCAAGGACTTTACCCCAAAAGGGATTAATTGGGCTGCGATTTCGAGCAATGATGTTGACAATTATCCAGAGGATCACCCTGACTTAATGAAGGAAACAGCCATTAATGAAGGGTATATTTTCCCATACCTATATGATCAGACACAAAAAGTAGCCAAGGATTATGATGCTGCCTGTACCCCAGACTTTTATTTGTTTGATGATAATTTAAAGTTGGTTTACCGAGGCCAATTGGACGATTCAAGACCTGAAAACGGTATTCCGGTAACAGGAAAAGACCTTAGGGAAGCCATAAATGCATTGTTGAGCAATTCTCCTATTTCAGACAAGCAAAAACCAAGTATTGGCTGTAACATTAAATGGAAAAAAGCTTAATAAAATCACTTAACCTACATTCAATTAACCACAACCACCAGCCATTTTAGGCTTCATATCTTATGAAATACGCATATCTTATCCTACTCTGTGTGATTTGCTTTAACTGCCAAAACACATCCACTCCAACACAATACAGACATACATTAAATCTGGAAGGTTCATGGCAATTTGCCTTGGATACGGCCAATGTTGGTACTTCCGAAAAGTGGTTCTCAACAGATTTAAAAGACAAGGTTACCTTACCGGGAACTACAGATTCCAACAAAAAAGGCTTTGTTAAGACAGATACCACCACAATGCACCTCAACCGTCCTTTTACTTATGAAGGTGCGGCTTGGTATAGAAAAAAGGTGATCATTCCTGAAAATTTCAAGGAGCAGCATATTACTTTGTTTTTGGAACGCACAAAGCCTTCAAATGTTTGGATTGACAGCACACTTGTTGGGTCTTCACAATTATTGCAAGCTCCTCAACAGTTTGATGTGTCTTCCTATTTAAGTCCCGGGGAGCATTATATCACGCTTCAAATCAATAATGATTTAAAATTAACACCCTACGGCAACGTACACATCTATACGGATGACACCCAAACCAATTGGAATGGAGTTATTGGAAAAATGTACCTGGAAGCCTCTGCCCAAACCTATATTTCCAACCTACAGGTATTTCCAAATATTGAAAAGAAAACAATGGATGTCGCCATTGAGGTAGAAAATGGCTCAGATCAAGTTTCACTAGAACTTTTAGTGGAGAGCACCAACAATGGCGTAACTACACAATTACAACCTCAACAATTCATTCTTACCAACAAGTCCAAAAATACGGTGAGCTATGCCTTTGAAAACGACATTGCTTTATGGGATGAATATGAGCAACCACTTTACAAAGTAACAGCCATTATTTCCAACGAAAACACCAAAGATGCGCAATCTGTAACTTTTGGAATGCGCGATTTTAAAGTTGACGGAAGACATTTTGCCATCAATGGACGCCAAACATTTTTAAGAGGAAAGCACGATGCAGCCGTGTTTCCAATTACAGGTCACACACCTATGGATGTGGAATCTTGGCGAAAAATCTATAAGATTGCTAAATCTTACGGCATCAACCATTACCGTTTCCACACATACTGTCCACCAAAAGCAGCCTTTACTGCGGCAGACCTAGAAGGTATGTATCTTCAGGCCGAACTTCCATTTTGGGGAGGTTTGGAGTCTGATACTATTGCTGCCCAATTGAAAGCCGAAGGAGAAGCGATGTTGAAATCCTATGCCAACCACCCATCGTTTGTCATGTTTTCCCCCGGAAATGAAATTTGGAGCGGGCATGACAATGTTGAAAAACTAATGGTGTCTTTAAAAGATTACGACGGTCGTCCCCTGTACACCATGGGTTCTAACAATAATATAGGCTATGTCCCTCCTCGTGACTATGCCGAGTTTTTTGTAGGGGCTAGAACTCCTTTTGATGGCGATGCCAACAAAGCTCACACAAGATTAACACACGCCTTTGCCGATGCCAAGGATGGCGGGATTTTGAACACACAAACACCATCAACAAATTTCAATTTTGATTATTCGGTATCTCGTTTGGAGCTTCCAATTATCAGTCATGAAATTGGACAATACCAAATCTATCCGGATTATCAAGAAATTAAAAAATACACGGGTGTTTTAAAGGCTTGGAACCTTATTGAGTTTAAAAACAGACTTAAAAAAGCTGGTATGCTAGATTTGGATAGTGCCTTTCAAAAGGCTTCAGGTGCTTGGTCGGCTATTTGCTATAAGGCAGAAATGGAAGCCGCGCTTCGCACAAAAGATATGGCAGGGTTCCAACTTTTAGACCTTCAAGATTTCCCTGGTCAAGGAACAGCTTTGGTTGGTATTTTGGATGCTTTTATGGACAGTAAAGACGTGGTGACTCCTGAAACATGGAAACAGTCCTGCAACGATGTGGTTCTGCTACTTGAATTCCCTAAATACACATGGACGAACAGTGAACATTTCACAGCTCAATTAGATGTTGTTAACTATTCCAACAAGGCGATTACTGAAGGCGTGCAATGGAAAGTTGAAAAAGAAAATGGCTTTGTCATGAACCAAGGCAATGTTAGCGCAACATCCATTTCCAATGACGGGTTATCCAAGTTAGGAAAATTAAGTGTTGACTTGTCAAACATTGAAAAACCTGAAAGATTAAACGTTTTGGTGTCCATTCCCAATACGGAATACAGCAACTCCTATCCTATTTGGGTGTATCCTTCCAAAGAGAATATTGAAGTACCCACTTCTATTTCCATTGTTGAAGACTTGAATACATCTGCTTTGAACCACCTAAAAAACGGCGGTACGGTTTTGTATTTCCCAAAAACATCATCTGTTGAAAAGAACAGTTTCCCTGGACACTTTCCTCCTGAATTCTGGAACTATGGCATGTTCAAGAGCATTAGCGAATCCAACAAAAAACCCATTTCTCCTGGAACACTAGGATTACTTATGGATCCAAAACATCCAATATTTAATGCTTTCCCTACCGATTTTCATACCAATTGGCAATGGTTTTCAATGATCAAAAACAGTAATTCTCTGATATTAGATAATACATCCAATGATTATCGTCCGATTGTTCAAGTAATTGACAATTTGGAACGCAATCACAAATTAGGCCTCATTTTTGAATTTAAGGTTGGTACAGGAAAACTGCTGGTTTGTATGGCCCAATTGAACAAAATTGCAGACAAACCAGAAGCACGTCAATTATACCAATCCATTCTCAACTATATGGAGTCTGAAGATTTCCATCCGTCCTATGAAATATCTGCAGAAGAATTGACTTCTCTATTTCATTAGAAAACAACTAAAGGTTACCATCAATTTTGTATTTTTAAATGTCCTGTTTTTTCGAATTGGACTTAAAAAACCTGATGGTAACCTTTACTTTTATGGAACGCTCAAAACAAATTGCCAATCGGTTTAGGGAGGTGATCCTTTCTGGGGATTGGATTGCGAACACCAATTTAAAATCACTACTCTCCGATGTCAATTGGCAAATGGCCATCACACCTGCTGGGCAACTCAACACTATAGGTACTCTGGCCCAACACATCCACTACTACATTGCTGGCACTCTAAATGTTTTACAAGGAGGAGACCTTTTGATAAAGGACAAATTCAGTTTTGATTTCCCTCCTATAACTTCTCAAAAAGATTGGGAACAACGACTGAAAATAATCTTTGAAGATGCAGAAACCTTTGCTCTTGAAGTTGAAAAACTCTCCTCGAAGGATCTAGATAAAGTTTTTGTAAAAGAGGCCTACGGAACCTATGAACGTAATATTGAAGCCATCATAGAACACAGCTATTATCATCTTGGGCAAATTTCATTGTTAAAGAAATTAGTTTCTAACCATATTTAGCGTTCCCCCATTGTTTTTTTCCAACTAAGAATTCAAGCCATTTAAACGTTTCATTCAATTTTGATTAAATTAGTTGCTTATGTCTATCATTTCATTAACCAACTATGCTGAGATTCTTTAAAAACATCAGAAGAACACTTCTGGATAAAAATAAATTGGGGCAGTATTTAAAATATGCCTTGGGAGAAATTCTTCTTGTCGTTTTAGGGATTCTAATTGCGCTTCAAGTAAACAACTGGAATCAAGACCGAATTGAAAAACAACATACCTTGGATTACCTAAACGACTTGACAGTTGACATTGCATTGGATTTGGAAAACCTAGAGGACCACATCCAATTTCTGGATGATATGAGCAATAGAAAAAGAACACTTTTAAAGCAGATTTCGCATGAACATCTAAAAATGGATACCATTATCAAATTAGTCATGCCCATTTACCTCACCAAACCCATTATTGACAGAACCTACCAAAAATACAACTCCACAAACATTTCCAAACTTATTGACAATAAAGAGCTTTACAACAATATCAACACCTATTACTCCACGGTAAAAAACAGATATCTTACCCATGTTGTTTGGGATGAAAAATATACTTTGGAAGAAGCTGAGTTTTGGTATTACAATGATGAATTTGAAAGCCGATACCTAGATGAAGATTTGCCGTTTCTCCACAATGACTCCATTCAAAAAGCAGTTTTGGAGGCTCAATTAAAATCTGTAAAGGGGAGAAATTTACTCCGCACTAGTCTTTTCAGAAAAAAGCGCATCAAGACCTATGTGGTGGAAGTGAAAAATCGTGCACAGGAACTATCCAACGATATCAAGGATTATCTAGAAGCATCCGGCTATTACAACTAAACCTATCTTAAAAGGCTAAAATGCCCTCTTAAGGTTCTAGTTTGCCCATTTAAACGTATCAATTGAGCTTCAAACCAATAATCGGAAGTTGGCAATGCCATTCCATTAAAAGTCCCATCCCAACCCGTTCCTGAAGGCTTGATTACGGCCATAAGCTTTCCGTATCGATCAAAAATATTAACAGTAGATTTTTCAGAATAGGCTTCATTAAATCCTTTAATATTCCAAACGTCGTTATAGGTATCTCCATTCGGACTAAAAAACTTCGCATAACCTACCACAAATATCTCCAATTGGGCAATGCCGCAACCATTCTTATCACGAACATACAAGATATGTTCTCCTGCAGCAACCCCATCAAAATAAGGGTTGTCCTGGAAACCAGACAACTCATCACCCAACGCATATTCATAATCCCCTACACCCAAACCATTGGGATTTATAGAAACGGTATTATTATTTGAAAAATCCTGAATTGTTACATCTTCTATATCCAATTCTGCAACCGAAGATTCTATGACTGTTACCACACTCGGTTCCGATTGACAACCATATTCCGAAGTCGCAACTACCGAGTACATTCCTCCCAAAGCAACAGTAACCGAAGGTGTATTAGAAATAACTGTACCACTGCTATCTGTCCATTCATAGGTGTAACTACCATTAGGGTTTGTCACCATCAAGGTAACAGGATCTCCTTCCAAACAATAAATGACTTCTTCGTCGGTATCAAATTGAGGCAAAGTATAGACTTCCAACATCAAGTGAGGTCCAATCCCAAAACAGTCACCATTGTCATCGCTTTCAACCCGAACATACAATAATTGCGCATCAGGAGTTTCGTTTGTATAAGGTACAGAGGCATCAATTTCATTTTGTTCCAGTTGGGCATCTGCTAGATTTTGATAGTAATGAACACTTAAATTTTGTCCTGCTGGAAATTGGTCCAAAAACACTTGAGATATCTGGCTTAAATCGAATTCATAGAAACCATCACCATCGTCATCACAATACTCTAAAGTTTCCATATAACCGTCCTGAAACGAAGTTGTGGACACCTCTAATGTAATGGTTGAAACCCGAAAACACCCATTTGCGGAAACAACCCTTGCATACACTTCTTCCGAAACAGAATTATTGAATGGCACAGGATTAACCGCCTCAATGCCATCATTGGCATCGTCTAAAGTCAGGTGATACGAAATCTCAAAAGCTTCTGAACTTCCGTCAACCAAAACTTCATTAATTTCATTCAGGTTGAAATTAGTATAGCCATCCGCCAATCCGTCTTCATCACAATTTTTGAAGATCAAACTAGAGACAACGTCTGGCAAAGCATTCACCTGAATATCAAAACTCCCTTCCGAATAACACCCATCCTCCTGCAAATTGGTAACTCGAACATAAATAGTTTGAGTATTGGCAACTGTATTTTCAAAGTTGTCAGGAGCCGTGATTTCCTGAGAAAATGCCGCATCCAAAAAATATGAGAAACCATACTCTGAAGCCGGGGCTCCATCCAGAATCACAGATTCATTTTGGGTTAAATCGAAACTTGAAATACCATTAGTATCATCGCCATCCAAATTGGAATCACAAACTTCCAAAACCGATATATCATTTGGTACCTGAGGCGTTTCAAAAAGAACTACTGTCACCATAGTACGAATAGAACTTTCGCAACCATCAATAGTTTGGGAGGCATAATAGCTCATGCCATTCTCTAAGTTTTGTGAAGTAGCTAAAGGCGTCCCACCTGTTTCAGTGGCATACCATGTAACGGTAGTTCCTTCAACTTGTAAATCTGCAATAGTAGTATTCTCCAAAGTACAGAAAACCTGTTCCGCATCCGCAACTGGAGATGGAGTATCTTGAACCGTCAAGGTCACGGGAACTCTATTTTCACTTATACATCCGTTATATTGAGCTTCGGCATAAAACGTCGTGGAAACAGTAAGTTCTGGTGTTGTAAAGGAATTTCCTGTCCCCACTACATTACCACCAACCATGGCATCATACCAAAAAACAGTTCCTTGGGAAGGGGTTGCGCTAAGTACGCCACTGCCCGATCCACCACAAATAATAGCTTCACTATAATCTGTTATGGTAGGAATTTCAACTACCGTAGCAACAACAGGCTCTTTAATTCCATTAGGACATCCGTTAATGGAAGCCAATACATAATAAGTGGTTGTTACTGAAATTTCTGGCGTTGCAAAGGTCAATCCAGAAGCAATAGAAGTCCCATTTGGATCATCAAACCACAATACGGTTCCTCCTGAAGAAACGGCTTCCAATTCCACGGAACCCGAACCACAAACCGTAGCCCCAACAACATTCACAATTTCAGGAATGGTAATTTTGGTACTCGCTGAAATATCCACTTCCGGATCGCCCGGCATGCCTCCATATTCAATTATATAACCCTTTGGCTGATAATCTCCCGAAGTATCCCCTGCATTTGGCAAATCGTTCCAAGATCCTGGAACACCAACTCCCGGAGCCGTGACATGGGCATAGTCTTCATTGTTTAAATTATTGGGCTCTCCTGTGTTCCAAAAAGCATAATTGGGTGTGGAACCATTTGCTGTGCCATTCCAAAAAACGGTACCTGCCTCTGGCCCTGTCATCCATTTCCAGGTTCCTTCGGACTCTACATCACTTCCACCTATCCATCCAGCTCCAGCAGCTTGCTCTCCTGATAATTGTGCTTCTTCTGCAGACGTTATGGTGGCCAAATACCCTTGAAGCCCATAATAGGTACTGCTTTCCGCAGCAGCTTTTGCCGCAGTCCACGTGATTCCTAAATTTGGAACATACTCATAATAATGCCCGGTAGAGGGTAAAAAGTTGGCATCTCCAACGGTAAATGAGAAATACTTTTCCCCAGACACATTGGCCGTGTTGCTTTGGTACATTACATCACTAACAGCCGCAATCAAATCGGTATAAGTTGGCTCTAAAGTTCCCACTCCACTCAAGGTCAATTTTCCTTGATTGGCATCCCAACTTGTAGAAATGTTAGGGTGACTTCCTGTTAACACTAAATTATCAATACCTTGCTGATAGCCCGTAGATATTTGAATGTAGAGTGCCTCTACACTAGTATCGTCGGGATCGACAATATCAAAACTGGTGACAATGTTAATTTGCGACAAGGGGCAGTAATCCTGATCGCCTTCGGCTTCAATGGAAGGAGGCACATTACCTTGGGCAGCACAAAAAATAGGTAGAAAAACTAGGAATAGGAATATATGTATTTTTGGGATCACAAATGCTTTGTAAAAATTTACTGTAAATTTACATTAAAAATTCAGCAATTATCTCATCCCTAAAATAAGATTTAAGCAAAAACCATTAAAAAATATGGAAAAGTCTCAATGTTGTAAAAAATCTATGCATTTTTAGCCTCTATCCATTTGCTCATAAACTTGGTACTTTGCATACTGTGGTGTAATAACATGGAGCCAATAAAATTTTGTTGTCTGTGAAGAGGTAAAGTTTTTAATAGTTCCTCTACCCGATTCATTAAAGGCATTTCAAATTGGGATTTCATAAATCGCTTCCGTAAACATTCAAAACCTTGTTCTTGGCTCTGCTCCCAGAACAACTTATCATTGTACAAACACACTGCTTGGTCTGCAAATTCTTGAGGTGTTCCTGTAATAAAACCATTGGGAGGCAATTGGCCAAACATCCCCTCCGCCGCAATTGGGCTCATCACACAAGGTGTTCCGTTTAACATAGCATCTATTAATTTCCCCTTAAGTCCCGCGCCAAATTGTAGAGGTACCAAACACACTTTAGCACTTTGCATAACCTCATCGACTTCGGGAGCTACACCTTTTATCAAAAAGCCTTCTTTTTCATTATGTAACTGAAACACTTTTTGGGAGGGATAGGCGCCATAGACCTGTAATTCTGCTTTAGGTAATTGCTTTCTTATCAATGGCCAAATAGCAGTTTTTAAATGCAACACCATATTGTAATTAGGCTCATGTAAAAAATTACCAATACTCACAAAATGTTGTCGTTCCCGAAACGTAGGTAAACTTCTTAAGGTACCTTCTTGGATTTCATCGAGAAGAAACGGTAAATAATACAATAATGAAGCATCTATTTTGAAGGTATTGGTAAGCAAGTTCATTTCTACTTCTGAAATGATTAAACTTAAATCACAGCGATAGATACTGGCTATTTCCCTTTTGGCTGTATCATTGTACAGATAACTATTATCAAATTCCTTTCCTTCTTTTAAAGCTTGATGCCTTCCTCGGCGCAGGCAATGCAAATCTTCAGTATCTAAAATGCGTAAAGCGTTTGGGCATTGTTCCGCTACACGCCAACCGAATTGTTCCTCAGCCAAAAACCGATCGAACAACACAATATCGGGATGCAATTCCTTGACAAAAGTGTCAAAACTTGAGCTGTTCAGCTCTATGGCTTTTACTGTAACACCAATGCTTTCCAAATCAAAAGCATTATCGGTTTTGGCCGTTGCCGTTGCGAAAGTCATTTGGTAATCCTGATGTAGAAAACTAAAAATTAATTGCATCATTCGGCTTCCCGCTGCCGAACTTTTAGGTTCAGGCCACACGAAGCCGATAATAAGCAGTTGTTTCATTAATCGTTGCTGGTAATTTGAGCTTGGTATTGGGTGCGCAATTGCTTGGCCCAAGAGTTAAGAGTTGCTATTTGCGCTTCGGTAAGATTGGCTTCACCATGCGTCCAAGTATAGGATGGCAATGGCATTTTGCCTTCTTCAACTTCTTCTATCAATTCATCCAATTTATGATCCTTTTTCTTCACAGAATAGTCATTCCAAGCAGAGAAATTCAAATGTTTCTTACCATCTTCTACATGCTCTCCCATCCAAAAATTCACTGGCGTAATATTGTTATACCAAGGATACCTAGTTACATCACTATGACAGTCATAACAACTTTCCTTTAAAATGACTTTTACATCTTCCGGAGGATTGGTTTCAGTTAAAAAAGGCTCCAAAGAAGCAAGGTCTCCCTCATTCTTTTCAGGACCAAAAAACTGAGCCACAACAACAAGGACTAAAAGTACCAATAAGATTTTCTTGAATATTTTCATTTTAGTTATTTTTAGGATTTAAAAATAGCAATAAATAGTGACTTCAGCTCAACTCTACGACGAATTAAATTTTGTCAACCATTCCCGCGAAAAGCGCTTGTATTATGCCAATTTGGTAATTTCTAACCCTACACTTATTCCTAAATTATTGGATATTTTGTTTATGGTAGATGACAAGGTTTCGTGTAGGGCCGCTTGGGTATTGGAGTTTGTAGGTGGAGAAGATTTGGAGGCTTTGATTCCATTCCTAGATAGGTTCACGGAAGATATGGGCAAAGTGCATCTGGATTCGGCTGTAAGGCCTGTAGCCAAAGTATGTGAATACCTGATTAAAGCCTATTACGACAAAACTCCAAACCGTATCCAAACCGAATTATCCCCAACCCATAGGGAACGCATTATTGAAGTCTGCTTTGACTACATGATCAATGATCAAAAAATTGCTCCAAAGGCCTATGCCATGCATACCCTTTTTCTGTTAGGCAAGGATTACGATTGGATCCATCCGGAACTTGCAATGATCTTGGAACGCGATTTCCAATCACAAAGTGCTGGATATAAGGCACGCGCAAGGCATATTCTCAAAAAAATAAAATCTTAGATTTTGTAAAGAAAAGCCCTTCCAATTCTTCCAAAAACTTCATAATCTGCACTTCGGTCTTACACCTAAAAAGATTATCTTTGCAACTTCTAAAAAAACATACATCATGTCTTTATCACCATTAAATGCCATCTCTCCAATTGATGGGAGATACCGAAGTAAAGCAGAAGCGCTTGCTCCATATTTTTCTGAAGAAGCGCTTATTAAATATCGCGTTCAGGTAGAAATTGAATATTTTATCGCGCTTTGCGAAATCCCACTACCACAACTTGCCGATTTTGACACTACGCTATTTGATAAGTTAAGAGCTATTTACCTAAATTTCTCATCGGAAGATGCTCTTAAAATTAAAGACATTGAAAGCATTACCAATCACGACGTTAAGGCTGTTGAATATTTTATCAAAGAACAGTTTGACGCTCTTAACATTGCCAAATACAAGGAGTTTATCCACTTTGGATTAACGTCTCAAGATATCAACAACACGGCTATTCCTTTAAGCATCAAGGAAGCTATGAACGACGTTTACGTTCCTGAATATTTTAGTGTTGTAAACAAATTAAAAGAACTTGTAGAGGAATGGGCAGACATCCCTATGTTGGCGAGAACCCACGGTCAGCCAGCGTCTCCCACGCGTTTAGGTAAGGAAATTAACGTATTTGTAGTACGTCTTGAAGAGCAATTGGCCTTGTTGAACGACATCCCAAGTGCGGCTAAATTTGGCGGGGCAACAGGAAACTACAATGCCCACAAAGTAGCTTACCCAAATATTGACTGGAAAGAATTTGGAGGGGAGTTTGTACAGAAGAAATTAGGCTTGTATCACTCCTTCCCAACGACTCAAATTGAGCATTACGATCACATGGCGGCCCTTTTTGATACCTTGAAAAGAATCAACAACATTTTGATTGATTTGGACAGAGATATCTGGACGTATGTGTCTATGGACTATTTCAAGCAAAAAATCAAAAAAGGAGAAGTTGGAAGTAGCGCAATGCCGCATAAAGTTAACCCAATTGATTTTGAAAACTCTGAAGGAAACTTAGGAATTGCCAATGCCATTTTTGAGCACTTGGCAGCTAAATTACCTATTTCTCGTCTACAAAGAGACTTGACCGACAGTACGGTTTTACGTAATGTTGGAGTTCCTTTTGGACATACGCTTATTGGATTTAAATCGACCTTAAAAGGATTGAACAAACTCCTGTTGAACGAGTCCAAGTTTGCTGAAGATCTAGAAAACAACTGGGCGGTGGTTGCTGAAGCTATTCAAACTATTTTGAGAAGAGAAGCCTATCCAAATCCTTACGAAGCTTTAAAGGGCCTTACCAGAACTAATGAAAAGATTACTCAATCCTCTATTTCAAATTTTATTGATACCTTAGAGGTGTCTGAAGAAATCAAGGACGAATTAAAAGTAATCACACCATCTAATTATACTGGTATTTAATTTGACTTAACAGATTATGAGCAGAAATGTCCTATCCGTAATTTTTACTGCTGTGATTGCTGCTGGATTTTTTATCTCGGGGCTTTTTGACATTTTGGACAATTTCATGATCAAACTATTATTGTTTATCAGTTTTGGAGCATTCATCGCCTATTTCTGTGTGATGATTCTTTCTGATAAACAATCAAAATAAAATAGTATTACATCTATAAATAAAAAATCACCTTGAAATCAAGGTGATTTTTTTATGTGTTATTTTTTGTTCTTCTACTTGAACATTTCTGCAAACTTCCCAATTTCGGCATCTCCCAAATCTGCATTTTCCAACACCGATGACAATTTCATGATTTTGTTGATGTTCATGTTATCTCCCAAAACTCTAATAATGGCAAATCCTTTGTCGTCGGAATCTCCAAAAAGCACCAATTCATCTATATTGGTTTCCTCTCCAAGATACTTTACTACAAAATGTCCGTCTGTAGAATTTCCTCCTCTAATAAGCTCTTGGTATTTAGGATCCTTTAAAATGGTCTTTACCTTTGCTACTTCAGTTTCGTATTCCGTTCTGTTGGAGTCGGACACTACAAACGCCAACATATTCAATTTATCAACCGACTCATAGGCTTCTTTCTGCTCTTCGGTTAACGACGTTTCTTCTATATTCAAAAAACTAGTTGGAACATCTATAGAGGTAAAACCTGGTTTAAGTTCATTGTCTACGTAATAGGTTTGCAACGTTGGTCCTTGGCGACAGCTTAATAAAGCTATAACCAAGGCTACCAACCAAATGCTATTTTTGATTGATGGTATCATAATCTTAATTTTTCTTACCTGCTTTTTCTAAATGCTCACCTCCAGGGACATTCATGCCATTGGTCATTTTTGAAATTTGACGCAAATCGATATCTCCAGTAAGAGACAACAACACTGTTTCCACTTCACGCTTCTCACCGTTTATAGTGATATCCGCGTCTTTAGTGTATTCTGTAAGTCCGTTGATAAACATCAACAATTCCTTAACGTGGTTTTCATCCTTTCCTTCCTTCACATAGAATTTTACAGTTTGGTCTCCATCTTTAATTCTCATTAGTTCTTGCAAACTGGAACTTTTAAGATAACTGTTTACTGTTGCATTCATATCTTTGGAAACCTCCATATTATCTGTAGTAAATACTTTTAGACCTGTAATTCTTTTGGCCATATCCATAAATTGTTGAGCTTCTGGATCGTCCAAATCTACATTGACACTAGCCAACATGCTGAACATTTTTTGATTGATAATGACAGAAGTAACCCCATCTTGATCTTCATATTTATCGAAAATACTCTGACCGAATGACAGCACTGGCAATAATACCAAGGCTACCATTATTATTAAACTCTTGCCCATAGTATGTGTTTGGTTTACGTATGTGCTAAAACGCGCTAATTTTTTCATAATCTTGTTTCTTTTTCTAATTACTTAGGTTAAAAATCTTGTTTGTTGTTTCTGAAAACTCTCCTACGTAGTTCATAGACTCCACACCTTTTTCCAAATTTTGGGAGACAAGGCTCAAAGCGTTTAAACTACTTGCTCCTTTGTTAAACTTTGTAGACACTAGGTTGAGAGCTTCCACTGTTTGGTTGTAGGCCATTAGCTCATCATGGCTAAGACTCTCCAACCCTTGTTTTGTATCGGTAAGTAAATACACCGACACCATAAGAACTGCTACTGCCGCGACCGAAATCCATCTATACAATTGATATTTCTTAGGTTTTAATGGAACGTCCTTGGTAAACTGCTCTTGTTTTGTAGCGTCAAAATACTGGAACATTACCTTGTACGACTCTAATTGTGGTGGCACATCCTCTTGAGCAAAATAGGCCTTTAACTGCTCTTCTTCTCTCAAGCTGGTCTCACCATTATCGTACTTTTCCAGCAACCGCTCTATACTATTTAATACCATAACTGTGCGTATGTGTTAATTTTTCTCTTATTGTTTTCCTTGCCCTAGACAATGCCACTCTAATGGCGGTTTCATTCATGTCTACAACTTTGGCAATCTCACTAAATTCATACCCCTCAATATCTCTAAGCTGTATGATAATTTGTTGTTGTTCGGGCAACTCTTCAATGATTTTGGATACCCAACTCATGCTATCCCTTACTTCAACTTCCCTTTGCAACGCCACATTGTGATCTTGGTAATTGCTATGAACAATTTTTAGGTTTTGTGCCTGTTTGGACTTTAAACGATCCAAGCAAAAGTTTTTGGTCATGGTCATAGAAAATGCCTCTATATTTTTATACTCCGCCATTTTCTGTTTGTTGTTCCACAGCTTGACAAAAATCTCTTGAGTGGCATCTTCGGCTTCTTCCCGAGATACCAACAAGCGCTTTGCCAGTCTAAAAACCTTATCCTTTAAAGGCATTACAATATGTACAAAATCACTCTGTGTCATTGTTTGGTTTGGTCAGTCGAAAACGTTCTATTATCGCTTTCTATCCTTACGACGATATACCTTATTTTTTGTTACAGCGTAAAAACATATTTTTTCTTGAATACTGTAATCTCCTGTGTTTATTGACATTCAGAAAACAAAACACGTTATAAATTATTTTTTTAATTCACCATAATGTAAGTAAATTTAGAGCTTATTAACCTACTTTGAAGCTTATTTGATAAGCGACATCAAAAAAATAACCTATGAAGTTTTTAAAATTGAGCCTTTTGGCATTGGTCCTTTTTACAGCCACAAGCTGTTTTGACGATATGGATGACACCATTAGTTCTTCTACAACTAATGTCAAAGATTTCGTTTGGAAAGGCATGAACTTTTGGTATCTCTATAAAAGTGAAATCCCTGATCTTGCAGACAACCGCTTTGCTTCCAATGAAGAATACAATAATTATCTCAACAATTTTTTGACGCCCGAAGAATTGTTTGAAAGCTTGATTTACCAACGTGAAACCGTTGATAGATTTAGTGTTATTGTGGATGATTATATTGCTTTGGAACAAAGTTTCGATGGCACTTCCTATAGCAATGGGCTTAAATATACGCTTTATGAATTCCCAGAAAATTCTTCAAATGTCATTGGAATCATTAAAATGGTTTTAAATGACAGTGAAGCTTCAGCTGCGGGTGTACAGAGAGGGCAAATATTTAATTCGGTTGACGGTACGGTTTTGAATATAGATAATTACAGTCAACTTTTAAACCAACAAAGTTACACTTTGGGCTTTGTAGACTATAATGATAATGGCACTCCAGAAAATGAGGATGACTTTGTAGAATCTAATGGCCAGACCATAAGCTTAACCAAAGTGGTCTATAATGAAAACCCTGTTTATATTTCCAGTATTTTGGAAGTGAATGGAGAAAATGTGGGCTACTTAATGTACAATCGATTTAATAATAATTACGATAGCCACCTAAACAATGCTTTTGCCGAATTTCAAGCCAGCAATGTGCAACACCTAATTATGGATTTCCGTTACAACCCAGGTGGTTCTGTAAATACAGCTTCGCTTTTGGGAAGCATGGTGACAGGACAGTTTTCAGGCGAAAACTTCTCAAAACTTATTTACAACAGCGACCTTCAATCTCAAAATTCTACTTACGAATTTAAAGATAGCTTTAATGGTATTGGCATTAACCATCTTAACTTGAGCAAAGTATACATAATCACTTCTGCTCGTACAGCTTCGGCAAGTGAGTTGGTCATTAATAGTTTAAACCCTTATATAGATGTTGTAGTGGTGGGGGACGAAACAGTTGGAAAAAGTCAAGCCTCTATTACAGTGTACGATTCACCAAACTTTACGGCTCAAAATAGAAATCCTACACATACTTATGCCCTACAGCCTTTGGTTGCACAATCTATCAATTCACTTGATGAAGCAGTGCCTTCCAGCGGATTGGTTCCTGATATTGAAGTCATTGAAAGCGCTCTAAACTTGGGGGTTTTAGGAGACGTAAACGAACCGCTTTTGGCAGCCGCTTTAGCTGACATTCAAGGAAGTTCAGGAAGATTTGCGCCTTCGATTGAAAAACCTTTCTTAAAACCAATCGATTCTGACTTAGACAAGAATCCTTTTGAAGACTTTATGTATTTGGATGACGACCACTCTCCTTTTAAATAAAAAAATGGCCGCTAAATAGCGGCCATTTTTTATACAATATTATCTTTTTAGTTGAAGTAAACCTTAGAAGCCGCAAGACCAACTTCGATGGTATTGGTTAAGTTCCCTGTGGCCAAGTCATAAATTAACAAATCACTCAAAGAAGCAAAGTCTTTAGCATCCGTTATATAGGCCATTCCGTCTTTCACATTAAATCCGTAGGGTGACATTGCGGTTATATCTACAATTGCGGTTGTAGGTAACGCAGTATCATTTTCCGACATTTCAAAAATTTGCCCTCCCATTTGGAAGTAAATAGTTCCATTGGCATAACTCATCAAGTTTGGACTGTTACCTTCTTCAAAAGGAATCTCAAAAACTACTGTATTATTTGAAGGATCTATTCTAGTGATTGCACCTTGAGTATACCCTACTACTGCCCAGTTCTCATCATAAATTGTAGCACCTTCCGAAAGGACAATTAAATCTCCAGAATCACTCATCAAGATTTCATCTGGAGTATCATAAACTTCAATGGTTTCCACCGAATTATCAGCAGTATCTATTACCGACACAATGTTATTTATGGAATATCCACCCTTATGAGTCACAAACAATTTATCTCCAACAGCAATAATTTGCTCTGGACCTTCACCTACAGGAATCATGGTTTCTACAGAATTAGTAGCCAAATCAATAACGGCTACAAAATCATCATCACCAATGAATCCGTCTCCCCAATTGGTTACATACCCCTTACCATTAGCAAAGGCTATAAAACGCGGCAATGACAATCCTGAAGTTATGGTCACGTCTTTTTCAAACGTAAATCTATCTACAACATTAATAGTGTTGTTATCCGTTACAATATACCCTTTACCGTCGTGGAAACCCATTGATTGTACATAAACGCCTAATTCTTCCGAATTGACACCATAAAAAATGCTGTTTTCTGAATAACTGTAATCGTTGGCCACAAAGGAAACCGATCCAGAAAGACTTCCTCCTTCGGCCAATACCAAGATCCCATTTTCATATTGTCCTTCTTCAATAGGAAGTGTAACGGAGTCATCATTATCACTGCTACATGAGGTTAAAAATAGCCCTACAGATAAAGAAAGAGCTAAAAACTGAAATATATTTTTCATGTTTTAAAAATTAAAGTTTATGTAAAAGTTATAGTTGATACCAGGCATGTAGCGATTGGCCACACTTTGGTAATTTTTGTTCATTATGTTTTCAACTTGTAATCCAACAACCCAGGATTGGGAGTTTCCAAATCCGTATTCCAAACCTGCATTATGCAACCAATAACTATCCACAACATACCTAGGATTGTTGTCAGAAAGTATAAACACCTCTCCCGTAAATACAGATTGCCAGTAAACACTTAGTGCTTTATATTGATAGCCTACACTTCCAAATGCTTTATGGTATGGCACATAAGTCAACTGTTTTTTGGTTTCCTGATCTTCCGATTTTGTATAGGAATAATTAGCATTGAATGAAAATTCATGATCCCTAATACCCCTTTGGTATTCCAATCTAGTCTCCAATCCATAAGCCTCTACATGGTCTGTATTGATAGGCTTCCAATTGGAACCATTAGGCAACCATCTGATCATATCGGTTATGTCATTATAAAATCCAATGACTGAAAACGAACCATTTTTAAAGGAGATATTGTTCCCTATTTCGAATTGATAAGAAGTTTCAGGATCCAAATTAGGGTTGGCACTTCCCGCCCAATACAAATCGTTATAAGTAGGGATTCTATAATTTTTGGAAGCGTTCAGATTAAGTGTGTTTACCTTGTTGAACTCGTATTGAAGTCCCAAACTAAATAACAGGGGACTGTCGTAATTTTGAGTGATTTCCTTCCTTAAAGTAGCTTCATAAAAGAACTTTTTAATGGCCTGCTTCCACAATAAACTTCCGCCTGTAATGGTACGCTCATTTTCATGAATGCTGGAGCCTTCTCCATTGGTATGAGTAACGTCCAACACGCCTTGTAGATACGTTTCTTTGGCAATTTTATATCCCAGTTGGTACTTTCCGATAAGGGATTTTGCTTCACCAAAAGTATAAGCATCCGAAGCTATATTTCCAAAATACTTAAACCGTTCTGTGATATAGGCCAGCTTTACATTAGACCTAAAACCTCCAAAGAACACATCCCATTCCAACATATTTCGGGTATTGAAATCTTTGTATTTCGTTGGAGTTTCTGAAGGACTCTGCAAAGAAAAATGTCTATCACCATCAAACACATAGCTATAAAACTTCAAAAAGCTTTTGTAACTCAATTTATAACCTATGGTTGCAGAAAAACTGGTGTTGTAAAACTCTCCATTCAAGTTAGACTTTTCACTATCCACAAAGTCATAATCGTTTTCAGAACTTGTTCTACTCAATGAGGCATTTACACTCATTCGGTCATTGGAATACCCAGATTGATAAGCCAAATCCAAGGTTTCAAAGCTTCCATAACGAGCAAACAATCTATTGCTAAATCCTTCATTGAAATGCAGCACGTTGTTCAAGTGAATAGAACCTCCTATGGCACCACTCCCGTAAAGCACACTTCCTCCCCCACTTCGCACATCAATCTCATCAAAATTTCTAATATTGATGGTATTAAAATCCGTCTGCCCGTTAAACTGCGAATTGATATTGATGCCATTCCAAACTACTGCCGTTTGCTGCGCCGTAGTTCCCCTAAATGCCGCCGAAGACACCATTCCCAACCCATTTTCCTTGAAGTAAATGGAACTATTGAAATTTAAAACATCGGTTAAAGAGGAAGCACTTCGCACCAAAACACTGTCCTTAAGAGTAGACACCGATTGTGTATTGGAAAATGTTTTCAAATAAGTATCAGTCTTTACAACTATTTCATCTAATTGTTGCAAAGAATCCAATGACGTTTGTGTTTGGCCAGTGTAAACTGCCAGGAGAACCGAGATGTATGTAAAAACCTGTTTCATAGTGTTAAAACTTTTTTTCCCGAAAAGTTTTATATCTAGTTATGAAATTGGCAGGTCTCCTGACTTGCATTTTACTGTTTTACCTTCCCAGTTTTCACCAGTGGTTATGAAGTGAACAGTAACTCTTTTTCAAAAGAGATGCCCAATTAAAGTTGGACACTATGCTTACAGTTGCGGGAACAGCTCTGGACTTACACCAGATTCCCTTTTAATCCGTACAATTAAGTTTAACGGAACCAAAATTCTCTGCAAAAGTAAACAATTCCCCGAATGTTTTACTATAAAGCACAAATAATCCTATTTTTGACATGTGAAAAAATTGAAGCTTGTGAGACCTGTGTTTCTATTACTATTTTGTTTGGGCCTGTTTGGCTGTAAACAAGACAAACAAACCATTCCCAATCAAAAAATGGATGGAAGCCGCTCGCAATTCAAGTATGCCAAAGGGTTTTCAATTGTTCACAACGAAAACTTCAAGGTACTCACTATTACAGATCCTTGGCCTAATGCCAGCAAGCAATACAGATATGCCTTAGTGCATAGAAACCTTTTACCTAGTATCACCTTTGATGCTAATTTGTTCGATGCCATTATCCCGATTCCTATAGAGCGTATGGTAGTAACTTCTACTACGCATATTCCTGCTTTGGGATTATTGGAAGAGGAAACTTCTCTTATTGGATTTCCAGGTACGGAATATATTTCTTCCCCTAAAACTCGAAAACTTATTGATGAAGGCAACATTAGTGAACTTGGAAAAAACGAAAACCTGAACACTGAAATTTTATTGGAACTACAGCCAGATGTAGTGATTGGTTTTGGTATTGATGGAAACAACAAAACATTTGAAACCATTAAAAAAGCAGGGATTCCCGTAATTTACAATGGCGATTGGGTTGAAAGTTCGCCCTTAGCTAAGGCTGAATGGATCAAGTTTTTTGGAGTACTCTATAATAAACAGAAAGCTGCTGATTCCATATTCAACCAAATAGAATCAGACTACTTGAAGGCAAAAGAACTTGCTGCCAACGTTAAGGAACAACCTAGCGTTTTAAGCGGTGCCATGTATAAGGATGTGTGGTATTTACCTAGCGGAACGAGTCCAGAAGCCCAATTGCTGAATGATGCCAATGTTAATTATTTATGGAAGGACACTCAAACAAGTGGAAGCCTAGCCTTAAGTTTTGAATCGGTATTTTCAAAAGCAAAATCAGCCGATATTTGGTTGAGCCCTTCCTATTACAACTCCATGGAAGCTTTGCGTGAAGCCAATCCTCATTACACCGAATTTGATGCGTATATCAACAAAAAAGTATACTCCTTTGTTAACACGATGGGACCAACTGGAGGTGTTACCTACTATGAATTAGGTACGTCAAGACCCGACCTTGTTTTAAAAGATCTCGTAAAAATTTGCCACCCAGAGCTATTAGAAGACTACCAACCTCATTTTTTTAAACCTCTTGAATAGCACTTCTAGTTCATATAAACTTCCGTTTACAATTTTGGTTTTATTATTAGCCATATGTTTTGTGGTAAACATTACTTTGGGATCGGTTTCAATTCCGTTAAAGGAGATTTTCAATAGCCTTTTTGGAAACATCGAAAATCAATCTTGGCAATACATTATCCTCAATTTTAGATTACCCAAAGCCATCACAGCTATTTTAGTAGGATCTGGTTTGGGTATCTCAGGCTTGTTGATGCAAACCCTGTTTAGAAACCCCTTGGCAGGTCCATTCGTACTGGGAATAAGTTCTGGAGCAAGCTTGGGAGTTGCCCTTGTCATATTGGGAGCTGGGACTTTCGGGGGCTTTCTCTCGACGTTTTTAATTTCTAAATGGAGTATTGTTATTGCTGCAAGTTTAGGAAGTTTATTGGTGCTTCTAGCGGTATTGGCCATGTCCGTAAAAGTACGGGATACCATGGCTATTTTAATTATAGGATTGATGTTTGGGAGTATTACTGCCGCAGTTGTAAGCGTGCTTTCCTATTTTAGTTCTGCAGAGAAATTACAACAGTATATCTTTTGGGGTTTTGGTAGTTTAGGAAATCTTTCTTGGAATGAACTCCTAGTATTCTTCTGTATTTATGCTTTGGGGCTACTATTAAGTGTTACCTCTATAAAAGCTTTAAACACGCTGTTATTGGGAGAAAACTACGCCAAAAGCTTAGGACTAAACATCAAACAAAGTAGATTGGTCATTATTTTTGCCACAAGTCTTTTAGCGGGGACCATTACAGCTTTCGCAGGCCCTATCGCTTTTATAGGACTGGCAATTCCACATATGGTACGCCAAGTTTTCAATACTTCAAACCATAAAATATTATTGCCTGCCGTATTTTTGCTGGGAGCTATCATCATGCTTATCTGCGATAGTATTGCACAATTGCCGCATAGTGATTTTACCCTTCCAATTAATGCCATCACTTCTTTAATTGGGGCGCCTGTGGTAATTTGGCTCTTGGTGAGAAAACAAAAAATGATGTTCTAATTTAATACAATAAGTGGCCTTAGATACGCAACATATCATTCTTTCTACAGACAACCTCTCCATTGGATATAGTTCCAAAAAGACCCAGCATGTTGTGAGATCAGGAATCAATTTGGAATTGAAGAAAGGTCAACTTATTGGCCTGGTGGGCGCCAATGGAATTGGGAAATCCACTTTATTAAGAACCCTCACCAAGGTTCAGAAACCCTTATCTGGGCAAATTCTGCTTAATGGAAAAAATCTGTCTCATTATACGCCTGTAGATTTGGCCAAAACCCTAAGTTTGGTACTTACCGAGAAAATTGCTTCCAAGAACCTTTCAGTTTTTGAATTGGTAGCATTGGGTAGACATCCCTATACCGATTGGATAGGAAACTTGAATGAAACCGATATTGCCATTGTCAACAAAAGTCTTACTCAGATTAATATAGCGGACCTTAAAGACAAAAAGTGTTTTGAACTGAGTGATGGACAATTTCAAAAAGCCATGATTGCAAGAGCCCTTTCCCAAGACACCGATTTAATCATTCTGGATGAGCCCACTACCCATTTGGACATGTACCACAAAGCCTATATCCTGAAATTATTGCAGAGATTGGTAAAAGAAACCCAAAAGACCATTCTGTTTTCTTCTCATGAAATAGACTTAGCTATTCAGCTGTGTGACTCCATGATTGTCATGACCAATTCTGAGGTTACTTTGGACGCTCCAAAAAACTTAATTTCGAAAGGAATCTTTAACGAATTGTTTCCAAAAGATTTAATCACCTTCGATCTTGAAAGCGGAAGTTTTAGGGTGAAGAAATAAAAATCTTTCATTATTCTTATAATTTCATTACATTTAGAAAACTATAAACCAACGTTTTAAATCTGCCTTATTAATTTTCATCTACTTGTTTGGGTAATTTCTTTGCATCTAATTTTTATCCTCAATAGTCATGAAAACTAAATTAATTTTGTTGGTGTTTTCTTCCTTAGCCCTTATTATTACCTTTTTTTATTTCAACAACACCGAAGAAACATACAACTACCCTGACCAAGTTGGCCTTAACGCCATAAGTTGTACTCCAGCCAATTTTATGCTGGAAGATGTCGATTTCAGCAAGCCCATCTCCCCTCTTTTTGAAAATTTGGGGGACCATACCTATACCGTAAGTACCAAAAATGAATTGGCCCAAAAGTTCTTCAATCAAGGATTGCGTCTTACCTATGGTTTTAATCATGCTGAAGCACATCGTTCGTTCTTGGAAGCCTCCCGTCTTGATCCCAATTTAGCAATGGCCTACTGGGGACAGGCCTATGTTTTAGGCCCAAACATCAATGATCCCGCTCCAGACGATGACAGAAAAACCAAAGCCAATGAGGCTATTGCCAAAGCTGTTGAACTTTCTGGTAACAGCACCAAAAAAGAACAAGATTTAATCAACGCTTTAAATCACCGTTACGCTACCGACCTCTCTACAGAGGTTGAGGATTTAAATATCGCCTATATGGATGCCATGTCCAAAGTGTCCAAAACCTACCCAAATGATGCGGATATACAAACACTGTATGCCGCATCGGTAATGAATACGACTCCTTGGAATTATTGGGATAAATCCGGAAAACCTTCTGCCAATATTCCTGAAGCAAAGGCCGCTTTGGAAAAAGCCATCCTACTAGACCCTGACAACCCTGGAGCCCATCATTATTACATCCATATGGTTGAATTACCAAATCCTGATTTAGCTGTTCCCAGCGCAGAAAAACTAGGGTCCCTAATGCCTTCTGCTGGACATATTGTACACATGCCCTCCCATATTTACATCAGGGTTGGTCGCTATAAAGATGCCGTAACCACAAACCAAAAAGCAATTTTAGCAGATGAAGACTATATTTCCCAATGCTATGCACAAGGCATGTACCCGTTAGGCTACTACCCGCATAACATTCATTTTTTATGGTCGGCTTCAAGTTTATTGGGTGCAAGTGAAATTGCCATTGATGCCGCAAAAAAAACAGCAGAAAAAGTCCCTGTTGGCGAAATGAAAGACCTTCAATTTCTACAGAATTTTGCTTCCACACCACTATTGGCCTACACTAGATTTGGCAAATGGAATGATATCTTAACGACTCCAAAACCAAATGACAACATCAAACACTTATCACTTATTTGGCATTATTCCCGAGGAATTGCCTTCATTAAAAAACATAACATTGAAGAAGCCCAAGAAGAATTGGATGCCATTTCCCTATTGATCAAAGATCCAGAAATGGAAACCAATCTCGCTACCGGATTTGACTCTGGGACTACCATAGCAAAACTAGCCTACGAGGTGGTTGCAGGCGAATTGGAAGCGGAAAAAGGGGACTTGGATAAAGCCATCTCTCATTTAGAAAAGGCTGTGGAAATGGAAGATAATTTGGTTTACAACGAACCTTCCGAATGGCATATCCCGCCACGCCAAAATCTAGGTGCCGTTTTAATGAAAGCTAAAAAATATAAAGAAGCTGAAAAGGTTTACAAAAAGGACCTAGAAATTCTGCGCCAAAATGGCTGGTCGTTAATGGGACTGCACCAAAGCCTTATAGCCCAAGGAAAAACTGAAGAAGCTCAAACAATTTTAAATGAATTCAACCAAGCTTGGAGTGAGGCCGATATAAGAATAACAACATCTGTATTGTAAGTTTGAGATCAAGATTTCTTTAAGGAGGAAATACAATCTTCCAAGTAAAAATTTATCTTTGGACAAACTTCAATTTTAAATGAACGACAATCTAACTCTCATTCTAGTCATTGCAGGATCGGCTGGAATTGGCACTTATGTTGGCATGACCTTTACCAAATTGAAAAGTAAAGGTGAAAAAAGCACTCTGGAAGAGCGCAATGCCAACCTTGTTCAGCAATTACAGGATATCAAATTATTATCAGAAACTGAGCTCCAAAAACAATCGGAGCAATTTGGCATACAACTGAATGAACTAAAAACCTCCGTTTCTAAAATAGAAGAAGAGCGTGAAGACATTCGTCGTGAAAAAGAATTTCTGAATACCGAATTGGCGAGAAGAAATTCTGAATACGAAAATCTTCAGCGACTCAACCTTAAACGTGAAGAAGAACTTGAAGAACGCCAACAACAACTCCGAAAAGATTTTGAACTGTTGGCCACAAAAATCCTTGATGAAAAATCTGAAAAGTTCACCATTCAGAATAAGGAAAACATCAAGAATATCTTGAATCCACTTCAAGAAAAAATACATCTTTTTGAAAAGAAAGTTGAGGACACCCAAAAGGAAAGCATCAGCATGCACTCTGCTCTTAAAGAGCAGTTGTTAGGCCTAAAGGACCTTAACCAGCAAATGACCAAAGAGGCTACCAACCTTACCAAAGCTTTGAAAGGAGACAGTAAAATGCAAGGAAATTGGGGGGAATTGGTTTTGGAGCGCGTTCTTGAAAAGTCTGGTTTGGAAAAGGATCGAGAGTATTTTGTTCAGCAAAATTTCACAAGAGAAGATGGTACCAGAGTGCTTCCTGATGTGGTATTGCATTTACCGGACAATAAGCGTATGATTATTGACAGTAAGGTATCTTTAACAGATTATGAGCGTTTTGTAAATGCCGATGAGGAACACCGTCCGCAATTTTTAAAAGCCCACGTAAATTCTATCAGACGCCACGTAGATCAGCTATCAGAGAAGAACTATCACGACTTGTACGACATGGAATCACCAGACTTTGTACTTCTGTTTATTCCTATTGAACCTGCTTTTGCCGTAGCCATCAATGACGACAATTCCCTTTATAACAAAGCCTTTGAAAAGAATATTGTTATTGTAACACCATCTACGCTGTTGGCTACTTTAAGAACCATTGACACGATGTGGAACAATGAGAAGCAACAGCAAAACGCTATTGAAATTGCGAGACAGGCTGGAGCACTTTATGATAAGTTTGAAGGTTTGGTAAAAGACCTTACCGGAGTTGGAAAAAAATTGGACGATGCCAAGAAAGACTATTCTTCGGCCATGAATAAATTGGTGGATGGACGAGGCAATTTAATTACCAGCGTTGAAAAATTGAAAAAATTGGGAGCCAAAGCCAAAAAAGCACTTCCTGAAGCTATTATTAAGAGAGCCATTTCGGATGATGAATAAAAGTTGGGCTCTTAACTAGATTCCAACTTTCAAAATACTATAATAAAAAAAGCCACCTTTTCAGGTGGCTTTTTACTGGGACTAAGTAGTCCTTTATTGTTTTACAAACCTTCTGGTCTGTTTAAAATTGTCTGTTGAAACCTTTACAAGGTACACACCACTATTCCATTTTGACACATCAATTGAAGCGGTCAACGAATTCAATTCTTGACTGTACACTTTTTTTCCCAACACATCAAAAATACTCACTTGGGCGTTTTGCAAGCCCTTTGGCAAGCGAATATTCAATTTTGTAGATGCAGGATTTGGGGAAATCGTGAACTCCAAATTGTCATCCTGCAGCGCATTTAAAACTAGCATACTTTCAGATGTAAACTCATCTGGCACAGCTACTTCAAAATTGCTTGCATTATGTGCTTCAACACGATAAAACGTTAGTAGTGTGAGACATAATATTTTAAAACCTAGTAATTTTATTCTCATAATCTCATCCTATGTTAATACTAAATTACTAATTTTTTGAATACACCTACTTACCTTTCATCGAAAAAATGGTGAATTATTTACTCAAGTACATTTTTCTTCTTGAATATAGATTGTAGAATTCATCATCCTTCAAGCTATCGATAAACAAGATGCTTTCTCCTGTACTCTTCATTTCTGGTCCCAATTTTTTATTCACCTTCGGGAATTTGTTGAAAGAGAATACTGGTTGTTTGATGGCATATCCTTCCAATTGTGGATTGAAATCAAAATCAGTTACTTTTTTCTCACCCAACATTACTTTGGTTGCAAAGTTTACATATGGTTCACCATAAGCCTTTGCAATAAATGGTACCGTACGCGATGCTCTTGGGTTCGCTTCAATGATGTATACCGTATCATCCTTAATCGCAAATTGAATGTTGATCAATCCAACTGTATTCAAGGCCAAAGCAATCTTCTTGGTATGATCCTTAATTTGTTGCATTACAAATTCACCTAGGTTAAACGGTGGCAAGGTAGCATTACTGTCTCCTGAGTGAATTCCACAAGGCTCAATATGCTCCATGATACCAATGATGTATACATTTTCACCGTCACAAATGGCATCTGCTTCAGCTTCGATTGCTCCATCTAAATAATGATCCAACAACAGTTTGTTGTCTGGCATGGTACGTAATAAATCCACCACGTGCTCTTCCAACTCATTTCTGTTGATTACAATCTTCATCCCTTGTCCTCCAAGTACGTAAGAAGGTCTTACCAAGATAGGGAAATCCAACACATCTGAAATAGCAAGTGCTTCATCAGCTGTTGTGGCCACATCAAATTGTGGGTAAGGAATGTTGTTTTCTTTCAACAAGGTTGAGAAACTACCTCTATCCTCAGCTAAATCCAAAGATTTAAAGCTTGTCCCAATAATTTTGATACCGTAACGGTCTAATTTCTCTGCCAACTTCAAGGCCGTCTGACCTCCCAACTGTACAATTACACCTTCTGGTTTTTCATGTTGAATAATATCATAGATATGCTCCCAGAATACTGGTTCAAAATATAATTTGTCTGCAATATCGAAATCTGTTGAAACCGTTTCCGGGTTACAGTTGATCATGATAGTTTCATACCCACACTCGGCACTTGCCAAAACACCATGCACACAACAGTAATCAAACTCAATTCCTTGTCCAATTCTGTTTGGTCCAGATCCTAAAACAATTACCTTCTTCGTATCAGAAACAACACTTTCATTTTCCGAATATACATTTCCGTCAGTAGTTTCTACACTGTTCTCAAAAGTTGAGTAGTAGTATGGTGTTTGCGCTTTAAACTCTGCCGCACAAGTATCTACTAACTTGTAAACACGCTTGATATTCAATTCTTCTCTACGAGCATGAACTTCACTTTCCAAACACTTCAACATATGGGCTATTTGACGGTCTCCATATCCTTTTTGCTTGGCTTCAAGAAGCAAATCTCTTTCAATAGTATCAATCGTGTAGTTTGAGATTTCTTTTTCTAGGTGATATAATTCTTCATACTGCTTTAAGAACCACATGTCGATCTTGGTAATCTCATGGATTCTGCTCAATGGGATTCCCAATTGAATAGCATCGTAAATTACAAATACACGGTCCCAACTTGCATGAGTAAGCTTGTCGATGATTTGGTCATAGTTTTTATAGCCCTTTCCATCTGCTCCCAATCCATTTCTCTTGATTTCCAATGATTGGGTCGCTTTATGAAGTGCTTCCTGAAATGAACGTCCAATGGCCATTACCTCTCCTACAGCTTTCATCTGTAATCCCAAGGTACGGTCGCTTCCTTCAAATTTGTCGAAGTTCCAACGAGGTATCTTAACAACCACATAATCCAATGTTGGCTCAAACAATGCCGAAGTTGACTTTGTAATCTGGTTGCTCAATTCATCCAAGGTATAACCAATTGCCAACTTAGAAGCTACTTTAGCGATAGGATATCCAGTTGCCTTACTAGCCAAAGCAGAAGAACGAGATACACGAGGATTAATTTCAATTGCAATAATGTCCTCCTTTTCATCTGGACTTACCGCAAACTGCACGTTACATCCTCCTGCGAAGTCTCCAATACTTCTCATCATGTGGATGGCCATATCCCTCATACGTTGGAATGCCGTATCTGATAATGTCATGGCTGGAGCTACAGTAATGGAGTCTCCTGTATGGATTCCCATAGGATCCATATTTTCAATGGTACAGATAATAACAACATTGTCATTTTTATCTCGCAACAACTCCAACTCGTACTCTTTCCAACCTAATAAAGCTTTATCGATCATCACCTCATGAATAGGTGAAATTTCAAGTCCGCGGCTTAACAACTCATCAAAATCTGCTTCATCATAAACAATAGCTGCTCCAGCCCCTCCTAATGTAAACGACGAGCGAATACATAATGGAAAGCCAAATTCTTGCGCTATTTCTTTTCCTTTTAAAAATGAGGTTGCAGTAGCTTGAGGTGCCATTGGCACACCAATTTTAGCCATTAAGTCTCTAAACTGCTCTCTATCTTCTGTGATATTGATGGCGTCGATATCCACACCAATCAATTCCACATTGTATTCTTCCCAAATTCCTTTTTCATCGGCCTCAATACATAAGTTCAAAGCGGTTTGCCCTCCCATGGTTGGCAAAACGGCATCGATTTGAGGGTGCTCCTCCAAAATCTTTATAATTGATTTTGTAGTTAACGGCAATAGGTACACGTGATCCGCCATTGTAGGATCCGTCATAATGGTTGCCGGGTTCGAATTGATCAAAATCGTTTCTATTCCATCTTCTCTTAGAGATCTAAGCGCCTGCGTCCCAGAGTAATCAAATTCACATGCTTGACCAATCACGATTGGTCCCGACCCTATGATAAGTACAGAATTAATGTTTTTATTTTTTGGCATTTTTATGAGAGAATATATTTATTTACAAAAATAGTTATCAAAATGATATAAAAAAAGGCGTTGCACCTAAGCAACACCTTAATATATTAACAATTGTCAATCATTATTTCTTATGTCTTGGCTCAGAAGATACAGACAATTTTTTTCTTCCTTTAGCTCTTCTACGAGCAAGTACCTTTCTGCCATTAGCAGAAGCCATTCTTTCTCTGAAACCGTGTTTGTTTCTTCTCTTTCTTTTTGACGGTTGAAACGTTCTTTTACTCATTGTCTTATATCTTTAAAATCTTCTTTGCTTATTACTGTAACTAAGTTTTATAGCCGTTCTAAAAACTGCGTGCAAATATACAAAGACTTTTTACTTTGGCAAACCAAAAGTGAAAAATATTTTCAATAGTTTTTATTAACTTTGCAAACTTAAATTTAATTAGGTAATGTACAATAAAAATATCAAACTACTCATAGCTGCTTTAATATTTGGCTATGCCATCTATCAATTTACCGAAGGTTACATAGGAAACGGCATCATGTTGATCCTTCTTTCTCTAGTATTTGTATTCTTTTACTTTAAGAACGAATTCATTCTTTTGGCCTTCCTTAAATTAAGAAAGCAAGACTTTGAGGGTGCTAAGAATTGGCTTAATAAAATTAAGAACCCATCAAGCGCCTTGGTAAAAAAGCAAGAAGGCTACTACAATTACCTTCACGGCATCATGGTATCCCAAACCAATATGAACGAAGCCGAGAAATATTTCAAAAAAGCGGTTAGTCTTGGATTAGCCATGGACCATGATATGGCAATGGCAAAACTAAATTTGGCTGGTATTGCGTTTAGCAAACGCAGAGCACAAGAAGCCAAAACACTTTTGGGTGAAGCTCAAAAATTGGACAAGCGCGGTATGTTGACCGAGCAAATAAAAATGATGAAGGACAGCATGAAGAAAGCGCAAATGCCAAACCAACATTACGGTTCTATGCGACACGGCAGAAGACGTTAAGCCTTTAAGCCAAACCTTATAAATGTAAAAAAGCACTGTAATTACAGTGCTTTTTTTGTTCTTAATAGTTTCTAAATAGTTAATTAACAATATGTTTAAACGAATAACTTTTGGTTTTATTGTATGGTTTTGTAACTTTAGGTAACAGCTCAATAATTAAATATTGTTACATATGGTTAGAATGTTTACAATATTATTGCTTGCCTCTTCTTTATTAACCTACGCCCAGGATGATAAAGTCTACTTCAATGATGCCCTTTCCCAACATTTGAAACCCTATATAAAACAGAGCGATTTGGCCTTTGAAAACAAAGATTATGAATTGGCAGAAACTCTTTTCGATTCCCTTCTACAAAACCATTTATTGAATACTTACATACCGAATTTAAGCCTTCCCAAACTTTCGGGAGGGATTTTGGAAACTAACGAAATAGAGCATCCGTTTTTGCTAATTACCAAAACCACATGGGATTTTCCCAATGAGAAAGAAATTGAAGCCATTAACACCATTGCGCATGCCTATCGTAACCAAGTAGAAATAATCGTATTGTATTGGGGACCTCGCAAAAAAGTAAAAGACGTTACAGGCAACTACAACAAAAATGTAACACTCACCTACATTGATGAAACCGAAAACCTATCCAACTCTATCATCAAAACCTACAAGCATTCCTTTGGGGCTCCCGCTTGCTTTTTTGTATCAAGCACAAAACAATTAATGGCTTTGGATAAAAAATTCTCTTTGTTTTCTTTTGATATGGATCAGTCCAAGGAAGCTTATGTGATGGCAGAAAACCATATTAAGGAGCTAATTTTCCTATTTGAAGAATTCAAAAAAAGTCTCCTTACAGACAGACAATAAAAAACTACTATAACAAAGGCGACCATAGCCTACAATAAGCCTCCTTTGCTCTTTGATGAAATGGCCTTGCCTTCCAGCGTTCAAAGTCAACTCGCTCGGCATCCTTTAAATCTTCCATAAATTGGTTTTCCAATTGCCTACTCAACTCTTTGTTGTAAATAAGCGCATTAATTTCAAAATTAATATTAAAACTCCTGTAATCCATATTGGAAGTGCCTATGGAAGAAAACACGCCATCCACCGTAATAGTTTTAGCGTGAATGATCCCTTTGGTATAGCGATACACTTTTACATCGGCCTCCATCAAAGTTTCCAAATAGGAATTACTAGCGTATTTAGCCGTCCATGAATCTGATATTTTAGGAATCAACAGCCTTACATCTACCCCGCTTTTGGCCGCTACCTGCAAAGCGGTTATAATTTGTTCATTGGGAATAAAATAAGGCGTAGTAATATAGACATACTCATCAGCCGTATTGATGGCTGTAAAAATTGCCTCCATGATATTGGCCCAATCGGTATCTGGGCCACTGGCCGCAATTTGTACGGCAACTTCTCCGTTGGTAGCCACAGCTTCTGGAAACAAGTTCTTGGAAACCTTAAAGGTTTGGCCAGAAACAAATTCCCAATTGGTCAAAAAATGCACTTGAAGTGGCTTTACAGCTTCTCCAGTTAATTTAATATGAGTATCTCTCCAAAAATGTTTGTTTTCTTTTCGGTTGTTCAAGTAATTATCGGCTACATTAATTCCTCCTAGATACCCTACCTTTCCATCGATAATAACAATTTTCCGATGGTCTCGATAATTCATTTTACTGGTAAATTTCTTAAAAAGCACTGGCATAAAAGGATAAAACTCAACTCCGCTTTCTCTCAACTTCTTTCGGGTGACGCGAGATAATTTACTTCCAACGGAATCAAAACTAAACCTAACGGACAATCCTTTATTAGCCTTTTCACAGAGAATATCAATGATTTCAGAGCCAATATCGTCATCATTAAAAATGTAGTATTCCAAATGAATATGGTCTTCGGCCGCTTTTAAATCCTTGAACAAATAATCAAACGTCACATCTCCATTAATAAGAAGTTCAACATCATTTTTCAGGGTCAAAGGTGAGTTTTCACTCTTTTTCAAGAGATTCACCAATTTGATTTTATCCCCCAAAAAATGATCTAATTTGATCCTCTGTCCAAAATCCAATTCAAAATCCCGCTCTAAGGATTTAATAATATTTTGATTGAGAATATGCTTTCTGTTGAAGATTTTGTTCTTGCGGTACTCCTGACCAAAAAAGTAATAAACAATCAATCCTAAAAAAGGAAAAAAAACCAAGGTCAAAATATATGAGATGGTTTTGGTTGGATTGATATTTTTGGACAAAATTGTGGCTGCCGCAGAGGCAGCCAACAGGTAGTTTAGAACTAAGATTATTGTCCAAAAATTGTCCTTTACAATTTCTATCATTCAGGTTTTGACGTCTTGTAATAGCCTTCCTTAGGGATTTCTATAAAATATTCCTTTCTTGACTTATTGTTTAAAAATGGTTCTCTAAGCCAAGGATTGTGAATTTTTAAAATTTTGTAATTGATTCCAAAATCCTTAGCGAATTTTGAAAAGTCGGTAACAGCAGTGTCCACTTTTACCTTATAAGTAGGCACTTCGGTATATAAATCACTTTCCTTGAAGTTGAAACCATACTCGTTTGGGTGATTCAAAATTTCCTTAAGGGCCACGATTCTGAACAGATAACGCCCTGTTTCCTCTCCCAACAATAAATCGTAATAGTCATTAACCCCCTGTTCTTCCAACCTTTTGGCAACACCGCTAATACCTGCGTTATATGAAGCGGCAGCCAAAGTCCAAGAGCCAAACTGCTCCTTAGCATTCAAAAGATATTTACAAGCAACTTCGGTGGCCATTTCCAAATGATATCTTTCATCCACATTGTCATTGACTTCCAGTCCATTTTCACGACCTGTCGCTTGCATAATTTGCCAGACCCCTCTGGCGCCAGCTGGCGATACGGCATTAGTCAAACCACTTTCAATAACAGCCAAATATTTAAAATCGTCCGGCACACCATTCTTCTTTAAAATAGGCTCTATGATTGGAAAATATTTATTTGCCCTTTTGAACAATAACAAGCCATTAGACTGCCAATAGGTATTTACCAACAACTCCCTGTCCATACGCTCATAAATATCAGGGTTTTCCAAAGGCACCAATTCCCCAGCAAAATTTAAATTTTCGGGCACACTCAAAGCATATACGTTGTAATCTTTGGTATACCTCGAAGGTTCTGTTAAAAGTTTATCTGAAGTTGATGTTTGTGTTGCGAAAATAAATAGCCCCGATACACAAATTAAACCAAAACCTGCTAAAATATTTCTCAAAGTCCTCATAATCCTGTTTTTATATAAATTTAAAAAATTTCCTTCACTCTTTATTTGTTAGCCCAAAATTAGTTTGGGCAAATGCTCATTGAACCAACGGTATCTGTTAACGATCATTATATGGGTTCCTCCTTTTACAACAATACAGTTACCGTTGCATGAATGAGGAAAAATCCCATCCTTATCTCCATGAATGTAAATAGCATTAGGATGTGCTTCCTTTTGCTCCCATGAAATCACTTGCTTAATGGCCCAATCCCAATAGCGCTTATCCGTAACCGAAAGATACTTTTTGTACAACTCTACCCTTTTGGCCATGGTTTTGCCAACTGTATACTTACTTAAGGCATCCACATGACTCACCAATTGCGTTGGCAAAAATTTATAGGCATTTGTAAACTTTGC
Organism: Mangrovimonas sp. DI 80; assembly: GCF_001975575.1. NCBI lineage: Bacteria > Pseudomonadati > Bacteroidota > Flavobacteriia > Flavobacteriales > Flavobacteriaceae > Mangrovimonas > Mangrovimonas sp. DI 80. The sequence continues at coordinate 338,037 of NZ_MSDT01000004.1, read as the reverse complement.
CAACTTCATCCTTTTGGGCAGCTCATGTCTACTCTTAACGCTAGAAACTACAATTATTTTCCTTACGGGAATAAATTTACTCATCTCCTGCACCAAAATCCCTCCAAAGGACACACCCAATAACACCACATTGGCATGTTTTATTTTGGCCACCATACGCTGCGCATAATGCGTCAAACTTTCATTATCCTCTGGCAACATCCATTCCAACCAATGGATTTGGAATTGCTCTTTTGGTAAATGAATATGTTCAAAAATTGTTGGATTTGCTGCCATACCTGGCATCATATATACGTGTATAATCTCCTCGCTCATTCCTTGTAATTCCAATCTCAAGAGTTCAACAATAAAACCTAGTTACACACCCAAAAAGCCTCCAAAAAACCTAAAGTTTTATCTCCTAAACACTTAACCTCAACAGGGCTTTAATATATGCAATAAATTTTGTAAATTTGCACTGCAAAACTACAGAAATGTTTTTTGTTTCCCCACTGACCCTTTAAAATAAATAATTAACTATGATTGATGCAGCTGAATTAATTGACAACGATTTTTTACGTCAATATGAACTAAAAATCGACAACGAACTTGCTAAGATTGAGTATTCGCTTCAAGACCGTAAAATTTTCTTGACCAAGCTTATCATTCCGGAAACGGTAGAATCTGATGAGTTTGCCGAGGACTTTTTAAAATTGGTTTTTGCGGATATCCAAGATCGAAACATTAGCGTAGTTCCAACTAGTCCAGAAATTGCGAAATTCATAAGAAGACACAGACAATACAAAAAAATGCTACCGGTAGGTATCAGGATATAACAAAAAAACCGAAGTCTTATTACAAGGCTTCGGTTTTTTGTTTGTGCTTTTCTTAATTACTGTTTGGTATAAACTTTAGTCAAATCTTTTGTTCCTACTACTTCAGCAAGTTCTGTATTGTATATTTCTATCGCATTTCCATAAACTATAGTCAGCTCTCCTCCATTCAATGTGGCAACTGTATTTTCTCCTATTTGAACAGTTCCATTGGTACTATCAAACGCATAATCCGTAGCAAAACCAATAATCCCTTCAGCGCATTCTACTTGAACTGCATAAGCGTTGCCCCCTCCTCCATTCACTTCTGAAATCATTACCGTTGGATTGAATGTATCTTCGGATGAAACTATGCCATGTACATCGAAACTTAAAGTTTCCTTATTTGAACAGGTAATTTCCTTTAAAAGATTAACGTTTGCTAGACCATCATTATTTAAGTCCATAGGCACTTCTGCTGACCAAGAGGTCAATTTCCACTTTCCTACTAAAGCATTTTTGGAAGAACTGTCCTCAGAACAAGCCACAGACAACTGTAGTATACAAATTAGGGAAATTACGGCACCAAATTGTTTCATCAAATTACAGGCAATTTTAAAATTTTTAAAAATACCGCTGAAAAAATTCCCAAGATTAAAAAATTGGATAAACTGTGAGAAAAACAGATAAAATGAAGATTCTCCTTAAACAACTAAGGCCTTAACAAACTCAAACCTTACAATACCGTCTTCTCCAATCTCCGTAAGGTTCACTTCATGCAGTGTATTGACCAATTCAGGGTTCCAAGGCGCTTTCACCTTAACATAATTATCGGTAAAGCCATGAATATAGCCTTCCTTATTTTCTCCTTCAAACAATACAGTTCTAGTAGCCCCAATCTGACTCTCATAAAAAGCTCTTCTCTTTTTAACTGAAAGCCCTCTTAACATTTTGCTGCGTTTACCGCGAACATTTTTGGACACTACTCCATCCATCAGAGCCGCTTCGGTATTGTCACGCTCAGAATAAGTGAAGACATGCAGATAGGAAACATCCAATTCATTCAAGAAATTGTAGGTCTCCAAAAAGTGTTCGTCAGTTTCCCCTGGGAACCCTACAATAACATCCACTCCAATGCAGGCATGTGGCATCACTTCTTTTATCTTATTAACTCTGTCCACATACAACTCGCGCATATAGCGACGCTTCATCTTTTTCAAAATGTCGTTGCTTCCACTTTGTAAAGGCACATGGAAATGAGGTACAAAAGCTCTAGATTTAGAAACCAACTCAATGGTTTCATTTTTAAGAAGATTTGGCTCTATAGAAGAAATACGCAAACGCTCAATCCCTTCCACCTGATCCAATTGGGTTACCAAGTCCAGAAATGTATGTTCATGACGTTTATTTCCAAACTCCCCTTTACCATAATCCCCAATATTCACACCTGTCAAGACAATCTCCTTGATGTCCTTTTCTGAAATTTCCCTTGCATTTTTTAGTACATTTTCCATAGTATCACTTCTGGAAATACCACGAGCCATCGGAATGGTGCAATAGGTACATTTATAATCGCATCCATCCTGGACTTTCAAAAATGCTCTGGTCCTATCCCCAATGGAATAACTTCCAACATAAAAATCGGCTTCTTCTATTTCACAGGAATGTACTTCTCCAAAATCGTTTTTGGTAAGGTCGTTTAAATAGTCGGTGATTTTAAACTTTTCAGTGGCACCCAAGACCAAATCTACGCCTTCCACATCAGCAAGTTCTTGAGGTTTCAATTGCGCGTAACACCCAACAGCCGCCACAAAAGCTTCTGGATTGACTTTTTGAGCTTGCTTTACAATACTTTTAAATCGCTTATCGGCATTTTCCGTAACCGAACAGGTATTGATTACGTAGATATCTGCTTTCTCAGAAAAATCAACGCGATCAAATCCTTCATCGGAAAAACTTCTGGCAATTGTAGACGTTTCCGAGAAATTAAGTTTGCATCCTAATGTGTAAAAAGCGACTTTTTTATTCATCTTCCTAAACTCTTGAAAAGGAGTGCAAAAATACAAAAAAAGAACGCTTTATCTAATTAAGCGCTCTCTTTTTTAATCTACTGACATTGAAACTCCTATTTCAAAAAACTCATTAAATTCCGAACCAACAAAGCCCCTTTACAAACATGAACTTAACTCACATAAAAGGGACCATTTATTTAATCTTTGAAAATTTTAGATGAAAATTAAAAAAGTATATTCAATATACAGTCCAAACTAAAACCCTTTGTAATTTTTTTTCATATTTTTATTTTTTAAGTTTTCACACAATACCAAATCAGTATTATCATTCATTACCAAATGAAATTCTCTCCTATTTTTTATTTATTCCTTTTTACCTTATTATTTAATTGCCAGAAAAAAGAGAGCAACAACGATTTAGTTTTCCGCTATAACGAAAGCAATATTATCGGCTCCTTGGATCCTGCTTTTTCCCGCAATGTTGGCGAAACTTGGTTGGCCAATCAACTTTTTAATGGTCTTGTGCAAACAGATGACAGTTTGAACATCCTTCCTTGCATTGCCAAAAATTGGTCCATTTCTGAAAATGGTTTGACTTACACTTTCAACTTAAGAAACGACATCTACTTTCATAAAAGTCCTCTTTTTGGAAATGATTCCACTAGAACCGTTACGGCCGAAGATTTTGTGTATAGCTTCAACAGGCTTAAAGATAAATCCATTGCATCGCCTGGCAGCTGGGTTCTGAACAAGGTCAATGACTTTAAAGCCCTTAATGACACTATTTTTGAAATTAACCTTAAGACTAGATTTCCTGCATTTTTAGGGTTGATGACCATGAAATACTGTTCGGTGGTCCCACATGAGGTCGTAGATCATTATGGTAACGAGTTCAGGTCTCACCCTATCGGCACAGGGCCATTTTCATTTAAACGATGGGAGGAAAATATCAAATTGGTTTTAAGACGGAACAAGGCTTATTTTGAATATGATAAAAATGGTGAGCAATTACCCTATTTGGAAGCTGTTTCGATAACATTTCTTCCAGACAAACAAAGTGAGTTTTTACAATTCGCCCAAGGAAAACTCGATTTCCTGAACAGTCTAGACGCTTCTTACAAAGACGAAATACTCACAGCAAAAGGGGAATTAAGACCCAATTATGCAAAAGATGTCAATATGCTTCGGGGCCCTTATTTAAACACAGAATATTTAGGCTTTTATCTAGATGCAGACATTCCAGAAATACAATCTGAGACCTTAAGAAAAGCAGTCAATTATGGTTTCGACAGAACTAAAATGATGATCTATCTGCGAAATGGAGTTGGTGTACCGGCCCAAGGCGGCATGATTCCCAAAGGACTTCCTGGTTACAAAACAGATATCGGTTTTTCCTATCAACCCGAAAAAGCCAAACAATTAGTAGAGCAGTTCAGAAAAGAGACCAACATCCAAAATCCGGAAATCACCATATCCACCACCAGCAACTATTTAAATTTTTGCGAATATATTCAAAGGGAATTAGGCAAGATTGGCATTTTGGTCAATGTGGATGTATTACCTTCCGCCACTTTAAGAGATGCAAGAAACAACGGAAAATTAGGCTTGTTTAGAGCTTCATGGGTAGCCGACTATCTGGATGCTGAAAATTATTTGAGTTTATTCTACAGCAAAACCTTTTCTCCAAACGGTTCCAACTACACACACTTTAAAAGCACCGCTTTTGATAGCCTTTACAATGCTTCCTTTGCAATCAATGATATTGAAAAACGAAAAGCACTTTACACCCAAATGGACAGTTTGGTGATGCAACAAGCCCCCATTGTCCCTTTGTATTATGACGAAGTTATTAGGTTTACACAAAAGGGCGTTTCGGGATTGGGTATCAATCCCGTAAACCAATTGGATTTAAGAACAGTGAAAAAGAATTAAAACGATTTTCTGTATTTCTTAGTCATCTCAAATATATGCTCCAAAATAGCAGCGTCTTGTTCCGTAAATTCAATATTACGTCTTGACATCACAACATTAGCCACCTCAAATGCTTTTTTGGTTACAAATGTTGTAAATCCTGAACTCCCTCCCCAAGCAAAACTTGGAATGAAATTTCTTGGATAACCACTACCAAAAACATTGGCACTCACCCCAACAACAGTTCCAGTGTTAAACATGGTGTTGATACCCGACTTGCTATGATCTCCCATCATCAACCCACAAAACTGTAATCCTGTTCTAGCAAAACCTTCAGTTTCATAGTTCCAAAGACGGACTTCGGCATAGTTATTTTTTAAATTGGAATTATTGGTATCGGCTCCAAGATTACACCATTCTCCTAACACCGAATTCCCTAAAAAGCCATCATGCCCCTTGTTGGAATAGGCAAATAGCACCGAATTATTGATTTCCCCTCCAACCTTACTATAAGGCCCAACCGTGGTAGGTCCATAAATTTTAGCACCCATTTTTACGGTGGCACCTTCACATAAGGCAAATGGCCCGCGAATGATAGAACCTTCCATAATCTCGGCATCCTTTCCAATATAAATTGGCCCGTTGGTAGCATTTAAGGTTACAAATTCCAATTTGGCGCCTTCTTCAATAAAAATCCTATTCGCCTGAATGGTATTGTTTGAAGACGGAATTGGCTGAGATTCCTTTCCTTTGGTCAACAATTCAAAATCTTCAGAAATAGCTTCGCCGTTTTTAGCAAAAATATCCCAGGTATGTTCTATTTTCAAGACGTCATCTTCAAACTCAATGGCTTCATAGGTTTCAAAATCTACTTCTTCTTGAGTATCTGTGGTAAAAAATGCCAACACATCTTCCCCCTTAAAAATGGCTTGGTTTTCTTTCAAGCTTTTCACCATCTCAACTAATTCCGCATTTGGCAGATAGGATGCATTGATCATGACATTCTCCTCCATTTCTACCATTGGAAATTTATCAGAAAGATATTCTTCTGTCAAAGTTGTGGTGGTGTACCCCAAAAATTTTTCCCATTTTTCACGAATGGTTAAAATACCAACCCGAATATCGGCCACCGGACGCGTATAGGTAAATGGCAACAAATTGTTGCGAAAAGGACCATCAAAAAGAATATAGTTCATTTGGAATGAGTTAAAGATTAATTAGGCGAAAGTGCAAAGATCTCATAGAGAATCCGCCCAATAGCCACATCAAAAGTACCATATTTAGCCAAAACAAAAAAGCCTTTGGGACATTCCCAAAGGCTTTATATGTATAAAAAGACGCTTTAAATTACTTTTTGAATTTTGCGTATTTGTTTTTGAATTTATCAATACGTCCAGCGGTATCAACCAATTTGGATTTACCAGTATAAAATGGGTGAGACGTTCTTGAAATCTCTAACTTAATCAATGGATACTCAACCCCATCCACTTCTAAAGTTTCGTTAGTAACTGCCGTTGACTTTGTTAAAAATACGTCCTCGTTAGACATATCTTTAAATGCTACAAGTCTATAATTTTCTGGATGTATACCTTTTTTCATCGCTAAAGCTATTTTATCGTTTCATTTTTTCGAGCTGCAAATTTAAGCATTTTTTACTTATGTACAATGTTTTTTTAATTTTTATTGCAGTAAATTTATGTAACGATTTACTATATTTGATTACTAACCCTAGTGTAAACTAAAAAAATCATCATTATAATGGAAAAATCTATTAAGTCCTCTGCCCTAAATTACGGACTTTACCTTGGCGCTACGCTTGTATTGGTAACCGTGCTTTCTTATGCTATTAACCTTGAACTTTTGACTAAATGGTGGCTTGGAATCATTTTATTTTTAGTCATTTTGGTTTTTGGAATTGTCTCTACAGCAAGATCCAAAGGATTACTAAAAGGGTTTATCTCGTTTAAAGAAGCATTTTCCTCCTATTTCATTACCATAGCTGTAGGCTTTATAATTAGTACACTTGTTAGTATTGTACTTTTTAATGTTATTGATCCAGAAGCTTCTGAAATCCTAAAGGAAAATGTCATGGAAAGCTCTCGCCAGATGATGGAAAATTTTGGAGCTCCACAATCTGAAATTGATAAAGCAATGCTACAAATGGAAGGCGAAAATCAATTTGCAATGGGCAACCAATTAAAATCGGTAGCGTTTCAATTGGTATTCTATTCAATCATCGGGCTTATCGTTGCATTGGCCATGAAACGCAATGATCCTAACGCAGCTTAAATAATTTCTTTACTTTTGGACGTAGAATTTTGAATTACACTCCATGGATATATCAGTAGTTATACCACTACTTAACGAACAAGAGTCTTTAACAGAACTACATGATTGGATTGCACGCGTTATGCAATCCAATCATTTTTCTTATGAAATCCTTTTTATTGATGATGGAAGTACAGATCAATCCTGGCAAACCATTGTAGGACTTTCTAAAAAAGATCCTAATGTAAAAGGAATCCGTTTTTTGAAGAATTTTGGCAAATCTCAGGCACTACATGCCGGTTTTTCTAAGGCTGAAGGAAACGTGATCATCACCATGGATGCCGATTTACAAGACAATCCAGAAGAAATACCTGAACTCTACCAAATGATTGTTCAGGACGACTACGATATGGTATCTGGATGGAAAAAGAAACGCTACGATTCCGTCCTTACCAAAAACATGCCTTCCAAACTCTTTAACTGGGCGGCAAGAAAAACCTCGGGTGTCAGCTTAAATGATTTCAACTGTGGCTTGAAAGCCTACAACAAAAATGTGGTAAAAAACATAGATGTTAAAGGTGAAATGCACCGTTACATTCCTGTTTTGGCAAAAAATGCAGGCTTTTTGAAAATTGGCGAAAAGGTAGTTCAGCACCAAGCAAGAAAATATGGCACCACCAAATTTGGCATGGACCGTTTTATTCACGGCTTTTTAGACTTAATAACCATTTGGTTCATTTCCCGATTTGCGCGACGCCCAATGCACCTTTTTGGCGCTCTAGGGGTTATCATGGTTACTATTGGATTTATCTTTGCACTTTATTTGGGTATCGACAAGCTCTTTATCCACCCACAAGGCAGATTGATTACCGAACGTCCTCAATTTTACATCTCCCTAACCACCATGATTATGGGAGCACAGTTTTTTGTAGCAGGTTTCTTGGGCGAAACCATCCTTCAAACCAAAGAAGACAAAAAACGCTATTTAATTAAAAGCGAACTCAACCTATAGAAAGAAAGCAATTTAACTTTCTAAAAACCATTTCATCAACTCAAAAGCATCTCATAAAATGTATGAAATGCTTATTTTTGTGATATAATATTAGCTTATGAACACTTTAGAACCTCAATTACAGGAACGCATCCAAATGTGGTTAACTTCAACCTTTGATGCCGATACCCAGGAACATATCAAATCTTTAATGGACAGCAACCCCAACGAACTTAAGGAATCCTTTTATAAGGATCTTGAATTTGGCACCGGAGGTATGCGTGGTATTATGGGCGTTGGTACCAACCGTATCAATAAGTATACCCTTGGAAAAAATACGCAAGGATTGAGCAACTACCTGTACAAATGCTTCCCTAATCAGCCTATTAAAGTGGTTATTGCCTACGACTGTAGACATAACAGTAAAACTTTGGCAAAAGTGGTTGCAGATGTGTTCTCTGCCAATAATATTGAAGTATACCTGTTTGAGGATTTACGCCCTACGCCTGAACTTTCCTTTGCTGTGAAACAACTAGGATGCCAATGCGGAATTGTTTTAACAGCATCACACAACCCTCCTGAATATAACGGCTACAAAGTATATTGGGAAGATGGAGGTCAATTAGTTCCTCCTCAAGACCATGAAACTATCGAAGAAATCAATGCATTGGATTACTCTGAGGTTAAATTCAATGCCAACGAAGATTTAATTCATTATATCGGAAAAGATATTGACGATGCCTTTGTAGATGCAGCGGTTGCCAATGCTAGTTTTACCAGTCAGGAAGCCAAAGACAATTTATCGATTGTATTTACGCCATTACATGGAACGTCCATTACCACAATTCCGGAAACTTTAAAACGTGCTGGCTTTACAAATGTTCATATTGTGGAAGCTCAAAGTGAACCAAATGGAGACTTCCCTACGGTGGCCTCCCCTAACCCGGAAGAACCTGAAGCCTTAAAAATGGCCTTGGAATTGGCTGAGAAAGTTAATGCGGATATCGTAATAGGAACCGACCCCGATAGTGACCGTTTAGGAGTTGCCGTTAGAGATTTGGAAGGCAATATGGTATTATTGAATGGAAACCAGACCATGATCATGATGACCGAGTTTCTATTGAAACAATGGCATGACAAAGACCTTATCAAAGGAAAGGAATTTATAGGTTCCACGATTGTTTCTACCCCTATGATGCAAAACCTGGCCGATGCTTTTGGAGTTTCGTATAAAGTAGGACTTACAGGTTTTAAATGGATCGCCAAAATGATCGTCGATTTCCCTGAACTGAAATTTATTGGTGGTGGTGAGGAAAGTTTCGGATTTATGGTTGGGGATTTTGTTCGCGATAAAGATGCGGTTACCTCTACCCTACTAGCTTGTGAAATTGCCGCGTATACCAAAGCGCAAGGCGGTTCCTTCTACCAAGGGTTAATTGAAGCTTATGTGAAATATGGATTCTTTAAAGAACGCTTGATCTCTTTAACTAAAAAAGGAATTTCTGGCGCTGAAGAAATCAAACAAATGATGGTTGATGCCCGTGAAAATCCATTGAAAGAAGTGAATGGTTCAAAAGTAGTAACTGTGGACGATTACCAATTATCCACTTCAAAAGATTTAATACTAGGCACTGAAAGTCCTATCGACATTCCAAAATCAAATGTATTGATCTACACTACTGAAGACGGTAGCAGAATAGCCCTAAGACCTAGTGGCACAGAGCCTAAAATCAAGTTTTACATTAGCGTAAACACGACCTTGGACAATGTGTCAGAATTCAAAGCTGTGGAACAAAAATTGGAATCGAAAATCGATGCCATTTTAAAGGCCATGAAACTCAATTAATGGAATACCTAAAAAAACTGTCGCAATTCATACTTCCTTATAAGAAGTATGGATATCTTAATATTTTCTTCAATGTGCTTTACGCTCTGTTCAGTACACTGGCCATGGTGTCCTTAATGCCCATGATCAATGTATTGTTTGGAGAAACTAAAAAACTCACCGTAAAACCTGTGTACCAAGGTATCAAGCATCTAAAATCTTACGGTGAGGATTACCTTAATTACTTTGTAACAACAACCAATGCCAATGAAGGGCCAGAGCGCACTTTATTGTATATGATTATTTTGATCATTAGCTTGTTCTTACTTAAAAACCTGTTTAATTATCTAGCCTTGTTCTCTATAACATTTCTTAGAAATGGGGTCCTGAAGGACTTAAGGAATGCCATTTACGACAAAGTAATCACCTTACCTATATCTTTCTATTCTGAAAAGAAAAAGGGAGATATCATTGCGCGTATTTCAGGAGATGTGAATGAAGTAAAAAACTCACTATTGGCCGTATTGGAACTTATTATAAAGGAACCTTTAACCATTGTGTTTGCAATTATCACCATGTTTACTATTTCCACAAAACTCACTGTTTTTGTGTTTTTGTTCATTCCGGTAGCAGGCTTGATTATTTCTAGAATTGGAAAAAGTTTAAAACGCAAATCCAATAAAGTACAAACCGAACAGGGTGTATTCCTGTCAACCCTTGAGGAAACTCTAAGTGGACTTAAAGTCATCAAAGGATTTAATGCCGAGAAACGCTTTAATGACAAATTTCAAGACTCTACAAATCGCTTTTATCATTTTTCAAACACCTTACTGAATCGCCAAAACTTGGCCTCTCCTACGAGTGAATTTCTAGGAATCGTTACCATAGCAGCATTGTTATGGTATGGAGGTAGTATGGTTCTTATAGAAAATACTCTCTCCGGAGGTGCTTTTATCACCTATATGGCTTTGGCCTATCAAATTTTGACACCAGCGAAAGACATTAGTAAAGCAAGCTACAAAGTAAAGGCAGGAAATGCCGCCGCCGATCGTGTGTTGGAAATTTTGAATACAGAATCGCCTTTACAGGATAAGGCAAATGCCAAAGTTAAAAATGAGTTTACCACAGCAATCGACATTAATAATATCTCCTTTAAATATGAAGATGACTGGGTTTTGAAAGACTTTTCAATTACTGTGCCTAAAGGAAAAACTGTGGCATTGGTAGGACAGTCTGGAAGTGGAAAAAGTACCATTGCCAATTTGGTGACCAGATTTTATGATGTCAACAAAGGTAGTATTACTATAGACGGCGATGATATTCGCGACCTTAGCAAGCATTCATTAAGAGGCTTGATTGGATTGGTTACCCAAGACTCTATCCTTTTCAATGATTCTATTAAAAACAACATGCTTATTGGTAAAGAAGACGCCACTGATGAAGAGATTATCGAGGCCTTAAAAATTGCCAATGCTTGGGAATTTGTAAGCACACTTCCGAACGGTATTGAAACCAATATTGGAGATTCTGGGAACAAACTTTCTGGTGGCCAAAAGCAACGTCTTAGCATCGCTAGGGCCGTTCTAAAAAATCCTCCAATTATGATTTTGGACGAAGCCACTTCAGCATTGGATACTGAAAGCGAACGTTTGGTGCAGGACGCTTTGGAAAAAATGATGATGCACCGTACTTCTATTGTCATAGCCCATAGGTTATCTACCATTCAAAATGCCGATGAAATTATTGTGATGCAAAAAGGACAAATTGTAGAGCAAGGTTCCCACGAAGAATTGCTTGCCAAACAAGGCGCTTATAAAAAGCTTGTGGAAATGCAGAGCTTTGATTAACAAACAATAACCTTATAAATCCAGAAAAGGATGCAACAGTTGTCGCATCCTTTTCATTTTTATTACCAAATTTGGGGACATTGGTAACAGGTTTATAGGTTAGGCTGATGTAAACTTATAACATTTTTACATACAATACAAGAAAAAAATGCATTTTATCGTGTTTTATTGCATTTCATCGATTCGTGCACGGCGTAAATAATTAATACTCAATTAATTACACAAATATCGTATTTCACCAAAATTCCATTAAACTTTTCCTAATTTGTGATGTCTAAGCAATAAACAACAGGTGATAAGCGAACAAGACCTCATAGTTCAATTAAAATCAGAACGCACCAAGGAACAGGCATTTAAGGAATTACTGTCTCAATACAAGGAGCGTTTGTACTGGCACATCAGGAAAATTGTCATTTCCCATGATGATGCCGACGATGTTTTGCAAAACACCTTTATTAAAGTTTACAAAAACATTCATAACTTTAAAGGAGAAAGCCAATTGTTTTCATGGATGTACCGTATTGCCACCAATGAATCTATTACCTTTCTCAACCGAAAAGCAAAGTTTTTAAAAGCTTCAAGTGAAGAAATTCAGCAACAGGCCATAAACAATCTAAAAGCCGATGTGTATTTTGAAGGTGACGAAATCCAGTTGAAATTGCAAAAAGCCATAGCCTTGCTACCACAAAAGCAACAGCTCATCTTCAACATGAAATATTTTGATGACATTACTTATAGGGAAATGGCAGACATTTTAGAAACTAGTGAAGGTGCCCTGAAAGCATCCTATCATATTGCTGTGAAGAAAATAGAAAAATACCTAAGCTCAAATTAAACCTTTTTGGTATAATTTAGTCCAATTAACAATGAAAGACAACAAATTACATCTTAATAAATCTGCGGGACACCAAGTTCCTGAAGGCTATTTTGATAAGGTCGAAGACGCTATTTGGAATCAAGCAAATTTGTCCAGCAAAATAACTACTCCCGGATTTAAAGTGCCCTCTAATTATTTTGAGTCTTTTGATGCCAAAGTTTTAAGAAAAGTACAGGCCCAAGAACTCGCTAACCCTAAAATTAAACCATTTTGGACGCGGCAAACCACTTTTTATGCAGCCGGAATTGCGGCCAGCATCATCTTACTTTTGGGTTTATTCTTGAATTCCAAAGACAGTCTGGATTTTAATGACCTAGAAACAGTTTCCATTGAAAGCTATTTATCTGAAGAAGAATTTACAGATCAAGACCTAGCAGCTTTGACCACTGAGGACTATCTGCTTTTTGATGGGTTTAACGAAACCAACATCCCAGATGCAACCATAGAAAATTATCTTATAGAACATTCGTCACTGGACGATTTGGAATACATATCAGAACCATGAGACAATTCACTTTAACAGTACTTCTCTTTTGTCTGAGCTTTGGCATACAAGCCCAAGAACCAGACAGAGAGAAAATCAAGACCTTAAAAATTGCCTTCCTAACAGAACGCTTGAACCTCACCAAAAAAGAGGCCCAAGAATTTTGGCCAGTTTACAACACTTTTGAAGAAAGCAACAACCAACTTAGGCATGAAGCATTCACTAAACGTAGAAATGCCAATTTGGAAAGTTTAACGGAATCCGAGGCCAAAGCCCTACTAAATGAAATTGCAGCTATTGAAGACCAACGTCACCAGTTGAAGACAAAATTTCTCAAGGATTTACGGGAGATTTTATCTGCCAAGAAAATTTTACTCCTCAAACAATCCGAAGATGATTTCAAACATCAAATGTTTGAGGAATTCAAAAAACGTCGTCGTGAACAACATGGGAAACCATAATAAAAAGGAAGCCAAAATGGCTTCTTTTTTTATTTAGAACATTACACAGCACCAGGAATGTGTTTTACTTAAAATTCTTATGACAATTCGTAGCTTTTAAACTACCTTTGCATGTTTTTATTTTTTAAATCCGGCAACTGTTAAACTATTGCATTAAAACCAATTAGCCAACAGGGCCTTGAACATTACAATATGCGCTTACACAGAAACCTATGTTTTGCAACCGTAGATGGTTTATTACAGATATTCAATGAAGGACTTTATGCAGATAAAGTAATCCAACAGCTTTTAAAACGCGACAAGCGTTGGGGAAGCCGTGACCGTGCCTTTGTGGCCGAAACCACTTACGATATTGTACGTTGGAAGCGCCTGTATGCCGAAATCGCCAACGTAAAAGAACCGTTTGACAGAGATGATATTTGGCGTCTGTTTGCTGTTTGGGCTACCTTGAAAGGTATTAGATTGCCAGATTGGAAATATTTTGAAAACACCCCACAACGAAAAATCAAAGGACGTTTTGATGAACTTTCCAAAATTAGAAAGTTCCGCGACTCCATTCCTGATTGGATGGACGAACTTGGTGTTCAGGAATTAGGCGAAGCAGTTTGGACCAAAGAAATTTCAAAACAAAACGAACAGGCCGATGTAATTTTAAGGGTGAACACTTTAAAAACGAACAAGAAAGACCTTCAACTTCGCCTTCAGTCTGAAAATATAGAAACTGAGTTTTTATCAGACTACACTTCTGCCTTAAGGCTTAAGGAACGTGCCAATGTTTTTAAAACTGAGGCCTTTAAAGATGGATGGTTTGAGGTTCAGGATGCTTCTTCTCAATTGGTTGCGCCATATCTAGATGTTGCCCCTGGCATGAAAGTTGTTGATACCTGTGCAGGAGCTGGTGGAAAAACATTGCACATTGCTTCCCTTATGGAAAACAAAGGCCAAATAGTTGCCATGGACATTTACGAAAGTAAATTGAAAAAGCTCAAGGTTAGAGCAAAACGCAACGGTGTGCACAATTTGGATTTAAAAGTTTTGGATTCTACCAAGCCTATCAAAAAGCTTTACGGAAAAGCTGATAGAGTATTAATTGATGCGCCGTGTTCTGGTCTAGGAGTAATGAGAAGAAATCCAGATTCCAAGTGGAAATTGGAACCTGAATTCATTGAAAATATCAAAGTGACCCAACAGGAAGTATTGCAACAATATTCCAAAATGGTAAAACCAGGAGGAAAATTGGTATATGCCACCTGTTCTGTACTACCATCGGAAAACCAAAACCAAGTGGCAGCTTTTTTGAAGTCGGAAAACGGTAAAGATTTCAAATTAGTAAAAGACAAAAAGATTTTGGCCTACGAATCTGGATTTGATGGTTTTTATATGGCTCAATTGGAGAAAAACAAATAATAATCGAAACGTGCGTTTATGAAACATAACTACCTACTGCTTTTATTTTTCATGACTTTCCGTTTGTTTGCTCAAATCCCTGAAGGATATTATGATGCAGCCGAAGGGCTCGATGGGTATACTCTTAAAACAGCACTTAAAACCATTATTGATGATATTGACGATAGTAGCGGCCAAGCCTTTCACGATACTTCCGTAACCTATAGTCAACTTTGGACTTTGTATCAAACCTCAGATGTGAGAACAGACGGTAAAGTCTGGGATGTTTATAGCGATTGTGATTTTGAATTTGGCATCGACCAGGACAATGGCACTGGTGGCACAGTAGAATGTGATAAATACAACCGTGAACATACCTTTCCTCGAAGTTGGTTTGGCAATAACCAAAACCATCCCATATTTGCCGATGCGTTTCATATTCTACCAACCGACAAAAAGGTCAATGCCGAACGCGGTAATTTGGCTTTTGGAGAAGTTTCTTCGGCAAGCTACACGTCTCTAAACGGTAGTCAAAGAGGCAGCACTGACCTTTCTGGACCTGTAGGAGAAGTTTTTGAACCTGTAGACGATTATAAAGGGGATATTGCCCGTGGTCTATTTTATATTGCTGTTCGTTACCAAGAAGATGTGGCTTCATGGGAAACCAATGACACAAATGGTAACAGCATGCTTGACGGCACTAGCAATAAAGTATTTGAACAATGGGCTTTAGACCTGCTTTACAGTTGGCATATCAACGACCCTGTAAGCACCAAGGAAATAGATAGAAACAATGCCATTTTTGAGCATCAGGACAATAGGAACCCATTTATTGACCACCCAGAATATGTAAGTGCTATTTGGCAGGAAGAATTATCAGTAAATGAATATCAAACTAACGTAGAGCCTAGCTTCTACCCCAACCCAGTAAATGGCAATACACTTTATATAGATACTTCTTTTGATTTGGAAATTCAAATCTATAGTGTTTTAGGTAAACTGACTCTTGAAAAACAGGTATCCAACACTGAAAATAAAATTGATATTTCCAAGCTAAACAGCGGCATCTATCTGGTTAAATTGCAGTATCAAAATCAGTCAGTCACCAAAAAGCTTATCAAACAATAACTTCATAAGAATTTGTAATTTTAAGGTCATCTATCAACAGATGACCTTTTTTATTGCATGGAAACCAATATCATCACCTACCTATCAGAACAATTAAATGAATCCATTTTGGACTTTCAATCCATTTCAGGAGGTGATATTTCTCAGGCTTATTTATTAAGAACCAGGGGCAATTGCTATTTCCTAAAAGCCAACAAGAGTCCCAAAGCTCTCGATATGTTTCAAAAGGAAGCCTTGGGACTGAAGCTCATTGCAGAAACCAACACCATTTCCACTCCAGACGTATTACATTGTAATAAACTTGAAGACACTTCTCTTCTACTCATGGAATATATACCTACAAAAACTCCTTCTTCCAAAGATTTTAAAACGCTTGGGGAAGAATTAGGAAACTTACACAAGGTATCCAGCAACTCGTTTGGATTTGATAGTGACAATTATATAGGAAGTTTGCATCAAAGCAACAAACCAACTGACACTTGGATCGAATTCTACGTAAATGAACGACTGTTTCCACAATTACAACTCGCTATTCAAAACCAATTACTTTTAGAGTCAGAATGTCCTTCAAAAGAACAAATGATAGCAAAACTTGCTACCTTCTTCCAAAATGTAGTCCCCTCACTTTTACATGGGGATTTATGGAGTGGTAATTACCTGATTTCACAAGATGGCACACCTTATCTTATAGACCCTGCGCCTTACTACGGACACCTTGAGGTAGACATTGCCATGAGCAAATTATTTGGTGGTTTTGCCCCAGAATTCTATACAGCTTACTTCAAACAACATCCCGAAACTTCCCATACCCAAGACAGAATTTCTATTTACCAACTCTATTACTTATTGGTTCACCTCAATTTGTTTGGAAAGAGCTACTATAGTTCTGTTAGTCATCTCTTGGAAAAGTACTTTTAAGCACCACTTATTAACCCTTTGAAAATAGCAATAAGCTTTCCTAAAAAATGCCACTTAAATGACTAAAAAAGTGTATTTTTGCATTTTTAAATTACAACCTAATACATCAACAATGATTCATTTCTTTGGAAACGTAAACAGTAAGGTTTTTGCTGTTCAAACAACAAAAGAATTATCAACAGAAACCATTTCTAAATTAACATGGTTATTTGGCAACCAGCCTAAAATAGAGCAAGCATCGTTGGATGCTTTTTTTGTTGGGCCAAGAGCAGCGATGATTACGCCTTGGAGTACCAATGCGGTGGAAATCACTCAAAACATGGGGATTTCAGACATCATTCGAATTGAGGAATTCGAAGCTGTTTCTGAAGATTTCAAAGGATATGATCCTATGATTTCTGAAAAATTCAACGGATTACACCAAGAATCATTCACAATAGATATCAAGCCAGAACCTATTCTGGATATTGAAGATATTGCGGCTTACAACATTCAGGAAGGACTTTCTTTAAGTGATGAAGAAGTGGCATACTTAGAAGGTGTTTCTGAAAAAATTGGTCGCCCATTAACCGATTCTGAAGTATTCGGTTTCTCACAAGTAAACAGTGAGCACTGTCGTCACAAAATTTTCAATGGAACATTTGTTATTGATGGTGAAGAAAAACCGACGTCATTATTTAAAATGATTCGTAAAACGTCGGAAACGAATCCTAACGATATCGTTTCAGCATATAAAGACAACGTGGCTTTTGTAAAAGGGCCTGTTGTTGAACAATTCGCTCCTAAAACAGCTGATAAACCAGATTTTTACGAAACTAAAGAATTCGAATCTGTTATTTCATTAAAAGCAGAAACCCACAACTTCCCTACAACCGTAGAGCCATTTAATGGTGCTGCTACAGGTTCCGGAGGTGAAATTCGTGACCGTTTAGCTGGTGGTAAAGGATCTTTACCTTTAGCTGGTACTGCGGTTTACATGACGTCTTACTCGCGTTTGGAAGAAAACCGTCCTTGGGAACAAGCTATGGAAGAGCGTAAGTGGTTATACCAAACCCCAATGGATATCTTAATCAAGGCTTCTAACGGAGCTTCAGATTTTGGTAACAAATTCGGTCAACCGTTAATCTGTGGTTCGGTATTAACGTTTGAGCACGAAGAAGACGCAAGAAAACTAGGTTTCGACAAGGTGATTATGCAAGCCGGAGGTATTGGGTATGGCAAAGCCGACCAGGCTTTAAAAGCAACACCTACTGTTGGTGACAAAGTAGTTATCCTTGGTGGGGAAAACTACCGTATTGGTATGGGTGGTGCTGCGGTATCAAGTGCTGATACCGGAGAGTTTGCATCAGGTATCGAGTTAAACGCGGTACAACGTTCGAATCCTGAAATGCAAAAACGTGCTGCCAATGCAGTTCGTGGTATGGTTGAAAGCGATGAAAACTACATTGTTTCTATTCACGATCATGGTGCTGGTGGACACTTAAACTGTTTATCGGAATTAGTTGAAGAAACGGGTGGACACATCGATTTAGATAAATTACCTGTAGGTGACCCAACATTATCAGATAAAGAAATTATCGGGAACGAATCTCAGGAACGTATGGGACTAGTCATTGCCGAAAAACATATTGAAACCTTACAAAAAATTGCTGATCGTGAGCGTTCGCCAATGTACACTGTTGGAGACGTTACGGGGAATCACCGTTTCACTTTTGAGTCTAAGACCAACGGACACAAACCAATGGATTTAGCCATGGATGATATGTTTGGAAGTTCTCCAAAAACATACATGCACGATAAAAAAGTAGCTCGCAATTATGCCGATGTTGCTTATAATAAAGAAAACTACTACGATTATTTAGACCAGTTACTACAATTAGAAGCGGTAGCATCTAAAGACTGGTTAACCAATAAAGTAGACCGTTGTGTTGGTGGAAAAGTAGCCAAACAACAATGTGTTGGACCATTACAAATTCCATTAAACAACGTTGGTGTGATGGCCTTAGATTATAAAGGTAAAGAAGGTATTGCTACTTCTATCGGGCACTCACCTGTTTCAGGATTAATTAATCCGGTTGCAGGAAGTAGAAACTCGATTACAGAAGCCTTAACTAACATTATCTGGGCGCCATTAAAAGACGGATTACAAAATGTGTCTTTATCGGCAAACTGGATGTGGCCTTGTAAAAATGAAGGTGAAGATGCACGTTTATATGAAGCTGTTGAAGCGGTTTCAGAATTTGCAATTGATTTAGGTATCAACGTGCCAACCGGAAAAGATTCGCTATCCATGAAGCAAAAATATCCTAACGAAGAGGTTATTGCTCCTGGTACGGTAATCATTTCGGCTGCTGCAAACTGTACAGATATTAATAAGGTAGTTGAGCCTGTATTCCAAAAAGGTGCTGGTGATGTGTATTACATCAACTTATCTCAAGACAGCTTTAAATTAGGTGGTAGTTCATTTGCTCAGGTGGTTAACAAAATTGGTAACGATACACCAAATGTTCAATCTGCCGCATACGTTAAAACCGTATTCAACACGATTCAACAACTCATTCTTGACGGACAAATTGTTGCTGGACATGATGTGGCTTCTGGTGGATTAATCACTACCTTATTAGAATTATGTTTTGCTGATAACAATTTAGGAGCTGAATTAGATATTACCGCTTTAGCTGAAAACGATTCATTTAAAGTATTATTTGCTGAAAATGCTGGTTTAGTAATTCAGTCGAAAGATACTTCAATCGAAACTGTATTATCTGCTGCTAATATTGATTTCTTCAACATTGGTAAAGTAACAGAAAGCGATGTATTAAGCATCATTAACGGAACGGATGTATTCACCATGACGGTATCTCGTTTACGTGATATGTGGTACAAAACATCGTTCTTATTAGATCAAAAACAAACAGCTAACGGTTTAGCACAAGACCGTTACGACAACTATAAAAATCAACCATTACAGTACACGTTCCCAAGTCAATTTACAGGGAAACTTCCTATAATCGATGCAAGTAAGCCAAGACCAAAAGCAGCGATTTTACGTGAAAAAGGAAGTAACTCTGAGCGTGAAATGGCAAACGCGATGTACTTAGCCGGATTTGATGTAAAAGATGTTCATATGACGGATTTAATTTCTGGTCGTGAAACATTAGAAGACATTCAGTTCTTAGGCGCTGTTGGTGGATTCTCTAACTCTGACGTTTTAGGTTCTGCTAAAGGTTGGGCCGGAGCCATCAAATACAACGAAAAAGCGAACGAAGTGATTAAAAACTTCTTTAAGCGTGAAGATACGTTATCTGTTGGTATTTGTAACGGTTGTCAGTTATGGATGGAGTTAGAATTAATTAACCCAGAGCACGAGGTTCACGGTAAAATGGTTCACAACAATTCCCACAAACACGAAAGTTCATTTACTTCAGTGAAAATTCAGGAAAACAACTCGGTGATGCTTTCAAGTTTAGCTGGAAGTACTTTAGGGGTTTGGATTTCTCACGGTGAAGGTAAATTTAACTTACCAGAATCTGAAGACCAATACCACATTGTTGGTAAATACGCTTACGCGGAATACCCTCACAATCCAAACGGCTCAGATTTCAACACGGCTATGATGTGTGATAAAACAGGGCGTCACTTAGTAACGATGCCACATATTGAGCGTTCTACATTCCAATGGAACTGGGCACATTACCCAAGCAACAGACAAGATGAAGTTTCGCCATGGGTAGAAGCTTTTGTTAACGCCAGAGAGTGGGTTGAAAAACATCAATAAGAATTACAATTTTTCATAAATAAAGCGGTCAAGAACAACTCCTGGCCGCTTTTCTTTTTAGTAACAATAAACCCCTTATTTTCATTTTGTCGAAGGAAAAATCCTATTTCTCCCTTATAGATACTTCAGTGTCACATTTCCTCTATATAAAAAAGAGCAATGGAACGAGATAGAATCTCTCATCAATCATGTATTTCACAAAATATGGCATAAAAAAAGCGGTCAAGAATACATCCTTGACCGCTTTCCATTTAATTAAAAACCAATATTAAATTTATTAAACAAATCTACTTAAACATTTATGCTGATTTAATGGCAGCTTGAGCTGCAACCAATCTTGCTATTGGCACTCTAAATGGTGAACAACTCACGTAGTTCATTCCAGTGTTGTAGCAGAACTCTACAGAGCTTGGTTCTCCACCGTGCTCACCACAGATACCCACTTTTAATTGTGGTTTTACGCTACGACCTCTTTCGGTTCCCAGTTGTACTAGCTGTCCTACCCCTTCTTGATCCAAGACTTCAAAAGGATCTACTTTCAAAATTCCTTTTTCAATGTAGATTGGCAAGAACTTACCAGCATCATCACGAGAATATCCAAAGGTCATCTGAGTCAAGTCGTTGGTTCCAAAGGAGAAGAAATCGGCATGCTCGGCAATTTTATCGGCCATTAGGGCTGCTCTAGGCACTTCTATCATGGTACCGATTAAATAGTCTACTTTATCATTACGTTCTTCAAAAATGGTATTAGCCGTATTTCTGATGATGTTTTCCTGAGCTACAAACTCTTCAACTGTTCCAATTAAAGGCACCATAATTTCAGGTTGACAAATAATGCCACGTTCTTTCAAGTTCAATGCTGCTTCAATGATGGCGCGGGTTTGCATTTCGGTAATCTCTGGATAAGTGTTTCCTAATCTACATCCTCTATGTCCAAGCATTGGGTTAAACTCTTCCAATTCAGCCACTTTATTTTTAACTGCGGTTAACGAAATGTGCATTTCTTCAGCCAATTCTTTTTGGGTCGCCAATTGGTGAGGTACAAACTCGTGTAATGGTGGATCCAATAAACGGATGGTTACAGGAAGGCCTTCCATAGCTTCAAAAATTCCTTCGAAATCCTCGCGTTGCATTGGTAACAGTTCTTGTAGTGCTTGCTTTCTACCTTTTACGGTATCGGCCAAAATCATTTCACGCATGGCTTTGATTCTGTCTACTTCAAAGAACATATGCTCAGTTCTGGTAAGTCCAATACCTTCTGCTCCGAAACCTCTCGCTATTTTAGCGTCTTTTGGTGTATCGGCATTGGTACGCACTTTCATTTTAGCATATTTGTCGGTAAGGCTCATCAATTCTGCAAATTCCCCGCTCAATTCAGGTTCTACAGTTTCTACTTTACCTTCAATTATATTACCTGTTGAACCGTTTAGAGAGATCCAATCCCCTTCATGGTATTCATGACCATCAACAGTTAAGGTTCTTGTTTTGTAATTGATTTTTAAAGCGCCTGCTCCTGAAATACAACATTTACCCATACCACGGGCTACCACTGCCGCGTGTGAAGTCATCCCTCCGCGAGCCGTTAAAATACCTTTGGCAATGTGCATTCCTTCCAAATCTTCCGGAGAAGTTTCAATACGCACCAAAATACTGTTTTTGAACTTGGCTGCTTCATCGGCAAAGAACACTATTTTTCCAGTAGCCGCTCCAGGAGATGCTGGCAACCCTTGTGCAATTACATGGGCACTTTTTAAAGCTTTAGGATCAAATACTGGGTGTAGTAATTCATCTAGCTTGTTTGGCTCTATATGAAGTAACGCTTCTTTTTCATTGATTAGGCCCTCTTTCAATAAATCCATAGCAATTTTCACCATTCCAGCTCCTGTACGTTTTCCGTTTCTGGTCTGTAAAATCCATAACTTGCCTTCCTGGATGGTAAATTCCATATCTTGCATGTCTCTATAATGCTGTTCCAATACTTCTTGGTAACCATCGAGTTCAGCAAAAATGCTAGGCATTACTTCTTCTAAAGAAGGATATTTTTCTGCTCGTTCTTCTTCTGTAATTTGAGCTAATTCTGCCCAACGTTTAGATCCTAATAAGGTAATTTGCTGTGGTGTTCTAACACCTGCCACTACATCTTCTCCTTGGGCATTGATTAAATATTCACCATTGAAGACATTTTCACCGGTACCGGCATCACGGGTAAAGCACACCCCTGTCCCTGAGTTATTCCCCATGTTTCCATACACCATAGCCTGAACATTTACGGCAGTTCCCCAGTCGGCTGGATATCCGTGCATGTTTCTGTAGTAAACGGCTCTATCTCCATTCCAACTATTAAACACCGCTATAATGGCTCCCCAAAGTTGTTCCCATGGATTGGTTGGGAAACTGTGACCAGTTTGTTTTCTTACGGCATCTTTAAAGTCGTATACCAAATCCTTTAAATCCTGAACGGTAAACTCTGTATCCAATTGAATACCGCGTTTTTCCTTAAGGTTTTCCATGATTTCCTCAAACGGATCGATATCTTCTTTAGACACCGGTTTCATGCCTAAAACCACGCCTCCATACATTTGTATAAAACGACGGTAAGAATCCCATGCAAACTGTTCGTTATTGGTTTTTTTAGCCAAGCCCAATACCACTTCGTCATTCAAACCTAAATTCAAAACCGTATCCATCATCCCTGGCATGGATACTCTGGCACCAGAACGTACAGACACCAATAATGGGTTTTCCTTGTCTCCGAAGCCACTTCCCATCAAAGATTCAATATTAGCAATAGAAGCTTCTACCTCCTCCTTAATCATATCAACAACAGTATCCTTACCCAGTAAATTATACTCCGTACAAACTTCTGTGGTGATTGTAAAACCTGGCGGCACCGGAATACCAATAGCACTCATTTCTGCTAAATTGGCCCCCTTACCTCCTAAAAGGTTTTTCATTGTACTATTGCCATCTGCCGATTTATTTCCGAACCGGTAGACTCTAGTTTTTGTTGCTTCCATTATTTCCATAATATTAATCTTTAAGAAAATTTAACACTTCTTTGTGAGTATAAAAGTACTCATTACCAGTAGCTCAATAAATGATTTATATCATACAATGGAAGATATTAATTACTTATATCTATTTGAAAACAGTCTAATAATCAATATGAATCAAATTGATATTCCGTGAAGAAATTTCTATTGTTAGGGTTTAATTTTTAAAGAAGAATAGGGTTTAGATACAATCAACTTCTAAGTTGGTATAAAATTCAGATTAAGTACTAATTCTCATTTCAGATGACATTATCAAACAAACACAATTTATTAACCTGAAAATCAAATAAGTATCACGCATAATTCCTTATCTTTAATCGCTGAACTACAAATTGGTTTCTCGTCCTTCATTAGGCTCATATTATTCTTGCAAACCATTATTAACAGCTATATTTAAGAACAAAACCAAACATAACACCAATACAAATAAGTACAAAATGACAAAAGTATCACTCCAACAAAAGGGATTTGAGAAGATAAAACTTGATTTCCAATATCTATTGTCCGTCTTCAAAGAGATGCTGGCATCCATAGGCGAATCAGATTTAGTAGACATTTTACCTTTCGATAAATTAGATGCAGCTGCAAAAACATATAGTTCAAATGAAAAGATGACCCAAGCCATTGGCATCTGTTTTGAACTTTTAAACTTAGCTGAAGAAAATGCCGCCACTCAATACAGAAGAGAATCTGAAACAAAATTCGGTATTGAAACAACACGCGGTTCTTGGGGAGAAACACTGCATCAATGGAAAACCGAAGGATTGGATGAGCAGAAAATTTCCGAAAAGTTACGAGAAATACTCGTCATGCCCGTTTTAACGGCCCACCCTACTGAGGCCAAACGCCTAACGGTGTTGGACATCCACCGTGAGCTTTACCTGCTCTTGGTTAAAAGAGAAAATCCCAATTGGTCAACTTCGGAACAAGCCCAATTAAAGCAGGAAATGATCAGTTTAATGGAGCGCTGGTGGTTTACGGGTGAAATCTATTTACAAAAACCCCGCCTTGAAGACGAAAGAGGCAACCTAATGCACTATTTTGTAAATGTCTTCCCTGAAGCAGTTAGGTTGACAGACCAACGCCTGCAGCATGCGTGGACCACCATGGGGTATGCTCCAGAGCTACTGGATTGGCCAGAACATTTCCCAGTAATTAAGTTTGGCAGTTGGGTTGGTGGCGATCGTGACGGCCATCCTTTTGTAACCCCAGAATTCACGGCCTCCACCTTACGACTGCATCGTCAAGCCATCCTTAAGGTCATACAAGAACAGCTTTTTGATCTCGCGGCAGAACTGAGTATTTCCAGTTATATCACGTCTGTTCCAAAGGGCTTTTTAAAGGATATAGAAACCATGGCCAAATTATTTGGTGAAGAAGGCCAAAAAGCGGTGGATAGAAACCCGTCTGAGCCTTTCCGTCAATATGTCAACTTATTATTGGTTCGCTTGAACCACACCATTGAAGACAACTACACCTTGGGAGAAGCGGGATATTTTGAATCTTCAAATGATTTGTTATCAGAACTCCAAAAACTGAGACAGGTATTAATAGATTTAGGAGCCAAACAAATGGCCAAGCAATGGTTATTCCCTATTGAACGTCTTATTCAATGTTTCGGTTTTCATTTGGCGAAGTTGGATATCAGACAAAACAGTACCTATCATGAAAAGGCTATTAGTCAGATGTTGGCTGCTTCGGGTTATGAAGATTCCAATTATGGAGAATGGAACGAAGACAAACGTTTGGACTTTCTAAATAATGAGCTTACCAGCAACCGTCCTTTTTTGGTGAGCGGCACTTCTTGTGGTCTTGAAGCTGATAATGTTTTAGGATACCTTCGGGAAGTAAAACTATATGTCGACTTATATGGCACGGAAGGTATCGGTTCCATCATTGTGAGCATGACGCGGTCCTTAAGCGATTTACTTTTGGTTTATTTATTTCTGAGAGAAGTTGGATTGAAAGATGCTAGACTTATGGTGGCGCCACTTTTGGAAACCATTGACGATTTAAATGCTGGACCCGACATTTTAACGTCCTACCTAAACCACCCTGTTGTGAAACAGCAACGGGTGAATTCAGATAGTTTTACACAAGAAGTCATGTTGGGCTATAGTGATAGTAACAAAGATGGAGGAATCCTGACCAGCCGTTGGAACATTTACAAAGCCGAAGAAAATCTCACAAAAACAGCTGAAGCCTTAGGTGTAAAAGTCTGCTTTTTCCATGGACGTGGAGGGACCATTAGCCGAGGGGGTGGAAAAGTCCACCGATTTTTAGACAGTATGCCTCCAGGATCCTTAAGTGGCCACATTAAAATGACGGTGCAAGGAGAAACCATTGCCAATCAGTTCGCCAACCGCCTCACGGCAACCTATAATCTGGAAATGTTTATGGCGGGAACCGCCAGGCAAACCATGAAAACAGCTCCCAAAACCAAAGACACCGAACTTTACAACATCATGGACACTTTGGCAGATATGAGCAGAATAAATTACAGAAAACTACTAGATCATCCTAAGTTCATGGACCTATATTCCCATGCCACACCTATTGATGTCTTGGAACTAAGCAAAATTGGCTCAAGACCTGCTCGTAGGACAGGGCAACGCACCTTGAATGACTTACGCTCCATTCCTTGGGTATTTAGTTGGAGCCAATCCAGATTCAATCTTAGTGGTTGGTTTGGATTAGGAGCTGCTTTGGATGAATTTCAACAAGAACACCCAAAAGATTATGAGCGATTGAAAAAACTTGCCGAAGACTGGCCATTTTGGAAATACCTTCTCATCCAGATTGAATCCAACCTAATGGATTCGGATATAGACATTATGAAAAAATTTGCGGAGCTCATTGAAGATGCGCAAACCAAAGAAGAGCTGATAGAACTTATTATCAACGACTACCATTCTTGTCTTCAGGAAATAGACGACATTTTGGGAGAGCCTGTAGCAACAAGACGAATCTCTAAAATGGAGGATATGAAATTAAGAAAGTTGGCCCTAAAATCTTTGAGTGAACTTCAAGTAGATTACCTCAAAAAATGGCGAACTATTCGCGAAACCGATGCAAAACAGGCCGATCACTACCTTGTACAACTATTAATCCTAATAAATGCCCTGTCTACAGGCTTGAAAGGAACAGGTTAAATTGATTTTTAGTTGCTCATAGGCACTAGTTGTAAGCCATTTTAAAACGACCTTATATCATTGACAGGAATAACAAGTAAAATATCAATTAAATAAAAACTCAAATGAAAAAATCTTTCTTCTCAATTTTGCTTCTTACAGCAAGTAGTCTTTTTTACAGTTGTAGTTCAAATACACAACAAACTAACTTGGAAGCAAATCGTGATGTCGTAAAAAAATATCATGAAGTGTGGAGTAACGGACAGGTGAATGAATTAGGCAAAATATTAGCACCAGATTTTGTCTGCCATTTTATTGACGGAATTGAGTGGAAAGGAATTGAAGGAGCCAATAGTTCTATTACAAGTCATAGAAAATCCTTTCCCGACTGGAATGAAGAAATCGTTGATATGATAAGCGAAGGAGACAAGGTGGTAACAAGATTTAAATCTACAGGAACTCAACTGGGAGCGTTTAATGGACTTGACCCGACCGGAAAGAAAGTTACCATCTATGAAACTGCTATTTACAGAATAGCAAACGGTAAAATAGCAGAGCAATGGGGGTTTCCTGATGCACTAAGTTTGAACAATCAACTTGAAACAAAAAACTAAAATTGACAAGTAAAAAACGGCATAAAACACTGTTCATGGCTTGTGAAGTACTTGTAAAAAAAATAAATTCGTGAACCCAACCAGGCTTTTCGTCTCCGTCGGATGCAGCATTAAAACTGCCCGCCACGAGTTATAGCCAAACCGGCAAACTATATTGCCACTATCAAACCTAACAAGATTAAAAATGACCGACACTTGGTTACAACTCTGGAATGATCGCTATAGAGATCCAGCCTATGCCTATGGCACCAGTCCAAATGAATTTCTAGAACATCAACTCCAAAAACTGGAACCCGGAACTATCCTTTTTGGAGCTGAAGGAGAAGGCCGAAATTCGGTTTATGCAGCAACCCTTGGTTGGAAGGTCCATGCCTTTGATATTAGTATTGAAGGCAAACAGAAAGCCCTAAAACTGGCCGAAGAAAACCATGTTTCCATAGACTACCAAGTTGGACTTTTACCTGAATTAGACTTCACAAACGAACACTTTGATGCCATTGCTTTGGTGTATGCCCATTTTCCAACAAATATAAGATCGGAGTACCACCAACTACTTGAAAAAAAGTTAAGAAAAGGAGGGTATATTATTATGGAAGCCTTTAGTAAAAACCACTTGGAATATCGTAACAGAAACCCTAAAATTGGTGGCCCTGGAGATTTGGCATTATTGTTTTCAAAAGAAGAATTGAAATCGGATTTTCCCAACTATGAAATTTTAGAATTGGAAGAAACAGAAGTAACGCTACATGAAGGGCTTTACCACAATGGTATCGGTTCTGTGATACGGTTTGTTGGCAGAAAAAAATAGCTCTCAAAACCCAAGATACTTTTTCATTAGTTCACCGTCATAAGGGTGTCATTATTTTATGGATTGAAACTAGTTTCATTCTTATGAATAAAGTAAGGAATAACCTATTTTTGTTGCATGAACCACAACTTGAAAAACCTTTACGCAACTGCATTTTGGGCAAGCGTTTTAGGAATGTTTGCCTTTCTTTTTGACTTCGGTTTCCAAAAAGCTACTCTCACACAACAGATTATAGATGCTTTTTACTTTATTGTCATTGCCTTAGGCGTGGTTTCAACCTTTGCTAGGTACTTTGAAAATCCGCTCCTTTTAAAGCGTAAAGTTGCCATTTTCGATGTGATTTCTGTGGCTTTCAGTCTTTACATATTCTATATGTACCTCTTTGTTGGAGAAGCTTTTAAAACAGATTTAATTTTAGAAAACCCTCTTTGGGTGGTTTTGGCGGTTATTTTATCTTTTATCAGGGAATTTTCGGAACAAAAATTAAACCTCACCAGAACCTTTTTCAACCCAGCTCAGTTATTCATCTTAAGCTTTTTAACTATCATTCTCCTTGGAGCCCTACTTCTCATGTTACCCAAAGCCACTTATAATGGCATCTCTTACATCGATGCCCTGTTTACTTCCACAAGCGCGGTTTGTGTTACGGGATTGATTGTGGTAGATACAGGGACCTACTTTACACATTTTGGGCAGTCCATCATTCTATTTTTAATACAAGTTGGCGGGTTGGGCATCCTAACATTTGCCAGTTATTTCAATTACTTTTTTAAAGGTGGTAGTACTTATGAAAATCAGTTAACGCTTAGTGAAATGACCAATTCCCAAAAAATTGGGGATGTATTCAGTACCTTGAAAAATATTATAGTCATTACAACGATTGTGGAATTGGCTGCGGCAACACTTATCTTTTTTTCTTTGGACAAATCCTTGTTCGATCGATTTTCAGATCGTGCCTTTTTCTCAATATTCCATGCTATTTCCGCTTTTTGCAATGCGGGTTTTTCAACCTTGAGCAACAGTATTTACGATACCGGTTTTAGATTTAATTACAGTCTACAATTAGTGCTTATCGCTACGTTTGTGTTGGGAGGATTGGGATTTCCAATTGTGGTGAACATTGTTAATTTGATCAAGCATAAAATCATCAACCTGTTCAGTTTCAATTCCAAAGTCAAAACCTACAAACCTTGGGTTCTAAACATCAACAGTAGAATTACCTTGGTTACGACCATGTCTCTTACCCTGGTTGCCTTTGTGTTGTTTTTCATTTTGGAATACCACCATACTTTGGCAGAACATTCCCTATACGGAAAACTGGTGAATGCCCTATTTGGCGCAACCACTCCAAGAACTGCAGGTTTTAATGCCGTAGACATGAAGGCCTTGGCCTTTCCAACCGTGATGATCACTTTTTTACTGATGTGGATTGGAGCTTCCCCCGCCTCCACGGGTGGTGGTATTAAAACCAGTACTTTTGCCATTGCCACACTTAATATTTTGAGTTTAGCCAAAGGAAAACAGCGTATTGAAGTATTCCGCAGAGAAATTGCGGATATTTCCGTAAAAAGGGCCTTTGCCACCATTGCACTATCCCTAATTGTGATAGGTACTGGCATCATGCTCATTACGGTTTTCGATCCCCAGCAAGGTCTGTTGAATATTGCTTTTGAAAGCTTTTCGGCCTACAGTACGGTTGGTTTAAGTTTGGGCATTACTGGAAGTTTGAGTACTCCTAGCAAACTTATTGTTGTTGCCATTATGTTTATTGGTAGGGTTAGTATGCTCTCCATTATTGTGGCCGTTTTCAAAAAAATTAAACATAAAAACTATCGCTACCCAAGCGAAGAAATTACAATTAACTAAATAGATTAGTCATGAAATATATTGTTGTTGGCTTAGGAAATTTTGGGGCGTCATTGGCCGAAAAATTAACTTCTCAAGGCAATGAGGTCATTGGCATTGACAGCCGAATGACCAAAGTAGATTTGTTCAAAGAACGAATTTCCCATACTATTTGCATGGATGCAACAGACGAATCCACCGTATCGGGGCTTCCGCTTAAAGACACCGATGTGGTGATTATTGCCATTGGTGAGGACCAAGGCGCCAATGTCATGGCTACCGCTTTATTTAAGAACTATCAAGTGAAGCGTTTGATAAGTCGCGCCATTGACCCTTTACATGAAAAAGTACTCATTGCCATTGGTGTGGATGAAATTGTTCACCCAGAAGAAGAAACCGCCGAACGTTGGGCCAAAAAATTATGTTTGACCAATGTGGTAGACTCCTTTGAATTGAGCCAGGATTTTAGCATCATTGAAATTGAAGTCCCTAATAAATATGTTGGAAAAACCATCAAGGAAATTGGGCTGCGGTCTAAATACAATATTTTGGCTTTAACAACCATCAAAAAAACAGAGGTTAAAAGTGTGGTTGGAAAAACACGAAACGAAGATAGGGTTCAAGGGGTTGCTTCTCCAGATACTGTTTTAGGTGAACATGATATTTTAGTGATCTATGGAGCCAATAGGGATTTGAGAAACTTCACCAATCAATAACAATGCTGTTTGCATTGAGCCTGTTATATAAAGTTTTGATATGTATTTAGTTTCTCCAATTTCATCAAAACTTTTATTAATTTTAAAGAACTTAAAGCACTCCTATTCCCACTAAATGAATAATGACGTCATAGAACACATCTTTAAATTAAAAAAGGAACTTAAAAGAATGCGCCTTTTATTAATCCTTTTCACCTGGGTTCACATAGGCTACGTCATTCTAATGTTTTTAAACAATGATCAAAATATACTTACTCCAATCATCTTAATTATCAATATTGCATTCTATTCAATTTTTATAAGCTTTATTTGGAGAAGAATGCCGATAAGTAATTTTTCAAAACTAACAGAAACTGTGCTCATTTGTATTTTTGGAATATTTGAACTTTGGCTTTGGCTACAATTTGATATAACCGTGAAAAAAATAAATACAGTAGCCAGTCATAAATCCTTATAAAACTAATTTAGTGCCCTTCCACCTCCTCATAACCTACTCACTATAAAGCCTTAAACTTTGCTTTTCTGCTTTTCTTGACTTAATTTCATAGTGTTGTTAATCAACTAGGGGCCTTGCCCTCCATTTCGTCTATGGTTGCTATAGAAAACATCAAACATTGGATCACGGAACACCCCAGCTTGTCTAGTTTTCTGAAATTTTTCCTTTGGATTACGGCCATCTTTCTATTAATGCATTGGGCACGCATCTTTTTAAAGAAAAACCTTCCCGATAATTCTGTAAAGTACAAATCGCAAAAAGGCATCGAAATTATCGGCTACATTCTTATTGGCATTCTCGCCATTTCCTACTTTACGGGCAACATTAAAGATTTCGGTTTGGCCGTTGGGCTCCTTACAGCAGGGATTACCATTACCCTGCAAGAGCTTATTTTGAGTATTGCTGGCTCTTTTTACATCTTTTTTGTACGCGTTTACAAACCGGGAGATCGTATTGAAATACACGGTATCAAAGGCGATGTCATTGACATTGACAGCATTTACACCACCATGATGGAAATTGGTGAATGGGTTTCGAGCGACAACTATAGTGGACGGATTGTTAAATTGAGTAATGCCTTTGTTTTTAAAGGCCCCGTTTATAACTATTCTAGAGATTTTCCTTTTGTTTGGGATGAATTCAACCTGCCCATCAAATATGGATCGGATATTGAATTGGCCAAACAACTAGTAATTTCCGTGGCCCAAGACCTTCTTTCCGAATATGTCTCAGCCTCCAAATCCAACTGGAAACAGGTGGTTGGCAAATATTATATTGAGGATGCACAAGTAGACCCCACTCTGGCCATTACCCTAACCGACAATTGGATTCAATTCAACCTTCGCTATATTGTGGATTACAAAAAACGGCGTTCTACAATGCATCTTCTAAACAATGAAATCAACAACAGAATACAACAAACCAATGGTAAAGTCCTTTTGTCATCCAGTACTATTGAAATTGTAAACATTCCAACTGTGAATATTTCTGACACATCCAATAAACAATAGCCACTTTCCTTTAGCAGAAAAGGAACAGGACATAACGAAATACCTTCGCTTTCCTATCCCAAAATTTCTTAACTTTATAACTCATTGTAAAACAAGAGAACATCTCTTGTATCTGGACTCCTTTTGATTAACCATCATAAAAACGGATCACACATATGGATACCGAAATACTCGCTAGAATCCAATTTGCATTTACCATTGCCTTCCATTATATCTACCCTCCCCTCAGTATTGGTTTAGGCTTGTTACTTGTAATTTTTGAAAGTCTTTATGTGAAGACCAAGCGTCCAGAATATCATATTTTGGCAAAGTTTTGGACCAAGATTTTTGCCCTTACCTTTGGAATTGGGGTGGTTACAGGTATTGTAATGGAATTTGAATTTGGCACCAATTGGGCCGTCTATTCAAGATATGTTGGAGATGTGTTTGGTAGCGCTTTGGCTGCCGAAGGGATTTTCGCCTTTGCCTTGGAAAGTGGCTTCTTGGGAGTCCTCCTATTTGGTTGGAACCGCGTTAAGCCGTGGGTGCATTTGGTTGCTACCATAGGCGTATTTTTTGGTTCCATGTTTTCGGCCGTTTGGATTGTTGTGGCCAATAGTTGGCAACAAACGCCCGCAGGATATCACATTGTTGGAGAAGGTTTGCAGGCCCGCGCCGAAATCACCGATTTCTGGGCCATGGTATTCAATCCCTCTAGTGTGGATCGCTTAACCCACGTATGGTTGGGAGCCTTTTTGGCCGGTGCCTTTTTGGTATTAAGCGTACATGCCTATTACTTAATAAGAAGGCGTTATGTAGACATTTCCCGAAAAGCCTTTAGAATTACCTTAGTGGTTGCCACTGTATTTTCATTGGGACAATTGTTTACAGGGCATAATTCGGCGGAAGGCGTTGCACACAACCAACCTGCAAAATTGGCCGCTTTGGAGGGACATTTTGAAGCCTCGGCCCCTGCTGATATGTACATATTTGGATGGGTAGACAAAGAAGCTCAAAAAGTAAGCGGTCTAAAAGTTCCCGGTGGTCTTTCTTTTTTATTGGATTACGATTTTAATACCCCCGTAAAGGGATTGAATGCCTTTCCTGAAGATGAGCGACCTCCGCAAGTGAATGCTGTGTTCCAGTTCTATCATATTATGGTGGCCATTGGCATGACCCTTATTGCCTTGACGCTTTATGCCTGCTTTTTATGGTGGAAGGGCAAGCTTTTTAGACGACGCTGGTTGCTTTGGGTATTTGTGTTTGCAGTATTCCTACCTCAAATAGCCAATCAAGTGGGGTGGTTTGCTGCCGAAATGGGCCGGCAACCTTGGGTAGTATATGGATTGCTTCGTACTTCCGATGCCTTTTCCCAATCGGTTACGGATAATCAAATTCTCTTTTCCTTGATTCTCTTTTTATTGGTATACACCCTATTGTTTATCCTGTTCCTTTACCTACTGAACAAAAAGATCAAACATGGTCCGTATGACGAATCAGAAACCGATGACCGTCCGTTGACCAAAGAAATTTCACAAGCAATAACCGGTTAAATCGCTAACAATATGGACACATTTTTAGGCATAGATTATCCCACTTGGTGGTTTTTGGTTGTAGGAGGCTTGTTTTCTGGGTATGCTATTTTGGACGGTTTCGATTTTGGTGCGGGGGCTTGGCATCTTTTCTTCAAAAAAGAATTGGACCGAAGAGTGGCTCTCAATGCCGTTGGACCTGTTTGGGACGGCAACGAAGTTTGGCTGGTCATTGGCGGCGGTGCCCTTTTTGCTGGCTTCCCATTAATGTACGCGACCTTTTTCTCGTCGCTCTACATTCCATTTATGCTCTTTTTAGTGTTTATCATTTTTAGGGCTATTGCCATTGAATTTAGAGGAAAAGAACCTATGAAATGGTGGAAAACCCTTTGGGATACCTGTTATAGTATTTCCAGTATTATGTTGGCTTTTTTATTGGGAGTGGTTTTGGGCAATGTACTTCAGGGCATTCAAATAGGAGAAGATTATCTATATCAAGGAGATGGCCTTTTGGAATTTTTGAATCCCTATGCCATCATGACCGGACTAACAACTTTGTCATTGTTTATGGCACATGGAGCCATTTATCTATTATTAAAAACGGAAGGCAAGATGTTTGAGCAGCTCACAAAACTCCTAAAAAAAGGGATGATATTTTTTATGGTTTGTTTTGGCATTACCACTTTATACACCCTTATTTACATACCTCATCTTTCTGATGATTTCAAAAGTAATCCCAGTTTGTTCGTGGTGCCTTTAATGGTGTTTTTAAGCATTGCCAACCTACCTAGGTTAGCCTCAAAAAAGCGATATAAACTAGCCTTCTTTTTTTCGTCGTTGACCATTGCACTGTCTTTGGTTTTGGTGGCCATTGAATTATACCCTAATTTGTTGATGTCCTCCATAGACGACAAATACCATATAGATATTTACAATGCGGCATCCTCTACCAAATCCATGCAAATTATGCTCACCATTGTAGCCATTGGAACTCCTTTGGTGTTGGGATATACCTTATTTGTCTATAGAACATTTAGAGGGAAAGTGACCTTGGATGAGACCAGTTATTGAATAATGCCCCTTTCCTACCTGATTTTAATATTGATATTGTTGTTCCCTTTAAACAAGATAATATCATGCATAACTCAATTAACAAAAACATTGCCTTCCTTGCCTGACCAGAACTTAGGCTTACTCATTATTTCTACTAAACAATTCTTAAGGAATCAGCCAAGATGTTGAGATTTTTATTAAGTTTGAAAATAAATAGCTTAATTATTGTAAAATTCAAAAATAAAGCAGTGCAAAAGGTTCAATTTGAAAATCTGCATTTATTTTTTATTTTGCGACACTTCAATTTTCTTAAACATTAAATGACAGAAATAACACGACTTTTTGATTTTCCATATTACCAATTGGAACAATACAATCTTGAGGATGCCCTCATTACCAAATATGACGGTACATGGGAGGCCACGTCTACTAAGGATTATTTAGATAAGGCCAATGCAATAAGTAGAGCCCTAATTCGCTTGGGAGTGCAAAAAAATGACAAGATTGCGGTTATTTCCTCCAACAATAGAACCGAATGGAACATTATGGATATTGGTGTGCTACAAGTGGGAGCACAAAACATCCCCATATATCCTACCATTTCCCCAGAAGATTATGAATATGTATTGAACCATAGTGAAGCCATCTATTGCTTTGTGTCCGATGAAGAGGTTTTGGACAAGGTCAATACTATTAAGCATAACACCAAGGTAAAAAAAGTCTACTCCTTTAACCGAATTAAGGGCTGTAAACACTATTCCGAGTTATTGAAATTAGGTGAGGACGATAGCAACCAAGCTGAAGTTGAGGAACGAAAAAAGGCGGTCCAACCTAATGACTTGGCAACCATAATCTATACTTCCGGTACTACTGGGAGACCTAAAGGCGTCATGCTTTCGCACCATAATATTGTGAGCAATGCCCTAGACTCCATTCCTCGTTTGCCAATATCCGGTAAAGGGACCAGAGTGCTCAGCTTTTTACCTATTTGCCACATTTTTGAGCGTGTCTTGATATATATCTACCAATATATGGGAGCCAGCATTTATTATGCGGAAAGTATTGAAAAGATGAGCGACAATATGAAAGAAGTAAAACCTCATTTAATGAGTGTAGTGCCAAGACTTTTGGAAAAAGTGTATGATAAAATCTATGCCAAGGGTCAAGAATTGTCTGGTATCAAACAAAAGCTCTTTTATTGGGCTATTGAACTGGGAGAACAATGGGAACCTTACGAAAAAAATGGTGCTTGGTACGAATTTAAGTTAGGCATTGCCCGAAAACTTATTTTCAGTAAATGGAAAGAAGCCCTAGGCGGTGAACTTGATACCATGGTATCTGGTAGTGCACCTTTGCAACCAAGATTGGCACGTATATTTTGTGCAGCAGGCCTACAGGTTATGGAAGGGTATGGCCTTACCGAAACTTCTCCTGTTATTGCCGTTGGAAAATATGAAGGCCATATGTTTAAAATTGGAACCGTGGGTAAACCAATTGAAAATGTAGAGGTAAAAATTGCTGAAGACGGAGAGATTCTTGTCAAAGGTCCAAATGTTATGATGGGCTACTATAAAGATCCCGAAAAAACGGCCTCTGTAATGACCGGTGACCATTTCCATACGGGAGATAAAGGTGAAATTGATGCAGAAGGCTTCCTGAAAATTACTGGACGTAAAAAAGAAATGTTCAAGACCTCAGGAGGGAAATACGTCATCCCCACTCTTTTGGAGAATGAATTGAAACAATCCCGTTTTGTAGAACAAGTAATGGTTATTGGTGAAGGCGAAAAAATGCCAGCTGCCTTAATTCAATTAAACTTTGATTTTGTGAAGGAATGGGCCAGACGTAAACACAAATCTATTGGTACTACCAACACAGAAATCTGCAGCAACCAAGACGTGATTGATCGCATTCAAAAAGTGGTTGACCAATGTAACCAGCAATTTGGTAAATGGGAACAAATAAAACGTTTTGAACTCACTCCTGATGTTTGGTCCATTAGTGGCGGACAACTCACCCCTACTCTTAAAATGAAACGGGATGTTATCAAGGGCATTTACAAAGACTTATACGATAAAATCTATAATTAATTTCTTACAATTAAAGACACCTCACCACAAGGTGTTTTTTTATGTTAATTTTTTTATTTATTATGCATGCATAATAAATAATTATTATATTTGAGAGAACGAAACACTATTCATGAAAGACAAAACCATAGACTATGTCCTGAGAACCACTTGGTTGGCAGTAAACAAAATGTATAATGATGAAGCTGCAAAATTTGAGACAACTATGGCCACAGGTTTTACCCTATTAAGCATCGACCCAGAAAAAGGAACACCATCTACCTCATTGGGCCCAAAAATGGGTATGGAGGCCACTAGTTTGTCACGCATTTTAAAAACCATGGAAACTCGTGGACTCATAGAACGAAAACCTAACCCCGACGATGGTCGTGGGGTGTTGATTCACCTTACCCCCTTCGGGAAAGAAAAAAGAGAACTGTCCAAAGATCGTGTACTCACCTTCAATGAGGCGGTAAAAAAACATGTCTCTCCAGAAAAAATGGCCCATTTCTATGAAGTGGCCGAAACGATCAACGACTTAATTTCCAATAAAAAAATATTTAACCAAAACGAAAGATCATAATTTAAAATGAGCAAACGTATCATAAAAAAAGTGGCCGTTATCGGCTCTGGAATTATGGGAAGCGGCATTGCTTGCCACTTCGCCAATATTGGCGTTGAAGTCCTGCTTTTGGACATCGTGCCCAGAGAACTTAACGACATCGAAAAAACTAAAGGCCTCACACTAAACGATGCTGTCGTGCGCAACCGTTTGGTAAACGATGCCTTAAAGGCGGCCCTAAAATCGAAGCCATCCCCTATATATCACCAAAGTTTTGCAAACCGCATCCAAACTGGAAATCTTGAGGATGACATTGCCAAAGTGGCCAATGTCGATTGGATAATTGAAGTGGTTGTAGAACGTTTGGACATTAAAAAATCGGTTTTTGAAAACCTTGAAAAACACAGAACTCCTGGAACCTTAATTACGTCCAATACCTCTGGGATTCCTATTCATTTTATGAGTGAAGGCCGAAGTGAAGACTTCCAAAAACACTTTTGCGGAACACACTTCTTCAATCCAGCGCGCTATTTAAAATTGTTCGAAATCATTCCTGGACCAAAAACTTCGCCTGAAGTCTTGGAATTCCTAAATGGTTATGGCGAACAATACCTAGGAAAAACTTCGGTAGTTGCTAAAGATACGCCGGCCTTTATAGGTAACCGAATCGGGATTTTTGGAATCATGAGTTTGTTCCACCAAGTTAAGGCACTCGGTTTGACGATTGAAGAAGTTGATAAACTTACCGGACCTGTTATTGGAAGACCTAAATCGGCCACCTTCCGTACGGTAGATGTGGTTGGCTTGGATACCTTAGTACATGTAGCCAATGGTCTTTACGAGAATTGCCCAAATGATGAAGCCCATGAGCTATTCAAACTTCCAGGCTTTATTAACACCATGATGGAAAACAAATGGTTGGGAAGCAAAACAGGCCAAGGGTTCTACAAAAAAGTAAAAGCCGATGATGGCTCAAGTGAAATCCTTTCCTTGGACTTGGACACTTTGGAATACCGTTCTAAAAAATCGGCAAAATTTGCCACTTTAGAACTTACCAAAACGGTTGATAAAGTTATTGACCGCTTCCCCATTCTGGTATCTGGTAAAGATAAGGCAGGTGAATTCTACAGAAAGAACTTTGCGGCCATGTTTGCCTACGTATCCCATAGAATCCCCGAAATCACCAAGGAACTTTATAAAATAGATGACGCCATGAAGGCCGGCTTTGGTTGGGAACATGGTCCGTTTCAAATTTGGGATGCCATAGGCCTTGCCAAGGGTATTGAATTGATGCAACAAGAAGGATTGGAACCTGCACCTTGGGTTAGCGACATGCTTTCCTCTGGAAGTACTTCTTTCTACACAGTAAAAGATGGCGCCACCTATTGTTACGATATCCCTTCCAAAACCCAACTTAAAGTTCCTGGACAGGATGCCTTTATCATTTTAGATAACATCCGAAAATCAAATGAAGTCTTTAAAAACTCAGGCGTGGTGATTGAAGATTTGGGTGATGGAATATTGAACTGTGAATTCCAAAGCAAAATGAACACCATAGGTGGTGATGTGTTGGCAGGAATCAACAAAGCCATTGATCTAGCTGAAAAAGATTTTGATGGCTTGGTGATTGGTAACCAAGGAGCTAATTTCTCTGTAGGTGCCAACATTGGTATGATTTTTATGATGGCAGTAGAACAGGAATACGACGAATTGAATATGGCCATCAAGTATTTTCAGGATACCATGATGCGTATGCGCTATTCTTCCATTCCAACCATTTCAGCCCCTCACGGCATGACTTTGGGTGGTGGCTGTGAGCTGTCACTTCATGCCGATAAAGTGGTAGCTGCTGCCGAGACGTATATGGGACTTGTGGAATTTGGGGTAGGTGTCATCCCTGGTGGTGGTGGTTCCAAGGAAATGACTTTGAGAGCTTCGGATACCTTCAGAAAAAATGATGTGGAATTGAATGTCCTACAAGAATATTTCATGGCTATTGGTATGGCAAAAGTATCTACTTCTGCCTATGAAGCCTTTGATTTTGGCGTGCTCCAAAAAGGTAAAGATGTGGTCGTGGTCAATAAAGACCGACAAATTGCCACCGCTAAAGCCTACGCCCGACTTATGGCGGATCAAGGTTACACCCAACCTATCAAACGCAATGATGTGAAGGTGCTAGGAAAACAAGCTTTAGGTATGTTCTTGGTAGGAATTGACTCCATGCAGGCTGGTCATTATATTTCGGAACACGACAAAAAGATTGCGACAAAACTAGCCTATGTGATGGCAGGAGGTGATTTATCAGAAGCGTCATTGGTTAGCGAACAATATTTATTGGATCTAGAACGTGAAGCCTTCCTAAGTCTTTGTACCGAACGTAAAACGTTAGAACGCATTCAACATATGCTAAAAACAGGAAAACCATTGCGCAATTAATTGCTCAGTATTGAGACATTAGAATTAAGTAGTTAGACATGCATAACATTCAAGAATTAAAAATTTGGCAGAAAGCAATGGAATTGTCCAAAGCCACTTACATGCTTTGCTTGGATATGCCTACTGACGAAAAATTTGGATTGACATCTCAAATAAAGCGAAGTGCTATTTCTATTCCTTCAAATATCGCTGAAGGTGCAGGAAGAAATTCCAATAATGAATTTAAACACTTCTTAAGTATTGCGAACGGTTCAACATATGAATTGCAGACACAATTACTTTTAATATCAGAATTAAATTTACTCAACAAGAATAACGTACAACCCCTTATTGAGTTATGTATTGAAATTCAAAAAATGAATTATTCGTTTCAGCAAAAGCTCTGAATCTTAATACTAAAATCTCAATACTCAATACTAAAAATATGAAAACCGCATATATAGTAAAAGGATATAGAACCGCTGTAGGGAAAGCCCCTAAAGGAGTGTTCCGTTTTAAAAGGCCGGACGAATTGGCTGCGGAAACCATACAGTACATGATGGACCAACTCCCTGAATTTGACAAAACCCGTATTGACGATGTCATTGTTGGAAACGCCATGCCAGAGGCCGAGCAAGGTCTTAATATGGGTCGCTTGATTTCCCTCATGGGATTGAAAATTGAAGACGTACCGGGTGTGACTGTCAACCGTTATTGTGCCTCCGGAATAGAAACCATCGGTATTGCCACGGCAAAAATACAAGCAGGCATGGCCGATTGTATTATTGCCGGTGGAGCCGAAAGCATGAGCTACATCCCTATGGGTGGCTACAAACCAGTGCCGGATTATGCTGCCGCCAAAGCAGGGCATGAAGACTACTATTGGGGTATGGGATTAACGGCAGAAGCCGTTGCAAAGCAGTTTAAAGTCTCCAGAACAGATCAGGACGAATTTGCCTTTAACTCCCATATGAAAGCCTTAAAAGCGCAGGCAGAAGACCGCTTTCAGGATCAAATTGTCCCCATTAATGTAGAACAGGTTTATATCGATGAAAATGGCAAAAAGGCCTCAAAAACCTATACTGTTACCAAAGATGAAGGACCAAGAAAGGACACCAATCTAGACGCTTTATCTAGGTTAAGACCTGTATTTGCTGCCGATGGTAGCGTGACTGCAGGAAACTCTTCACAAATGAGTGATGGCGCTGCTTTTGTAATGGTAATGAGTGAAGATTTGGTAAAAGAACTCAACTTGGAGCCTATTGCCCGCTTGGTCAATTATGCCGCTGCGGGTGTCGAACCTCGTATAATGGGAATTGGGCCAGTAAAAGCCATTCCAAAAGCTCTGAAACAAGCAGGTCTAAAACAAGAAGACCTCAGCCTTATTGAGCTTAATGAAGCATTCGCATCCCAATCCATAGCCGTAATCCGCGAACTGGAATTGAACCCAAGCATCGTCAATGTCAATGGTGGAGCCATTGCACTTGGACACCCACTAGGATGTACAGGAGCCAAACTTTCCGTGCAATTGTTTGACGAAATGCGCAAACGTGATATGAAAGGCAAGTACGGTGCTGTAACCATGTGTGTGGGAACAGGGCAAGGTGCCTGTGGAATTTTTGAATTTTTAAATTAGAATTGAGATATGAGATGTGAGTAGTGAGAAGCTTAGCCTCAATACTCAATACTAACTACTAAAATCTTTAAACATATGGAAACTACAGAAAAAGATATTTTAAGAGGTGGTCAGTTTTTGGTTAAGGAAACCAACTGTGACGACGTGTTTACTCCGGAAGATTTTTCAGAGGAACAACTAATGATGAAGGAAGCGGTTATGGAATTCAACGACCGTGAAATCATCCCCAACAAACCTCGTTTTGAGGCCAAGGATTACGCCCTAACCGAAGAGGTAATGAAAAAAGCTGGAGAACTTGGCTTTTTAGGGGTGGCAGTTCCCGAAGAATATGGTGGACTTGGTATGGGCTTTGTCTCTACCATGCTAACTTGCGATTATATTTCCAGTGGAACGGGATCTTTCAGTACGGCTTTTGGAGCTCATACTGGGATAGGTACTATGCCTATCACGCTTTATGGAACCGAAGAACAAAAACAAAAATATGTTCCTAGGTTGGCTACAGGGGAATGGTTTGGCGCCTATGCCCTTACGGAACCTGGGGCTGGTAGTGATGCCAATTCAGGAAAAACGACGGCTCAACTTTCAGAGGACGGGAAAAGCTATAAGATCAACGGACAAAAAATGTGGATCTCCAATGCGGGGTTCTGTAATATGTTCATTGTATTTGCACGTATAGAGGACGACAAATACATTACCGGATTTATTGTTGAAAACGACCCTAATAATGGAATTTCCCTAGGGGAAGAAGAGCACAAATTGGGCATCCACGCTTCTTCTACACGTCAAGTGTTTTTTAGTGATACGGTAGTGCCTGTAGAAAATATGCTTGCTGGACGTGGGGAAGGTTTTAAAATCGCCATGAATGCCTTAAACATTGGTCGTATTAAATTGGCTGCCGCTTGTTTGGATTCACAGCGACGCATTACCACCACTGCAGTACAATATGCCACCGAGCGTAAACAGTTCAAAACGCCTATTGCTAATTTTGGCGCTATTAAATTGAAAATAGCTGAAATGGCCACAAATGCCTATGTAGGCGAATCGGCCTGTTATAGAGCAGCTAAAAATATTGAGGATCGCATTGCCCTAAGAATGGAAGCCGGAAATTCCCACCAAGAAGCCGAGCTTAAAGGTGTCGAGGAATATGCCATAGAATGTTCTATTTTGAAGGTTTCCGTATCGGAAGATGTGCAAAACTGTGCCGATGAAGGGATCCAAATTTTCGGAGGTATGGGATTCTCTAAAGACACGCCAATGGAAGCTGCTTGGAGAGATGCCCGTATTGCCCGTATTTATGAAGGAACCAACGAGATTAACCGAATGTTATCGGTGGGTATGCTGATTAAAAAAGCCATGAAAGGCCATGTAGACTTATTAGGTCCTGCCATGAAGGTTCAAGAGGAACTTATGGGCATTCCTTCGTTTGACACACCAGATTATTCAGAATTGCTTTCAGAAGAAAAGGCTATGATTGCCAAACTGAAAAAGGTGTTCTTGATGGTTGCTGGAGCTGCAGTTCAAAAATTTGGGCCAGACTTGGAAGCACATCAACAATTGCTGTTGGCAGCCTCTGATATTTTGATTGAAATCTACATGGCGGAATCGGCTATTTTAAGAGCTGAGAAAAATGCCAAGCGCTTTGGTGAAGAAGCCCAAGCTTCACAAATTGCCATGGCTAAACTGTATTTGTACCACGCCGTAACCACGATAGAGCAAAATGGACGTGAAGGTATTATTTCATTTGCACAAGGAGATGAGCAACGCATGATGTTGATGGGACTGAAACGTTTCACCAAATACGCAAACTACCCAGACATTGTTGCGTTACGCAATAGTATTGCCGAAAAGGTAACTGCCGAAAATAAATACTGCTTCTAAATATGTTCTGACTAATTCAAAATTTTAAGTTTACAGAAGCAGAAAAGCCAATTCATTAATTTGAATTGGCTTTTTTAATTTACCTATCTTTAAAATTTCAAGATATAAAATATGAAACCATTTTTAATTGCATTTATAGTTTGTTTCAGTCTGAACATTATAGCCCAACCCAACACCGATGTATTTCTGTTTGATCTTGACCAGTCCTCGGGTAAATTGGAACTTTCCAATATCAAAAATATTTCCAACAAAGAAGGTTATGACAACCAACCGTCGTTTCTAGATAACTACACCTTAGTCTTTTCTTCCACTAGAAATGGTCAAACCGATATAGCCCAATACAATTTGAAAACAGGTGAGACAACTTGGCTTTGTAACACCGAAGGCAGTGAATACTCCCCCATTAAAATCCCTGGTAAAAAAGCTGTTTCTGCAATCAATTTAGGATTGGATAGCAGCCAAAAATTATACAGCTACAGTTTGAATGATGACTCCTCGGAAGTTCTTATAGATAA
This sequence comes from Mangrovimonas sp. DI 80, assembly GCF_001975575.1. NCBI lineage: Bacteria > Pseudomonadati > Bacteroidota > Flavobacteriia > Flavobacteriales > Flavobacteriaceae > Mangrovimonas > Mangrovimonas sp. DI 80. The sequence continues at coordinate 294,048 of NZ_MSDT01000004.1, read as the reverse complement.
TTTACTGATTGGCTATCACGTATGGCAGGATAAAAACACGCTTTTTTTGGCCATTTTAGAGCCAGATATGCTTTCGTTGGTGGAATACAACCTAAACCATCACAAAGCAGATAGAATCCAAAGGAATATTGGGCGCTCCCTACTCAACATTCCCAACTCCAATTTAATAAGTTACGTTTCCAAAGAAACTCCACAATGGGAAATCCGTTCGTTTAATCCAAAAACAAACAAATCCTCTCTTATTGCCCAAACTCTTCCCGAAATTGAAGATCTTGTTTGGTTAGAAGATGGGAGCATCCTAATGGCGAAAGATGACAACATCTATCACCTAAATCCTAAACAAGGAAAAGAATGGGTTCAAATTGCAAATTTAAAAGAGTCAAACCTTCACAACATTACCAGAATGGCGATTAGTCCAGACGGTACAAAGCTGGCGGTTGTAGCAGAAAATACTACCACACTTCTCGAACCCAAACTAGATAATATTGCATGGATTACTGGCAACTGGAAAGGCGAAGCCTTTGGAGGACAAACTGAAGAAAACTGGAGCGAACCTTCGGGAGGCTCTATGATGGCTACTTTTAAACTTATCAACGATGGTAAAGTCACTTTTTATGAAATCGAAATCATCCGTGAAGTCAATAACACCCTGATTCTTCAACTAAAACATTTTAAAACTGACTTAACTGGCTGGGAAGAAAAGGACGAAACGGTAGATTTCCCCTTAAAAGAAATCACCCCTACAAAAGTTGTTTTTGAAGGGATGACCTTTGAAAAAATTAGCGACACCGAAATGAATGTCTATGTTGATATCCACAACAAATCTGGTGAAGTGGAAACTGTGAAATTCAATTATAAAAAATCCAACTAAGGCTTAACGCATCTTATCCAACACGCGCTCATAATCGGTGACATTGGACAAGTTGATGGCGGTTTCTATCAAGGCTAAATGCGAATAGGCCTGAGGGAAATTACCCAACAAACGTTTGGTTTTAAAATCGATATCCTCACTGAACAATCCTAAATGGTTACTGTAGGACAATAATCTATCAAACCATTGTTTTGCTTTTTGCACCTCTCCTATTTTATACAGACTATTAATGAACCAAAACGTACAAATGGTAAAAGAGGACGATGGTAAGCCAAAATCGTCCATGTTTTTATAGCGATACAGCAACCCATCATTACTCAAATCGCGCTCAATAGCATTTACAGTACTGATGTATTTCGGGTCCCTTGCGTCAATAAAACCATAAGGCTCCATTAACAACACGGACGCATCTAGATCGTGAGAACCATAAGACTGTGTAAAAGCCTTGGCTTCTTCACTCCAAGCCTTATCCATGATGTCCTGTTTAATTTCTGAAGCTATCTTTTTCCATTTGGTGACTTTGTTCTGTTTGTTCAATAACTCAGCCACCTTGATGGCCTTGTCTACGGCCACCCAACACAGCACTTTGGAAAAAGTAAAATGCCTGTCTTCTGCCCTAAATTCCCAAATCCCCTTATCGGCTTCTTTCCAGTGACGGTTCACCACCCAAACAATTCCTTTAGTAATGGTCCAAATCTCTTCGGTATGCTCTATATCCATAGAAAAATTGACAAACTGTTGGTGAATCACATCCATCAAGATCCCGTAAATATCATTCTGTTTCTGCTTATAAGCTGCATTACCCACACGTACCGGAGTGGAATTTTTATATCCGCTTAAATGCCCCAAAGTAACTTCCGTGAGCATTTTCTCCTTATTGATGCCGTACATGATCTGTAGCTTCTCATCCTTATCTGGAATCAAATCCATAATGAACTTCAAATACCGCTTGGCAATATTTTTATGGCCCAACTTCGACACTACTTTTATAACCATAGAAGCGTCCCTAATCCAACAGAACCTATAATCCCAATTACGCACTTCTCCTATAGTTTCTGGTAAAGACGTAGTAGCAGCCGCCAATACAGCCCCCGTTTTGTCATAGGTCAGCAATTTCAAGGTTAAGGCGCTTCTAGAAATTTCCTTTTGGTAACGTTTGTATTTTGGAGTCCGGTCCATCCAATTCAACCAATATACTTTGGTGCGCTGATGTTCCAAATACATACTCTCTACCGTAGTTTCAAATACCTTTTCATTATATCCCACCAAAAAATAGCCATCTTCTGTAAGCTCTATTGGCTCTCCGTTGACGATCTTTTCCTTATCAAAATTGGAATATAGAAACAGGGTGTCAAACTTATCTCCATAAGTTAAACTCACAATAAAATGTTCCTTAATGTACATTTCGGTGACACCTTTGGCATATTCCAATTTGGGATTGTACAGCACTCTAAACGTTGGTTTCCCCGAAATATATTGAATGTACCTAATGATTTCCGGTGGCGACTGATAGCCTCCGTGAGCTTTGTAATAACGTGGCATAAAATCATGCACTTCAAATACATCATTGCCACTACTAAAGGCGGTTACCAAAATTGTAGTATTCTCAATATATTTTTGGGTAATTGTATAGGATTCATCCACCAAAATCTCGAAACTTCCCCCAATACTTTCATCCAATAATTTCGCGAATACCGAAGAGGAATCGAATTCCGGAAGGCAACACCATTCTATAGCTCCTGTTTTAGAAACCAATGCAGCACTTCTGCAGTTCCCTATGATACCGTAGTCTAAGTTGTTCATTAATTCTTTTTTCTTTTTTGATATGGAAAACGTTCAATTTTTCATTAAATTAACAAAATTCACAGTATAAACAATTTTATAAATCAAAATTCATGAGTAAAACCATCATCGTATCCAACAGACTACCATTGCAGGTTAAAATAGAACAGAATTCCCTGAACATTGTCCCGAGCGTAGGAGGACTTGCTACAGGAATGAAATCGGTTCATGCAGATGGCAATGGCATTTGGATAGGATGGTCTGGATTGACCCAAGAGGAATTGGACGAGGACCTTTCAAAAGAAGTCGATAAAGCCATTAAGAAAGAAAAATGTGTGGCCGTCCCGCTAAACGAAGAAGATGTTGAGAATTTCTATTATGGATTCAGCAACAAAACCCTTTGGCCTCTTTTCCACTACTTCATGGAATACACCGAATTTGAAAAAGACCAATGGGACTCCTACATCGAAGTGAACCAAAAATTTGCCGATGTGGTAGTGGAGAACCTTGAAGATGGCGATACGGTTTGGGTACATGATTATCAATTATTACTGCTGCCTGAACTGATCAGGGACAAAAAACCCAATACTACCATTGGGTTCTTTTTGCACATCCCCTATCCTTCCTATGAAATCTTCAGAACCTTCCCTTGGCGTGAAGAGCTCTTAAAAGGGATGTTGGGAGCTGATTTACTAGGCTTTCACACGTATGACTATGAACGCCACTTTTTAAGTTCGGTAAAACGTATTTTACGTTTGGATGTGAAATTCAATAAAATTACCTACGGCGATCGTACGGTGAAGGTAGACTCCTTCCCAATGGGAATTGACTATGCCAAATTTCACGATGCAGCCCTTAGGCACAACCAAATGGGACCCAACGAAAAATCGGAATTGCAACGCCGATTAGATGACCATATCGAACAATCCCCTGACGCAAAAATGATTCTGTCCATAGACCGATTGGACTATACCAAAGGAATTCCAAACAGATTACGTGCCTTTGAATATTTCCTAAACAAATACCCTGAATTCAAAGAAAAAGTACGGTTGATCATGTTGGCCGTTCCCTCCCGCTCCAATGTCCCACAATACCAACGTTTAAAGCGGGAAACCGATGAGTTGGTAGGGCGTATCAATGGAGAGTTCTCTACGGTAAGCTGGACGCCAATTTGGTACTTTTACAGAGCCATGCCTTTTGAAAATCTAATCGATCTATACACGTCTTCCGATGTGGCCATTATTACCCCGCTCCGTGACGGGATGAATTTGGTAGCCAAGGAATATATCGCCACAAGAGTGAATGAAGATGGCGTGTTGATTTTAAGTGAAATGGCAGGAGCTTCCAAAGAAATGAACGAAGCACTGCTCATCAACCCCAATAACTTCGAGGACATCGCCAACACCTTAAAACAGGCTCTGGAAATGCCTTTGGAAGAACAGCACAAACGCACCAAAATTCTTCAAAAACGACTCAAACGTTACACCGTAGAAAAGTGGGCCGATGAATTTATGAAGTCTCTTAATGCAACCAAAGTAACCGAATCTGTTGCCGTGGCACAGCGCCTTGATGACAACTTACAAAAAGAGATGTTCGCCGATTATAAAAAAGCAAAAAAGAGACTCCTGTTCTTGGATTATGATGGCACCTTGGTTGGCTTTAAGGACAATCCGAAAGATGCCAGTCCAGATGACCAATTATATGCGCTTTTGGATACATTAAGTGAACAAGAAAATACAGACTTGGTAATCATAAGTGGACGGGACCAAAATACCTTCAACAAATGGTTTGGAAATAAAAATTACAATCTTATTACAGACCACGGTGTATGGCTCAAGCGTCCCGATAAAAACTGGGAAGCCTTGGAGCATCTTAAAAACGATTGGATGGAAAACGTAAGGCCAATCTTGGAAACCTTTGTAGACCGCACCCCTGGAACCTTTATTGAAACCAAACAATACTCTTTGGCATGGCACTATCGAAAAGCCGATCCTGAATTGGCACAAATTCGTACCATGGAATTGAATACCGTCCTTACAGGATTGATTTCCAACGACAACCTCAGCGTACTTTCCGGAAACAAAGTCATCGAAATAAAAAGCAGTAATGTCAATAAAGGGCGTGCTTGCTTACGATTGATTCCAGAAAATACCTACGACTTTGTTTTTGCCATTGGAGATGACTGGACCGATGAATATATGTTTGAGGAATTGCCAAAATCGGCATATACTGTGAAGGTAGCTTCCAAAACCACCAAAGCCAAATACTACATCAAGGATACCGACGAAGTAAGGGTACTACTAGAAAAGTTTATAGCCAATTAAGTCCTTTGCTCATGTCTCATATTCCGGAACTCTATTTTAAAACCCATGAAGAATGGAGGGAATGGCTCTTGGGCAACCACTCCCAATACAAGGGTGTTTACCTTATTTTTTATAAGGTAGGACATGACAATGACAGTATGCGTTGGGAAGAAGCCGTAAAAGTGGCCATTTGTTTTGGTTGGATTGATTCCACCGTAAAAAGTTTGGGAGAAGGCAAACGACGACAATACTTCACCCCAAGAAATCCTAAAAGTGTATGGAGTGCCGTGAACAAAAGCTACATCGAAGAGCTTTTGGAAGCCGACCTAATGCATGAAAGTGGATTGAGAACTATAGCAATTGCCAAGGACAATGGCAGTTGGATAAGTTTGGACGATGTTGAGAATGGCATCATCCCTAAAGATCTTCAAGAAGCTTTCGAGCAACATCCCAAAGCCTTTGAAAATTACCAAAACTTTGCACCTTCCTATAGAAAAAGCTATTTGTATTGGTTGAACCAAGCCAAACGTGAAGCCACTAGGGCCAAACGTATTTCAGAAATCGTACAACTGTGTGGTGACAATATTAAAAGTCGTGGAGGCTATTAAATACCTCCGAAAAAACTACCATAAGGATCTTTAAATTGTATGCCTTCAGTGAAACGGTATTTGCTCAATTGTTTAAATTCAACCAAAGCCCACAGTACAAACTCCTTCAAAAAATACGTATCAGATGCTGGAATGTCTGGTGCATATTCTTCCAACAAAGCGTCCAATGGTTGGATGCTATCTAATAACTGTTGGTAATCCCTATCCGGCACATCGTCCAATAATTCAAACCCCTCCTTTTGATTGAAAAACCAAGATACAATATCATCATAAGGTGTGGCATCGCCTTCCTTTTTCAGTTTTTCAATCTTAGGGAACAGTTCCACAAACAAAGTTTTTACAGCATCCCCTATTAGATTGTAAGCCACCACCGAAGCTCCTTCCTGCTCTCCTTCATACACCAATTCTACTTTCCCCGTGATGGACGGAATGATTCCCATAAAATCTCCCATACGTACCGTGGTATTTTCATCTTCACATTGCAAAGCGCGACGTTCGGCGGTACTCAATAAATTTTCATAGGCGGTAATTCCCAATCTGGCACTCACACCACTTTTGGCATCTATAAACTCACTTTCGCGTGCTTCAAAAGCCACTTGCTCCAACAAATCCTTTGCCAATTCAGGCACTACAATGTTTTCAGCTTGTCTAGCATCCAATTTGGCTTCCTGTTGGGTAATGAGTTTTGCGGTTTCCAAATCTTGGGGATAATGGGTTAAAATCTGGGAACCAATACGGTCTTTAAGCGGGGTTACAATACTGCCTCTATTGGTATAATCCTCTGGATTTGCCGTGAACACAAATTGGATATCCAAAGGCAAACGCAATTTAAATCCACGAATTTGAATATCTCCTTCCTGCAAAATATTGAACAGCGCCACCTGTATTCTGGCCTGTAGATCGGGTAATTCATTGATTACAAAAATACACCGATTGGCCCTAGGAATCATCCCGTAATGAATCACACGATCATCGGCATAACTCAATTTAAGATTGGCCGCTTTTATAGGATCTACATCACCAATAATATCGGCAACCGTAACGTCTGGCGTTGCCAATTTTTCAGCAAAGCGTTCACTGCGATGCAACCAAACAATAGGTGTATCATCACCTTTCTCCTTAATTAGTTCCGTAGCATATCTAGACAACGGTCTTTGGGGATCGTCATTGATTTCGGAACCTTCCACTACGGGAATATATTCATCCAACAAATTTACCATCAGCCGCGCCAATCTTGTTTTGGCTTGTCCTCGCAATCCTAATAAATTAATGTTATGTCGGGATAAAATGGCACGCTCCAATTCAGGAATTACGGTATGCTCATATCCGTGGACGCCTTCAAACGTTTCCTCCTCCTCTTTAAGCTTTTCTATTAGATTATTCCGCAACTCATCTTTAATCGACTGGTATTTATACCCTGCCTTTTTTAAAGCTCCTAAAGTGGTAATGGCTGATATATTCATAGGTTTGATATCTAGTTTTGGTTTATCGAAAAAGACCTGTTATCCTTTGATGCGTTTTTTTCTATTGGTTTCGTAATCTTCAAAAATCATTTCGCCTAAACCTTTCAGCCCTGTATAAAAGGCCTTTCCTTGGTTGGCGTAGGTAAACTCACGAACAAATTGCATTAAATAAGCATCTTGGGCAATCATAAAAGTAGTGATTGGAATATGAAGCCGTCTTGCCTGCTGTGCCATGGCATAGCACTTATTGACTATAAAATCGTCCAAGCCGTAACTGTTTTTATAATATTCGCCATTGGGCAAACGCAAACAACTTGGTTTTCCATCGGTGATCATAAAGATTTGCTTATTGGTGTTGCGCTTACGTCTTAGTAAATCCATGGCCAATTGCAACCCGGCCACCGTATTGGTATGGTATGGGCCAACCTGTAGATAGGGCAAGTCCTTAATTTGGATTTGCCACGCATCGTTACCAAACACCAAAATATCCAAGGTATCCTTTGGGTAACGGGTAGTGATCAATTCCGCTAAGGCCATGGCCACTTTTTTGGCTGGGGTAATGCGGTCCTCTCCATATAAAATCATACTATGGCTGATATCAATCATCAAAACCGTACTCATTTGGGACTTGTGAAGGGTTTCCTCCACTACCAAATCGTCCTCAGACAACCTGAAATTTCCAAGGCCATGATTGATTTGGGCATTCTTTAAACTTTCGGTCATGGACACACGGTCTAAAGCATCCCCAAATTGATATTCTCTATAGTCGCCTGTATGCTCATCTCCAATCCCAGGGCTTTTGCTTCTATGGTTCCCCTGGCCACTGCGTTTGATTTTTCCAAAAATTTGGTCCAAGGCCGCTCTTCTAATCGCACGTTCTGTTTTCGAGGTAATCCCCAAGCCTCCTTCTCCATCAGGACGCAATTCTTCGCGGATATAGCCTTTCTTTTTAAGGTCTTCAATAAAATCGTCTATGGTATAATCTTCTGTCGTGAGATTGTATTCCTTATCCAATTCCCGTAACCAATCAATAGCTTCATCAAAATCGCCCGAAGTATGGATAATCAATTCCATAAAGATATCCAGAAGCTTATAAAAAATAGATTGCTCCGGTGCCTCATAATTTCTAAAGACAAATCCCTTAAAAAAATAGCCCTTTGTTTTCATAGCCCTATAAAATTACAATTTTTTGGAACGCCATCCGAATGTTATCGCAGTACATCCCAAAACACCATCCAAAGAGCCACTCCACGGCTCCTTTTCAAAAAAACAAATCATAAAACCCTGTAACACAAATAGTTAAATTCACTCATCGGTACTTCAGGATCAAAGCTGATAATTATCATATTATATTTTTTCTTATCTTTTAACCTTTGTTTAACAGATTAAACAAAAATTCATGGAGGGTCTAACCTGCTATCATTGTGGCGATTATTGCAATTCCAACACGATTACTTTGGACGAAAAAGTATTCTGTTGTAATGGTTGCAAGACCGTTTATGAGATTTTTTCGGATAATGGACTGACCTGTTACTACGATTTCCAATCTTCTCCTGGAGCGACTCCAAAAATCCAACAACACAAATACAATTTCCTTTCGGAAGCATCCATTATTGATGAGCTTACCGATTTTAATGATGGTAATGTACAGATTACAACTCTGTATATTCCGCATGTGCATTGTAGTTCCTGTATCTGGATTCTGGAAAACCTCAACAAGCTCAACCGCCATATAAGCAGCTCTCAGGTTAATTTTGGAAAAAAGACCGTGACTGTCACCTATAATAGTGACGCCTGCTCCCTAAAGGAATTGGTATTGCTATTAAGCAGTATTGGTTATGAACCTTATATAAGTCTGGACGATTTTAAAAACAATAAAAAGCAGATTGACCGCTCCTTAATTTACAAATTGGGAATTGCTGGTTTTGTCTTTGGAAACGTCATGTTCCTGTCCTTCCCTGAATATTTTGAAGTTGGGGAATTTTGGTTGGAACAGTACAAAGTAGTCTTTAGGTGGTTGATGTTTGCCTTTTCCCTTCCCGTGGTATTCTATGCAGCACAAGACTATTTTGTGTCTGCCTACAAAGGGCTGCGCTCAAAACTATTAAATATTGATGTGCCAATAGCCCTAGGAATTGCCGTCCTATTTATAAGAAGTACCATTGAAATTATCTTCGATTTGGGCAGCGGCTTTTTCGACAGCCTTACCGGCTTGGTGTTCTTTTTATTGGTTGGGAAGTTCTTTCAACAGAAAACCTACTCTTTCCTTTCTTTTGAACGTGACTACAAATCGTATTTTCCTATTGCCGTTACCAAATTGGAAAATGGCCAAGAAAGCAATATTCAGGTTTACGACATCAAAAAAGGAGACCGTTTGCTCATAAGAAATGAAGAACTGATCCCTGTAGATGGAATTTTATTGAAAGGAGATGCCGCTATCGACTACAGTTTTGTGACGGGAGAATCCAAAAAAGTGAAAAAGGTTTCGGGTGATAAGCTTTTTGCCGGAGGCAAGCAGACTTCTGGTGTGATAGAAATGGAAGCCGTAAAACCAGTAGAACAAAGTTACCTAACACAATTGTGGAGCAATGAGGTGTTTCAACAGGATAAAGAGCACCGCTTTACCACATTGACCAATACCATAAGTAAACACTTTACCATTGCCGTATTAAGCATTGCCCTTATTGCTACCTTGATTTGGTTAGTCGTCAACCCTAGCAAAGCCATGAATGTTTTTACGGCAGTACTCATCATTGCCTGCCCTTGCGCCATTGCTTTGGCTGCGCCATTTACCTTAGGCAATATTTTACGAATTTTTGGCAAACATAAATTCTATCTCAAAAATGCATCGGTGATTGAACAATTGGCTGACATCAACCTGATTATTTTTGACAAAACTGGCACCATTACCTCCAACAAACAGACTCAAGCGGTGTATGATGGTATGCCGTTGACCAATCAAGAGGAAGAACTTTTAAAAAGTACCGTTCGTAATTCCAACCACCCTTTAAGCCGCAGCCTTTACCAACTACTAAAGGAGCATGATATTTTGCCTTTGGGTCATTTTGAAGAGCACCCAGGACAAGGTATTGAAGGTAGATTTAACAGTGACCTTATTAAAATAGGTTCGGCAAATTTTGTTGGAAAAATTGAAACCTCGTCTGTTCTGGAAACGAGTGTACACATTAGCACCAACAACGTATATAAAGGTAAATACACTTTTTACAACAACTATCGAAAAGGGCTAACGCAACTTTTTAATCTGTTAAAAAAAGAAAACGATTTAGTAATTCTTTCTGGAGATAATGATGGTGAAAGTGATAATCTTAAAAAGTTGTTGCCCGCCAAAACAAAACTGATCTTCAACCAAAAGCCAGACGACAAACTGGAATACATCAAACACCACCAAAGCGAAGGTGCCAAAATACTAATGGTTGGAGATGGTTTGAATGATGCTGGAGCCTTGGCCCAAAGCAATGTAGGGATTGCCATTTCAGAAAATGTGAATGTATTTTCCCCTGCTTGCGACGCCATTTTGGACGCTTCAAAATTCAATTATTTGTACCAATACATTCAAACCTCCAAAAAAGCCATCCAAATCATCAAGTGGAGCTTTATGCTATCGCTGGTATACAATCTTATAGGACTCTTTTTCGCCGTAACCGGTCAATTATCACCAGTTATCGCAGCCATCTTAATGCCCTTGAGTTCTATTAGCATCGTGGTATTCACCACCATTGCTACCAATATGTTGGGCAAAAAACTAAATTAAAAATTACTGGACTATGAAACTAAGCAAATTAAACCCTAAATTTAAGTATCAATTCAACACATTATGAGTGTTTTATACCTATTACTAAGTATCAGCATTGTGGTTGCCGTTGTGTTTTTCTTCGCCTTTGTTATGGCCGTAAGAAAAGGACAGTACGACGATAGCTATACACCCTCCATACGCATGCTCTTTGAAGACGAGCTTGTAAAAGATGTACAAAAACCTTCAGTTAAACACAAAAAGACCAATTAAATTATGGAAGTAGAACAATTTTATTACGACAATAAAATCGTCAAGAAATTCCTCACAGCAACCATGCTTTGGGGTGTTGTTGGAATGCTCGTAGGACTCTTGCTGGCGTTCATGTTTATTTTCCCAAACCTAACCGAGGGCATTCCTTGGCTGAGCTTTGGACGTTTGCGTCCGTTGCATACCAATGCCGTTATTTTTGCCTTTGTTGGAAACGCCATTTTCGCTGGGGTCTACTACTCCTCCCAACGACTTCTAAAGGCTAGAATGTTCAGTGACACACTGAGTAACATCAACTTTTGGGGCTGGCAGTTAATTATTGTTTCCGCTGCGCTCTCTCTGCCTTTAGGTTTCACGACTTCCAAAGAATACGCCGAATTGGAATGGCCTATAGATATTGCCATTGCAGTAGTTTGGGTGGTTTTTGGATGGAACCTTATCGGAACCATTTTAAAACGTAGACAGCGTCATATGTATGTAGCCATTTGGTTCTACTTAGCCACTTTTGTAACGGTTGCGGTTCTGCATATCTTTAACAGTTTGGAACTACCTGTAAGCGGACTGAAAAGTTACTCGGTTTACGCCGGAGTACAGGATGCTTTGGTGCAGTGGTGGTATGGCCACAATGCGGTAGCATTCTTCTTGACCACGCCGTTTTTGGGATTAATGTATTATTTTGTTCCAAAAGCTGCCGATAGACCAATTTATTCCTATCGTTTATCCATCATCCACTTCTGGTCCCTGATTTTCATTTATATCTGGGCCGGACCTCATCACTTGTTGTACACGGCGCTTCCTGAATGGGCACAAAACCTAGGAGTTGCCTTTTCTGTGATGCTTATCATGCCGTCTTGGGGAGGGATGATCAACGGGCTTCTTACTTTGAGAGGTGCTTGGGATAAAGTACGTATTGACCCGGTATTGAAATTTATGGTAGTGGCTATTACTGGTTATGGTATGGCTACTTTTGAAGGGCCTACCCTTTCTTTAAAAAGTGTGAATGCTGTGGCTCACTTTACAGACTGGATCATTGCCCACGTACATGTAGGAGCCTTAGCTTGGAACGGATTTATGGCCTACGGAATGATCTACTGGTTGATACCGCGTTTGTACAAAACCAAATTATATTCTGTTGGATTGGCCAACTTACACTTTTGGATAGGTACTTTAGGGATCATCATGTATGCACTTCCAATGTATGTGGCTGGATTTACCCAAGCTAGTATGTGGAAACAATTCAACCCAGACGGTACCTTGGTATATGGTAACTTCTTGGAAACTGTAACCGAAATCATGCCAATGTACTTAATGCGTGCCATTGGAGGAACCATGTATGTAATTGGTATCTTGATTTTGGTATACAATATTATTGCAACCATCAGAACTTCTAATGCATCCGTTACCGATGAATTGGCAGAAGCTCCTGCACTTCAACCAGTCGCTAAGCACCGTGTTGCAGGTGAAGGCTACCACACTTGGTTAGAGCGTAAACCTGTTAAATTGACCATCTACGCCACAATCGCCATCCTTATTGGGGGTATTGTGCAGATTGTACCAACCATTATGGTAAAATCCAATATTCCAACTATTAGCAGTATCCAACCTTATACGCCTTTGGAATTGGAAGGTCGCGATATTTACATCCGTGAAGGTTGTGTGAGCTGTCACTCCCAAATGGTACGTCCGTTTAGAAGTGAGGTAGAACGTTATGGTGAATACTCCAAAGCAGGGGAATTTGTATACGACCACCCATTCTTATGGGGAAGTAAACGTACGGGGCCAGACTTACACCGTTTGGGTCAAAAGTACTCCGACAACTGGCACTTAAACCATATGTACGATCCACAAAGTACTTCATCAGGATCTATCATGCCAAGATACCCTTGGTTGATTAAAGATGAACTGGACAAGTCGCAAACAGAAGCCAAAATGCGTACTATGGTGAAATTGGGAGTGCCTTATACCGATGAGGAAATTGCCAATGCCCAACAACAAATGTTGGAGCAAGGAACTCAAATTGAGAAGAACTTGTATTCCGATCCAGACTTCGCTGAAACCTATGAAGCCGACAAAAAATCTGGAGGTGCTGATTTCGTGGAAATGCGCAATCGTGAAATTGTGGCCCTTATTGCCTACCTACAGCGTTTAGGTACAGATATTAAAGTAAAACAGGATGTTTCATCTAGTTCAAACTAAGGCCTTATGTTAAAATTTATAAAACATCATATGGACAGTATTGAAGGGATAGAAATCTACCCCATCATTTCACTACTGATATTTTTCATCTTTTTTGTACTTCTTTTTTGGTGGGTATTTACCGCCAAAAAAGAGTACATCTCTAGAATGAGTAACCTTCCATTAGACAACCAAAATATCGATTAATTATGAGAAAATTAATTCCATCCTGGATACGAGTACCTGTCATCTTCTTTTTTATAGTAGGACTCATAGAATATAATATAGACTCCCATGGCAAGCCTGCCATTTTAGAACAGCCAGCCCTATTGCTATTTGTCATATTTGTGCTTTTGTTGCTCATAGGTATTGAAGGGATTGTAAGTTCTATGGACAATATCCTTTACCAAAGTTTGGACGAAGAAGGTAAAAAGCGTTATGATGAAGCCCAAGCCAAAGACCCAAAATTTGTTGCTTGGATCAAGCGTACCTACCTTAAACTTTTGGGTTCCAAACCTATTGAATTGGAGCACGAAATCATTTTGGACCACAACTACGATGGCATTCAAGAACTTGACAACGACCTTCCACCATGGTGGCTATATGGGTTTTATGCAACCATTATTTTTGCCTTCGTATACTTATTTAAATATGAAGTATTCAATGCCGACGGGCAGTATGACGAACTAAAAACAGAATACGCAGAAGCTAAGGCTGCCATTGAAGAATACAAAAAAACAGCCAAGGATTTGGTGGATGCCAATACCGTTGAAGTATTGACCGATGCAAAAGACCTAGGTGCAGGAAAAGCCATTTTCGATGCCAACTGTGTGGCTTGTCACAAAGCAGATGGTGGTGGAGGAATTGGTCCTAACCTAACTGATAATTATTGGATTTTGGGTGGGGGAATCAAGAATGTATTCCATACCATTTCAGAAGGTGGTCGTAACGGAAAAGGGATGATTGCCTGGAAGCAAAGTTTAAAACCTTCGCAAATTGCACAAGTAGCCAGCTATGTGTTGCAATTCCAAGGTACCACGCCTGCCGAACCTAAAGAACCACAAGGTGATTTATGGGCTCCGGAAGGACAAACTGCTCCTACAGAAACCCCTGAAGCTCCTGCTACCCCAAACGAACCTGAAGCAGAAACAGTAGTAGATTCCACTGCCACTGCCTCAGTGCAATAACCTAAATTATGGATACTCCGGAACAAGAAACATTTAGAGATTCTATTGGCACTGTCACTAAGGAAGGGAAACGCGCATGGGTATACCCTAAAAAACCAAGTGGACCTTATTACGACAAACGTAAGTTGGTAAGCTATGCTTTGTTGGCGTTTCTATTCTTGGCACCCTTTATTAAAATTAATGGCAACCAGTTTTTACTGTTCAATGTGCTGGAAAGGCGCTTCAACATTTTCTCGTTCCCATTTTGGCCACAGGATTTCTATTTGTTCGTGATTGCCATGGTGATTGGCATTTTGTTCATCACCTTATTCACGGTAGGTTTCGGACGTATCTTTTGCGGGTGGATTTGTCCACAGACCATTTTTATGGAAATGGTCTTCCGCCGTATTGAATATTGGATTGATGGTGATCGCGGCAAACAAATGCGCTTGGACAGACAACCTTGGAATGCGGAAAAAATTAGAAAGCGTGCTTTAAAATGGAGCATCTTTTTATTGATTTCCTTCCTAATTGCCAACGTGTTTTTAGCCTATCTTATTGGTGGCGACAAGCTTCTTTCCAATATTATGGACGGTCCTTTCGAGCATTTGGGCACCTTGTTTCCGTTGCTCATTTTCACAGGAGTATTCTATTTTATATTTGCTTGGTTCAGGGAACAAGTATGCATCATTGCCTGTCCTTATGGAAGGTTACAAGGTGTACTTTTGGATACCAAATCCATTGTAGTGGCTTACGACGATAAACGTGGTGAAGGCGAAAACGGAAGAAAAAAATTCAGAAAGAATGAAGACCGTCAAGCCCTTGGACATGGCGATTGTATCGATTGTTTGCAATGTGTGCATGTATGTCCTACCGGTATAGACATTAGAAACGGGACACAGTTGGAATGCGTAAACTGTACTGCCTGTATTGATGAATGCGACCATATCATGGAAAGTATCAACCTTCCAAAAGGATTGATTAGATATGCCAGTGAAGATGAAATTGAGAAGAAGGAAAAGTTCAAACTTACCCTTCGTATGAAAGGCTATATTGCGGTTCTTACCATATTGATTGGATTCTTAATTGGCCTTTTGGCATTGCGAAGCGATGTAGAAGCGACCATTTTAAGATTGCCAGGACAATTGTATGAACATAAGGATGACAATATTATCAGCAATGTCTTCACTTATAAATTGGTAAATAAAACGTCTAAGGACATTGAAAACATTAGTTTCAAACTAAGAAATTATGAGGGTACCATTAATTTGGTGTCGGCCAAGGATAAGTTTGATGTGCCCGGACAGGAACTTGCAGAAGGGACCTTGTTTATTGAAATTAAACAAGGAGATTTAAAAGGGGACAAAAATAAATTGACTATTGATGTTTACAGCAACGATGAATTGATTGAAACAACAACGGTTAATTTTTTAGGTCCTAGAAGTTATAAATAATCTAAAAACTATAAGCTATGAAATTTAATTGGGGAACAGGTATTGTAATTGCCTTTATAGCTTTTATGAGCTTTATACTCTACTTTGTGGTGATAATGAGTAAAAATCGAAATGACCACCATTTAGTAACCGAAGATTACTACCAACAGGAATTGGAATTCCAACATGATATTGACAAACTCAACAATGCCAAAAATTTGGAAGAAAACTTACGTTGGCAAAAAACAGATAGTGGAATGCTCATCAGTTTTCCTGAAAATTTGGAAACCCAAAAAATCGCAGGAAATATTGAATTGTATCGCCCTTCCAACAAGCATTTGGATTATAAAGCAGCCATTGAGCTTACGGACCATACGGTCTTGATTCCTAATGACCGCCTTTTGGAAGGACGTTGGGACATAAGAATAGACTGGACTTATAACAACACATCTTATTTGTACAAACAACAAATAGTTTACTAAAATGCTCTGGACGGCCTTTATATTGGGATTATTGGGAAGTTTACACTGTGTAGGCATGTGCGGGCCCATTGCCTTTATGCTGCCTGTAGACCGTTCCAATACCACAAAAAAAGTGGGGCAAATTGCTATTTACCACTTGGGCCGAATTTTGGCCTATAGTATTATGGGCTTTGTTTTTGGACTCATTGGAAAAAGCCTATATCTCTTCGGGATCCAACAACAGCTCTCCATTGCCATCGGGATTATGATGATCTTGGCGATCTTACTTCCCCAAGGGAAATTCAGTACCTCCCGACTTACGGCTCCTATTTTTAAGGTAATTTCAAA
Source organism: Mangrovimonas sp. DI 80 (assembly GCF_001975575.1). NCBI lineage: Bacteria > Pseudomonadati > Bacteroidota > Flavobacteriia > Flavobacteriales > Flavobacteriaceae > Mangrovimonas > Mangrovimonas sp. DI 80. The sequence goes on along the minus strand of NZ_MSDT01000004.1, from coordinate 277,417 downwards.
AATTAAACAAAATCTAGGCAATGCACTACAAAAAAGAACTGCCGACACCTTTTTAACCATCGGCTTTCTAAATGGATTTTTACCCTGCGGATTGGTTTACATGGCCATCTTTGGGGCCATTGCCAACCAAAATATGTTAGAGGGGAGTTTGTATATGGCGCTTTTTGGTTTAGGTACGGTTCCTTTAATGACCTCTGCCATTTATCTAGGAAAGTTCCTCAGTTCAGAAGTAAAACAACGCATCCAAAAAGCCATTCCGGTATTCGTGGTAATAATTGGACTGATGTTTATCCTTAGAGGCTTAGGGTTGGGCATCCCTTACCTTTCTCCTGCTCCATCAACTCCTATGGCCAGTAGCCATATAGAGTGTCACTAAACAAAAAAGGGTTGGAACATTCCAACCCTTTTCTTTTTTCTTTTATCAAAAACTTAGATTTTGAAAGTCAACACAGGCAATGATGCATGGTTGGCAATATCTTCAGAGATACTTCCTTCAAAGAAATGTAAAAAGCCAGTTCTACCATGTGTAGCCACTGCAATTAAATCGGCGTTGATTTTGTTGGCATAATTAAATACCCCTCCTTCAACGGTATAATCATTAACAATAGCTACGTTTTCTTTTTGATCTAAATTACCATCGGTCTTGTTCAAGAAGTTGGTGATCTTCTCTTCAATTTCATCAGAATTTCTAAAACTGTCTGAAGGCAAGTTCACATAAAGAATATGTGGAGTCACTTTCATAGCTTTGAAAAGGGACATTGCCTTTTTATACACGCCATAAGTTTTGCTAGAGAAATCGCAAGCAAACACGGCATTGTTAAATTCTACATTGGCCAATTTTTCTTTCACAACCAATACAGGTACATCAGAATGTCTTACAACCTTTTCAGTATTGGATCCAACAAAAATCTCTGAGAACCCACTAGCGCCCTTCGATCCCATAACGATTAAGTCTACACTATGGCTTGCGGCCACTTCTGCCAATTCACTAAATACTTTAAAGTGCTTTACTACAGGGGTCACTGTTAAACCTTCCAAATAAGGTTTATCCAAGAAAGTTTCAAATTTCTGTTCTGCAATCTTTAAGAAAAATACAGCTTTTTCTCCTTGCTCAATATCTCCCGTATTTAAAACCGCCTCAGAAATTTCAAGCATGTGCATTACCAATATTTCACTATCATGCTCTCTGGCTATGGCTGCTGCTGCTTCCAATGCATATTCAGAATATTCAGAGAAGTCAACAGGAACAATAATTTTTTTCATTGTAATAAGTAGTTTAGGTTATGTTTTTTCCAAGGATAAAATTACGATTTTTATTCAGCTTTTACGTACAATGACCATGAAATTAACATCGAAAACCTTATTTATTTACAATCAAAACTGTGGTTCCTAGACTTCAAATAAATTTTAGTATTCTTCATATAATCCTTAACTTTCGGTAAAATTCAAACCAAATTAACAATGAAAGCATCAATCTTAATAGTTCCTATATTGGCAGTTAGCCTTTTTATGGGATGTAAAAACGATCATAAAAAAACTATGGAAGGTACTGAGCAAGAAAGTACCGAAACGGTAACCACACCGGAGAAAACAGAGATGGATAATCACGCTGCCGAAACAAAAAAAATTAAGGTGAGATTGGAGCCAAAAAGTAAAAGCAATGTTTCTGGAAATGTCCTTTTTAAGGAAGTTGATGGGATTGTATCCATGGTGGCCGTATTCGACGGATTGAGTGAGGGAGAACATGCCATCCACTTACACGAAAAAGCAGACTGCTCTGCAGAGGATGGAACTTCCAGTGGTGGTCACTGGAACCCAACAGCACAACCTCATGGCAAATGGGGCAGCTCCGAAGGTTACCATAAAGGTGATATAGGTAATTTTACAGCCGATGCCAAAGGACATGGTACCATTTCTTTTAGTACCGATGAATGGTGTATTGGTTGTGGAGATCCTTCCAAAGACATTTTAGGGAAAGCCGTAATTGTACATCAAGGTACAGACGATTTCACCACACAACCTACAGGTAACGCCGGTGGTCGTGTAAGCTGTGGCGGTATTATTGAGGAAGAAAAGAATGTTCACCAATAGAAGTGAATTTCCACTTTTAACAACATAAAAAAGATGTCCTGAATGGGCATCTTTTTTTATCCCATAAAACTCCCAAAAACTGCTCGAAACCGCCTGTTTTACAAGCAAATTCCATTATCCATAAATTCTTTCACAATCGGTTGCGTTTTTCATGAAAATTACCCTATTTTTTTCGTAGATTGCAAAGAGATTATTTCTACAAGCCGAAAATTGAAAAGGCAGCAACAGATGGATTCGCTGAAGTAATAATCCACAAAAACTAACTTCTAACCCATAATTAAACTACTTGTAGAATGACTTCAGATTCTCAAAAGCTCTCCGTAATGGAAAAGGTTGGCTACGCCTTGGGAGATTTGGCCGCCAATCTCGTATTTCAAACCTTAATTACTTACCTAGCCTTTTTCTACACCGATATTTACGGCTTGGACAACAACCATGCCTCGGTAATCATGCTCACAGTTGGCCTTGTGGCCGCCTTTGTTTTCAACCCTATCATTGGGGCCGTGGCCGACAGAACCCAATCCCGCTGGGGAAAATTCAGACCTTGGATCCTTTATACTGCGGTTCCCTTGGGTGTTGTGGCGCTTTTGGCCTTTACAACTCCCGACTTCTCTTATAAGGGTAAAGTTATTTGGGCCGTAGTAACCTATACCCTACTCCTGCTATTATATGCCGCCAACAACTTGCCATATTCGGCCTTGAGCGGTGTGATTACCGGAGATATGAAAGAACGCAACAGCATGTCGGCCTATCGTTTTGTAGCTGTTATGTTTGCGCAGTTCTTTGTACAGGTGCTCATGCTCCCAATTATCATGTATGTGGGGGAAGGCGATAAGGCTGCCGGGATAGAAACCGTAATGACCTGGTTGGCCATTATTGGAACAGTAATGCTCCTCATCACGTTTGCCTCAACCAAGGAACGTATTGTCCCAAAACCTGAGCAACAGGCAAGCTTAAAAGAGGACTTATCCGATTTGTTTCAAAACAGACCTTGGGTCATCATGCTATCCTTAACCATATTGATTTTTATCACTTTGGCCATGAAAGGAGGCTCGTATGTATATTATTTCAACAATTATGTCGATCAAACAACCTTAACCGAATACATCAGTCCTATTTTGGATATGATGTCCAACATGGGGATTAATTTCTTTGGTTCCGACCCTGTATCCGCAGGCTTTGGATTATTCAATGCAGGGGGCATTATCTTTATGATAATAGGAATTACCATCTCCAAAAAACTGGCTGACAAATATGGCAAACGGGATGTGTTTGGCATCGCTCTATTCATCTCAACCCTTTTTATCATTGCCTTTTACTTTTTTCAACCCAAAAGTGTTGGCTTGATGTTTTGGTCGCAAATCCTCCATGGCTTTTTCTATGGCATCACCATTCCCATTCTTTGGGCCATGATAGCTGATGTTGCCGATTACTCGGAATGGCGTACCAATAGACGTGCCACTGCCATTATTTTTTCTGCCATGATGGTGGGCCTTAAAGCCGGTTTAAGTATTGGTGGGGCCTTGGTAACTTGGATTTTGGGAAGATATGGTTACATTAATAAAGATATGGTACCTGCTGGTCAGGAAATCATACAACCCGAAAGTGTGGCTCAGGGAGCTAAAATGTTGGTGAGTATTTATCCTGCCATTCCATTTTTGATAGGCGCTGCCATCTTGTTTTTCTATGTCATCAATAAGCAAATGGAGACCCAAATTGAAAACGACCTAAAAGCACGTAGATAATCAATTTCAAATTACAAGGATTATGAAACTTAAATATCTTCTTCTTTCTCTTCTGATTATAGGCTGCAAGGCAAAAGAATCTAAAGACACCCAGATTGATAAGCCTCAAGAAGTCACTTCTTTGAAGGAAGCTTTAAAAAGTGATTTTTATATTGGCACAGCTCTTAATGTGAATCAAATCCATGAACGGGATGCGGCCACCAATAGTGTGATCAAAACCCATTTCAATGCCATTGTTGCAGAAAACTGTATGAAATCGGGACTGATCCACCCTGAAAAAGACACCTACTTTTGGGAGGATGCTGATGCCTTCGTCAACTTTGGAATGAAGAACAACATGTTCATTACAGGGCATACCCTGGCGTGGCATTCGCAAACACCTCCATGGCTGTTTGTAGACGACCAAGGGAATGATGTCACTAGGGAAGAATTGATTGCAAGAATGACAGACCATATTACCACCGTCATGACCCGCTACAAAGGCAAAGTAAAAGGTTGGGATGTGGTCAATGAAGCCCTCAATGAAGATGGTACAATGCGAGAGAGTAAATTCTACACCATCATCGGGCCAGATTGGGTGGAAATTATGTTTGGCATTGCCCAGAAAGTAGATCCTGATACGGAACTTTACTACAACGACTACAATCTTTCGAATCCTGAAAAACGCCAAGGTGCTGTCAATTTGGTAAAATCCATTCAGGAAAAAGGGATTAAAGTGACTGGAATAGGCATGCAAAGCCATGTTTCTATGGACAACCCCGACTTAAAAGTATATGAAGAAAGTATTGAAGCCTTTTCAAAATTGGGCACCGTGATGATTACCGAATTTGATCTTTCGGTTTTAAAATGGCCCAACAGACAAATGACTGCCGATATTTCGGAACGTGCTGCCTATATGGAGAAAATGGATCCTTTTAAAACAGGATTGCCAGATTCTATGGCAATGGCCCAACAGGAACGTTTCCAAAAGGTGTTCAATATATGGAAGAAAAACAGTAAAAGCATTACAAGGGTAACCACTTGGGGCGTTAACGATGGGAACTCTTGGAAAAATGACTTCCCAATTCCCGGAAGAACTGATTACCCTTTATTGTTTGACAGAAGCAACAAGGCAAAACCAATTGTAACCGACCTTATTAAACAGGCTAATACCACAAACACCACAGCTCATGAATAAAATAGCCAGACATCTCGTAAAACATATTTACACAGCCGATCCTTCGGCTCATGTATTCAACGGAAAACTATACATCTATCCTTCACACGACATTGATGCAGGTGAAGCCTTTGACGATTTAGGAAGTCACTTCGACATGGAAGATTACCATGTATTTTCAATGGACACTCCTGATAGCGAAGCTCTAGATCATGGGGTGGCTTTACACGTAAAAGATGTACAATGGGCAGAAAAACAAATGTGGGCACCAGATGCAGCCGAAAAGGACGGCACCTATTACCTTTATTTTCCGGCCAAAGACCGTGAAGGGATTTTTAGAATTGGTGTGGCTGTAAGCAATTCACCAACAGGGCCTTTCACCCCACAGCCCGAAGCGATTAAAGGAAGCTTTTCCATAGACCCTGCCGTATTTAAAGATAAAGATGGTGAACACTATATGTATTTTGGAGGCCTTTGGGGTGGGCAATTGCAGCGTTGGAGAACAGACCATTTCAATGCCGATGAACCAGAAAGTCCTTTTGCCCATATCCCGCAAGATCATGAACCTGCTCTCTGCCCTAAAGTGGCCAGACTTACCGATGATCTTTTGGAATTTGCGGAAATGCCAAAGGATTTGCTCATCTTGGATAAATTTGGTGAGCCACTAAAGGCAGGTGACCACAATCGCCGATTTTTCGAAGCCGCTTGGATGCACTACCACAACGGAAACTATTATTTTTCTTATTCTACCGGAGATACTCACATGCTGTGCTATGCTATTGGCGACAATCCTTATGGTCCATTTACGTATGCCGGAGTCATCTTAACACCTGTGGTTGGTTGGACGACTCACCATAGTATCTGCAAGTTTGAAGACAAATGGTATTTGTTCCATCACGACAGTAAATTATCGGATGGTGTCACCCATTTAAGGAGCATTAAAATGGTAGAATTACAGCACAGACCAGATGGTACTATAGAAACCCTGGATGGTATGATGGAATAATTCCATTCATTTCAGAAAAGTAAGACAGCATAAGCTAATTTGATTTGGAAGTCACTTCGGGTTTAAGATTAAAAAGTATCTTTACACCTTAAATTTTTCAGAAAAGCCTATGAACCCGTCTGCCAATGGTTGGATAAAAAAATGTCTTAAGGAAGTTTCTAAAAACGACACCTTCCTTAACCATGGTGACTATCAATTTTATGAGTCTTTAAAACATTGTGGGTTTATTTATGGTAGTAATGTAGAAGTAGTACTCAATGGCATTTACAATAGGGATTTCTCCCACGAAGAGCTTGGAAAAGTCAACCTTTTATTGGCCTTTTATTATGTGCACCACATTCAAAAAGAACCTCAAAACTTTATTGATAGTGTAGTAGGATTTTACAATACCATTGCTGCTTACAAAAGTTCCTTTTTTGAAGATTTATTGGGTGAAAAAACCTCATCTGAGCTACTGGAGAGCATTATTGACAAACGCGTGCATATCGATGATAATATCATCACCAAAAACTTCAATTATTTTATTACGAACGCCTTGTTGTTTGTAGATGTTTTGGCCTACCAAAAATACCTCAGCACACACAACATTACTGAAGCGTATATCAAGCAAATGGAAGCCTGTATAGAAACCATTGTGGTGACTGTATTTGATTATAAAGCTGAAAAATCGCAGTATGACAGAAGTTTGATTAAGTTGCTCAAGGCTTCTTTGCGATACCAAAACAAGGAAGCGTTGAGTTATGACGATGTCATTACCTGTATGGAAACCCCTCTCTCCAAATTTTACATTACCGATGTGGTCTGTATGGCCTTTTGGAGCGATAAGGTTATTGATACGGAAGAACAGAAGTTTTTAAAACGTTTTGGAAATGATCTGCAATTGCCCGACACAGTCATTCAACAATCGGTAAAGGACATCGATGTATTTTACAAAACCAACAAGGACAAAATAGCTCTGTTGAATTCCAAAAACATGGTGCAGAGCTTTTACGACAATTCCAGTAGAATGGTCAGCAAGCTTATAAAACGTAACAGCAAACGCTTACTCAAGGAATTGAAGCAAAGCAAGGAATTAATGGTCCTACTCACCAAATCAACCACTCGCCCACTTACCGATGAAGAACAGAAAAAAGTGACCGATCAACTTTTGGATATCATTAAAACCATCCCAAGTTTGGCCATTTTTTTATTGCCCGGCGGTATGTTGCTCTTGCCTATTTTTATAAAATTCATTCCTAAAATGCTTCCGTCTGCTTTTGATGATAACCGCGTGGATGAGGATTAATTAGGACATTTATTCTAACCAATCTTTAAAATCCCTAACGCGTTCCCGGGCCACAATAACCTCATGTTCCCTAAAGCTCCCCAATTTTATCTGCAATCTGGAATTGGTATAACTAATCATGTCCTGTATGGCATTGATATTGACAAAAAACTTTCGGTTGATCCTGAAAAACAGATCGGGGTCCAACTCCTGTTCCAGTTGCTCCAAGGTGGTATCCAATAAATAATTGCGTCCTTCAGCTGTATGGGCATAGGTCCCTTTGTTTTCACTGTAAAAACATTCAATGCTTTCGGTGGTTATCAATTTTAAATGTTGGCCAACTTTCACCGAAAAGCGCTTTTTGTAATCACGTTCTATAGGATTCACCAACAATTTTTTGATGGCTTCAAAATCCAAACTCATCAAGCCTTGTTGGGGCAAACGCTGTTGGTATTTTTCTACTGCCTTTTTCAGCTCTGCTTCATCAATAGGTTTCAGAAGGTAATCAATACTGTTCAACTTAAAGGCCCTAAGGGCATATTCATCGTAGGCTGTGGTGAATATGATGGGTGAAGTGATGGAAACGGCCTCAAAGATTTCAAAGGACAATCCATCACTCAACTGGATATCCAAAAAAATCAAATCCGGATGTGGATTGGATTGAAACCAAGTAATAGATTCTTCCACAGAATGTAACAAAGTATCTACTTGCACACCAATTTTGTCCAACATACGCTGCAGGCGTCTTGCCGAGGGTTTTTCGTCCTCAATAATCAGTACGTTCATTGCCATTTTTGCTGATCTTTTTCCATAAACTCCCTTATTTTTCGTTCTTCCCAATGCTTTCCAAACAAGAGGTCGGGGCCAAATACTCCAAAGGCATGGAAGCCTAAGCCTATTCCCCAGAAAATGGCCGTAGCAAAGGTGCCAAAATTCCAAATATTTCCATGACTTGAAATAGCAATGGTAATGATGATGAATAAATTGACGATTACATAGGACGCCAAATGCCAATAAAATCCAACCAATTTTTCAACTTTTTTCTTAGCTCTTAAATAAGCTTCTTCCTTATAAATATAAGTGTCCTCCAAACGCGGCGGAAACTTATCATTGTTTTGATACGGTTCCATGATCAGCTCCATTTTTGTTGATTTTCTTCTTCTTTCATAAACTCCTTAATCTTCCTGTTTTCCCAATTTTGGCCTAAAATGCCATCATTAACAAAGACATTGTAGGCCTGGAAAATAAGGCCCATGCCCCATCCCAAAAGTGGGAACCAAAACCAATGGAAGCCCCAAAAGGTCTTGTAGTTGATAAAGATTAAAAAAGGAATTACGAGCAGGTAAGAGATCAAACTGTAATAAAATCCCTTTAGGTTGTCTACATGTTTTCTGGCTCGCAAATAGCTGTCGTCAAATTGCGAAGCGGGTTGTAATGATGGTCTCATAACGGATATTTTTTTGGACAGCATGGGAATAGCCACTGAGAACTTTCCTTGCTGTTGGTGAATACTAACGGTTTTACTGGTAAGCAATTCGTAGCGTTGTTTTATGTTTTCAAGCCCTACACCGCTACCACGCTTAACTATTTGTTTGGGCTGTAAATTATTTTCCACTACAAGCGCTCCTTCACGCTCATAAATAGTGATATAAAGTGGTTTTGAACTGGTAACCATATTGTGCTTCACAGCATTTTCCAAGAGCAATTGCAATGACAGCGGCACTACTTTATAGTCTGGATTGGAAGCCCTTTCCGGAATATCAAACACAATGCTGTCTTCAAAACGCATCTTCAACAAAGTCATATAGGTTCTAGCGAAGTCCAGCTCCTCATCAACAGTTACCAAATCCTTGTTCTTTTGCTCCAACACATAGCGATACACTTTGGAAAGCGAGGTGGTAAACTGTTGGGCACTCTCAGGGTTTTCCTCAATCAAACTGGTAAGCACATTCAAACTGTTGAACAAAAAATGTGGATCCAACTGGTTTTTAAGTGCATCGAATTTTGCACTGGCCGTTCCTGCAATAACTTGCTGCTCCTTGATTTTATTCTTTTGGTACCGATTGTAGAAAAAGATCACATGAAAAATAGCGATAACGGTCAAGGTGATCCACAGTCCAAATTTATAGGCTTCAAGTGTTTCCTGTTCCAAAAAGCTTCCAAAGGAATGTCCATTGAATACCATGGCCGTCAAGGCTCTCAACACAAACAAACCAATTAAAGTGATGATGGTGGCTCCCAATACACCTACTACAATTCGCTTGAGGTAATGCTTCCATTGAAAGCGCTCCAAATATTGAAAAAAGTACATATTGGAGTAGCCCAATACAAAGGCGTACAATTGGTAAAACACAAAATCAATGACATAATCGGTGATGCTTTTATTGGTAAATCCACCGTAAAGTGAATTGCCAAATACAAATATCGCACAGCCAATACCAAAGGCGATAAAGAAAGATTTCATTGACTTGTTCATGATGTTATGCTAGTGTTTTTCTTGACAGGATTCTGCCAGCAATTGTTCCAACCTTTGCTGCCCCCAATTGGGATGAAAAGGCGTCTCAGGTTTAAAGGTAGCAAAAAGTTCCAAGGCATGGTTTAGGTCCTTACAAAATGGTGAGGTGTCCTGTCCAAAATATTTGGCACTGCCTATCTCCCACTCTGCCTTCCCATAAACCGCCCTAGGATTGTTGGGTGCCAATTGTTTGGCTTTGGCATACAGTTCACTAATTTTTGCTGAGTATTTCATACCATAAGTCATTCCATCAAACACCACCCAATTGGTCAACACATGGGCCTGAAGCACTAATATCTCCGGATTTTCCTTACTGATACTCTTGGCTGTATTTAAGTGCTCTTGAGCCTTGTCCAATTGAGCCTTTAATACAACAGCATCCTTTTCCTCCCAACTTTTTAAGCTGTTCATCTGGGCGATATAATAGTGGGGCAACCATTGGTCCCGTTCGGCATTGGCAATGCGCTCAAACAGGTTTTCGGCCTCAGTCCATTGATTGGCTTCCCATAAACTAAAGGCCTTTTGCATGCCCTTTTCAAAATTGGCTTGTGCCTGGGTGAGACTTCCCAAAAGCAACAAAATGATGTAAAAAAAATGTTTCATGATGCTAAGTTTTAATGTTGAAACAAATATCCTGCACTTTAGGAAGCTTTTGAAAAGAAGCCTACTGAACTGTCACTTTTAAAAGCTGAATTGTAATCTCTATTTTGCACAGTACTTTTCTTCAAATAGAAAAACTTTGTTAGATTTGAAATGTCTTAACCAACACTTTCAACTACATGAACTTTATCAAATCGCTGTTCCTATTTACTATTTTTTGTCAGCTTGTGAGCTGTAACCTATTGCCATCAAAAATACAACCTCAAACAGCCGATTTAGGAGAAGCCATCAAGATGAACACCAATAAAGAGGTGATGTCTAAAGTAACGAGGAAAGATAGCTTGGTCAACTTTAGCTACCAATCGAAAATTTCAACCAGTATTTTCGGAGGTTCTTCCAGCAGCCACACCCTAATAGTGAAATTGTTTCCCTTTGAAAATTCCGAATTCACATCGAATACCTATTTACAAACGAGAAGCTCTGAAATCAAAAACGTTTTGGATCAGGAAATGACAACCTTATCAAATTTTGATGCCATCAACTTTCAGCTCATTTCTCATAACAAACAAATTCAAAACATCATCTTAGAACTTTAAGACCTAACCTTTCAACTTTCGCCCTTAACCAACCAAACCAATGAACCGACTTATCACCCTACTATGCTTCATAGCATTATTTCACGCCTGCCACACTCCCAAATACATTAGCTATGGAGACATTCATGGCACTTTAAATTTCGAGAATGGCAAATGGCTTCTCAACAAAATTAAAGCCCCTTCCAGCCTAGTGAGCAGCTTGACCGACATCACCGTTAATGAATTTTCCAGCTTACTTGGTAATCGCTTCTCAACCGTTTATGAAACAAAACAATTAATGTTGCCCAAAGAACTTCCAGAAACATTGAGTAAATCCACCCTCTTGGATATTAAAAATGGAACGGGTTTTGATTTCTTTATAACCGTACGAGCCAAGCGCTTGAGCAACGACATGGGTAGTCTACAAATAGGGAAAAACTACAGTGAGAAACTCAATTCTGGATTGGTGACTCTAGAGATTTACGACCTCAACTTACAGCAAAAAATATATTCAAAAACAGTACAGGGCAACTTGACTGTAGAAGAAAATGATAATTCACTAGTCTTTGGAAAGAGCTCCAATGGGCTGATGATTTCCAGTTTAAAAAAGATTTTAAGAAAGCTAGGATAGGGCTTTACTTTAAAATTACAGCTTATCCAATTGGTTAGATTTACCATCGTCGCTAATGGTCCAGAAAAATCCAATGAAGAAAAACTGATCTGCTCCAGGCAATAAAGCACGTCTATGATACTGTCCATTCATATCAGGCGAATTGGTATATTGGTAGCCGTTCACATTTTTAATCCCCAAAACATTGTTCACGGATAGATACAAGATTTTTTGCGGACTTATTAAATAGGCCCAATTCACACTTAAACTGTTGTAAGTTCTGGTTCGAGCTGCCATGAATTCGGTTTGGTTTGGATTATCGTAAGGTCTTCCTGAAGCGAAGGTATAACTCAATCCCAACTGGCTTTTCCAAGCCTCAATCCAATATTTGCCAACTACAGAAAGGTTATGGGTATTGGCATAATTAGGAGTGGCTGCCTCTGGAAAATTCAAATAGTTTCGCTTGGTGTCCAAATAGGAATAACTCAACCAATAATCCACATGTTTCAAGGTTTTGTTATCACGCCAAAACACATCTAACCCTTGGGCATAGCCATCACCATTTGTTCCAAAATCACTGTCAAAAGTGGGCTGTTGGTTAGTATACGTCAATAAATTATGATAATCCTTGCGATAAGCTTCCGCCCTAAAAATCTTACCGTCATTTACATATTGATAGTTTAAAATATAATGAGACGTATGCGCAGCCTTTAATCCTTGGTCAAACTTTAAATAGTCGTTAGAAGGAGTTTGATAGAATTGCCCATATGCCAAAGAAAGCTGCCCATTCTTTGAGGTTTTGAAAGCCAAGGATGCTCTAGGGGCCACTTCCATACTTTGGAACAAATGATGGTAATCGGCCCTTAGTCCCGCCTTTAAAGCTAATTGCTTACTAAAAATGATATCTGCTTCCGTATAAGCGGCAGAAATACGATTAGTAAAACCGTAATTAACGGTAAGTGTATCTTCCTCAAAGTTTTCTTCAAAATTGGTAACAAAAGCTTCCCCTCCAAAACTCAATTTCACTCTATTACTAAAATGCTTTTTCAACGTCAACTTAAAATGTCCCGAATGTTCCCTATTGACTATATTACTTTCCATAAGTTCGATAGTGTTTTTACCCAAAGTATAGCTCATCCCCGAATGTAAAGACCAACCCTTGCCCAAGGTACCTTGATAGGACAGATTGGTATACCAATTTCTATTTTTCAAATGCACATATACCCCTTCGTCATAATTGATATCCTCTTGCGTCAAAGCAAAACTGCCGGCATCAAACGCTGTGTAAAATTTCAACAGACCACTATCAAACTTTTGTCTAAAAACTGCCTCTCCCTGTCCTCCCCTAAAAGGAATGTCCCAATGATTTCTATCGGGAAAAATTGCCGTATAAGGTGCCAAGTTTATATAACTGGCGTTCACACTCAACGATCGACGTTTCCTTTTTTCGGTATGACCTAAGGTACCTCCAACCGTCATCAAACCAATATCAGTCTTCTCTTGATCGGGTTCATCAATCGTATTCAATAATAAAACACTGGACAAAGCTTGACCATATTCCGCAGAATATCCCCCTGTTGAAAACGTAATCCCATCAAACAAAAAGGGGGAATAACGCCCTCTAGATGGCGTATTGTTGGTACTAGGCGTATAGGGTGTAAACACTCTAATGCCATCTATAAAAATTTGAGTTTCATCGGCGCTCCCGCCTCTTACAAACAAACGGCCATCTTCAGCCACCGTGGAGGTCCCTGGTAAGGTTTGCAGCGCTCCTACAAAATCGCCCAAGGCACTCGCCGTAGTCACCACATCCAAAGGTTTTAAAACAGACACCTTAGAATTATCGCCTGCCTCAAAAGTCCCCGCCGAAATCACCACGGCATCCAAAGCATTTACGGAATCTCGCAATACCACTTTCAGATTTTGCAAATCTGTAACGGCTTTAGTGACATCATGGGTTTCGTAAGACACATAGGATACAATCAAATGCACCTGCCCCTCTTCAAGGGTTTCGAACTCAAAATGGCCCTCTTCATTACTGGTGGCACCATCATAAGTGCCATCAATATAAATATTGGCCCCTACAACAGGAAGCCCTTTAGAGTCTACAACAGTACCTGAAATTAATTGCTGTGAAAATGTGTTGCCCACGGTTAGCATTACCAATAAATAGAGAAGTGATTTCATGATAGGTTCGTTTACAGGTACAAATATCATGTCCTGATAGCCCTCTTAAAATTCAAACCCTCTGAGCTGTTAGTTTTTAAGGATGAATTGTGAGCTTCTTCCAATTTCCCAAAAGTGAGTATCTTTAAATTTCATAACTTTCAAATCTAAAATCTCAATTCATGCGAATCCTTCTCTTCCTTTTATGTACAGCTTTAATGTCCTGCGGAAATGCTTCCTCAGAAAAGAAAATTGATCAAACGTATAAGGAAGACATTGAAGCGTTTTGGAAGTCTAAAAATGAGGTAAGAAAGGACAACTATCTACAGTTATCTGGTTTGTTAAAACTTATCGACAGTAGTACTGTTTTTGGACTGAATGCCTCCAACCAACCTTCCTCCAAAAAGGAAGCCCTACAAACCATCTTTGGCAATTATACACAACTAGGCGATAGCCTTATATTCATTCCTGCTGAAAACAAAATTATTACGGTAGAAGCCGACACCTTATCCGCTAGACTCCCTATGGTTTTTGATAGCTATGGAAGTTCACAAATGCTACATCAAGAGCATTTGAAATGGCAAATTATTACCCGAGGGGATAACCGCTATATTAGGGTTTGGGATGCAAAGAATCCGGCCATAGACGCTTTTAAAGGTTTTGAAACCTTCCCTTTAAATCCAAAATTTATCCTGAAAGGGCAATTTACCTATTACGACCAAACCCAAACTAAAGATGTAGAATCTAAATTAGGCTATAAGCATGCCACAGATTTTGCCGGTTTTGTAAGTTTTGAGTTTGAAGGTAAAGAATACAAACTCGACACCGAAGCTGATGGTTTTATCATGTTAGGCGATGCCACTTCCGGCAATACCACTTATGGTGGCGGACGCTACTATGTCTTGGAAATACCAAGTACCAACGGGCCTGTTACTATTGATTTCAATAGATTATACAATCCGCCTTGCGCCTATTGTGCCTTTACAACTTGCTTATTGCCCCCAAGTCAAAACCAATTGCCGTTCGAAATTTTAGCAGGAGAAACAACCAATAGATTATAATACCATGAAAAATACTTGCTTCCTTCTATGCACCATCGTGTTTACCTTAGTTAGCTGTGGTTCAAAACCCAATAAAACAACGCAAAACATGGAACCTTTCATAATTGCTGAAGGCAACCTTTATGGAAATGGAGACGAAGGCATTCCCAAACAACAGATCATTATTAATACCGAAGCAGAATGGCATGCTCTAAAAGAGCAAATGGATCGAGTAAATCCTGTGTCGGAGCAATTCACGCAGAAGGATGTTAATTTTAATATCTATCAAGTCATTGCGGTATTTGAGAGTGTGAAAACTACAGGAGGTTACCGCATCGACCTCAATTTGGAAACTACCCAAACCCAACGCACCATTACCGTAAACACCAAAGCGCCGGAAGGCATGGCTACCATGGTCATGACCCAACCTTTTAAAATCATGGCCATTCCAAGAATGGACACGCCCATAATATTTCAATAAAAAAAGCACCTCAATGAGGTGCTTTCCTTTTAATATATAAGATTGGAGATTACTTTACATCCATCAATTCTACGTCGAATACCAAAGTAGCGTCACCAGGAATCACACCTCCAGCACCACGACTTCCATACCCTAAATCGCTAGGGATTACAAATCGTGCTTTGTCACCTACTTGCAACAGACCGATACCTTCATCCCATCCAGCAATTACCTGACCAACACCTACGGTAAATTCCAAAGGTTGGTTGCGCTTATATGAAGAATCGAATACGGTTCCATCAGCCAATTGACCTTTATAGTGTACGGCAACAGTTTTTCCTTTTTCGGCTTTTTTACCAGCTCCCTTCTGGATGATTTGGTAACGCAAACCGCTAGCAGTTTCTTCAAAACCAGCAGCCAACTTATCCAACTCTGCTCTCTTGGCTTCACGCTCGGCAGCAATACGCTTTTCACGAGATCCTTCAAAAGTTCTAAAAGCTTCAATAGCATTAAAGTTTTCAGCAGCTTCACCTACACGGATAATTTCAACCGCATCCATAACATCACCTTGAGAAATAGCATCCACCACATCCTGGCCTTCTACTACTTTTCCAAATACGGTATGCATATTGTCCAACCAAGGAGTCTCTACATGCGTAATGAAAAACTGGCTACCATTGGTTCCAGGACCGGCATTGGCCATAGACAACACACCAGGACCATCGTGCTTCAAGTCTGGGTGGAATTCATCATCAAATTTATACCCTGGGTTTCCAGTTCCTGTTCCTTGAGGACATCCTCCTTGAATCATAAAGTCTGGAATTACTCTGTGGAATTTCAACCCATTATAATAAGGTGTTCCCTGTGGCTTTGCCGAATTTTCCAAATTTCCTTCTGCCAAGGCCACAAAGTTTCCAACCGTTCCCGGTACTTTTTCAAATTCTAAAGCAACCAATATGTCGCCTTTGCTTGTATTAAATTTTGCGTATAAACCGTCTTGCATTGTCTTTGTATTTTGTTTCGATGTGCAAAGATACTAAACTATGGTTGAAGCAGAAAGCTTCCCTAAAGAAGATGCGTTGTGTTAAAGATGTAAAACGCTTTAGAAAAACAGACGGCATTTAGCACTAATACTTTTTGGAAAGGCCTTTTTGAAAACCTAGATTTGCAATGATCTAACAGATACCTATGAAATTTTCACTTACCAAACTAAAAGCGGCTTTTGGAGACTCCAAAAACATGGGAAAATTGCACGCTGACGGTTATACCCAAAACATTATCAACGATATCAAAGACGAGCCTTTTGCAGTTGGCGCAGAGAACGTGTGCTATGCGGGCATTGCCGAATTGGGAGGCTACCATTTTTTACAGACCATTATTGTTGGAAGTTTTCATATCAAAACCATCAAAGGGGCACAATTGACCATTAATGGAAAAGATTTTAAAATGGTCATGACTTCTGACATGGAAGAATTGGAGTCTGAGCATTCAGATGTTTCCAATCGAAGCATCACACGCATCGATTTTGCCATTGAAAAGGAAGACATTGCTAAATTCAAAAAATCTAACATCGATAGTTTGTTGTTGGAAGCAAAAAAACACCGCATCCCTTTTGATATCTATAAACCTTCAAAAGAAGCTTAATTATATGTTGTCATTTCAACAGAGTGGAACGAAATGAGGAAACAAAAAAGGGAGCCAACGGCTCCCTTTTACTATAATTTAAAGGTATGCTATTTAATTAGCTACCTCACTGATAAACTTGATACGATACAAACGTAATTCCTCATCGTCGTAATCTCCATCAAACTCCTCAATGGCATCCGAGATTTTATCCGTTTCAGAATCCATAAAATACTCATGGATTTCCTCCTGTTGGTCTTCATCCAAGATTTCGTCAATCCAATAGTCGATATTCAGTTTGGTCCCCGAATATACAATGGCTTCCATCTCCTTGATAAACTCGCCCATGCTCATTCCTTTGGAAGCAGCAATGTCATCCAACGGCAACTTTCTATCCACATTTTGAATGATAAAAAGTTTTAAAGCCGAATTGGTTCCGGTACTCTTCACCACCATATCGTCAGGACGGATGATATCGTTTTCTTCCACATAACGGGCAATCAATTCGATAAAGTCCTTTCCATATTTCTTGGCCTTTCCTTCTCCTACTCCGTGCACATAGCTCAGTTCTTCAATAGTCATAGGATACTTAAGGGCCATATCCTCTAAAGAAGGATCTTGGAAAATCACAAAAGGTGGCACGCCCAATTTTTTGGCATTGCGCTTACGCAAGTCCTTGAGCATTCCCATAAGTTTTTCATCGGCAACGGCTCCTCCAGATTTGGCAGCAGTTACAATGCTTTCATCGGTAGTTTCATCAAACACATGGTCTTCCGTCATCATAAAAGAGATAGGCTCCTTTAAATAAGCCTTCCCTGCTTTGGACAAACGCATCACGCCATAGGTTTCGATGTCCTTTCTTAAATAGCCGGCTACCAACAATTGGCGAATAAGAGCCATCCAGTAACGTTTGTCGTGATGGCTTCCAATACCAAAAAATGGCTGGTCATCGGTTTTATGTGACGCAATCAAGGCATTGGAACGCCCAAGTAACACATGCACCAAATCCTTGGCCTTATATTTTTCATTGGTCTTTTTAACGGTTTCCAAAACAGTCACCACATCCTCTTGGGCTTCGTGCTGTTTCTTTGGGTGACGTACATTGTCATCCATGTCGCCTCCTTCACCAGTAGCATTATCAAATTCTTCCCCAAAATAGTGAAGAATAAATTTACGGCGTGACACCGAACTTTCAGCAAAAGCAACAACCTCTTGCAATAAGGCATGCCCAATTTCCTGTTCGGCTACTGGTTTCCCAGCCATAAATTTCTCTAGCTTTTCAATATCCTTATAGGCATAAAACGCCAAACAATGGCCTTCGCCACCATCACGTCCTGCCCTACCAGTTTCCTGATAATAACTTTCAATACTTTTTGGCATGTCATGGTGGATCACAAAACGCACATCTGGTTTGTCAATCCCCATTCCAAAGGCAATGGTAGCCACTACCACATCCACATCTTCCATCAAGAACATGTCTTGGTGCTTAACCCGTGTTTTAGGATCCAGCCCTGCGTGATACGGTACTGCCTTAATGCCATTTACTTGAAGTACCTGCGCCAATTCCTCTACTCGCTTTCTGCTCAAACAATACACAATCCCCGATTTACCTTCATTCTGTTTGATAAATCGAATGATGTCCGCATCCACTTGTTTGGTCTTAGGGCGTACTTCGTAATACAAGTTTGGACGGTTAAAGGAAGCCTTAAACAGATTGGCATCCGTAATGTCCAAACTTTTCAGGATGTCCTCCTGTACCTTAGGCGTGGCCGTAGCAGTCAACCCAATGATAGGAATGTTCTCCCCAATACGTTTGATAATGTGTCTTAAATTGCGGTATTCCGGTCTAAAATCGTGGCCCCATTCACTGATACAGTGGGCCTCATCTACCGCCATAAATGAAATAGGCACCGAGCGCAAAAACTCTACGGTTTCTTCCTTGGTCAACGACTCTGGTGCTACATACAATAATTTGGTAATGCCGTTAGTGATATCTGATTTAACACGGCGAACTTCGGTTTTGTTTAGTGAAGAATTCAGTACATGGGCAATGCCTTCATTGTCCGAAATCCCCCTGATAGCGTCAACTTGGTTCTTCATTAACGCAATTAATGGCGACACTATAATAGCTGTTCCATCCTTGATAAGGGCTGGAAGTTGATAGCAAAGCGACTTCCCTCCTCCGGTGGGCATGATTACAAACGTATTATGCCCTTCAACAATACTTTGAATTACAGGCTCTTGCAATCCTTTGAATTTAGAAAATCCAAAGTACTGCTTCAGCGCTGAATGCAAGTCAATTTCTTTGATACTCATTAATCCCTATTAGTATTTTATATACATTTGCATAGATTAAAGATATGAATTTCTTTAACCGCTTCAAACCATAAAATTAATAAATTTTGAACATAAAAAACGACATCCTTAAAACCGCGAAAAGAACCATTGATTTAGAGAGGGATGCTATAGATAACCTAGGCCAGCTGCTGAATGACGACTTTGCAGATGCTGTGTCTTTAATATACAATTCCAAGGGTCGTGTCATCATCACTGGAATAGGAAAAAGTGCCATTATTGCCAATAAAATTGTTGCCACCTTAAACTCTACTGGAACCCCTTCAGTATTCATGCATGCCGCCGATGCCATCCATGGTGATTTGGGGTTGATTTTGGAAGACGATATTGTGATTTGTATTTCCAAAAGCGGGAATACTCCAGAAATTAAGGTCTTGGTGCCACTGATAAAAAATGCCAAAAACAAAATGATTGCCATTACGGGCAACGAAAACTCCTTTTTGGGACAACAGGCCGATTACATTTTAAATGCCTACGTAGAACATGAAGCCTGTCCTAACAATTTGGCCCCAACCACCAGTACCACAGCCCAATTGGTAATTGGCGATGCCTTGGCTATTTGTTTATTGGAATTGCGTGAATTTACCAGCAAGGACTTTGCCAAATACCACCCAGGTGGTGCTTTGGGAAAACGTCTTTATTTAAGGGTTAGCGACCTTGCCTCCTTAAACCAAAAACCACAAGTAACCCCTGAGACTAATGTAAAACAGGTGATTATTGAAATCTCCGAGAAAATGTTGGGAGTCACTGCAGTAGTGGAAAACGACAGCATTATTGGAATCATCACCGATGGGGATTTAAGACGTATGCTTACCAAAAATGAGTCCTTCATACACCTTACGGCCAAAGACATCATGAGTCAAAATCCAAAGCGCATCGATTCCGATGCCATGGCTGTAGATGCCATGGAACTTATGGAAGCCAATGGCATTTCACAATTATTGGTGGAAGAAGAAGGCAAATATGCTGGGGTGGTACATTTACATGACTTGATAAAAGAAGGAATTATCTAATGGCGAAAAAGAACGTAAACGAAATGTCGTTCCTGGATCACCTTGAAGATCTAAGATGGCATTTAATAAGGATTACCTTGGCCATTCTATTGGGAGGAGTTGTGGCTTTTTTAATGAGTGATTTCATTTTTGACACCATCATCTTTGGTCCAAAAAAAATGAGTTTCCCTACCTACAAATACCTTTGTCAAATCTCCCAATTTATTGGAATAGACACCACCTTTTGTGCGGAGGAACTTCCTTTTAGGATACAAAACCGCACCATGGGCGGACAGTTTTCTGCGCATATCTGGACCTCCATTTATGCAGGTTTGGTCATTGCCTTTCCTTATATAGTATATCAGTTGTGGCATTTTATAAGCCCAGGTTTGCACCCTAACGAGCGCAAACATTCCCGTGGCTTTATTGTCATTACTTCCTTGCTGTTCTTTTTGGGAGTACTGTTTGGATACTATGTGGTAACGCCCTTGTCTATCAACTTCCTTGGGACCTACAACGTCAGCGCCGAGATTTCCAACGAAATAGATGTTAGCTCCTATGTGGCATTGGTAAGATCCTCTTCCATTGCCTCAGGTTTTGTATTTGAGCTGCCCATCATCATCTACTTTTTAACAAAGGTAGGTCTGGTAACGCCACAGTTCTTAAAGAAATACCGCAAGTTTGCCTTGGTGTTGGTCTTGATCCTTTCAGCCATTATCACGCCTCCAGACATTGCAAGTCAAATTATTGTGGCCATCCCAATTTTGCTCCTGTACCAAGTGAGCATCTATATTTCGGCAATTGTTATTAGAAACCAGAAAAAACAAACCACACATCATGGCTGATTTAGTAAACGAATTTAACGACTACCGCAGTCGTATGAATGAGAGGATCTTGGCCGACAACAACAAGATCATCAAACGAATTTTCAATTTGGATACCAATGCCTATGCGGAAGGTGCTTTGGATGTAAAAACCAAAGAACTATTGGGCTTAGTGGCTTCGGCTGTTTTGCGCTGCGACGACTGTATCAAATACCATTTGCAAACGGCCTATAACGAAGGTTTGAGCAAAGAGGAAGTAAGCGAAGCTTTGGGCATTGCCACTTTGGTTGGCGGTACCATTGTCATTCCCCATTTGCGTCGCGCCTACGAATTTTGGGAAGCTTTGGAAAACCAAGAATAAGGATTTTTCATCTCTAAAATTCATAGTCCGCCAACATATGTTGGCACTTGGTGACGCGTTATATAATAAAATTAAAAATTGTAAGTTTGCCTTCTTAGAAGCAACGACGAAAAAATAAGCCTGTGAAATTAAAAGCCGAACATTTAATGAAGTCCTATAGCGGACGTAAGGTTGTAAAAGATGTTTCCTTGGAAGTGAACCAAGGGGAAATTGTTGGATTATTGGGGCCTAACGGTGCTGGTAAAACCACTTCCTTCTATATGATTGTTGGGCTGATCAAACCAAATGGCGGAACCATTTATTTGGACAACACCGAAATTACCCACTACCCGATGTACAAAAGGGCACAAAACGGGATTGGCTATTTGGCGCAGGAAGCTTCGGTATTCCGAAAGTTGAGTATTGAAGATAACATTTTAAGCGTGCTGCAATTGACCAAAATGAGCAAAAAGGAACAGTTGCACAAAATGGAATCGCTGATTGATGAATTTAGTTTGGGGCATATCCGTAAAAACCGTGGGGACCTACTTTCGGGTGGGGAACGCCGCCGTACGGAAATTGCTCGCGCACTGGCTACCAATCCTAATTTTATCTTGTTGGATGAGCCTTTTGCCGGAGTAGACCCTGTAGCGGTAGAGGACATTCAGCGTATCGTGGCTCAATTGACAAGAAAAAACATCGGAATTCTTATTACCGATCACAACGTACAGGAAACTTTGGCCATTACAGACCGTACCTATTTAATGTTTGAAGGAAGCATCCTAAAAGCAGGAGAACCGGAAGAATTGGCTTCCGATGAAATGGTTCGTAAAGTATATCTAGGACAAAACTTCGAATTGCGTAAAAAGAAATTGCACTTTTAAGGACTTACTATGTTGTCATTGACTGCGTCGAATCTTCGATTTCAGAAGGAGGTGAAACGTAATCAGTATCTTGCATGCTTCATTCATCCCAAGGACCAATAACGTATTAGGTTACTTTTTCTTAAACAACTTCTTAATTACCAACACCACTGCAAGTACAAGGGAACCAATGACCAGCCCCATTACAAACTCGCGCAACATTCCTGGCCAAGACGCCAATATATGATGGTCGTGAAACCAAGGAACATTGTGGGCAAATATCCCTCCTGCCACAATCAACAAGGCCAAGGTACCAATTACCGAAAGTCCTTTGACCACAATGGGTAGCGCTCTCACCAAACCACGTCCCATATGATATGTGGCATTGGTTTCGCCATTGCTAAGTGATATCAATTTCAAACCGAAATCGTCCATACGTACAATAAGGGCAACAATTCCATACACACCAACGGTAGCCAAAATAGCCACTACAGAAACCACCGCTATTTGTACCAACAACTCAGATTCCATCACATTCCCCAAAGCAATGATGACGATTTCAACAGAGAGGATAAAATCCGTAAGAATGGCCGATTTCACCTTTTTTTGTTCTTGGGCCAAAACTTCCTTTGGAGATTTGGCGGCATCAGAGCCTTCTTCTTTATGATGGGCATGCGGTACAAAAAACTCATACACCTTTTCGGCACCTTCATAGGCTAAATACAATCCTCCCAAAATCAAAATAACGGTAATCGCCACAGGCACAAACGCACTGAGCAAAAAGGCAATGGGCAAAATAATGAGCTTGTTTAAAAAAGACCCTTTCGTGATGGCCCATAACACAGGAAGTTCTCTAGACGACACAAAGCCAGAAGCCTTTTCAGCATTCACCGCCAAATCGTCCCCTAAAATTCCAGCAGTCTTTTTTGTGGTAATCTTACTCATTACCACAACGTCATCCATTAAAGCAGAAATATCATCCAATAAGGCAAAAAAACCTGAGGCCATACATGTAAATCTTTAAAATAATTAAGCGTTTTTGCTAAACACCGACAATAGAATATATAAGACAATCACTATGGGGATTGCTACAAACTGTAACAATATTAACAGCACTAAACTGATTAGCAGAAAGCTATAACGAACTTTATTGGCTGCAAAGCTCCAGTCCTTCGTTTTCAAAGCAAACAACCGAATGGACGAATTAAGGATATAGCAACTAAACACACTAAACAGTATCAAAAACCAAGGATTCAAAATCAATTGGCTTAACCATGCCGTACTCTGAAATTTCAAAATTAAAGGCAGGGATAAAATCAATAAAGCATTCGCTGGAGTTGGCAAGCCTTTAAAGGCTGTTTGTTGTTCGGTATCTATATTGAATTTCGCCAAACGATAGGCAGACCCCAAGGTTACCAACAGGCCTACCAGAGCCAAGGGGGCAAAGGCTACCCCATTAAAATCGGCCACAGAATTCCATTCTGCAGGCTGCTCCGAAGCCAAGGATATAGACAGTAATTTGTACATCACCAATCCGGGAACCAAACCACTGGTAACCATATCTGCCAAAGAATCCAACTGCAGTCCCAATTCACTGCTTACCCCAAGTTTTCGAGCCAAAAAGCCATCAAAAAAGTCGAAGAAAATCCCCAAGAACACACAAAAGGCCCCAGCTACAAAATTACCGTGTACCACAAAAAGCACGCCTACACAGCCGCTAAATAAATTCAATAAAGTAAATAAATTGGGTATATGCCGCTTCATATTCTTGGCTTAGTTTTGTGTAAAAATAGCAACTATTTTGAAATGTTTCTAAGGAATTAATTTCCGCTTTTGTGGATTTTGTAGCCTAATAAGCAATATTCATAAGAAACAAACACACAAACCACCACATATCAATGCCTTACAATATAACATTTCCTTGAAAACATAATCCTACAGACCATGCAACAGCTCCCGAAATTTTAGGGAACAAAAAAAGAACCTTAGAAACTTATCTACTCTATATAACTCCCACACAATAAGTGTGGACATTTGTTGTTTAATAGGTTAAAAATATTGTGCATCTTTGTAAAAATTTTTTGCTCTTGAAAAACTATATCGGGCTTTTTTTGATGTTGGTTTCCTTTGGAGCCCTTGGGCAAACCGCTAGAAAATACTCCAATGAATTTATGAATATCGGGGTTGATGCCGCAGCGCTGGGTATGAGTAATACGGTGGTGTCCTTCACTTCCGATGTAAATTCCGGATATTGGAACCCCGCAGGATTGACCGCTTTGGAAGACAATCAATTGGCCCTGATGCACTCCAGTTATTTTGCCAATATTGCCAATTACAACTATATGGCCTTTGCCATGCCCCTCGACACCGAAAGTGCTGTTGGAATTTCCCTGATCCGTTTTGGAGTTGACGACATTTTAGATACTACTCAATTAATAGACGACCAAGGAAATATCAATTACGACCGTATCAAACGCTTTTCTACCGCCGACTACGGAGTCACCTTTTCCTATGCCCGTAACCTTAAACTTAAAGGCTTCAGTTACGGTATCAACGCAAAGGTCATCCGTCGTATCATTGGCGATTTTGCCTCGTCTTGGGGATTTGGCCTCGATGCAGGGCTTCAGTTCCAAACAGACAAAGATTGGAAGGTTGGGATAATGGCTCGCGACATAACTACTACTTATAACGCTTGGGCTATCGATAAGGACAAGTTCAACGATATTAGTGAAGCTGTAGAAGGCCAAAACCAAAGTCTTCCGGAAACAACCGAAATAACCATTCCTAAATTACAGGTGGGCGTTTCCAAAAAGTTCATCTTTCATTACGACTATTCTTTGGTAACGGCTTTAGATTTGAATGTACGTTTTGCAGAAAACAACGATATCATCTCCTCCTCCTTTGCCAGTATCAATCCTGCTTTTGGATTTGAATTTGGCTACACCGATTTGGTGTTTCTAAGGGGAGGCCTTGGGAATTTCCAAAACGAAACCCAGTTTGACGATTCCCAAACCACGACATTCCAACCCAATTTTGGGGTAGGCTTTAAATACCGAGGCATACAAATAGACTATGCCTTTACCGATATTGGCGACCAAAGTGCCGCCTTATATTCCAATGTATTTTCCCTAAAACTCGATTTTAGTATCTTTAGATAGTGCAAAAACCAATTCTTGCCATAAGCTCCGGACTACTGCTGGCCCTCTCATGGCCCACCTATGGCATGCCTTTGTTATTATTTGTGGCCTTTGTACCATTATTGGTATTGGAGCATTCTCTAAGAAATTCCTCTTCAAAAGGCAAGCGATTAAAGTTGATGGGCTATGCCTATCTTAGTTTTGTTATTTGGAATTTTATCACCACCAATTGGTTGCGTTTTGCCGATGTGTTTGGGGCCAGTTTTGCCATTTTGGTCAATTCTTTATTGATGACCATACTCATCCTACTCTACCATACCATCGCCAAACGCAGTTCACAGAATAAAGCACTTCTATTTTTGGTAACCTTATGGATCTGTTTCGAAAAATTGCATTTGGGCTGGGAATTCTCTTGGCCTTGGCTGAACCTTGGTAATGCCTTTTCCGAACACCCTTCTTGGATCCAATGGTATGAATATACGGGAACCTTCGGAGGAACCCTTTGGGTATGGCTTGGCAACCTGATTACCTTTAAAGCCTATTTGGCCTACCAAGAAAAAGGTAGAAAAGCCTTAAAAAATCCTGCAATAGGACTGGCTACACTCATCCTTTTACCAATTGGAATATCTCTCGTTCGCTACTTTACCTTTTCATATGAAGGAACGGCTGTAGAAGTGATGGCCTTGCAGCCGAATATCGACCCATACAGTGAAAAATACCATACAGCCAACGACAGTATTGCCCAGTTACTTTTAAAGTTGACGGATAAGAACATTACAGACAAGACTACTTTGATATTGGCCCCCGAAACGGTATTTGCCGATAATGTCCGTTTAAAGCAGTTCCCCAATGCACGTTTCAAATCTTTATTGGATGGCTATGTAAAACAGCATCCCCAGGTTAATTTCTTGACCGGTATATCTTTCATTGATGTTTTCGGAAATCCTGCTAAAGTGCGTTCAGAAACCAATCAATTAAGGGACGATCTTTGGTATGACGACTACAACTCAGCCATCATGCTCAATGTCTCAGACAGTGTACAGTTTTACAACAAATCCAAATTAGTAGTGGGAATTGAAAATTTCCCCTATCAGGAAATCCTAAAACCCTTGATTGGAGATGTCATGATTGATTTGGGAGGCACTGTGGCCATGAAAACCACACAAAAGGAACGCTCGGTATTTACCACCTCCGATGGTAACACCAAAGCTGCCCCTATCATTTGCTACGAATCGGTATATGGTGAGTTTGTCACAGGCTATGTCCGTAATGGCGCCAACCTCCTGGCCATCATTACCAACGATGCCTGGTGGGGAGAAACCCAAGGCCATAAACAACATTTAAGCTATGCCCGCCTTAGGGCAATAGAAACACGGCGTCCTGTGGTACGTAGTGCCAATACAGGAATTTCAGCCATCATCAATACCAAAGGAGATATCGAAGCTACCCTACCCTATAATACCCAAGGCGCACTCACCGGAACCATCACCACCAACAATACACAAACCTTTTACACCAAGGCAGGCGATTATATTGCACGTATCAGTTTGTTTGTGATGATAGGATTGTTTTTGATCACTATGTTCAGAAGACCTAGAATATAGAATCGCGAAACTGCTTCTCTATTCTCTATTCTCTATTCTCTATTCTCTATTCTCTATTCTCTATTCTCTATTCTCTATTCTCTATTCTCTATTCTTGTATCTATCCTCTTGCACCAACCTTTCATTTAAACACGCCCACTTTCTACGTCATCCTGAGAAAACCCATCCTGAATAAAGCCGAAGGATAGAAGGACTCACTATGTCATCCTGAGCAAGCCTGTCCTGAGCATCGTCGAAAGGTCGAAGCATACTATTCTCTTAAGTCTTGCGTCTATATTCTTTGCTCTTTGTTCTCAAGTTATGCATTCTCAATTCTTCATTCTTAATTCATTACTGCCCTCTATAGTACACTATCGTACTCAAGGTTTTCAGGATAATATTTAAATCTAGGAAGAAACTACGGTGTTTGATATAGTAAAGGTCATATTGCAGCTTAGTCAAACTGTCATCAATGGTAGCCCCATAACGATAGTTAATTTGCGCCCACCCGGTCAGTCCCGGTCTAATCACATGACGGGTTTCATAAAAAGGAATTACTTGCGATAGTTCATTCACAAAATAAGGACGCTCAGGACGGGGACCAATAATACTCATATCCCCTTTCAGAACATTGTAGAACTGAGGAAACTCATCAATACGGGACCGCCTTAAAAACCGCCCAAACTTAGTAATACGGGAATCATTCTTATCGGCCCATTTGGCCCCACAATTGCGCTCGGCATTTACGACCATACTTCGTAATTTAACAATATGAAAGGGCACTCCATTCTTACCAACCCGTTCTTGTTTATAAAATAAGGGACCGCGATTCCCTAAGGCATTACCTAAAAGAACAAATGGTAAAAAACAGACCCCTATCAAAAGTCCCAAAGAGGCAAATACCATATCAAAACTACGGTGAAAAAAGAGGTAGAGGGCATTTTGATTGCTTCGGCTAAATGGAAAATACTTATAAAAATCCTTGCCTATAAATTGAATGGGCACCCTGTGGGTCACCTCTTCATACACTTGCGTATATTCTCTAATAGTAAACCCCCGCTCTAAAAGCATCATCAAATCATGATATATCTCGGGCATAATGGTTTCGGCATTAAAGCTGGCCACCAAAACCTCCGACACCCGTTCCTCAATTATCACAGGAATCAAATCTTCTGGACGATATTCCTTAAGCCCTTTAAACCTCACAGGGGCATCTGGCTCGGCTTCACAATTGATAAACCCGATAATTCGGTAGTTAGGATCAGAATCCTTCAGGGGTCGGACAATATTTTCCATATTGGAAATTTCCCCTACCAACAGCACCTTCTTATTAAATCTGGGAGAGGACACAAAAGTAGTATAGGCCACTCGCCACAAAAAAATGCCCACTATCAAGGCAACATAAAAATAGACGATCTGAAGACGCTTTTCCGGAAGAAAAGGTGTAAAGAAAGGCGTCAGCAAATAAAACAACACCACGGTGGAAGCAGTCAATACCACATTTCGGAAGGTCGTATCCAATTTACTCGATTTATGCAAATCATAAATCTCAAAAATCGTCCCAAACACCATAATGTAAAGTCCCAACACCACCAAAGGCACCGTATGCTCTTGATCTATGGTAAGATATCCAAAACCAAAACCGTATTCCAAAACACAGAGTCCTAACAGGACCATGCCTAAATCCATCAAGCGCAGCAATACCTTTCGTTCTGAAATCTCAAAATGTATATCCTTGGTTGGCCCTCCCATGTGTTAGTTGGAATTTTGTCGTAAATATATAAAGATATTTAACAGAAAGGCAGGTCTTAGGGATGTAATACGACATTCCATCGTTGTTTGACCAGTTCCCAGTCAAATTCTGCCACTACGGCACGGGCATTATGGATCAAATGCTCCCGAAGTTCACTATTCTCATAGACCTTCTCTATAGCTTCCACAATAACCTGTACATTATTTGGGGGCACTAACAAACCACTCGCTCCATCTGCAATCAAATAAGGCATGCCCCCCACATTGGTGCTGACTACAGGCAATCCCAAGGCCATGGCTTCAATCACACTCACAGGAGTATTGTCAAAATTGGTCGTATTGATAAAAATATTATACTCCTTGGCCAATTGGGTCCATTCAGCCTTACTCAGCTTCCCCGTGAACCGCACCGAAACATTCAAATCCTCTGCCAAAGCCCGAACCTTTTCCAAACTCCCATCACTATCGGGCCCCACCATACAAAGCGAAACATCATACCCCTTTTGTTTTAAGTCATAAACAACCCTAACAGCCAACTGGGGGTTGTAAATTTTTGAAAAAGAACGCACCCACAGCAAACGTATACTTTCGTAACTCTTCTTTTCTAAAGGATAATGGCATAGCTGAATACTATTCGGGATATGCACCACATTGGCATAGCCATGCTTTGCAAAAGCATCCTTTAAATATTTGGAAGGAGACACATTATGCTTGGCGTGTTTAAAAATTAGAGCGCACAATTTTGGATGACTGAGCAAACGGGCAGGCAGATTCCCCCCGTTCAAACTAGGGATATAGGGCAACCTTAAAACCCGGCATAGCTGACTCACCAAAAAGGCATAATAAAAATTGCTCGTACTATAGGTATCGATAAGGACTACATCTGTGGATTGCGCATAACGCATACATTGGTAAAGCATGTCAACTAAACGCAAGAATTTGATGTTATGAGATGAAGCATAACGCAACTGATTTCCCTCTGCTTCCAATAATGCCCCTAGCACCTGTATGGACGAAAGATTACTATATTGGTTGTTTAGATTGTTTCCTATGTACAGAACGTTGCTCATATGTTACATTTAAAAGAGAAAGGGCATATATGAAAGACGGAGCGGCAATGCGCATTCCTGAGTGGTTAATTGTAGCAAACCAAAAGCACAAAAATGACCAAAAAAACAAACTGTTTTGGTGTTTACCCCTATAAGCCAAAGGGGTAAATATCAAAATGGTTAAGATGATAATTCCTAAAAAACCATGTTCTGCCAAAAGCCTTCCGACCTCATTATGTGAAGGCAAATGATGCCCCGATTGCTCTACTCTTTTATTTTTTGTTCTACTAGCTCCAATCCCTAAAAAAGGGCTTTCCAAAAAACCATTTACTTCTTCCATAAACAAATCTACCCTTCCTGTTGTGATATCACTTTTTTCTCGTCCTTGTGCATCCTCATTGGCGTAACGTTTATCAATCAATCCCATTGTTTGAGTGGAACTTATCATCCAAGTTATGGCTAAGCCTACTATTAAAAGCATGAATGATCCCATGATTTGATTTTTTTGTCGCAAAGAAGACCTAAAAAACAAAGTCCACAAAAAGGCTCCAACAACAATCACTGCAGCAAAAATCCCTCCCCTACTAAAGGTGACAATAGCCCTAAATCCCATAGCCCCCAATAAGGCTATATTCAATACTTTTAATAAAATATTGGGGGATTGTAAAAACAAACGCACTACCATTATGAACATCCCCAATCCCAAAACGGTAGCTACTTGATTAGGACCAAAGCCCCCTGAGGTTGCAGAATTGGAAGCAGTCCCTGAAAGGGTATCTTTAATACTAGGGTTATATAAAAATAGATAGGTCGTTGTTGCTACCAAAGGCAATAACATATACAGCAGCATATCCAATATTTGTTTATGGGACACTTTCCGTTCATAACAAAATAAAGCGGCAACTCCCAAACATACAGGTCCACTCAATACAAAGGCAATATTCGTTCTAAAATTAGCATCAAAGGTTAAGGTTATAGAGGCTACTACTATGGCAGGCACCAACAAAATAAGATACATAAAGTAAGGATACCCCTTTCCTGAAACACCTTTATAAAACATACCCATTACGGTAAATACGATTACCAAATACTTTGAAGCTTCATAGGAAAGTCCTCCCTTAGTCATCCTAAAAAAGACCTCTGCCCCCACAAAATAAGAACAGGCCAAAAACACATTAAAAATTTTATCTTTCTTGGGGCCTAAAATAATTTTCCATATGAAATAGAGTACCGCTCCTACAAAATACACTTTGGAAATAGATTGAAATAAGAATACCAATAGCCCCATGGCTATATGGAGCAAAATTTGAGTAATGTATTTAGATTGGCTGTTGTTGTGCAATTGTAAATAGTAAATAGTAAATACTAAAAATAACTAAATTTTAAATCCGGCTGTAATATCCCGAATGCGTTGATTATAATATTCAAAGGTAAAGGGCAATGCTACCTTATGAACTTCAACTATATGAGCCGTATATTCTTCTGGAGATAGCCGCATTAACTCCGTCATGGTATTGAGCACACTAGTTATTTCCACATTTCCCAACACCCAGCCCTGCTTGCGGTGTTGTACATATTGGGTTATAGCCGACACCTTTGATACTATTGGGAGACATCCAAAATTCATTGCTTCAGCAATGACCTTTGGAAAACCTTCCGAAGCTGTTGTAGGCATCAAAAATACATCACTCTTCCTATAGATTTGAAATACTTGCTCCCTATCCAAGCTTCCATGCCATACCACAGGAACTTCAATATTTTTTGCCAAAGACTTATAAGTCTCCAACGCTGTTCCTTCTCCTACCAAATGCAAAGCTTCTATCTTAGAACACATTTCTTCATCCAAAGCCCTAAAGGCTTCAAGGATACGCCCCACCCCCTTGGCTCCTTCAATACGACCTACATAGCAAAAGGTCCAACGCTTAGGCAGTCCCCTTTGTCTCGTCCACAAATCTCCTTCCTTAACATCTGTTTGAGTTAAACATGGATTCTCAAAGGTCTGACAGTGCTCAGGTTGGGACGGCCAACGTCCATTGATTGTCACGGTTCTAGATTGTCTCTGTAACCACCAGCGCTGCCAACGATAGCCCAAAGGGGGGGTTGCTTGATTCCAATTCCCTGCATACTTAAACCAACCTGGTTTCTGACTATACCAACTTAAAAAAGGCAATGTATATGCTCCTATGCCCGTGGGTGCCCGAAACTGGAAACAATCCACCTGTTTAAGGGTACTATATATCACAGCTAAGGTTTTAGGGGCCTGCCATAGCACGTCCAACTTAGCATAAAGTCCTTGGCCTCCCACAGCAGGAATAGCTACAAAATGGACTTTTTTGGATTGATACGGTAGGGTACTTTTTGGGGGTATTCCCTTATGCCACATGGCCA
This sequence comes from Mangrovimonas sp. DI 80, assembly GCF_001975575.1. Classification (NCBI taxonomy): domain Bacteria; kingdom Pseudomonadati; phylum Bacteroidota; class Flavobacteriia; order Flavobacteriales; family Flavobacteriaceae; genus Mangrovimonas; species Mangrovimonas sp. DI 80. The sequence continues at coordinate 245,283 of NZ_MSDT01000004.1, read as the reverse complement.
CATGCCAAATCTCCTCAAACACTTCCAACAAATGGTTGATTTCATTAACGGTGGGGCCCCAACCTACAATATTCCCATCTTCAGAGGTATAATGTTCCGTATGTGAAATGATGGCTAATTTCAAAATCTATGAGGTATATAACTATTACTTACCATTGTATCTATCCCGTAAACCATTCACTTCTCTTTTTACTGCCCATTTCTCATTGTAAAGTTCTTTCTCAATAACCGCTATATACCTCATCACAATCGCCTCCCAATCATGTTCCAAAGCCCAGGTTTTAGCTGCTTTGGAATAATTTGGATAATCCTTTAAAATGGTTTGTAGAGCCTGCAGCATTGCCTCAGAATCTCCGAGAGGAACCAATTCTCCGGTATACCCGGGTACAATAGCATCGGCTATCCCGCAGTCCTTACTCCCAATGGCTGGAACGCCAAAAACATTGGCTTCCAAAATAGCAATTCCAAATCCTTCCACATCACCACTATGAGTGCCCATGCTTAACATGACAAATACATCTGACTCCTTCAACAGCCCTTTAAGAGCTTCATCGGACACTCTCCCGTGAAAACTCACATGATCCCCTACCCCCAACACTTCAGCTTCTTTCTGAAATGCCTTCCAATCAGTGGGCAAACCTACACAATGGTAATGCAGTTCGGGATAATTTTGCAATAACCTCGGTAAAATTCTGATGACATTCAATTGTCCCTTACGCTCTGAAACATGCCCCACCGTAATCAGTTTGGGGATTCCTTCCAAACGCTCAACACTTTTCAAATCTTCCTTTACCCAATCGGCTTCAATTCCATTAGGAACCACTGTAGTTCGTTGTTGTAAATTTTCCGGGAGCAATCCTCTCGTAAACTTTGACACCGCTATAATATGGGCCATTTGTCCTAAAGACATTTGAACAGTCCCTCGTAAAATCTTATTTTTAAAATTAACCTCCGTACCATGGACCACCGCCAAGGCTGGACGCTTCACAACATTGATTCCCAAAGCTACACTCCAAAGGGAAAATTTCCCAGAAGCCAACACCATATCGGCCCATCCGATGGACTTCAACAGCAATTGTAGGCGTTTTACATACATGAGTCCTCTAACTTTATGCAAAGGAACCCTCATGACTTCAAAAGGTAATTGGGCATCAAACTCCTGTTCCTCATTTAGATCCCAAGTTCTCTGATCGGCAACAACCCTTACTTCATATCCATTAAGGTTCAAATACTTGGCTAATTGATAAGCATGCCTTCCTATCCCTCCTGGTAAAGGAGGAAATTCGGATGTAATAATAAGAAGATTTTTGGTTTTCAAGGACGTTTCAATCTGCTGTAAAATAAAGCTATAATCCTGCAGAGCGCAAATTTTTTAGAAAGGAATTTATATGCAACTGTATTCTACAATAGAAAATGGTATTTAAAGGTTGCCCCCAAAGAAACAGATTAGGATGAGCACATGTGATTCTATCACACAACATACCCCTTTTTGGTTCCCACCCATTACTTTATTGCTGATTTTACTTCATATCCCCCAAAAAAAACCTTTTCTAATTGGTCGACATTCTTAGACAAACACTGGAGAACAATACCATTAAAACTAAAATAAACCACTGATATTAAGGCTCTTATTTTAACAAACAATACAATGGTGTACTCTTCAATTAAAATACTCTAAGTAGAACAAAGTCATTTGAAGTTATTTATAAATCCTAAGGCTTACTAAATTTCATCTAATTGCCCAATTCAAACAAGAAAGCCCTTCCGAACACTAATCAACCTCTATAAAATGAATACCGGAAAGGCTTTTTTGAAGATACTGCTATTAACTGTTGCTAAGTTAGGTATAAAAGATTGCCACACAAGACATCCTTAATTTAGTTATACACATGGTTTTCAACACCTTCCACGCACACTTATAAACATCTTATACACTCTCATATCAACAAATCATGAATTCCCCTACAACAAACAGTTCATCTGACTCTATAGTCTACAATCTACCCCATGCTTTCGACTTCTTTACCTTAAGCTCTTTTTAGAACTATCAGTTTACAATTCTCCAATCATCGGCCCCTCCTCCAACTTTCTAGTGGCCAAACGCCAGGATTTCCAAACCTGAAACACGACCAAAGGCAACATAAATACGGACAGTAGTGCCCCCAAGACCAACATTAAACGATTTTGCTTAAAACGATAGGGCAAAATAGAAATAGGCACCGTCCTTAACAAAGCATATCTGGTGGCCCTACCCCCAAAATAACCCCTAAAAAAATACAGCACACTGGGAATCGGCCGCGGCGCCAACAGCTTATTGGTACGAAAAGCATCCCAACTGCCCATTTCCCGTAGCCCCCCACTATCTACCTTCAGATGCAAACGTTCGGCATATGGGTTGGACACATTCAAAAAACCCGCCCTATAAGCACGAAGACCAAATTCTCCATCTCCCATACGCTGCTTTTCAAACTGACGATCGAACAAGCCAATATCCTCAAATACCTCCCTTTTAATCAAAACATTTCCTGTGTCCAATTGATCGCTTACCTTAAAAAAAACATAATGTTCCGGAACCTTGGCCCCCACTTTCGAAATGGATACCCCTGAAGAAATATCGGCCTTAAAAAAATCCAAAGCCTTGATATGGGAAGAAATCCAATCGGGTGCCACTCGGCTATCATCATCAAACAATAGCAAGTAGTCCCCTTGTGCTTCTTGTATCGCTCGGTTCCGCGCCAACCAAAGGGCTTGTTCCTCTTGGTAAAACACTTTCAAGTCCACCCCTAAATCCTTATAAAAAGCCTCTTTAAAGGGTTGGGACTGGTCCACCACCAACACCTCAAAATTAGGGTAGTCCTGTTGTGTCAAGTCCTGCAAGACATCCTTTAGATAAGTATAGCGGCTCAAAGTAGGGATGATGACAGATACTTTGGGGGCCTTTTCTAGCAAAGAACTTTTAAAACCATACCACCCTTCATGACTAAGTGGATGTTTTAAATACGTACTACGTATAGCATGACGACTATACCAAAAGGCTTTGACTTCCTTAATAGGATTACAAAAACTTCCCAACCGCAATCCCAACACATACCAAACCCAAGCTTTATTGAAATATTTACGGATAAATCGGTACTCGTCTACCAAAGGTAATTCTACAGCTTCCGAATAAACCTCAGCGTCCCCAATATACCCCTTCTGCAAAGCCTGCCAAGACAAGTCATGTAGTTGTGCCAAGGCACTTTCAAAGCCCGAGTCGGCTTCCAACTGCTTCTTTATGATTATTGGCAACTCCTCTACTTTAGGAAAGATTCCTTTATCATTATTCCTGTTTAAAGAAAAATAATGGGTAGGCTGAAGATAGTTTAGAAATTTAAATAGCATTTTTAGTTGATTGCTTCAGTTATAAAGACCTCTCGATTGTTGTTTTTAGCCTTATAAACTTTAAGGGACTAAAAATAGTAAATCGTCTTCACTTTAATGGAACTCCACTTTTTTTCTTTCAAAAGCTGACATATACAACATACAAAGAGGACTTAAGCCCTCTTTGTTCATTTGATTTTCACTTTTCCTTTATACTATATCTATCAATTGCAAAGCATTGAAAGCTCCATTATTCAAAGGATATTGGACTGCATTGACTTCTTGATAGAATGCCACTTTCAGAAAAAAGCATTGATTTCCAGAACCACTTGGTACCGCCGAGGGAGTCAAAGTGACCGAGGTGGCGAGACCATCTATGGGCATATTAGTCACAGGACTAAGCTGCAGCTCCTTTATTCGGGTTTCGAAATCGATATTCAACACCCCACTAATGAAACTTACATGCGTAGCCCCTTCAGGCAGATCCAAATTTTGACTAGGTATGAAATTGGTAATACTCACTTCCCCGGTGGTTGTGTTAAGTGTAAAATCGGAACGTAGGACTACCCCCAATAAAGCATTCGCATTAAAGTCAAATCCCTTTAGGTCTGTTTGACCTTGTACTGTCTGTAACCCCAAAGCCACATTACGAGCTCCTCTTAGCGAGGTTGTATCAGCATTTTTCACTTTTGCCATAACCTGAGTGAGCCTAGATGTCACAAGGCCATCCTTAGCATCGACCAACAAGTCTAAAATTGCCCTCCTAAGGAGCTTCCCTGCCGAGGCGGCATTGCCAAACTCGGCCCCATTTTCCCTTGTTCTAGCAAAGGCTGGATCGGACTGGATGCGATTTTTAATTACCCCCCTTTTGGTTTTTACCAAATACCCTTGTTTGCCCTTATAAAAGGTAAGATCGTCCAGGGTTCCTTCGATCTTGATTATGCTTCTTAATTTTGCCATACTTTCATTTTTTATCTGCTGTAATTACTTACAAGCAATATTAAACTTCCTTTACAGCCATTGGCTTTTCCCAATTACACCTTATAAACCTTGGCCACTGTTTATAATTTATTTGAGGCAATTCCTTTGGCCTTTTTCAAACTTCGGAAGTTTTTGGATTTACTCTTTTCCAAAATTGCCGCTATGTCACCTTTAAGACCATTCACTACCAACTAGTCAACCTTTAACTGCTTCCTTCCTAAATCTTTTTAAATGGTTAAGATTAGCCACTTCCGCCGATTTCGCCGTTTTGTGCCCTTTTCCTGTCTTTCTGCCAAAACCGCTTTGGCATACATTTCCCATACTTAAGGCATACTTGAACTATAGGGTCTCTTGGGAGTATTAGAGCGTTATTTTTTAACTTGAATATTAGGTGCACATGGATGATCTTCTGAAAGTAACCTTCTGCTCCTCTTACATAAAGAGCACATTTCTCACCCATAAGCCCAGGACATATGAACTAGATGTGTTAAAGAAAGTCCTAAGTGTCAAAATTTAGAGCGGTATTATACGAAACAGCAATTTTTAACGTTATTTATCTTACAAAATAAAATTTTGTGAATTCCTCTAGATATTTGAGTATTTATACGTGTGCCCTCCAAATGGGCTACCACATGAACAGGCTTAGCATGTACCGGATTTGTATATACCCCAAAGACGTTTCATGGCTTACCGGCAAAGGTGAGCGCTATGCCCGCGACCTGATTAGAGATATCAAGCTTCTTCATCACAAAGACCGACACCAATTGGTCACCATTAAAGAATTTTGTGAGTATACGGGACTACCCTATGACGATGTTTTTAATGTGATTAACCAAAAAGGCAGCTCTCGTCATTAGCTTTTTTGAAAGCACCAAACTACGTGATCTTCAAACAAGCCAAACTTTTCTATATCTGAAGGCGGTAGATTTTGGACTTTCAGTTCTTGTGTTTTAAATCCGACTTTTTCAAACCGCAAATAATAATCCAGGCCACAACTCCTACAATGGTCATGGTGCCCATGGACTTTTTCAAAATCCTTAGACGGAATTTCCGAATCTTCAAAAGTGTGAGGACTTTTTAAAGGATAGATTGGCACACTCACCAAAAAATGACCTCCGGTTTTTAAAAGCCGATATACCTCTTCGATTGCCCGAACATCCTGGACAATATGCTCCAAAACATGCCATGCGACTACCAAATCGTAATTTTCAGAAAGTAAATTGGTATGGGTAATGTCTTGAACTATATTGATATGTTTTACAGGCCTTATATTCAATCTATCGTATGTACTCCCTTTCTGCAAATTCTTTGCCATGTATGTGTTTTCATTTAGATTGGGAGCTATATGAAGTACTCTCTTGGGATTTTGTATCAAGTTGAAGTATTCCAAAGCAAATGGCATCAAACGGGTTCTTTGAAGTGACCTACATTTAGGGCACTTTCCCTCGAAAAATTGTGTTCCCTTCCAATTACAGATGTCACATTGTACATTATCTCCAGCATGCAGGACCACACGTCTTTTATTTAACAAAAAGTCCTTAGCTTTATTTACATAAGCCCTTGGGTTATTGACAAAATTGGCTAGTTTCATTTCCTTAGTTTTAGTTAATTGGTATAAAATGCCTGGAACTGTTTACGCTGGGATTCTAAATTAAATTCATTATACACTCGCTTTTGGGCGGCCTCCCTTATTTTTGCTTTAGCTTCCTCTGTCAACTGGCTTATTTCCGAAATTTTCCCTGCCAGTGCCTTCGGATTATTCTTGCTTACCACCCAACCTGTTTCTCCATCCAACACATTCTCAGGCAAGGCTCCACCATTTGATACTACACATAGACAACCCATTGCTTGGGCTTCCAAAACTGCATTGCAAAATCCTTCAGACAGACTGTATTGAATGTAGATATCAGTATTTCTTAAATGGTCGACTATCATTTCATGGGTTTGCTTTCCCTCTAAAACCACTTGATCCTCTAAACCAAGGTCCACAATCAATCTCTCTAAAACTTCCCTTTCCTTTCCTTCTCCAATGACCCTATAGGTAAACGTCTCCCCCTGTTCCTTCAGTTCTTTGAGTGCCTTTAGAATTAAATCTATCCCTTTGATTTCATGTAATCGACCAATTGTTAAGAACATTCCTTCTTTTCTTAAATTTTGGGGCAGATTTGAAAACCGTTGCACATCCAATGCCGGCGTTATTATTTGAACAGGGACCCTCTCCCCCAAACCTTCTTCTTTCGCCCTAGTCTCCATGTATTTAGATATAGCATGCACCTTATCCACTTTATGCCATAACAAACCATAACACCCCCGGTGCTTTTTGGGATATATGTCCATATCATAGCCTCTTAAACTCACTGCCATTTTTGCTCCGATAGCTTCTGCCACAACTTCACTTTGTATGGCCATGGTAGCAAAGCCAAAATGTAACCAATCCAAATCGGCGGTAAGCATGTGCGCATTATTATACATGTTTTTGGCGATTTGCAAGCCCCCTCTTTTTTCTTTACGTTCCAATACCATCAATTTCCATAACCGTTTTGGACAACGACAGACTAATTTGGCATACCCCCAGAGCATTGCAAATACCTGAAGCACTGCATTATCCTTATAAACTTTTGGAGCCAAGACTACCTTGCATAAATTGAATGAGGGGTCGTGAAATTGTGCGAACAGCGTTACCTCATAGCCGGACTGTATCAATCCTTTTATTTTGGAATTAAAAAATGTCTCCGAATAATTAGGCGTCCTTGATAAGACCAGCCCTATTTTTATTTTTTGTTTTGTTCCAGGCACTGCAAAATAAATTTAGCAAGTTCTTTTGAAAACTCTTCTCCTGAGCTGATACTTAAATGATGGCCATCTGTATACTCATATTCTTGATGCTGTAAAGCTGCATTCCAATACTCAACTCTTGTTTCCTTGGCCAATTTTTCCATTTTTATATCAAAATTTGGCATCCATTCGTGTTCCATTTCCCTCATTGCCTTATCTACAGGCATTCTTAACAATAGTACTGTTCCATGCCTTTTTAAATATTCTATTATGGTCTTTAGATATTCCAAGCGTCGTTTTGAAGCTCCCAAATATTCTTCCCTCATTTCCCTATAGCTATTTAGGGTAGCCTTTACCCTTTGTTCTTTTCTGTGTTGATCATCTTTTAAAGCGACCTCAAACCAGCCATCGTCCCGAACTTCCAAATTTTCGCCATGGTAATTTGGCCATTTTTTTGTAATCAACTCAATATTCCTACCTGTATAACAATAGAGCAAATAAGGAATGTTTGGTGCCATATTTACATATTTGACTTTCCCCAAAACAGACTCCGACTCTCTAAAATAACCCCCATCGGTCCTTTCTTCCCTAGTATCGGAAATGGTCCAGGGATTGACCTCCAAAACAAACACGCCATTATGTGATTCAGGGTCCAACTTTCTTTTAATGCTGAGCAGATAGGGTTCCCCATAGGGTGTATGTATCCTCGAAAATGCATAGTTATACAATTTTACACCAGGCAATAGGGCATTGCATATCCTAGGCTGTATCCCTTGTGCTGCCCTAGAAGACCCAATTATCAATGAGTGCTGTTTAGGACTTGTAAATTTTAAATAAAAGGCATCTGCATGTCCATCGGCTAAAGCAAATATTCCTAAAGCACTTATAAAAAGTACCATCAAAAACCCACAAGATTTTAATAAAAACTTCCTCATATCAGAACTGAAAATATATAAACTCCTGTTCCTTTCCTCCGTATAAAAATATCACCATAGCAATCACATAATAAAGCCCCCACCGTAAGGCTTTAGGATACCTTAACCATAAATGCTCTATGGCATACCGCCCTTCCCGACCACGCCATTCTACCAAAACAAATAGACCCAACAACACCAATAAAAAACTTGGCCGTATCTCCGGAATCGAAAACAAGGAGGAACTAAAAACACCTTTAAGATAAGACAGCGCTTCCGTCACGCTAGCAGCCCTAAAAAATACCCAAGCCACAACTGTTAATAAAAAGGTACTCCCCATTTGCCAACATTCCCTAAAATTGGGCAACAACTGTTCTTGTGCCACAACTTCGGTGTGCTTTCTGTGATGTTTTAAGAGAATTAAAGGTAAAAAGTAGGCGGCATTTAAGCCTCCCCACACCAAAAAGGTCCAATTGGCGCCATGCCAAAAGCCACTCACCAAAAAAATAACCAACACATTTCGCAACACCTGTCCTTTGGAACCGCGAGATCCCCCCAAAGGAATATAAACATAATCCCGAAACCAGGTGGATAAGGAGATATGCCAACGTCGCCAAAATTCAGCAATGTCCCTAGAAAAATAAGGGGTTGCAAAATTCTGCATCAAATCAAAGCCAAATAGGCGGGCCGTTCCTATAGCAATATCGGAATAGCCTGAAAAATCGCCATAGATTTGAAAAGCAAAGAACAGGGCACCCAAAAACAAGGTACTCCCTGAATGCTCGGTATGATGTTCAAAGATGGTATTGGCAAACTGGGCACAGTTATCGGCAATCACAATCTTTTTAAAAAGCCCCCAAAGAATTTGACGTAGGCCATCCACAGATTTTTGATAGTTAAATTGACGCTCCCTATAAAATTGTGGCAACAAATGAGAGGCCCTTTCAATAGGACCTGCTACCAATTGCGGAAAAAAGCTTACAAAAGCCGTAAAGGCTAGCATATCTTTGGTGGGCTCCAAGCGCTTTCGATATATATCTATGGTATAGCTTAGGGTTTGAAAGGTATAAAAACTAATGCCTACCGGCAAGATGATATTGAGTGTATTGGGCTGGATGTGTTTCCCGAAAAGGGAAAAGGCCTCAGTAAAATTATCTACGAAAAAATTATAGTACTTGAAAAAGCCCAAAAGCCCCAGATTGACCAAAAGACTTGCCCACAACAAATATTTACGTTCTTTAGGACTCGTTTTCTTCCCTAATTGCAAGCCAATAGTATAGTCCACAAAGGTACTAAAAGCGATTAGAGCCAAAAAACGCGGATCCCACCAGCCATAAAAGAGATAGCTGGCCACTACAAGAAGGCCATTTTGCAGTTGCCTGCGTTGGCCTCCAATAGCCCAATACAGGATAAATACTATGGGCAGGAAAATAGCAAAGTCGATAGAATTAAACAGCATAGGTTTTCCATATTTGTTGGTAACATTTTTGATGTGCTTGGATACATTCCGTTAAGGAAAATTGGCTTTGGGCCCGGCGACACATTTGTGTTCCCAAACTACTTCTAGCTTCGATATCCGACTCCAAGAACATTTGAATTTTTTCAGCAAGATGTCTCGTATCTCCCGCGCGAAACAATAGATTGTCGTAATTATAAAGGAGATCCCTAATCCCAGGGATATCGGCTCCTATCACAACGCGACCGGAAGCCATGGCCTCCAAAGGGGCTAACGGCAAACCTTCCTTACGCCCCTCATCCTTGGTAGGAATCACAAACAAATCGGCCACTGATAAATAGGGCCTTACATCCAATTGTTTCTTAACAAATATAATGTTAGGAGAGGCATAGGTTTGTTTTAGCTCTCTTCCATAGGCATTTTGGTTATCCCCCACAATTAACACCTTAAGCCCAGGATTTCTTAAGCTTTGTACCGCCCCCAATAAGAGCTCTATTCCTTTTACAGGAGCCAAATTGGCGACAGATACAATAACAAAATCACTATCTTGAAAACTATGTCCTAAAGGAGTGGTCCTTGTTCGGGCCAAGGGCTGAAACCGTTGAAGGTCTACACCCAAGGGCATGTACTGCACCTTATCGCTATAAGGGGCCAAGATTCCTGTTACCATATCCCTATTAATGGCAATGATTTTAGTACTTAACTGACTGCGCCAATGCCAAGCCTTATTGCCCCATCCCATAGCCTTTTTGGTATACACATAGGGGATACCCGCCCATTTGGCAGCCAAGGTCTCTGTAAAATCAGAACTCCAATGCCAAGAATGGATCAAATCAAATTGCTCCCGCTTAAAAAAACGGGCTATTTTTAGAATTCTAAACGGTAAGGTACGGAAAGGGCGATAGGGCGTACAAAAGTCCACCATATGAATAGGCACTCCCAGAGTTTCCACCTCCCTAAAAAAGGCGCCACGGTTATGGCTACAAGCGATATGGGGTTCAAACACCTCCCTGTTTAATCCCTTGACCAGATCACAAACCACTTTTCCACTACCAGCGGTATCAAAATTAGGAATGGTAAAGAGAATCTTTATGCGTTTCTTCATACTATCGTTATCTCTTCTAGGTATAATTATACTCTTTTTTTTGGCTAAACAGGGCCAACACCAATAGCATGTTTAAGGTATGGGCCGTTTGTGGATTGGGTTGGATGCAAAACTTACCAAGAGCCTCCTTAATAAAATGTTGTGGCAACCCCAATATTGACTTTGCTTCCCATAAGTGTGCTTCCAATGCTTCTTGGTTCTCTGCTCCCAGAAACTGCAATTCCCAATTGCGTTGGATATACGGTGTTCCCAACTGTTGTTTTACCGTTCTTTTAGCTTTGTTTATGATGCGATAAGGCCAATTATAGGGCGGTTTATTCCAATGATAATTATTCAGGTGGAAGGGCCGCTGGTCCTGCCAGGTCACTTTGGCCAATTGGGGTGCCCTTTGCTGTATATAAGCAATTTGAAGTTGTCGTCCTTTTAAAAATGCCTCAGGAATGGTGGTGATAAATTCACACATCCGATTGTCGTAATATGGAAGAACTATTGGGTGAACCCTCTCAAATACTGACAAATTTATCGAAGTCCATCGAGGTGCCCAATAGAGACTTTTAAACGCCCTGATCTGAGCATTGGCACTTTCGGGAATGTCAATAGCCTTTAGCAAACTGGCAACTCTCTCCCTCAGGTATGCTTTGAAAGTTCCCTTTAGGCCCCATAACTGCCATAATTGTTGAGCCAATTCCAAACCTCCAGGTTTTAACAATTTTTTTTGCAAGACCTCCAACTGCTGTTCAAAGGGCAGGGAGTCTGGTACTTTCATATCGTCGAATAGGACATCTCCCCAATGTCCCAAAAGAAAAAGGTCTCCAAAATCCTTCAATTGTTCCGTTACGGCCATTTGCCTAGGACTACAAAAATCTGTAAAACAACCATTTAAATTAGCTAGTTCATCTAAACGCTCCCATAAGTAACCATTGGAAATTTGCAGCGACTTAAAAGGCATGCCTGCCTTTTTTGCCAATTTCTTAGCGATAACCGTTTCCGGATAGCCCCCAGCAAAGTCATAACTGTAGGTTGCCACAGAGGCACCAGTCGGCTGTAAAGCAACTGCCAAAGTTCGGCTGTCCAAACCTCCCGATAAAGGCAAAATGACCTCTTGCCCCGCAACCTGTGCTCCAACAATCTCCTCCAATAGATCTCCATACCGCTCCAATGCTTGGGAAAATTTAAGATCCTTTGGGCGGTACTCCCATTTAAAATAGGGCTTGGAACCTTGCAGATACCCCTCAGCATCCACTTCATGCTCACCGGCAGGGCGCAATACTATTTGATCTTTCCAATAGGTATCGGTATCCAAAAAAAAGCCTATGGCTGTAAACAAACATATTGCTTCCAAATGTAGTTCATGAGCCCCTTGTACCTTGGCAAAGGTTTGGTGATGTGGAATAATTGGAGTGATATATTCTTTCATTCTTTTCAGTGATCTAGAATTTTTTTCAAGAAATTCTCATATAACTTATATAAAGTTTATAATAAGCCTCCACATCAAAAAGAGCGCAAAAAACAACCTATAATTTATATGTCTCAGTACAATCATTTATAAATCTGTATATTTTATATGAACCTATATTTTCATTTAAATAAAATAAATTGGAATATTCACCAAATATCGATTTTTCAATTTTGGAATACAGGATTAAGTATTTTATTTTACCCATTTTTAAATCTTCCTGTAAATTATACAATCTCAATTTATTTGTCTCGATTTCAAATTGGGGTAAAATACAATTTTTATAAAATTCTAAAGCAAGTTCTCTGTCCTGTGAAAAAAAATATTCATTCCCAACAGTATTTCTTACAAATTGGTTAATACCCTCTCTTTCATTATTTATCATCAAATATTTTCCTCCAATCCCTCTTGCAACCTTTTCTCCATAGAAACAAAAATGTAGTAAGCTGATTTGTATTCCCACAACATAAATCAAGATTAGCACATTTATTCCGTTTCTTGTATAATATTTTTTTGCTTTACTTAACCTATACCCAAGCCATACCAAGAGAGCAAAAATAGCATCGTTGAAATAATTAATACCAGAACCTTTTTTTAAGGCCAATAATGCTGAAATCCCAATACCTAATACAATTAATAATTTTAAAAAAAAACTTAATGAAATTGTAGATTCTTGTAATTTCAACTTTTTTTTTGAATGCAAATCAAATATAATTACCAAACCTAATATCAACAGAAGATAATATAGTATAAAATCCTTATAAGTTGAAACTATTGCTTTCCTTAAACTAAATTCTTTAATTCCCCCTATCGTATTATCGAAAATATACTTAAAATGATACCCTGCAATTTCAATAGTTAACCAGAACAAAATACCAGTCACCAAAAAGCCCAAGGTTAAAAACTGTAAAGCCTTCCAATTTTTATTGACTATAAAAAAAACACCAATTATCAAAAGAAAGCAAAATCCAGACTGCTTGGAAGCAATAGAAAGAAGCCCTACCCCACCAATGAATGCTATATAAACCATCTTTTGACTTGATTGGAATTTGATAAAAAGCAGTAAAGACAATAAATATAAAAATGATACCAGAGCATCTGGCCTAGTCAATGAAAACCATGGGTAACTAATTATGACAAATAAAGCTAACAACTCCCAAATTCTAGATTTAGGTAATTTGAAATATCGAAGCCCTATAGTATACAAAATCAAGACAGACCATAGCAATAGACCAAGAGAAATACTTCTAGACACCCACCTGATCTTTAAAACTTCTGAAGTATCAACCTGCAAAACTGTCAACACTAAATCATTGAGTACATAATAAAGTGGCATGTATTGAGTAAGGGCATAGGGTAATTGATTAGGATTTTGATAGAGGTAATCATTTTGATCCAATATTGTTTGTATTGAATAAATCACATTGCTTTCGACCCCTCGAATATCATTACCTGAAACAATGGAAAGTACCGTTAACGCCATCATACCAAAGGCGCAAATCATAAAAATAAAACGTACAGCTTTAAACATCCCTTTTCAATTTCCAAATTCCTAACAATGATTTCCCTATTACCCTTCCTATACCCGGATCCACCAATTCTGAAATCGGTATTATTGTAGAATCCCAAAAAACAATTTGCTTTTCCGAAGGATACTTTTGTTTTAGAATGAATTTATTCAACAAAGAGGCTAATACTCCAACTGAGTCCAAATATTCCAACTTTATAGTTTCTAGATTTTCACCTACAACTTTTTCTATCTCATTTTTGTTATACCTCCTAAAATGACCTATTGCCCTATCAAAATCAGAAAACAAATAGTTTAATGCAGGAACTAAAATAATGAGATATCCATCTGGTTTCAAAAAGTTTTTGGCCAATTGGATTTCGGAACTATCATTTTCAACATGCTCAATCACATCAATATACAAGATGGAATCAAATTTTTCTTGACTTTTAAAACACCTCAAATAATCAGCATAGATCTGAAGTTTAGGTAAATAATGATTTGGAATTTCCTTTGGGATTTTATTAGCTAAGTTTATATCCGGCTCCAAGCACACCCATGAAGTCACACCTTGGTTTTGGTCTAAAAACAATCTTGTATTACTACCAATGCCTGCTCCAACCTCTAATACAGATTCCCCTAAAAAAGGCTGTATTTTTTTCATCCAATACCCTTTCCAATTATTTGCCAATGCAAACAACTCCAATTCATTCCCTATGTAATTGGATGCTTCAAACACTTTTTATGGATAGTATAAAATCTTTATAAAACTTTTTGGGAGGATATCTAACTATATTTTTTTGATTTAGCTGAAACAACAGAATAAGAAAAGTTGTCAAAACTGTGATAGCCAAAATTGTGATTAAAATCAAACCTGTAACTGAAGACCAACCTGGAATTGGTATCGTAGTAAATAATGCTAAGTAAACTATGGTCAAAACACCAAAAAACACTAATACAGAACAAAACAGGGCTCCAATCAAAAGTCTTACACTCATCACATCCAAATAGATAGAAATAGCACTCATTCCATGCAGAACTAAATTATGAAAATTCATTTTTGAAGTTCCTGCATATCTTTCACCTCTGTCTGTGCCTACTGCTTTATGCGGAATACGGGATTTTAGCATCCCTCCTGAATAATGGTTCCAAATTTCAGGAATAGACACGACCTTAGGCACTAACTTTGAAGGGATACAACTAAAGTTTCCGAAATCCAAATGATGAGATGTTAATATTTTAAAACCATATTTATAAAGTTTATAAAATCCTTTAAACCACATTGCCTCTGTTCTTTTTTGGCGTTTTGCAAATATAATTGTATTATGGTGTAGATTCGCTTCCACAAGCAGGTTCTCGATATCGATTGGCCTGTCTTCGCCATCACTATCCATTACAATAATAAAGTTTTCCCCTTCACTATGATCGTTACAATATGACAGTCCAATAGAAATTGATCTTTGATGCCCCATATTTGTATTTAACTCAATTATTGAGATTGGGAATAACGATTTTAGCTCCTTATTATCGCATTCTTCTGTAGAGCCATCATTCACCAATATTAAACGAATTATATTCAAGCTATTTAAAGAATAAAGGTGTGATAGTTCTGCTAACAAAAACTTAACACTTTCCCAATCATTGAAGACTGGGGCGACTATAGTTACTTTCGGAAGACTTTTGATTGGTTGCTGCATCTATTTGAGGTATGTTTCTAAATAGTATTTCAATATCCACATTTTATATGGAAGCTCCAAAGCCAAAAAAGGTACTACTTTTTTACCAATTGATCTATTAGAAAAGTATGACTTTAAAAACCGAAGCCTTTGTGCCTCCAACTCTGTTTTAAAGCTGTTTTCCTCAAACACTTTCATTTTAGCATTCTTCTCCAGCAAGGCATCCAACCATTTCATTAGTCCATTCAATTCACTAGAATTCACCGTATACTCATGGGTGGCCATTATCTTAAGGCAAGCGTCGTGGTTCTTTATGGCCGTCCACTCCAATTTAGAAAACATGTATGCGGCTATTGGCTCGCATAAACGCAATTGTTCCTTTCTTCGACGAGAGGTTTCACTATACTTCCTATACCTATAATACAATAAGGGTGTTTTTAATACCACACATTTATAGTTCCAAATAACTTTGGTCCATAAATCATAATCTTCGCAGGGCACCATTTCGCTATTGTATTGGTACTTTTTAAACAGCTCTTTTTTCAGCATCACCGTTGGGTGGGTTAGGGTATTTCCAAACAAGAGCTTCATCTTGATTTCCTGATGGGATAGGCCGATTGTTTTTATTTTTTCCTTTTGATCCAGTTCTACATTTGTGGCGCAAAGCCCCAATTCAGGATCTTCATGAAATGCTTCCAATTGTCTTTCCAATCGATGGGGAAAAGACACATCGTCATCATCCATTCGTGCGATGTAGGTTCCTTGGGCCTGAGCAATCCCCTTATTTAAACTATCGGCAATTCCTGTATTGGCCTCCTTTTTTATATACCTGATTCTATGATCCCTAAAACCCCGAATAATTTCCTGAGTCCTATCGGTAGAACCATCGTCCACAATAAGAAACTCAAAGTTTTTATAGGTCTGGTCCAAGATACTTTGGATGGCCTCGGCTATAAATTTCTCTCCATTATAGGTGGCCATCACAACAGAGATTAAGGGTTGGGTATTTAGATGCTCTTTCAACTGCAAATTAAATCAAGGATTGGTAATATTTTATGTTTTTCTCTATAAGAAGCTTCCAATCGAAGTTTTGTTCAATCGTCTTTCTTGCTTCCAGAGCCAGCTTTTCTGCATTTATTTTATTTAGAAACAGTTGAGTGATCATGACTTCATAGTCTTCTTCTGTCTGAGCCATTAAACCATTAACCCCATGTTTTATGATTTCCTGAAATGGAGGTATGTTTGAGGTAATGACCACTTTCCTCAAGGCCATTACCTCAAGTAGTCCAACGGAAAAATTCTCCCCAAAAGAAGGAAAGAGCACTACATGGGCCCTTTGCAAGTAAGATTCAATTTCGGTATTTGGAACTGCTCCATGATAGGTGGTTTGCAGACCTGCTTTGTCCGACAAGAGGTTCATCGCCTTTTGGTTCCAATAATCGTTATTGTTATTGCCCATTATATGAAAGGTAGCCTGAGGGAAATGCTCCAGTAACTTATTAAAGACCCTGCAGGCTATGTCAATCCCTTTTCTTTCCCTAATGGAACCAAAATAAAAGATGCTAAAAGATTTAGTTGGTCCTTGTAAATAGTTTTTACGGGTTGGCAAGACCGGCACCGTTACCCCATTGTATAATACTGTAGGCCGCTGAGGCAAATTGAAGCTTTTTTGGGTTATGTCTGCCGAGTGTTGGGATACGGCTATGACATTGGTATGTATGCGTTTAAAAAACCGACGTTCAAAAATTGTGTCTGACAGCCTATTATCGTAGCCCATGAATTGGTGCAAGGTTAGGCCAGAGCCATGGCAACGAACCACTTTGGGCAATTGCCCCTTGAAGTAACAGGCATCGCCTCCGTAGTCATGAAACTCTACCAAATCGAAGCCCTGCTGCCTGACAAACTTGGAGGCTTTTCTGGAAATGAACCTGCGATTAACGAATTCCAAGCCCCGCTTTAAGGTGATGTAACCCGGTATGTTATAGCGTCTGAAAGGGCCCTTTATGCGTTCATTTATGGTACTTAAATCTTTAATGCTTACCACCTGCACTCCATGATCCTTAAACTCCATAGCTGTCGAGCCAAATGAAAAGACTGTTATATTATGCCCCTGTTGCTGTAACGCTTGGGTGAACTGTTTGACAAATACCCCAATCCCTCCTGTTTTGCCCATTTTGGGATGAGCATATTCTCGAGTAATGAAGCAAATATTGATTTTATTTTCAAAATTATCCATAAAACGTCATTACATCCCCAGTACACTTTTTACCTTATTCTTAAACCAATATTTAAAAGTTGGTCGGAAATAATATTTCTCTATGAGCCTTTTTTCTCTTTTCAGATCTCTATTTTCAATCGTATACAGGGTACTTGTTTTTTTAAGAGGAATATCATACTCTTCTAGCTTTCTTTTTTTATTCAAAAAAAATTCAATTTTTGGAATTGTAGTTTTAATTAACTCATTGGTATTGGCCAAATCCTCCTCATAATATAATAATAAAGTGTTAGGACGATTTTTTAAACCATAAAACCAATTTTGTTTTTGCTTAAAAAATGTCTTCGCTAATTTCTCAATCTCTTCATAATCGATTTTCAATGAAATATCAACCTTTTCCATTTTTGAAAAGTTCTCTTGACTTATATGAGCAGGAACAATATTTTGTTTCATGATCCAATAGCTTTTAGCCTGACTCCAAGAGTCCTTTCGTATTAAATGTACCACAGGGATCGATTTCGGCAAATTGAGATATTTTCCAAGATGGCTATACATTACTTTTCTATGTGAATTGGGAGACATTTCATCTATCAATTTTTCAGGATTGTCAATAACCAATTCCAATGCCTTTTCATAACTTTCTGGAAGTTTTAAATTTTGTCTCGTCAAAGGGTGTACAATCCATTCATCAGGACCATCACTCGCTTCATCAAAAATATCAATTAGAGTATGACGCAAAAGATCACTACCTGAACGTTGTGTTGACAAAACAAAATATTTCATTTTAATAATTTAATAAATTCGGTTGTAGTTTTTAAAGCACCTTTTCTTGTCAAATGATCACCATCTCTTATAAAACAATCATCATCCATTTCAAGGGCACTTAAATCAATTAAGCAAACATTACTTTCATCCAATAATTCTTGAAATTTAATTCGATATTCAGCAGGAATTCTCTTTCTATACAATCTATGCAAAGGCATGTTAACTAAAGTTAGTTCAATATCCCTCTCATTGCAAAGTGCAATTATCTTCAGTAAATTATCAATATTTAATTTAGAAAATTGCCTAACAACATTTTTATCATAAAATTGAGCTTTTATCCTTTTAGCAATCTCTCCTTCTGAAGCCATATCTATTTTATTATTAACATACCCGCCTCTAAATGCATACTCACCGCTCTTGAAATAACTTTCGCATTCCTTATTTATTCCCATCCGCAAATAACTCGGCATTTCACTTAAATTCCATAACAAGCATTCTAATTGGCCTCTAAGAGGCAACATAAAAAAATATGTAGATGATACTTCTTTTGAATATTCCCCACTAACGTAAGAATCATAATAGTTTGATAAACTGTGATAACTGTACCCTAAATAGACTTCTTCAATATTATCATTCCGATCCAACAACTGTTTAATCTTGAAAAAAGAAAAATAATACGACTCTGCATATAATCCCATATTGATGTAGCCATCAATATAACTATCATCTATTGCACACCTTACATGTGAATCTCCTACAAACAAACCTTTATTCAATTCATTTAAATTATAATCCTTACTTATGGATTTAACAATTAATGAAAAACTTAAAAGTAAAAGACAAGCCAAAGAAAAAAGAGTAATAAAAAAATTAGTTAATCTTTTAAAAAAAAATGACATAAAAAATAATTCTTAGATACCGTTTAAATAAAACCCTAAACTTTTTCATGAATTTAGTTTCGGAAAATTGAATTCATTTGTTTTAATTAAAGTTCTTATTGTCTTCAACAATTTTTCTATATTAATAAAGATTGTATTATAACTCTTGGCTATCACCTGTTTTTAGTTTTTAATTTTGAACTAATTAAGTTGCCTATAAATTTAATTTTACCAACTTTATTCAACTTCGAAAATTGCACCCATTTATTTTCCTCAAAGATTTTCATGGCCCTTAAGGCTTTTTGATTTTCTTTTTGCACCTCTGCCATTTCCAATCGCAGCTGTTGCATTTGGAGACTTAATTCGGTTTCCTCTGAAAACACATCACGTATATGACGATTGGCATATGTGATGGTATTCTCATGATACACAATATCTGTCATGCTCTTGATGAATACATCATTTTCAGTACAGAATACTGGTTTGTTCGTAATTTTAAAAATATCCTTAGCTTGGTGCCAACTACTCTCCACAAACAGGGATTCCACTCTTTGTTCATATATAGAAGCCTTGAAACTTGCATGGATCCCTAGCCTCCTACGCTCCTTTGCTGAAGGCAAATCTAACATGATCAACTCTCCATATTCAACTTGGTGATGATTTAACCATGTTTCAGTTTCTTTTCTGTATTTTTCCAATCTGGAAGTTACCAAGCATGGGATTTTGTACTTTGGAATGAATAAGGGTTTTGCGTTTAACAAAAAATGGCGATAATTTGAAGCATCATCATTTTCTTCCTCGGTAGGATCTATACATAATACCCCATCAATATCATAACAGGATTGCGAAGCAACGTTAAAGCAGTTTTTGTAGTTCCATTGAAAAGCTCTGGGTTGTGGCAAATACTTGAAATAAAAATCAATATGTTCAATAGCTTCAGTCGCCGAATAAATGGCACAAAAAGTTATTTCATGATTATTGAAACAACCTTCCATTTTTTCTTTGGCTTTTTGTATTGCAGTTCCCGAATACACACTGTCATCCACTATCAAAACATGTGAGATATCTTTATCTGTAATCCCTAAATTTCGTTCCCCTACCATCCCAGAACTGCCCTTTAAAAACTCCTCCAGGGCCACAACCGGTAAATTTAACTGTGTGCCAATCATATAGGCCGGAATCATCCCTGACCTTGGGATTCCTACCACCAATTGGATATTCGATGGAATTTTATGAAGCCCTTGAAGAATATCTATTGTTAAATCGGCATAACTTTTATAATTCATCCTTTAAATCTAGAGTAAATAAACTGTTCATACAACTACATTTATCTATTTGCTATAACCACATCCTGAAAGCTTAGTCCATTGGAATATCCTGACCACTTCCCTTTCTTAATTTCCAACTCTTTAAACCCTATCCTTTGGTACAGTTTTTCCACATTCTCTTTAGCAAAGGCTATTTGATACAACAAATCTTCTTTACTTTCTACCCAATATCCCTCACGGTAATGTTTAAAATTATAAGTTCCTTTGTCTTTTGCTGTTAGGCTAAGTGAAATAGGATCCATAATATACCATGTTATACAACAGGTTCCGCCTGGCTTCAAAACCCTATAAATTTCAAACAAATATCTTTCGATTTCCTCCCAAAACATATGTGTAAACACAGAGGTTACCCAGATAAAATCAAAAGCTTCCTGTTTAAATGGGAACTCATAATCACTTGCCTTTTGTTTCCCGGTTGGATTATATCTTTTGTTATAAACATCTACCTTGTGGAATTTGAAATTTGGAAACCTAGGGGTAAAATTAGAATTACACCAGTTAAAAGCATCGTTCATGATTTCCAAACCATCATAACTCCCCCGTTGGTTCAGATAGTCTGTTAATGGTACGGCCATTCGGCCAAAACCACTTCCTACTTCCAATACTTTATGATCTGGTTGCAGATTTCCGAAGACTTTAAAATATCCAAAAAATTCAGCAGCTATCTTTCTATTATCCCCGATATTAATATTGTCGTACCGTCTGGGAGGTGTAAGATAGTGCCTAAAGCCAAAACGTACTTCCATATTATCCTTGAATATTTTCCATCGAGTCCGGAGAGCCTGCCTTAATAGAACCATTCTTTATTGATTTATATAATATGCCCTGTTGGTCAGCTTATCCTTATGAAGCAGCCCCAAAACCTTGGTAAGCTGAAAATGGACCAAACGCATCCCTAAACTACAAAACTTTCCAAACGTTATTACTTTAAACCTGTAAAACATCAAAATCAGCTTAAATGACAAGCCTAATTTCCCTTTTGGATTGGGAGCATAATAATATTTTAACCAAAGTCTTAAGTACCCAATAAGGTATGTAGCCTCCTCCCCCCGATTGACTTCACTAAGATGCCTCACCGTATCTGGTATAAATAATTTTAAGGCCTTAAAAACCATTAAATAGAAACTTTGAGGATCTTTAATTGAAGGATTCACAACTGCATCTGCAGATAACTCATTGCATACCAAATAGTTCACACTTAACCTTAACAATGCTCTTATCATCAGTTCAGGGTCATTAAATCTAGGGTATCCTTCCGTAAATCCTCTAATATCTAGCAACAAATTTCTTTTCCATAATGGATTTGAAATTGTCCAAGGTAAATTCGCCGATAAAAAATCATCAAAATAATTAGACTTTAAAATCAACTCCTGTTTAATGACACCCAATTCACTTAATATAGCGATTGGAAACACCCAAAAGTCATTATCAGGAAAGTCTAATGCAGCCTGTACCCTTTGTTGCAAACAATGGGCTAATAAATGATCATCGGAATCCAAAAAAACAACAAACTTCCCCTTGGCTTTTTCTAAACCAATATTCCTACAGGTAGGTGCTCCTTTAGGAGATCGCTCTCTAGCATACCACTTAAAACGGGAATCTTTTTTACAATAGGCCTCCACTACCTCCCTAGTTTTGTCTGTAGACCCATCATCTACTACGATACACTCCCAATGGCTATACGTTTGCCCAATAACAGAGTCTAAAGCATTTTTTACAAGCTCTTGACGGTTAAAAACAGGGATAATAATTGAAACCATTGGATTATTCATAATTTACAGCCAACTTTTTATATTATCAATGGTATTGTAAAATGAAGAAACCCATCTATTATTCCTCCTTAGCAACACTTTTCTCATATAAGGATCTAATAATCTTATATAGTTTGACACATATATGCGTTCCAATTTTTTAAAATCTGCCCCAAATATCTCATTATCTTTATTTTTTACCGTAGCTTGTAATCCATGTAACCTAAATTTCACTAACGTTTTTTGCATAATTGCTATCCGACGTGTTTTTAATACTCTGTAACAAAACTCATAATCCAAAACCTGGTTCAACTCTTCACTAAAATACCCTATTCTATTCACCAGCTCCTTTTTAAATAGAATGGTAGAGGGCTCTCCCACCTTGTTTAAAGGGGTTTCAAAAAATTGATCTGAACAAAACAATGTTTTGTCCAAATAGGCAATATTCTCATTATATTCTAAATTCAAAGTTTTTTGAAGATCAGCCATATGATCAATCCATTTTTTAGACTGAATATTTTCAAAAGATGAATCAATGATAAATTCCCTTTTACAAGCAACAATATCTACCCGTTTCTCTTTCTCTATAACGAGTACCATTTGTGAAACACACTCAGGCATCAGCACATCATCTTGAAATAAAAATTTTATATAAACACCTTTGGCATGCTTTATACAATTATTCCAATTAGATCCAATTCCGTTTGGTTGATGGCCCATTATATAAATTGGAATATTCGTTTTATTTTTATACGACTCAATGATTTCCAGAGTATTATCTCGAGAATCATCATCAGACACCACAATTTCCAAATTGGAATAGGTTTGTGCAATAGCCGAATCCATTGCTTGCTTAATAAACCGGGCACCATTATATGTAGGAATACATATAGAAACTAAGGGTAAAGACATATTACCTTTTTTATATTACCTTTTTAACGCTCTAAAAAGTTTTAATTTAACATCTATTAAAAGCTCTGCAAAAACTTGATTTAAACGAGGAGTATTTTTTAATTTAAGATAATCATTATAAAGTTGGTTATATACCGATTTGTAAAATAAATTATGTTTACTAATTATATAAGCTGTATTTTTATTAACAATTTCCTCAGTAAATTTGGCACTCATTGAAAAGTTTGTAACCCTATAATCAAACGCAAATTCTTTCATATAATAGAATTTGTAGTTTGATTGGATAACCCTCAACCAAAACTCCCAATCTTCATGACCTTGATAAGGCAAATTTGTTTCATAAAGACCTATTGCATCAAAAACCGCCTTTCTAATTAAAGCACAGGCATCTATATAATTCACATAAAACATTTTATATTCATTAAATTCACCTACCTTAATGTATTCATTCCTTTCTCCAAAAAAAACAACATCACCATAAATCACACCTATATCAGATTCCTTTTCCATTATTTCAACTGCGTTTTGAATAAATGAATCTCTTATCCTATTATCAGAATCCAAAGGCAATATGAAATCACCTTCAGACTTCATTATACCAAAATTACGAGCACTTCCTAGACCACCATTTGTCCTTTTATAGTACTTAAACCTTGAATCCTTTCTCTCCCAATTCAAGGCAATCTCCTCCAAATTATCTGGAGAACCATCATTAATAATAAGAGCTTCCCAATTATCAAACTTTTGATTGTAAACCGAAAGTAATGTTTCCTCTAAAGTCTTTTCGGTTTTAAAACATGGAATAATAATACTTACTTCAGGTTTCATATGCATGGAATCACTAAAATTATATTCAAATCATTCATCAAAATTAGACTATACATACGAACCTTTCTAAATACCTTGTTTTTTAAAATTAAAGAGCTCATAATCTTTCTTATAAAATTGATACAGACCTTCCAAAGATTCTTCTGACAAATCCATGATTAAGGAATCTGATTTAGAATCATTTAAAACAGGTATATTCAACTCTCTGTTAAATTTATTTTTAAAATCAATTTTAAGTAGTTCCAAATTATTTAAATAATAAATTTTATCAACCAAACAAATTGCACCATACTCATCGTGAGTCCAAGTATATTGGGGCATCCAATGATTCCAACCATTATCATGCCTTAACTTACCTTCTAATAAAAATTTTACACATTCATTTAAATTTGCTTCTCTTAATAGCTTGTAGTCTAAATGAGCTCCATGTACTGATGTTTCTGGATTAATATTATTATGATAATAACTTACATCCATACGCGCATAATTATACAATGAAACAAATCTTTCTATCGGATCTCTAACTATAGCGAAACTAAATTTATTCCTAAAAACACGACCATCTTGCTTATTTTTAAAAACTTCCTTAGCTTCAATGTGAGTGGTTGATATAAGGCCAAGTGATTTTATTATAGAAGTACCGCCCGTTTTTGGAATATGAATAAATACTACATTAGCATTTGAATTTACTCTTTTATCGATAAAACACTTCTCTTTTTTTGAGATATCTAACTTCAACAAAATCCGAAACATTAAGGAATTATCATTTAGTTTCATAAACAGAGTTTAATAAGAAAGGGGTCCAAACCTCTTCTTCATGTACAACTTGGAAAGAATGAATACCATTGATTCTAAGAAAAGGCTCTTGGGTTTTAAATTTAAATGCGCCTATATCCATCGAATAAACCCCTTTAGAAAATTGGGCAGATTTGTGAGAAACAAAAAATTCTATATTGTTGTTTTCTATTTTCAATTTAGAATCAAGAGTATTCCTTTCAAAAATTGCAACTGCCCTTTGCTCTTTATCTGATATTTCAATTTTAAACTGAGGCATTTCAATAGGCTTATTTAAACGAAATTTAAAATATAGTTTTAAATCATCATTCCAATTCAATTGAGCTATACCGTTTTTTAATTCCCTAGGAAGGATAAAACTTGATTCAATAAGTTCTATACTCCCATCTGAAAAAACTAAATTTCTCCCAATGTTCACAAATTTATTGTAATATAAATCTATTGCTTTAGCTACATCATTACCTTGAAAGATTGATTTTCCATGATCCATCAAAATAATTCGATTACATATACGTGAGACCATAGGCATATTATGCGACACGAACACAATTGCTGTGTTAGGTAATAGTTGGTCAATGACTTTAAAACATTTTAGCACAAACCCCAAGTCTCCCACCGCCAATACCTCATCAATGATCAACACATCTGGTTCCATTTGGGCTGCCACGGCAAAGCCTAGGCGGACCTTCATCCCAGAGCTATAATGTTGAACAGGCATATCAATAAAATCTTCCAACTCGGCAAAGGCAATGATCTCGTCCAGTTTTGTGTCGATTTCCTTTCTGCTAAAACCTAAAATGGCGCCATTGTTATAAATGTTTTCACGACCACTTAAAATGGGATTGAATCCTGCTCCCAATTCTATCAATGCCCCTACCCTACCTTTTATGATAACTTTTCCATCATCGGGGTTGATCAGGCCATTCAAAATCTTTAATAAGGTACTTTTGCCTGCACCGTTATGCCCAATCAATCCCAAGCACTCCCCCCGACGCAACTCAAAACTTACCTCCTTTACTGCCCAAAATTCTTTGTTCCGCAACACAGTATGCCCTGTTGCCACTGCTACACTAAACAAATCCTGAACCCCATACCAAAGACTTGTTTTTAGATCTTTACAGAATTTTTTACTTAGTCCTTCTACCTTTACCAGTATGTCCTTATCGTCCTGTTCCATTATGCACTTAATCTTTCTACAATTACCGGAATTGAAATTCTATAAAATACCAAGCCTATAAACAGTAATGGCATACATGCCACAATCACTGCTCCAAAATACCCCATATATTGAGGCATCCCTCCCAACAATAGGTCTCTAGGCACTGTTACCAACGGCGTTAAAGGATTAACCTCCATAAGTGTTCGCATTATCCCTTCTTTAGGGATGGCATAGACCACAGGGGTGGCATACATTAAAAATTGCATTCCAAATGCCACTATCTTTCCAATATCTTTATATAATAATCCTAAAGGTGTTATTAATAAGCCTAGAGCCGTGCCAAAGACTACAGCTCCCAAAACAGCTAAAGGAAAAAGGAGCATGTGCCACGTAAATGTAAGCCCATACACTAGTAAAAAGAGTAATAACACCCCTATTTTAATAGTACTATTGAACAAGAGTTTGTATATCCCTGAAACCACTAAAGCTTCCTTGGGAAAATTGATTTTCGTCAAAATGCCCCTTGCGGCATTTGTGTTGGCCATAGGTGCATTAATAGTTTCTACGAGTATGGACCAAATTAGGGTTCCGGAAAAAACGAATATGGGATAGGGCACTCCAGTTTCGGACAGTGTCACCGTTCCAGACTGACGCAAGAGGATCCATACCAAGGCCGTCATTATAGGAGTTATAAATGCCCAAAACACCCCCAAGAAGGATTGTCTGTACAGTGCCTTAATGTCCCTTACGGCCAATTGTTTTGATAAAAACCTAGATGACACAACATCCTTTAAACTTTCTTTAAGGAGTTTTCCTGGTTTTATTTTTCGTTTTCTTTGGTATATGCGAGTTTCCAATATCACAGCTTAAAGTGCGAATATACAGATTAGACTTTACATTTATCAAAATCGCCAATTGCATTTGCCAACAAGTTTCTTATTGCCTGCTTGGGTTGTAAGTATTTTTGATAATACTCGGCGGCATTGTTTTCAAGCTTCTCTCTAAGAGAATCGTTTTTCAATAATGTGTTAACTTTTTTAGTAATATCACTCTCTGAACCATCTGTATATATTACATGCTCCCCATCTAGTAACGGCTTCGGCAATTGCCGCTTTAAAGGGGTTGACAATATCACTGTTCCCATACATAGATATTCCCCCAATTTCCAACCATGGCAATCCTTTACGGCCGGTGTATTAAATACCAGTATGGATTGTAAAATCTGTGACATGTAATAGTTCATTTTCACCCTTGCTGGTGTTGTCAAGGCCTCAAAACCCGATAGGTCTCTTTTTGTTCTAGGCGCAAAACCTCCTTCGAATTTAATTTTAGGATTGGCCCTACAGGCCCTAATGAAGTTCGCTCTAAACTGATTGGTTTGCTTTTCATTTTTCCAAAGTGAGGCCATAAAGAAAATATAGGCGCCATTGTTTTTTCTTTTGTTATACTCCTGCAATTGAGGTCTACGGAACTGAGACTTGTAATCGGATAGAAATCTTCTTTTATCGGGTATCCTGGGATAGGCCTTTAGGAAATTGGAGACCGCCAAAACAGCAGTTGTCATTGCTGAATAGATATTGATTCCGAAACTTGGGCCTATTACTGAAATTTTTTCCGATTTATACTGACCGTCATAATTAACCTTTCCATACACGTCTGCCCAATCCAAGGCTTTTTCATCTATTAAGGCTGCATCTGTAAAATCTACCACCAACTTTTTCATGGTTTTATTGGCATCCACCAACACAAAGGCAAAAAAATGATTGTTATGCACAAAGTTTTTAAAGTATTGGGCGCTATAGCCAATATTCCTCTTTCCAAAAACCTCCTCTAGGCCCTTAATGTAAAATGACGCATACAGCATGTCGGCTGCAGGATCTATGTATACTTTCATACGTATTTTATGTTAGCGTATTGAAATAGTTCCAAGTCAACCGCAACCCCTCCGCAACACTTATTTCCGGACGGTACCCCAACAAACGTTTCGCTTTCGAAATATCCGCCAAACTGTCCCGAACATCCCCTTGCCGTGGCGGCCCATAGTTGGGCTCCATCTCCGAACCAGCGGCCTCTTTCAACGATGCCCACAACTGGTTAACACTAATACGTTCCCCACAGGCCACATTAAAGACGTCGTTGGCCGCTTCAGGTCCTGCAAAAAAGGCCTTCACATTCGCCTGCACCGCATTGGCTACATAGGTAAAATCACGGGTCTGCCCTCCGTCCCCATTAATATTAGCAGGCACACCATCTTTTAAGGCTTGCATAAACAAGGGAATCACGGCCGCATAGGCCCCATTGGGGCTCTGCTTCGGCCCAAACACGTTAAAATACCGCAGTCCAATTACATCGGTGCCATAGGTTTTACCAAACACATCGGCATACAGCTCGTTCACATATTTGGTCACCGCATAAGGCGATAGCGGTTTCCCGATAACGCCCTCCACCTTAGGCAGGACTTTACTATCCCCATAGGTAGAACTGGAGGCCGCATACACCATCCGTTTTACGGTAGGACTCTCCTTAAGGGCCACCAGCATATTCAAAAAGCCTGACACATTCACTTCGTTACTAGTAATAGGATCATGGATAGACCGCGGCACCGAGCCCAAAGCCGCCTGATGGCTCACATAGTCCATCCCTTCCATAGCAGCCTTACAGGTGGACAAATTCCTTATATCCCCCTCCATCAATTCAAAAGCAGGATGCTCTAAAAACTCCTGAAGGTTCTCTCGGTACCCATTGGAAAAATCATCCAGCACCCGCACCTGCTTCGCACCCTGCATCAACAAATGCCCTACCAAATTAGCACCAATGAAGCCAGCGCCCCCTGTAATTAGGTAACCATAGTTTTTAATATGTAACATGCTGATAATTGTTTTACTTTAATTCTTGACCTATGAAACAACTTATGTATCATTGTAAAAGAGTACTTCCCAAATAAATATCAGTTTTTTACAGCAACGCCTTTAATTAAGATTTTTTGTACACCCAAAAGAAACCCTATTATTTTTAGCCCACCGAATTTTCTGGTTTTGTGCCGTAAAACTTCCTTTTTAACTGCTCTTTGAATTTTATGTACTCGACATACCAATACATCCAAGGAAAATTCTGTTTTAATACCTTTGAACGCTCCTTCTCCACCAATTGTGGCATGCTATTACTGACACCTTCCATATTAAACTTGGAAATCACCTGTGGAATATGTTGATATGAGTATTTCCACTTAGTAATTCCCAACATAAAAAATTTCCAATCGGAAACTACTTTTAAAGCTTCATCATACAAAACCTCTTCAAAACATTGCTGTTTGATTAAGGTTGCAGGATGTGGTAAGGAATCAAATAAAAAATAACGGACATTTAAGGCATCAGCGTAGGTTTTAATCCATTCCTTTTCACCTTCTATGAAGGCTAAATTACCATAAATAAAATCCATGCTATCCTCAGAGCCTGCTGCTTCCGCCAAATAGCCCAAAGCTTTATTGGAGTAGAATGTGTCTCCGCTGTTCAAGAATAATAAGTATTCCCCCTCGGCCGCTCTAATCCCTTTATTCATGGCATTGTAAATACCTCGATCCGGTTC
Source organism: Mangrovimonas sp. DI 80 (assembly GCF_001975575.1). Lineage (NCBI taxonomy): Bacteria > Pseudomonadati > Bacteroidota > Flavobacteriia > Flavobacteriales > Flavobacteriaceae > Mangrovimonas > Mangrovimonas sp. DI 80. Next base: position 215,837 of record NZ_MSDT01000004.1, on the reverse strand, counting down.
ACTGATCCAATAAGAAAAATGTTTGGACTCTTCCTCTATCAAGGCCTTGCTTCCATCGGTAGAGCCCCCATCGATGACAATGTATTCATAGTCCGTAAAAGCCTGTTCCTTCACGCTTTTAATGGTATTGCTTAAACCAATAACATCGTTTAAATTTATGGTGATTATGGAAATTAACTTGCCCAATGCCTCTTTTTATAAATTTTCAACCTCTTGTCAAGACTTCTTTATTCCCCAAACGGGTATAAACAAATATAAGTATTTCCCACAACGAGGCATCACAACCGTGCATCCACTAACTCTTTAGGCAATAAAGACTTTACATCGAACAGCACACAGGCCTCGGATTTCAATCCCTGAATGTTCAAGTCTAAAAACGCCTTATGCGACACAGCCAGCACTATACCTTCATATTGGCGTTGTAACTGTTCTGGCTTATAAAGCAACTTTAGGCCATATTCGTCATAGACCTCTTCGGCAGAGGCCCAAGGATCGTAGACATCCACCTGAACCCCATAGGTTTCAAACTCCCTAATAATATCAATCGCCCGTGAGTTTCGAATATCTGGGCAGTTTTCCTTAAAGGTAATACCCAAGACCAGGACTTTAGCTGCTTTAATACGGGCTCCCTTTTTGATCATCATCTTTACAGTTTCCTGGGCCACGTACTGCCCCATACTATCGTTCATTTTCCGTCCCGCCAAAATAATCTCAGGGTTGTAGCCGGTCTCGAGTGCCTTTTGAGCTAGATAATAGGGATCTACACCAATACAGTGTCCTCCTACCAAACCGGGCGTGAAATTGATAAAGTTCCACTTGGTTCCCGCCGCCGCCAAAACCGCTTGGGTATCGATGTCCAGCAAACGGAAAATCTTAGAAAGTTCATTTACAAAGGCTATATTGATGTCGCGTTGTGAATTCTCAATCACCTTGGCCGCCTCGGCCACCTTAATAGAAGGGGCTTTATGAGTGCCAGCCGTAATGATGGAACGGTACAAGCGATCGACCACCTCCGCTATTTCGGGAGTAGAGCCTGAAGTTACCTTTAAAATCTTGGTCACTGTATGGGTCTTGTCCCCCGGATTGATACGTTCCGGAGAATACCCTGCATAAAAATCGACATTATAGACCAATCCAGAATGTGTTTCCAAAATCGGCACACAAATATCCTCGGTCACCCCAGGATAAACGGTCGACTCATAAATAACGATATCGTCTTTTTTCAATACTTTCCCCACGGTCTCACTGGCTTTCACCAAAGGGGTAAACACCGGTTTGTTCAAGGCATCTGTAGGCGTTGGTACCGTCACAATATAGATGTTAGCATCCGCCATATCGGCTGGGTCACTACTTACAAACAGGCCATGACCACTTTCAGAAGACTTCCTAATAACTTCCTGTAAATCTTTAGCTTCCACCTCCAAAGTAGTATCGATACCTTCCTGCAACTGTTGGACACGTTTAACATTGATATCAAAACCTACTACAGAATACTGTTTGGCAAATTCTACAGCTAAAGGAAGGCCCACATAGCCCAAGCCAATAATGGCAATTTTAGGAGATACACTCATAGATTGATTTGAAATGAATGGATAATATATTTCAAATCTACAAAAAAGCACCAATTACGGACATACTTTTTGTTTATCTCCACCTTATCTGGCCATATCACCTCGTTGTTATATCTTACAGGGTCGGTCTGCTGGCTCAACAATTGATCTTCATTGGCATACTTCAAGGTGGCCGGTCCCGTGATTCCAGGTTTCACCTCCAGAATCACCCGATCATTCCCCTGCAAGGCATCGGCAAACCCCTCAACATCAGGCCTCGGCCCCACAAAACTCATATCCCCTATGAGCACATTAAACAATTGCGGCCACTCATCCAGTTTACTCCGACGCAACCAATTTCCAAAACCGCTAGCATATTGTTCCAGGTTACCCAATTTATGACCTGTTCCCCGAAGGCTCCTTATTTTATAAATAGGAAACTGGCGTCCATATTGTCCCACCCGTTGTTGGGAAAATAGCCCCCATTGACGGGTATCCCAGGTAGCCCACAACACCAAAAGCGCGATGGGTAAGATTACAATAGGCAACAAGCATAGACTCAACGCAAGATCGAAGCTACGTTTTACAATCTTTTGAGGAAGAGACAGCACTTAGATACGCTTTATAAGGTTTTGGATTTTTTTGAGCGCACCACTCTTATTAGGATCCTCATGATAGGCATCACCGTAAACCCCATATCCATAGCCATAGCCATAACCGTAACCATAGCCATAATTATGATTGGTTTTATGCTTATAGAAATTTAGGACAAAGCTAATGTTCTTTAATTCTCCTGCGCGGTGTTTGGCATTCACCAGGGCCAACATCCCCTTTTTAGTATAATCTAAACGCACCATAAAAATTGTTGCATTGGCATATTGGGTCAATTCCAAAGCATCTGTTACCAAACCTAAGGGAGGTGTATCCAGAATGATGATGTCATAAGTTTCCCTAAGCGTCTGCATCAACTCAGGCATAGCATCACCCATTAACAACTCTGAAGGATTAGGAGGTACGGGACCCGAAGGGATTACATCCAAGTTTTCGATATGCGAGTGGAAAACCACTTCTTCCATACTACTGTCCCCTATCAAATAATTCACTATTCCTTTATCATTGGTAATATTAAAATCTCCAAAAATCTTCGGCTTGCGAAGATCCAAGCCCAACAGAATGGTTTTTTTACCCGACAAGGCATAAACCGTTGCTATATTAATAGAGGTAAAGGTTTTTCCTTCTCCACTTACAGAGGAGGTGATCATAATGCTTTTCCCCAAACCAGTCTCTCCTTTTTGTTTTAACAAAAACTGCAAACTGGAACGAATGGACCTAAAAGACTCAGACACGGCTGCCTTAGGCTTTTCGAATACTACCAGATTGTTTTTATAATTGTATTTCCCTATCAGGCCCAAAATAGGTATATTGGATAATTGCTCTACCTCATCGGATCCATGGATGGTGTGATCCAGCAGATAAATGACAAAAATCAAAAACATAGGTGCAAAAAAACCGATCATTAAGGCCATCATGTAATTAAGACTCTTATTAGGCCCTATAGGTGGATTTCCAATATCCTTAGCTTCATCAATGCTGGTAATATCCGAAACATTGGCAGCCTTTACAATGGCTGCCTCTGAACGTTTGGCCAAATACACATCATAGGCTTCTTGACTTAAATTCAGTTTCCGCTGGATCTTTAAATAGTCCTGTTCTTCCTCGGGCAAGTTGCTTAACTCTGCTTCCAAACGCGTCATCTTGAGGTTAATGTTTTTTAAATTGGTATTGATGGTCTGCCTTGTGGCCGCAATGGTTTCCAACAATACATTTTTTTCTGCATCAATCTTACGATCCAAATCCTTAAACAGTACATTGCCCTCTTTTACTGTATATTCCATATTTTGACGTTCTATGGCCAATGTTGTTATGGTCTTGACACTATTTAAAATATTAGCCTCTTCAATCCCCACAGAGGTTGGCGCCGCAATTTGGGTGTAATCAGTTTTGGTCCTTAAGTAGGCCTCCAAGGCTTCCAAATAGTTCAATTTGGCACGTTCCGTCTCCTTGTCTAAATCCAAACCTTTCAACTTTTCAGATGTTAAGGCCATTTCTTCACTAATATCGAAGACCTTGTTTTGCTTACGGAAGCGGTTCATCTCTTCCGTTACATCCTTTAAATTGGCATTTACGGCTGCCAAACTACTATCGATGAACTTAATGGTATTGGTGGCATATTGGTTTTTACGGGCCAATTCTGTTTCACTTAAAATGGCCGAAGTGGCATTCAAGTAATCCACGATCTTAGCCTTATTGGTCCCAGAAAGCGCCAACATTAACACCGAAGAAGACGATCCTGAAAAAGGAGCTATAGCCATCCCCGATTGGTAGGAGTGAACGACATTGTCAAAATTTAAAAAGCGAATAAAGAATTCTTTATTAGGTAGGATTCGCTTCCCTTGCCTCAACACCAAGGCCCCACTAAAAAATGGCAGGTCTATGGACTCCCCTAACGAGTACACCTCTTTAAAGGGCCCTACAGGAACTTCAATCAAATATTTCGCTTTATCCGAATAGCGCTGTACCTCTCTTTGAGATGCCGCAAAGTCCATAAAAATTTCGAATTGGGTCTCAGTGATGAAACGGATACCTATGGGTTGGTTCAATAATTGTCCATGCTCTTTATTGAGCTGCACCTTAAAAGGTGCTGAGGAATAAATATCCTGCAACCTATATTTTCCCTGCACCATGTATTGCATGTAGTACTGTAGAGAATCTACTACTTTTTCGTTGTGGCTACGGGTCTTGATTGAGGTCATCACCTTTCCTACCTTACCTGAGACCCCTCCCCAATTAAATGAAATACTGGTATTTGCCGTAAAAAAGGGATTCTGTTCACTCTCCACCGAAATCAGGGAATTCAATCGGTATATGTTTTCCTTACGGATATTGATTAAATAAGCCACCACCAATGCAACCCCAATGGAGAGCAAGACCAATTTCCACAGGTTTAAGGCTTTAAACAAAAAGCCCTTAAAATCGAAAGTAGTTCCCCTCGACTCCACGTGTTCTATCTCATTAAATACTTCGTCAGACATCGATTAAAAACGGTTAATTAACAACAACGTTGTACTTATCAAAGCCATTACAGATACCACTGTTGTAAACACATCCTTACCTGTGGTACCCGTCCCCCAAGCCTTTTGTTTTAACGGCTTCACATAAATCATATCATTAGGCTGTATATAGTAATAGGGAGACTGCATCACATTTTTATCCGTCAAATCAATTTCGTGGATCTTCTGGCCCTGTGGATATTGCCTAATAATCTGCACATGGTGTCGGTCTCCAATTACTGGAATCTCCCCCGAGTTGGCAATGGCCTCAAAAATATTTACGCGCTCCTGAAACAGTACTTGTGGCCCAGGGTTTCCTATCTCCCCTAAGGCCGTGTACCTCAACCCCGACAGCTTCACCGTGATAAAAATATTAGCGGTTTCCTTAAACTGTTCTTCCAATAACTGTTGCCCCAAAAGACTTTGGATTTCCTCGGTAGTACGTCCCAATACATTCACCTCTCCTAAAACAGGAATACGGATATTCCCGTGCACATCTACAGTAAACCCATCATAATAAGCACGTTCACTGGAAGAGGCATTCAAATCGGCGGCATCGGCAATGGGGTTAAAAATACTTACATTGTCCTGGTCCAACACCTTGATACGGATACTCAAAATATCATTGATCTGTACGCGGTAAGGTTTTTGGGTCTCCACCATCAGCTGTAAGGAATCGGTAGCGGTGGATTTGTCCTGAAGGTACAACATATCCTTATGGGGCACACAGGAAGTCATGACACCCAAAATAAGGATGGCAACAAGGAGTGTATATTTCATGTAAAGCAACGTTCTTAACAGACAAATATAGACCATCAACAGGAATATCAAAACTATTGGTTCTTTTTTTGGTTTATTTCCGTTATTTGCAAAAAAAATACTGTGAACTACCTGAACGTTGAAGCCATTTCGAAATCATATGGAGAACTGGAGCTCTTTTCCAACCTCTCCTTTAGCATCCATAAAGACCAAAAAATTGCCTTTGTGGCAAAAAATGGAAGTGGAAAAACCTCTATATTAAACATCCTTTCGGGTGAGGACACTCCAGATGCGGGACAGGTAGTGATGCGCAAAGGCCTACGAACGGCCTTTTTATCCCAAACGCCCGAGTTTGATGAAAGCGCCACGATCAACAGTACCATTTTCAATGCCGATTTACCCATCCTAAAAATAGTCGACCAATACGAAAAGGCGCTTTTACACCCCGAGGACACCGAAGCCTACCAAGTCGCCTTCGAAGCCATGGAACGTCACAATGCCTGGGAATTTGAATTGCAGATCAAGCAAATCCTGTCACAGTTAAAACTGGAAGACCTCGAGCAAAAAATCAGCACCCTCTCCGGAGGGCAAAAAAAGCGTTTGGCTCTAGCTCAGGTTCTGATCAGTCATCCCGATCTACTTATTTTGGATGAGCCTACCAACCACTTGGACCTAGAAATGATTGAATGGCTGGAACAGTATTTTGCAAAAGCACAATTCACCATCTTTATGGTAACCCACGACCGTTACTTCTTGGAACGCGTCTGCAACGAAATTATAGAACTAGACCACGGGCAGCTCTTTACCTATAAAGGGAACTATTCCTATTATTTGGAACAGAAGGAAACCCGCATTGCTACGGAAGCCATCGAAACAGGCAAAGCCAAACAACTATATAAAAAAGAATTGGAATGGATGCGCCGCCAACCCAAGGCCCGTACTACCAAATCCAAATCCCGTATCGACGATTTTCACGATATCAAGGCCCGTGCCCACCAACGCCGCAAGGATCATGTCATGCAATTGGAACTGAACATGGAACGCTTGGGCAGCAAAATTGTAGAGCTCCACAAAATTTCCAAAGCTTACAAGGACAAGGTTATACTCGATCAATTTGAATACGTCTTCAAAAAAGGGGAACGCATCGGGATCATAGGCAAAAATGGAACTGGTAAATCCACCTTCCTCAACATGCTCACCCAAACCATCAAACCAGACGCTGGAAAAGTCGTGGTGGGTGACACCGTAAAATTTGGGTATTACACCCAAGGCGGGATTAACATCAAGCCCGAGCAAAAAGTTATTGAAGTCATTAGGGAATTTGGCGACTATATTCCGTTGAAGAAAGGCCGTCAAATAAGTGCCCAACAGCTATTGGAACGCTTCCTCTTCGACCGTAAAAAACAGTACGACTACGTGGAAAAACTAAGTGGAGGGGAACAAAAACGCCTGTACCTCTGTACAGTTTTGATCCAGAACCCTAACTTTTTAATTCTGGATGAGCCCACCAACGATTTGGACATCGTAACCTTAAATGTCTTGGAGGAATTCCTGTTGGATTTCCCGGGATGTCTTTTGGTAGTGTCCCACGACCGTTACTTTATGGACAAGATTGTAGATCACTTATTTGTATTCAAAGGCGAAGGTGAAGTTCAGGACTTCCCTGGCAACTATACAGATTACCGCATCTACGAACAATCCACACCTCCTGCCGAAAGCCCTAAGGAGAACACTTCCAAAACTACAGAGGCGTCCAAACAAAACGAAGCCCAAAAACTAAGCTATAACGAACAAAAGGAACTCAAGAATCTGGAGAGCAAGATCCGTTCCTTGGAATTGGACAAAAAAGCATTGGAAGCAAAGTTCCTGGATGAAAGTCTTTCTACAGAAGCCATCAACAATCTATCCCAAGAACTCCAAACACTTATGGATACCATTGCTGAAAAGGAAGCCCGCTGGTTTGAACTTTCCGAAAAATTGGAAGGGGACGCCTAACAGTGTCTCCTAAAAACCGTTCTTTGTCAGGCTGAGCCTGTCAAAGCCTAAAAAACAGCCATAGATAGAAATCTTATCTAATGAATTCTGTAACATGAATTCAATAGGGGATTTAACATATCAATAGTAATCGCCCAAAACATCCCTCCTTGTCAGGCTGAGCCTGTCGAAGCCTATTTCATATCCTAATTTTAATTATCTTTATGTACATGAGGTTTTACTATGTTTACATTTTACAATATGCAGACGGCTCCTACTACACGGGTTTAACAAATAATTTACAAGAACGCTTGACACAACACAACTTAGGCATAGACAAATCCTGTTATACAGCAACAAGACGCCCTTTAAATTTGGCATGGCACCTCCAATGCACCTCTCCCACAGAAGCTATCAATAGAGAAAAACAAATCAAGGGTTGGTCTAGAAAAAAGAAGAAAGCCCTAATCGAGAACAATTGGAAAGACTTAGAACGCTTTTCAAAAAACTACACCCAATACGGAATACCACGTCCTCCTTCGACAAGCTCAGGATGACAAAAACACAAACCTAAATTGACACCAATTACCCTCATTCACGCCTGCACCATAGAATAGCATCCGCTTAAACAACACTTAGGACTATCAGATTAAACCGGTAGAAGCCGATATTTTCCAATTGAAATCCTTTTTACAAATGGGATAGAATCCTATTTTTGCCACAACATGTACCAACTCCTACAATATTTCAAATTCCTTTGGCGCTCCACCAACCAGCATGGCGTCCACTCCCCTTTTGTATACCAGTTGATCACCCTGTGTTTTTACGACCGTAAAAAACATGAGAACTATCCACTTTTAAAGCAATACCGAAAAGCCCTCTATCGTAACCATTCCCATATCTCCATTACCGATTTGGGGGCGGGCAGCAGAATATTTAAAGGCAATACAAGAAAGGTTTCCAAAATCGCCACAACCTCAGGCATCCCTTCAAAACGCGCCAAACTTTTAAATCTATTGGTGACCTATTTAGAAGCCAAACACATCTTGGAATTAGGCACTTCCCTCGGCATGGGAACTTCCGCTTTGTCAATAGGACATCAAGAAGCGCAAATCACCACCATTGAAGGCTGCCCCAATACTGCCGCTGTAGCACAAAAACAGTTCCAACAGTTTCAATTGAATAACATCAATTCCATCATTGCCGATTTCACTCCTGCCATACAGCAATTGGACAACCAAACCTACGACCTTATTTACATGGATGGCAACCATCAAAAAACAGCCACCCTATACTACTTTTCAGAGCTTTTGGATACGGTCCATAACGACACCGTAATCATCTTGGACGACATTCACTGGTCTAAAGACATGACCGAGGCCTGGGAAGAAATTAAAGCCCATCCAAAGGTCACCGTCACCATCGATACCTTTTATTGGGGCCTGGTATTTTTTAGAACCGAACAAAGGAAAGAACATTTCTCCATTAGGGTGTAACAACTTCGCTTTGGCAACGTCCTATTGAAAGAATTCTGCTATCTTGCAGAAGCAATCCAAACCCACTAAGCTTTTATCTTTTTTATGGACAATGTCATTCAAATTCGCAGCATTACTAGGGATTTTCAATTAGGACAAGAAACCGTTCACGTATTAAAGGGCATCGACCTGGATATAGAACGTGGCGATTACATCGCCATTATGGGACCGTCAGGTTCAGGCAAATCAACCCTAATGAATTTACTGGGATGTTTGGACACCCCTACTAGCGGATCTTATATTTTGAACAGTAAGGATGTAAGCCAAATGACTGATGACGAACTGGCCGATATTCGTAACAAGGAAATCGGGTTTGTATTTCAAACCTTTAACCTGTTACCCCGGACCACCGCTTTGGACAATGTGGCTCTACCTATGGTGTATGCCGGCGCTTCCAAAAAAGAACGCGATGTACGCGCCGAAGAAGTCCTAACCGATGTGGGATTGGCCGACCGCATGGATCACCGCCCCAACCAACTATCAGGAGGGCAACGCCAACGCGTGGCCGTTGGAAGAGCTTTGGTTAATAAGCCTTCCATTATTCTAGCCGATGAGCCTACAGGAAACCTGGATTCCAAAACTTCCGTGGAAATTATGGCCCTTTTTGATGACATCCACCAACGAGGCAATACGGTGATTTTAGTAACCCACGAAGAGGACATTGCCGCCCACGCCCACCGTATCATCCGTTTACGTGACGGGATGATTGAAAGTGACACCAGACTTAAGTAAACCGCAACACATCCAAAGCTAATTAGCTAGCAATAGAAACTTTACAAAATACTGTACCTTTGGGGCACGAATCTAGAATTTTGAACCCATGAAAATATACACCAAAACTGGAGACAAAGGTAGTACAGCCTTATTTGGCGGCACCCGCGTTCCCAAACACCATATACGCATAGAAAGCTACGGCACCGTAGATGAACTCAATTCCCATATCGGCCTTCTAAGGGACCAAGACATGGCTGCGGAATTCAAAGCCTTATTGGTAGATATCCAAAACCATTTGTTTACCGTAGGTGCCATTTTGGCCACCGACCCAGAAAAATGGACCTTAAAAAACGGCAAAGAACGTCTCAACATCCCAAAGATATCGGAAGCTGACATTCAAGTTTTGGAAACAGCCATTGACCAAATGAACGATAGTTTACCGCCTATGACACACTTTGTCCTGCCTGGAGGCCACCAAACCGTGTCATTCTGTCACATTGCTCGCTGTGTATGCCGTAGAGCTGAGCGTTTAGCCTCTGCTTTAAACGAGATCAGCCCCTTTCAACCAGAAACTTTAATGTATTTAAACCGTCTCTCAGACTATCTGTTTGTATTGGCACGAAAGTTGTCCTACGACTTGCAAGCCGAAGAAATTAAATGGATTCCTAAAAAAGAATCTTAATAAATTTTGGAAGTGCAATTTTTTTGTAGTATCCTAGAAAGAAAGTTAGGAATTTCACAAAAAAAGGACGCTCTTTTTATTAATGATTAGTTAACATTGAAATAATTCATTTTTTTCTTGACTTTTTCAACTAAAAATTTATTTTTGCAGAAAATTCTAAATCTATAAGAAATGTATTGGACCTTAGAACTCGCATCTTATTTAAGTGATGCTCCGTGGCCAGCCACTAAAGACGAATTAATAGATTATGCTATCCGTACAGGAGCGCCATTGGAAGTAGTTGAAAACCTACAAGCCATTGAGGATGAAGGTGATTCGTACGATTCTATTGAGGAGATCTGGTCAGACTATCCAACAGACGAAGATTACCTCTGGAACGAGGACGAATACTAAATAAATCAGAAAGAATAGTTAAAAAGTCTCAACATAGAGACTTTTTTTATACGCTATACTTTAATAAACATTGCACAAACCTTATCTTTGGAAGCCTTTAAACGCTTGCAAAGGCAACAACATATTTAATAACATATACGTTGGCATCCCACCAACGACAAGCTAAACAACACACCATGAGTTTTTTAAATTCAGTATTAAAAGTATTTGTTGGCGACAAATCCAAACAGGATGTCAAAGCAATTACACCCATAGTCAATAAAATAAAGTCCTTTGAAAGCGCCCTAGAACAACTGTCACATGATGAACTGCGTGCCAAGACAGCTGCTTTCAAAGCGCAAATTGCAGAAGCGAGACAGCCATTGAACGATAAAATGGAGGCCCTATTAAAAGAAGCTGAAGCCACTGAAGACATTGACAAAAGAGAAGATATATATGTAGAAATCGACGGTATCAAAGACGAAATCTACAAGGTTACCGAAACCGTTTTAACCGACATCCTTCCTGAAGCCTTTGCCGTAGTAAAGGAAACTGCAAAACGTTTTAAGGACAATACAACCATTTCTGTAACGGCCAACGCTTTCGATCGTGAACTATCAGGTTCCAAAGAATATGTGGTGCTTGAAGACGATAAAGCAGTTTGGGCCAATTCATGGGATGCCGCAGGAAAAGCCATTACTTGGGACATGGTACACTATGATGTACAGCTGATAGGTGGTATCACCATGCACCAAGGAAAAATTGCTGAAATGCAAACAGGGGAAGGGAAAACCTTGGTGGCCACCTTACCGGTATACCTTAACGCCCTTGCAGGGAAAGGGGTGCACTTGGTAACCGTAAACGACTATTTGGCAAAACGTGATAGTGCGTGGATGGCGCCGTTGTTTGAGTTCCACGGAATGAGCGTGGATTGTATCGACTACCACCAACCAAATTCTGCTGCTCGTAAAAAAGCCTACAATGCCGATATTACTTATGGTACCAACAACGAATTTGGTTTTGACTACCTACGTGATAACATGGCCCATTCGCCAGACGATTTGGTACAACGCCCACACCACTACGCTATCGTGGATGAGGTGGACTCGGTATTGATTGACGATGCCCGTACCCCATTGATCATTTCTGGACCAATCCCTCAGGGAGACCGTCATGAATTCACCGAATTAAAACCTAAAGTTGACTCTATTGTTGCTACCCAACGTCAATTTTTGACTGGAGTGTTGGCAGAAGCTAAAAAATTGATTACTTCCGGTGACACGAAAGAAGGAGGATTCCAATTATTACGTGTATACCGCGGGATGCCGAAGAACAAGGCACTTATAAAGTTTTTGAGTGAAGAAGGAATCAAAATGTTGCTTCAGAAAACTGAAAACTTCTACATGCAGGACAACAACCGAGAAATGCCGAAAATTGATGCGGAACTGTACTATGTAATTGATGAAAAAAACAACCAGGTAGAACTTACCGATAAAGGAGTAGAATATCTTTCGGGAAATGACGATCCTAATTTCTTCGTTATGCCGGAAATTGGCGTGGAAATTGCCAAAATCGAAGCTCAAAACCTTTCTAAAGAAGATGAAGCTGATGCCAAAGAGGAACTTTTCAGGGATTTTGGTGTAAAATCTGAGCGTATCCATACGCTTAGCCAATTGTTGAAAGCTTACGCCCTATTCGAGAAAGACATTCAATATGTAGTCATGGACAACAAGGTCATGATTGTGGATGAGCAAACGGGACGTATCATGGAAGGTCGTCGTTACAGCGACGGATTGCACCAAGCTATTGAGGCCAAGGAAAATGTAAAAATTGAGGACGCTACCCAAACCTTTGCTACCATTACGCTTCAAAACTATTTCAGAATGTACCGCAAACTTTCAGGAATGACAGGTACAGCAGTAACCGAAGCTGGGGAGTTCTGGGAAATCTACGAATTGGATGTTGTGGAGATTCCAACCAACAGACCAATTGCCCGTGATGACCGCGAAGATTTAGTCTATAAAACCAAGCGTGAAAAATACAACGCTGTAATCGACGAAGTAACCAAACTATCACAAGCAGGACGTCCTGTTTTGATTGGTACAACGTCAGTAGAAATCAGTGAACTTTTAGGGAAAATGTTGAGCATTCGCAAGATTCCTCACAATGTATTGAACGCAAAACTTCATAAAAAAGAGGCCGACATTGTTGCTGAAGCAGGACAACCAGGTCAAGTAACCATCGCCACCAACATGGCTGGTCGTGGTACCGATATTAAATTAACCGAAGCCGTGAAAGCTGCGGGTGGTTTGGCCATTATTGGTACCGAACGTCACGATTCTCGTCGTGTGGACCGTCAGTTGCGTGGTCGTTCTGGACGTCAAGGAGATCCAGGTAGTTCACAGTTCTACGTATCGCTTGAAGACAATCTAATGCGTTTGTTCGGTAGTGAGCGTATTGCAAAAATGATGGACCGAATGGGATTGGAAGAAGGAGAAGTAATTCAACACTCCATGATTTCCAAATCTATTGAGCGTGCACAGAAAAAAGTAGAAGAAAACAACTTTGGAATCCGTAAACGTTTATTGGAATACGATGATGTCATGAACGCCCAAAGGGAAGTCATCTATAAGCGTCGTCACCACGCCCTATTTGGAGAGCGTTTACGTGTGGATTTGGCCAACATGATTTATGATACAGCTGAAACTATTGCTGAATCCAACAAAGGAGCCAACGATTTTAAAAACTTCGAATTTGAACTGATTCGTTATTTCTCAATGAGTTCTCCGATTACTGAGGCTGAATTCGGAAAACAATCGGTACAGGAAATCGCTGGTAAAGTTTACAAAGCAGCATTTGAGCACTATCGTGAAAAAATGAACCGCAACGCAGAATTGGCCTTCCCTGTAATTCAAAATGTATTTGAAAACCAAGGCGATAAATTTAAGCGTATCGTAGTACCATTTACTGATGGGGTAAAAACGCTTCAAGTAGTAACAGACCTTCAAAAGGCCTACGAAACCAATGGTAAGCAACTTATCAATGACTTTGAAAAGAATATTACCTTGGCCATTGTGGACGACTCTTGGAAAACCCACTTGCGTAAAATGGACGAGTTGAAACAGTCTGTACAATTAGCGGTTCACGAACAAAAAGATCCGCTATTGATCTATAAATTTGAAGCCTTTGAATTGTTCAAGCGCATGTTGGATTCAGTGAACAAGGATGTAATTTCGTTCCTTTTCAAAGGGGAATTGCCTACAGAAACCCAAAGCACCATTCAGGAAGCTCGTGCCAAACGTGCAGAAAAACTGGAAACGACTAAAGAAGAAATTCCTAATATGGATGAGCGAGCTGCTCAAAGTCGTGCTGCCGGGAATACCCAAAGCCAGCCCGAAGCTGTAGAAACCGTTGTGAGGGACAAACCAAAAATTGGCCGTAACGACAAGGTTACCATCAAAAACGTCATGAGCGGTGAAAACAAAACCATGAAATTCAAACAAGCTGAGCCTTTATTGGCCAAGGGTGATTGGGTAATTATTGAAGAATAAACCACAATTACTAACCTATATTCTTAAAGCTCCTGATAAAACATCAGGAGCTTTTTTTATAGTGTTTATAGGGCTTTCGGACTATAAAAATCGCTTTTTCAATTATTTATATTGATTTTAAATCCGATTTTATTACTTTTATTCTCCATCAAAGAACTTAACCTATGCTATCGGTTTCTAAAGTCAAGACCAAATTTTACTCTTGCGCCCTGTTGACGCTGCTTCTTTCTGCATGGAGCTGTAACATTAAACAGCATAAAAAGCCAACGGATATGGCTCTAAAAACACAAGCCACCCTTGAATATAAAATTAAAGCCCAATTGGGAGAAGGCGCCTTTTGGAACCACGAAACCCAAGAATTATACTGGGTAGATATTGACGGCAAGGCTCTGCACATTTACAATCCAAAATCAAAAGCCGATAAGTCTATTGAAACGCCATCTAAAATAGGTACAGTGGTGCCCGTAGATGCCAATAGAGCTGTTGTAGCCCTTGAGGACGGTATTTATATTTTACAAATAGACACTAAAACTTTCACCCTATTGTCGGATGTTGAGGCCAATATCCCAAGCAATCGTTTTAACGATGGAAAATGTGATCCTTCAGGTCGCCTTTGGGTAGGTTCCATGGGCTTGGAACAACGTCCCCACGATGCTAAACTCTATATGATAGACCAAAAAGGGAATGCTCAACTGAAGAAAGATAGCGTAACCATTTCAAATGGTATTGTTTGGACTAAAGACAAACACACCATGTACTATATAGACACGCCTACAGCAGAAATCAAGGCTTATGACTACGATGATACAACTGCTGAAATTTCAAACGAACGCGTGGTTGTGAAAGTTCCAGATTCCTTAGGTTTTCCTGATGGCATGACCATTGATGAAGAAGACAAGCTATGGGTTGGTATGTGGAATGGTAATGCAGTGATTCGCTTCGATCCATTAAGTGGCGAGGTGCTTTCTAAAATACAGGTACCTGCTCATAATGTGACCTCTTGCGCCTTTGGAGGCGAGAATTTGGAAACCCTTTTTATCACAACTTCCAGTCAAGACATGACTACAGATGAATATGGCACTTATCCTTTGGCAGGTTCTATCTTTATGGCGGTGCCCGGTGTAAAAGGAGTAAAAAGTCCGTTTTTTAAAGCCGAACAAAATATTATAACTGCAGTAGAAAATTAGGATCCGGACAATTATTTCGATAGAAGTCTACTTCCAATTTATGGCATACCCCAGGATAGTCCCCTACCTTTCCCTGCAAATCCCTAATAATCTGAAAATGCAAATGTGGAGGATAATCACCATTAACGGCAGCAGCCCCCAATGATGCAAACACTTCTCCTTTTTCTATAGGCTTCCCAACTGATACGGTTTCCAAAGATTCTAGACTTAAATGACCGTACAATGTATAGAAAACTTCCCCTTCTGCATTGTGTTCCAAAATAATGGTAGGCCCATAATCTCCAAAATTAGTATTGTTTTGAAAGCTATGTACACGTCCAGCTAAAGGCGCGTAAACCCCTGTCCCTTGTTTTGCCCAAAAATCCATCCCCAGATGAATTGAACGTTCCAAATCACCATCCTTAGGTTTAAAATGTGTGCTCCTCTGGTAAATATTGCGTTCTTCCAAATAGCCTCCAAAAGCTACTTTAGCATTATGAGTTTCTAAATGGGAATTGACAAATGCTTCCAATTTTGAGCTATTGGAAACATCAACGGATTGAAGTAATGCATTGTTTTTGGAAAGGTCCAATAACACATAGCTTTCCCTAGAAATATTCGTATCCAAAACCATCGGTTTTGAATTGCCTAAACCTATAAGTAACTGGGAAAACTCCGTAGCTGTCATTGTCTCAATGTTTCTTCAAAAATAGCATTCTCTATTAAGATAATCTCCAAATGACTTCAGATATTATCGCATAGTAACATGACTAAATTTAGCATTGATCACAATACTTTTATTGCTGCTTAACAAATTATTGGAAAAGGAAGACATATTTTGTGAAGGGTCCTTTTGGGGATGACTAAATCTGGAGCGATTACCATTGTACTGCAGGTTATGTTCTGTTTTGGGCAGATTAATAATAGCATCGCTATTTTCTAGAACGACATTAAGGTTTTGAAAGGAATCGTCAATTTTATCGATGGTCAAGTCGCCAAAACTTCCGTTGATAACCGCATTTCCCTTTAAGGCTTCAATGCTAATATTAGAGGAATTGGAACTAAGCACCAATCTATCAGCCGACTTGATGTGAGCCTCCTCCACATAATTCAATTTGAGTTCTCCCATATCCCAAACATCCACCCAAATTGGCGAATAGGCCACATTGATGGAAGTATGCTTTCCATCAATGTGATTGGCCAATAAAGTGGCATAAGACAATTCGCCCTTAAGGTCTTTAATGGTTGAAGAGAGTTTCAATTCTCCATGTCGGACATTCATTTTCAGCTTGGCATCTTTGGGCATTTTTATCTTAATCACCCTTTTCACCTTGCTTTTTCTGGCTTCCATGGAGCGCTCCAGTTCTTCACGACGTTGTTCATGAAACTGTTGGCGCTCTTCAAAACGTTTCATTCGTTCTTCTTCTCTGCGTTGTTGGGCCTCGATACGCTGTTCCAACTGTTTTTCCATTTCAGCTTGACGACGTTCCTGTTGTGCTTGACGTCTTTCTAATTCTCGAGTGTGCATTTCTATCTCCTTTTCGTGACGCTTCTCCCATTCACGCATCTTTTCTTCATAGGCTTTGCCCCATTCTTCATCAAACTGTTTGCTCCAGTTTTCCATTTTCATTTGGTATTCTTCACCAAACTGTTTTCCAAAGGCTTCTCCCCAAACTTTCATTTGCTCTTCATAAGCCTTGAAATCTACCTTACTCATTTCCTTGGCCCAAGCTTTCATTTTATCCTTGTAGGCTTTACCGTATTTTTTTTCATACTCCCTACTCCATTCTTCCAAATATTTCTCTCCCTCCTTTTTATAGGCTTCTGTATCAAAATGTACATTATGGATCCCTTCGGGAAGTTCTGGCAACTCTGGAAGCGCGGGCATTTCTGGCATAGCCATATCCGGAAGTTCCGGCATCGGGGGCATCTCAGGTAATTCTGGAAGCTCGGGAAGTGCTGGCAATTGTGCCAACTCAAACTCTAGATCCCGGATGGCATCGAATTCAAAATTATAGTCGAAATCGAAATCGCCTACATAAACCCCATTCCAACTGGTTCCCGGTTCTTTGGAATGGATTGAAATCAAATTTCCAGAACCATCAACGGTCAACTTCCAGGCCTTCATGGCGGCTTCCAATTCTGCAGCGGAGAGTTTATCGCTTTCAACATAAGCTTCAATTTCCACCACATCGCGGTTCCAAGTATCTACTTCAATCTGAACATGACTGGTATTTAAATCGATGGTGACATCATCGGCCACTTTTATGGACTGCGATACTTTATTTAGTTTCTGCTGTGCCGATACGCTTAACGTTACGACGAGCAACAATAGCCCTAACAGGCGTTTATAGGTATGTGTCATTGTTGTTTTCATTTGTTATACATTGTCCTGACCAAACTCGGAATCGTTCAGGTCTTTTAATTGTTCTTTTAAACGGTACAATAGGTTAAGGCGTAATTTCAGATTATCTATCAAGGCGCTTACGGTCAACTCATTTGGACCTGACTGAGTCAATTCCACAGACAGGCGCTGGTATTCCTTATTCAATTCCTCAAGGCGTACCACATAGCTATCAAACAGCTCCTTATTATCGTCATTCAACTCCACTTTGGACAGTTCCAAATTGATGTTGGCCAGATAATAATCTTCCACCTTTTTTAAATCTGGGGAAATATCTCCCAAAGATTTCAGGTTTGAAGCCATCTCTTTTGTTTTATCGGGAGTTACGGTTTCTTTCCCCTCGTAAAAGGTGTAAGCTCCAATTGCCAACCCAAGCATAACCACAATACTCGCCGCCATACTAATTATCCTAAACATTGGACGGGAGTGCTTTTGTTGTGGTAGTTCGGCTTCCAATTTCTCCAAAAAACGGGCTTCGTGCCCTTTAGGCATTACTTGATTGGATACCTTGGATTCCTCCTTAAACAGATTTCTAATATCTTGTGCCATTGTTCCTTTGTATTAATAGTTCTTTTAATTTAATCTTCCCTCTTGAGAGTTGGGTTCTGGAGGCCACTTCGGTAATGTTGAGGATTTCTGAAATCTCCTGATGGTCATAACCTTCCATCAAATACAACATCACCACATATTTATACCTTTCCGGTAATTCTTGAATAGCCGCTTTGACATCTTCCAAGCCAAGGGAATCTTCTACCAACCAATTGTCATCTTCTGGACCATCGACCACCTTGAGGTGCACCTCTTCCAATTGCAACAAATGTTCCTTTTTGGATTTTAAAAGATCGATGCTTTTGTTGATGACAATACGTTTTAACCAAGCTCCAAAAGTAACTTCTGCCTTATATTGGTGCAGTTTGGTAAAGGCTTTGATAAAAGACTCCTGTACGATATCTTCAGCTTCCATGGAGTCCTTCACAAAACGCATGGCCACCACAAACATGCCGTCGCAATATTGCTTGTACAACTGCAATTGTGCCGCACGGTTGTTGTGCTTGCATTTCTCAATAAGGTCAATTTGAAACATTCGCTTCGAAACTTTTTGGTTACTCGGTTAAGTTCTTCTTAAAGACGTCTAAAAAAATAAAGTGTGGCAAATGGTGTTATTTTTTTCTGCCTACTAGGTCATTTTTATGTATTTGAAATACAAAGTAGCATTTAAACACGCTTTACAACTTTCTATCTGTTATAAAATTACGGGAATTCCTTTAAAATTGAATTCCATTTGTAATGGCATACTAAAGCCTGTATAATTAACGTTCTGCTGTTTTGAAAGCTTTTCAATATCCTTATATTTACACTTCAAATTAGATGGCGAATGAATAGATTTTTTAAATGGGTATTATGGGTACTGTTGGTGGTTGCAATTGGTCTTTTTTTATACTCTTTTTTTGTTGAAAATATCTTCTCAAAACGTTTGAGTCCAAAGGATAAAATAGAGTTTACCCTGAACGATCTGGACCTAAAAGTACAATACAACCGTCCTTACAAAAAAGGAAGGGAAATTTTTGGGGGCTTGGTGCCTTATGACCAAGTATGGCGTACTGGAGCAAACGAAGCCACAACTTTTGAAACCAACAAACCGCTTTACATTCAAGGAATAGCCATTCCAAAAGGTATTTATACGCTTTGGACAATTCCAAGCGATAGTTCTTGGAACGTGATTTTAAATACCAAACTTTATCCTTGGGGTGTGGATGAACAAATGAAACCTATGCGCGAGCCGCAATACGATATTTTGGAAATAGAAGTTCCTGTAGAATCTTTAAACAATACGGTGGAGCAGTTTACCATTGGGTTTGATAATACTACTGGCAATTTAGACTTGACCATGGCTTGGGACCAAACTAAAGTTGCGGTACCTATTTCTGTTAAAAAGGATACCTTACCTTAAGATTTATAGATCTAAATTGAAACACCATTTCAAGTTTCGACATAAAAAATAAAGGGTACACAATGTGTACCCTTTATTTTTATAATATCCGTTAAATCTCTTTATAAAAACGTTTCCTTATACCATGCCACTTGGGCTTTTACCGCTTCCAACAAGGAGGTTTGTGGATTGTAATCCAATAAACGGCGTGCCTTATCAATATTGGCCTTGGTACGCAATTGATCTCCAGGACGCTTAGGAATCACATTAATGGCTATAGGTTTACCCAATACTTCTGCAACGGCATCAATACCATCCTGTGTGGTGTGTTCTAATTCCGTCCCCAGATTGATAACCTCTCCATTCACCTTGTCTTCCTTTCCAACAACACTTACAATCCCGTCAACAATATCACCTACATAAGTAAAACTCCTCAAGTGTGTATCGCTGCCTTCATACAAAGGAAATGCTTCTCCCTTAATTCCCAATTCAATTAATTTGGTGTACATTTTTTCAGGGCGCTCCCTTGGCCCTATCACCGAATACAAACGCAACGAACACGCCTTAAACAATTGTTCCCTACTTTTTTGAAGTACCATTTGTTCAGCCGCCAACTTAGTCACTCCATAGTGTGAAGCTGGTTTTGGCGCGACATCTTCTGTAAAAGTAGCTTCCAAACCATAAATGGAGGACGTAGCAATATTTACAAACAATTTAAGGTTGGGACATTCCAAAGCATAATCCACAAGTTGCTTTGTAGCCAAAATATTGTTGCTTAAATAATCTTCAAAAGTGGACGTGGTAGAAATACCTGGCTGTGCCGCAAAATGAAAAATATAGTCTACATCTGTAGGCAACACCTCTGAAAGTGCCTCATCCCTAAGGTCCTTCTTGATAATTGAGATCCCCTTTTTAGCAAGTGCTTCGGCATTTATTTCCTTGGAAGCTACACTATAATAAGGACAAAAATTATCCACTCCAATCACTTCATGTCCCAAGGACTGCAAAAGTTCTGCTGTGTGGGATCCTATAAATCCGGCGGCTCCCGTAACAAGTATTTTCATTTGTGACACTGTTTTAGACAAAGTAACAACTATTATATCAATAAGAATAATTTCGATTTACTTAAAAAAGAATATTTTTGTACCACCTAATACATTTTAGATGCATTACAAATTTACCATAATTGTTCCTGTTTACAATGAAGAAGATAATTTAGAACGCGTGGAACAGGAATTATTGGCCTATACCAAAATTGCAAGCGTCCCAAGCTCCGTGTTATTTGTAAACGATGGCTCCAAAGACAATAGCCAGCAACTTATTGAAACCATTTGCAATAGAAACGACGCTTTTAATTACATTCTCTTTAAGGAAAATAGAGGTTTAAGCGCCGCCATTAAAGCCGGTTTTGACTATGCCGACACCGAATTAGTGGGCTATATCGATTCTGATTTACAAACCGATCCTCAGGATTTCAACCTACTATTGGAACACATTGGAGAATACGATCTTGTTACCGGCGTAAGAGCTGACAGAAAAGATTCCTTTGTAAAAAATATGTCTTCCAAAATTGCCAACGGTATCAGAAGAGCTTTTACCCACGATGGGATGGATGATACAGGTTGCCCATTAAAAGTCATTAAAGCCGACTATGCCAAAAGAATCCCAATGTTTAAAGGCCTTCACCGTTTTTTACCTGCAATGATCTTATTGCAAAACGGAAAGATATTGCAAGTCCCTGTGAAGCATTTCCCTAGAATTGCTGGAACCGCAAAATTTGGACTTTGGAATAGACTTATCGGTCCTTTAATGGACTGCTTCGCCTACTTATGGATGAAGAAAAAATACATCAACTATACGGTTTCCAAATCAAGTAAATGAGCGATTGGCTAATATACAGTATTGGGTTTATCGCCCAAACCTTGTTTTCCTCCAGGTTAATCATTCAATGGGTCACTTCGGAAAAACAACAAAAAGTCATCACTCCTACCCTGTTTTGGTCACTTAGCTTGATCGCTTCCTTTTTATTGTTTGTGTATGGCTATTTACGTAACGATTTTGCCATCATGCTTGGGCAGGGTCTTACCTATTACATTTACATCCGCAATCTACAGCTACAAGGAGAATGGCAAAAACTATTCAAACCCCTGCAATATTTTTTATTGGGGTTTCCTGTGCTTATTGTAGTCTATTATTACAACAACAATATTATTGATAGGGAACTGCTGTTTAAAAACGAAGCCATTCCATTCTGGCTCTTGCTTTTGGGAATTGTGTCCCAAGTAATTTTCACCCTTCGGTTTGTGTACCAATGGATTTATTCCGAACGAAGAAAACAATCGGAATTGCCTTTTGGATTTTGGCTTTTGAGCCTTATAGGTTCCTTGCTCATTTTAACCTATGCCATTATAAGAAAAGACCCTGTTCTTTTTACCGGCCATAGTTTGGGATCGTTTATTTATGCCCGAAATTTACTTTTAATAAGAAAATCAAATGCTCAAAAAACTTCAGCATAACCCTATCATTGCACTACTTTTATTTGTAGTGTTGATGTTAGGATTTACGATTCACTACCTTCCAGTTAGCATTATGGAAGCCCGTAATTTTATTACAGCCCGAGAAATGTTAACCGACGGCAATTGGCTTTTGACCACCATGAACGGGGAAGCGCGTTACGAAAAACCACCATTACCTACTTGGTTTACGGCCATTTTCGCTCAAATATTTGGAATTACAAAATTGACAGCCCTCAGGTTTCCTGCCATTATTTTTATTGCCCTTACAGGAATTTTTACATTTTTGCTTTCAAAACAGCTTACGGAAAACACCAAGCACAGCTTTATAAATGCCTTGATTGTAGTAACGTCTTTCTATGTCATCGGCATTACTATGGAAGCGCCCTGGGATATCTTCACCCATGGTTTTATGCTTATGGGGATTTATTTTCTGTTTCAGTTTTTTCAAACTCCAAACGCCAACTACAAATATGCCCTCATTGCAGGGGTTATGTTGGGAGGCTCCATTCTTTGCAAAGGTCCCGTTTCCTTTTATGCACTATTGCTTCCGTTTCTTATATCTTACGGTATTGTTTACAAATACAAAGCCATTACAAAAAAAATCCCAGCACTTTTGCTGTTCCTTGTTACAGGACTCATTATTGGGGGATGGTGGTATCTGTATGTTAGACTAAATGATCCCGGTACGTTTGCTAAAATTGCAGAAAGAGAAACTGGCAATTGGGGAAGTTACAACGTAAGACCGTTTTACTACTATTGGAGCTTTTTCACCCAAAGCGGCATTTGGACCATTCCTGCTTTTATAGGTCTCCTATACCCTTATCTCAAATCACGGGTATCGAACTTAAAAGCCTACCGTTTTAGTTTTTATTGGACAATTTTGGCTGTGGTTTTGTTGTCTATTGTACCAGAAAAGAAATCTAGATACTTAATGCCTGTACTTATTCCATTGGCAATTAACACTGGATTTTATATTGAATACCTGTTTCGAAGCTTTAAGAATCTTAAAGATAAAAGAGAAACCATTCCAGTGTATTTCAATTTTGGATTGATTGCTTTAATTGGAGTGGCATTTCCTGTTGTGACCTACTTCTTTTTAGGTTCCAACATGTCCAACTATTGGTTTCCTTATATACTTACTTCGGTTACCGTTTTAAGCCTATGCATTGGAATCATAATACAATTGAAGAAGAAAGATTTCCCTAAAGTATTTTATTTTACAGTACTGTTTTTCGCTTCTTTATTCCTAACAGGGTTGCCTTTGGCCAATGCCTTAAAAGGCTCCAATTACAAGCCAGTTTCCAATTTAAAAGTCGAAGCAGATGAAGAGCAACTTCAGGTTTATGGATTGGGCTACGTTTCTCCTGAAGTGATATGGCAATTTGGAGACAAAATTCCTTCATTAAAAACTGAAGAAGGTACATTTCAGCTTCCAGAAACAGATGCATTCGGACTCCTAACCCAAAAATTATCAGAGGAAGATAAAGTCTTCTTATCCAATCAATACGAGATGGAGTTTCAAACCACTTTCGATTTGAACTTAGCAGAAAAAGACTCCAAAAAACATAATGGTAGGCTAGTGAACGAGTATTATATTCTTAGGAAGAAATAAATCGGGAATCAGCCTTTTGTTTGAGTTTGTAAAACAAAAAACCGGATATCGCTCCAAAGGTCATTCCGCAAATAATATCCAAAGGATAATGCACGCCCACATAAATCCTGCTATAAGCCACAAAAGCACTCCAAAACAATAGAGCAAAAATCAAGGATTTATAATAGGGTCTCAATAACAAACCTGTAAAAACCGCTATAGCCATAGAATTGGCGGCATGTGCAGAAAAGAAACCATAGCGACCGCAACGTTCTGCAATATATCGCATTTGCTCCATTAAGTCAGCTTCTTTACAAGGTCTAGGACGTTGCACACCATGTTTGAACAAACTACTAATCTGGTCTGTAAAAGCAATCATAAAAGCAATCACAACTACAGAAATCAGCAATGACTTGGCTCCCATTTTTCTGTAAAGCAAATACAGTAATACCCCATACAAAGGTATAAAGGTAAATTTATTGGTGACCGCCAACCAAAAGCCATCCCATGTAGGATTGCCCAAATTATTTAACCATAAAAATAAATCGGTGTCATACTGAATGAGTTGCTCCATGCCTACTCTTCGTAACGTGCCACCTCACGGTCATAAAAGTCGGTAGCTGCATTAATCAAATTTTCAATTTCAGCCTCCACTTCCTTTTGATCGTGTTCGTCGAACTCTTCCAACCATTCAATATCATCGTTTTCCAAATTGATGATGAACCTAGGAAAATCGGTATGAACAATATAAATGGCTTCAGGGAAATCGGTGTTGTCTCCCAATAAAAATTTAGGTAATTCCATCGTGTATTATGAATCTAATTTGTTTGTTTCTATTAATTTATTGGTCAAATAATTGAACCTGATGTACAATAAAATGGCCGCTGCGGTCAAACCGGCCAAAAGGCCTATCCAAATTCCAAAACTGCCATAGGCTTCTTCCTTCCCTAAAAACACACAAACAGGAAACCCAATGACCCAATAGGATATAAAAGTAATGATTGTTGGTATTTTTACATCCTGTAAACCTCTTAAGGCACCCAACATCACCACTTGGATACTATCGCTAATCTGAAAAAATCCCGCCACGATTAACAGTGTTGAAGCTATGCCAACCACTTCGGCATTATCCATGGCATTTTTAGCATCATTAAAATCTACATATAGTTTTGGTAAACTTCCGTGGAACGCGTAAAAAAACAGTCCAAAAATCACCGCAAAGATAAAGCCCATTAAAAAGATGGAGAAGGCAATTCGTCTTAATTCGGTATAATTTTGTAGTCCTTTTTGATTACCTACTCTAATCATGGCAGCCACACTCAATCCTGTAGCCACCATAAAGGTCATTGAAGATAGGTTTAATGCAATTTGATTGGCCGCTTGGGGATTTTTACCCAACAACCCACTTAACCAAATAGCACCCGTAAAAATGGCTACTTCAAAAAACATTTGCATGGCACTGGGGGTTCCCAGTTTTAAGAGCTGGCGCAACATCAATCTATCGAGTACAAATATTTTAATATGGGTTACAAAGGCCTTGGATTTTTCTTTTTTCATTAACAACATCCATAAGAAAGCCACCATTATAAATCTGGATGCCAAGGTTCCGTAAGCAGCACCAACAATTCCTAGTTCTGGAAATCCAAACTTTCCAAAAATGAAAATATAATTCAATACTACATTTACTATGTTGCCCAATAAGGTAGCGTACATAGGGTATTTGGTCATGGACAAACCATCACTGAATTGCTTAAAAGCCTGAAACACGATTAATGGAATCAAGGAGAATGCCACCAAATCCAAATAAGGCATGGCATATTCCACAACCTCTGTAGGTTGCTTCATCAAATACATCAAAGGCTTGGAAAAATAAACCACCAAGAACAACAAAATACCCAAGAGCGTACACAAAAACAAGCCGTGTTTAAAAGCTGATTTTCCTTGTTGAAAATCCTCGGCACCATCGGCTTCTGCCACCAAAGGCGTAATGGCTGTAGAAAAGCCTATTCCTAAGGACATGGCGATGAACATAAAACTGTTTCCCAAGGACACTGCCGCCAATTCGGCGGTCCCCAATTGTCCCACCATAACGTTGTCTACAAAGCTCACAAAAGTATGGCCCAACATCCCTAACATCACGGGGGCTGCCAACTTCCAATTGTATTTAAACTCTTTGGTATAAAGGGAAAGATTCACGTTATTCTTTTTAATGCGACAAAGATATGCTTTTATAACGTATAGTAAAGAAGAAGCCGAAACACTGTATTTAATTACAAATCAATTAATTACATTTAAAATTGTTAATAACTCCTTTAGGAATTCCTTTTAACAAAAGCATTTAATTCCTAAATTTAAGTAATTATTTGAGTTAGTTCTAGTTGAAACTTTTTACGCCATAATTTTTGAGGGATTTTAAAGATTAAGTCGTGAATGGTTTCAAACAAAAAGGAGACAAGATCTCCTTTTTGTTATTTTATGGCTTACCGTTTTAGTTGGCATTTGGCAAACCGCCTTCCTTTCTCTGATAAAAATTCCTACATTTTTAATGCTTGTATTTGAGTATGGGCTTCCCTAAATTCCAACACCATATCAGTTACAATGTGTTGAACGGGCTTGATATCGTGTATCAAACCTGCGATCTGGCCAATTTCCAGTTCGCCTTCTTCCAAATCCCCTTCAAACATGCCCTTTTTAGCTCTAGCTCTTCCCAAAAGTACTTTCAAATCCTCCACCGAAGGACTTTTGGTATATAGCTCCTGGATATCATTAAAGAACTTATTTTTCACCAAACGCACTGGCGCCAGTTCCTTTAAAGTTAATTGCGTGTCCCCTTCTTTGGCATTTACCACCACTTCTTTAAAGGCCATATGAGCAGAAGATTCTTCGCTCGCTACAAAGCGGCTTCCTACTTGAACACCATCAGCTCCTAAAACCATGGCTGCCAACATCCCTCTCCCTGTTGCAATTCCACCAGCAGCAATCAACGGAATTTGTAACTGCTCCTTCACCATTGGGATTAAAGTCAACGTAGTTGTTTCATCCCGACCATTATGTCCTCCTGCCTCAAAACCTTCAGCAACAATAGCGTCCACCCCCGCCTCTTGGGCTTTCAATGCAAATTTCACACTACTTACTACATGCACAACTGTAATGCCTCGCTCTTGTAGCCAGGACGTCCAAGTTTTAGGATTTCCCGCAGAAGTAAAAACAATCTTTACACCTTCCTCCACAATGATATCCATAATTTCATCAATGTTCGGGTACAGCATTGGAACGTTCACTCCAAAAGGTTTTGTTGTTGCTTTTTTACATTTTTGAATGTGCTCTCGCAGTACTTCCGGGTACATGGAGCCTGCTCCAATTAATCCCAATATACCAGCATTACTAGCTGCAGACGCCAATCTCCAACCACTGTTCCATATCATTCCTGCTTGAACTATGGGGTATTCTATATTAAAAAGTGTTGTAATTTTATTTGTCATTTATAGTTTGATAAGTTTTATAGATTTGATTTGTGTTTTCGTTTTCAAAGAAAGTACATACATGCCTTGAGCCAAGCCAGAAACACTAATATCTTCCACCTGTTGTGTCAATGTACCTGATTGTAATTCCTTCCCTTGAAGATTACACAAGGAATATGTTGTTTCCTCATAAAGCGTTCCCATTTGAATGGTCAATTCATCTTTAACAGGATTGGGATACATATGAATTTCATCTAAACTCATCTCATGCACGGACAAGAGCATATCATAGGCCAATCCAAAATCTGGAATACCAAAGCCCAACAAATTGTCAGGCGAATCATATTGAGAGGAAGATGATTGGATTCGCTGCTTAATTTCTGCATTGGTCTCCAATGGAAAAGCCTGCCATAAGGAAGCCGCAGCACCAGCAATAATTGGACCACTAAAGGAGGTCCCGCTATTGGACACCAAAGCATTGCTCGGACTAATAACAGACGCTCCAGCTCCTTGAGCCACAACATCTGGTTTTTGGGTAGGCTGCGTTTCATTTCCCTGAGAACTGAAAGCTGCATAATTCCCTTCCGAATCCACAGCGCCTACAGAAAGTACATTGGCTGCATCAGCCGGAGCTCCAACAATTTGCCATGTAGTTGCCCCAGAATTTCCTGCGGAAGACACTACCAAAATGCCTTTTTCAAAAGCAATATTGGCTCCTTTTGAAATAAAGGCCGTGTTTCCATTCATATCTGCTGTAGTGTAGCTATAGTTAGGATTGTCATATTCGTTATAGCCCAAAGATGAATTGATAATGTGTACCCCCAAACTATCGGCACGCTCGGCAGCTTCCACCCAATAACTTTCCTCTACAGGATTTTCACTTCCCGCATCTTCAGTTCTAAAAAGATAATAGGAGGCATCTGGAGCGGTTCCCACAAATTGATCTTCCACATAACCTGCCATAGTGCTTAATACCCGTGTACCATGATCATTATCTGAGTAGGCATAGACATCTTCGGTTCTATTCACAAAATCATAGCCATCCAATAAATCATCATTGTCTCGTAATCTTTGGAATCCAGCCATGGTATTGACATTTGGAAATCCCGCATCCAATACCGCAACTACAATACCTTCTCCCGTAAAATCGAGTTGATGTAAGCTCTCCAAATTGAGCATTTCCACTTGGTTTTGGGCATTTCCATAAACAAAATCTGCTGTGGTTTCTTCTAAACTGAATTTATTTTGAATGGCAGCCATTTTTCCTGAAGAAAGGTCCAAGTTATTATCAGCAAAGTCGATACTGTCTACAAAAGGCAAGTCCAATAATACTGAAATATCTGTTTGGGTTCCCCTAACATGCACCGCATTGAACCATTTGGACTTTGCCAAAACGGTAATCCCTTCTTGGGTTTTAAGCGTTGAAATATAAGCTTCGTTAACAGGAACATCGCGATTATCAATAGGAATGTCGTGCGCATTTTTACGGTCGATGGCCGCCTGTGACAAAATGGAAATGGGATTGCTGATAGATGCCTCAACATTCAATTTATCGGTAAGATATACCCATGCATCTTCTTGGGCATGGCCCAAATAACTTATGGCAAGTATGCCAAACAGCAATATTTTTTTTAACATCTAGTTGTATTTGGGAATCGGTTGGTGCAATTTAAGAAATTACTCCCGATCCTACCAATTCCTCTCCTAGATACCAAGCTACAAATTGCCCTTCGGTAATAGCCGATTGTAAATTTTGAAATTCCACGTAAAGTCCGTTCTCAACTTTGTACAAAATTGCAGGCTCCAAAGGTTGTCTGTACCTAATACGCGCCATGACTTCCATAGTTTCTCCTTCGTTCAGCTCCAAATCTTCCCGTATCCAATGCACCTCATCATTAGCCACAAAAAGGGCGCGCTTTAACAAACCAGGATGGTCTTTGCCTTGCCCCGTATAAATGACATTTTCCTCAACATCGGTATCGATAACGAACAAGGGCTCCAAAGTCCCTCCCACACCAAGACCTTTACGTTGGCCTTTTGTGAAGTAATGGGCACCTTGATGTTTTCCTACCACTTTCCCGTCAGTAATGTGGTAGTCTATTTTTTTTGTTAAATATTGAAGTTCCTCTTCTTTGGAATCAAAATTAGACGTACCATTTAAGTATACTTCCGTATCCGAAGGAACTTCCACAATTACACCTTCCTTCGGCATCAATTTTTGTTGCAAAAATTCTGGAAGTCTAACTTTACCAATAAAACACAATCCTTGAGAATCTTTTTTATCAGCGGTAACCAAATTTAATTTTGTGGCAATTTCCCTCACTTCAGGTTTAGTCAATTCCCCAATTGGAAAAAGTGCTTTGGATAATTGCTCCTGCGATAGTTGGCATAGAAAATAAGACTGATCTTTATTGCCATCTACTCCTGCCAATAACTGATAAATTTCTTCTCCGTCTTTTTGAATCGTTCCTTTTCTACAATAATGTCCTGTAGCAACATAATCAGCTCCTAAGTCTAAGGCAATTTTCATAAAAACGTCAAACTTGATTTCACGATTACAAAGCACGTCTGGATTAGGAGTTCGGCCGCGTTGGTATTCGTCAAACATATAATCTACAATACGCTCTTTGTACTGCTCACTCAAATCGACCGTTTGGAAAGGAATCCCCAATTTATCGGCTACCAACATGGCATCATTGCTATCGTCCAACCATGGACATTCATCGGAAATGGTCACCGAATCGTCATGCCAATTTTTCATAAAAAGCCCAATAACCTCATAGCCTTGTTCCTTTAACAAATAGGCTGCCACACTGGAATCTACACCTCCGGAAAGACCTACGATAACTCGTTTCATTTATGTAAGTGATTGAATTTGATTATACGTTGCAAAATTACAAAATAAAAAATGGTAACCTCTTAAAGTTACCATTATAAAACATTATAGCCTTGATAGCTTTAACCTATTGTTTGTAAGGGTTTTTGCTCTTTTTGGTAAAGTCCTTTTCTTCTTCAAGCTTGCCGTCTTTGTAGTATTTCCAAATACCATCCTTACTGTCGTGCTTGTAGCTTCCTTCGGCAAGTAATTGCCCTTCGTCATTGTAATATTTGGCTTCTCCGTGAAGTTCATCATTTACATAATGAAATTCCTTCAACACCACCCCTGTTTCCGAATACCATCTGGACACACCTTGTATTTTTCCGTTCACGTAGTTCACTCTTTCAGCAATCTGTCCATTGTCATAATATACCAGTTTTTCTCCTTCCAAATTTCCTTGGTTATTATAGGTTTCGGTAGACATGATGGCATTGGTTTTGTTGTGATAATACACCCATTTGCCCATATACAATTTCCCGTTCATCTTTCCTTCGCTGATAAGTTTTCCTGTAGATGAAAAGAACTTCACCTCGGCAATATCATTATTTGGATTGAACGTTTTAGTGGCGCTCAACACACTCTTTTTATTATTTAAAGTATAATATTTAAACACACCAATTTCCTTACCATGATTGAATTCGCCTTCATAGCGCAATTCTTTGGTTTCATGGAAATTTTTGCGCCAAATACCGTGTCGCAATCCTTTGCTGTCAAATTGATTGATCTGTTGGGCCAGAACCACAGAAGTTGCCAAAAAACATA
Organism: Mangrovimonas sp. DI 80; assembly: GCF_001975575.1. Lineage (NCBI taxonomy): Bacteria > Pseudomonadati > Bacteroidota > Flavobacteriia > Flavobacteriales > Flavobacteriaceae > Mangrovimonas > Mangrovimonas sp. DI 80. Next base: position 184,882 of record NZ_MSDT01000004.1, on the reverse strand, counting down.
GGACCATTTGAATGTACTTCAATTTCATAGTGAAAAAATTTGAGCTTTCTGTTAAAGGGATTATTGCTTTTGCAATATTAAACGAAAATATAATACAAATGTTATAGAACAAAAAAGCTGCCTTTAAGTAGGCAGCTTTTAGTTTTATTTTCTACGCTGTTGCGCATTTTTTTGCTGTTCAGCCTGCTCCATCATTTCCTTCATTTTCTTTTGGAAACGACTTTCTTTTTTAGGCTGTTTCTTTTTATGCTGAATTTTAGCCAACACCTTGTCTTCATCAATGATAAAGTTTTTGATTACCAACATAATTCCAATACTAATCAAATTGGAAATAAAGTAATACAAACTCAATCCTGATGCGTACTGGTTAAAGAATACCAACATCATTAGAGGTGAGATATACAACATCACCTTCATCATTTTCTGCATGTCTGGCATCCCTTCTTCCACTGGCTGAGCTGTCATTTGCTGTCCTGTGGTCATTCTCATGTAGAAGAAAATGGCAATAGCAGCAAGAATTGGGAACAAACTCACGTGGTCTCCATAGAATGGAATCTTGAACGGTAATTCGGCAATGACATCATAAGATGACAAGTCATCTACCCAAAGGAATTTCTTTTGACGTAAATCGAAAGCAGATGGGAAGAACATGAACAAGGCATAGAACACAGGAATCTGCATCAAACCAGGCAAACATCCACTCAATGGACTTGCGCCTGCACGGCTTTGCAAGCTCATGGTTTCCTGTTGGATTTTCATTTTGTTGTCTTTGTACTTCTCTCTAATAGCGTCCATTTCTGGCTTTAGGATTTTCATCTTCGCCTGAGACAAGAACTGCTTGTACTGTACAAATGACAATAAAATCTTTACCAAAATAGTCATGACGATAATGGCAATACCATATGGCAAGAAAGAACTCAAGAATCCAAATAATGGAATGAATACGGATTTATTGATCCATCCAAAAATTCCCCATCCTAATGGAATACTCTTCTCTAAACCTCTATCGTATTTCTTTAATACCTTGCTATCTGTAGGTCCAAAGTACAAGTTCATATTTTCGGTCAACTCGCCACCTTTAAATTCCAAAGGCAATTTGGCTAAGTATTTTTTGGTGTAAAGTGTATCTACATCATCATTTTCCACCAAATTTTCAGACTCTAACTGAACCGTTTTAAATGGCACATCTGCAACCAAAATAGAACTAAAGAAGTGCTGACGGAACGAGATCCACTCCACATTTTCTTCGGTTTCGTCGTCTTCACCTGTTTGCGCCAATTTATCGATTTTATCCCCATCAAACTTATAGGTTAAACGGGTATAGCGGTTTTCATATTGAATACTCTTGTCATGACGCATTCCCTTCAATCCCCAAGTCAAATCTATTGGTTGGGAACTGTTGAACACATCTCCCAAACCTTGAGACTTCACAGAGAAACCAACCATATAATCGTTTGGCTTCAATTCATATCTGTATTCCAAATATTTGGATTCAGATACTTTCAGTCTCATGGAAACTACCGTATTTTCACCATTTTTGGTAATTGTTGGTTGAAAATAAAGATCTTGTGTGCTAAGGATTCTATTATCTGAAGTTCCAAAATTGATATTGAATTGCGTATTGCCATCCTTTACCATATAAATTGGCACAGAATCGTAATCTACAAACTGCGTCAACTTAACTTCAGAAAGATATCCTCCTTTGTTGCTGAATTTTAAAGCCAATACCCCGTTCTCAACCAAAGTAAACTCATCCTTTGCTGAAGGTAAAGACGAAGCATATGCAAATGCCCCTAACTTAACTTTTAATTGCTGAAGGGCTACAGAATCTAAAGCCCCTGTATTTGAAAAATCTTCGGCGGAAGTTACAAAGGCATCTTCCTTAGCCTTTGCTTTTTGTTCTGCCTCAACTTGTTCTTGCTTTGCTTTTTCTTGTTCAGAAACCTCTTCTGGAGAAGGCTGGTTTGTCCAAAGCATGTACAATAAGATTCCAAAAATAAGCACAAAGCCTATTATGGAATTCACGTCAATTTTCTTTTCTTCCATGTATGATATCTAAATGTCCTATTGGTTGGATAATTACATTATTAACTTTTACAAGCTACACAAAACGTTGTCCACTTTTTAGTTTTGTGACACACTGGCACCTTTTTTATTTGTTTTGAAGCTCAAGGCAGCCTTAACAAAGGCAACAAATAATGGGTGTGGATTGGCCACTGTACTCTTGTATTCTGGGTGGTACTGTACGCCCACAAACCAATTGTTCTCTGGAATTTCAACAATTTCTACCAACCCTGTATCTGGGTTAAATCCAGTTGCTTTCATACCGGCGTCCTCAATTTGTGATTTGAAATCGTTGTTAAACTCGTAGCGGTGTCTGTGACGTTCCTTGATTTGGCTGGAGCCATATACCTCTTTGGCAATACTTCCTTCCATCAATTCACAATCCCAAGCTCCCAAACGCATGGTTCCTCCTTTATCGGTAATTGTTTTTTGCGATTCCATAAGGTCAATTACAGGATGAGGCGTTGCTGGGTCCATTTCGGTAGAATTGGCATTTTCCAATCCTAAAACGTTTCTGGAATATTCAATAACGGCCATTTGCATTCCTAAACAGATTCCTAAAAACGGAATGTTGTTTTCACGTACATATCTTACCGCTTCAATTTTTCCTTCAATACCACGCTCACCAAAACCAGGCGCTACCAATACCCCATCTAAATGTGCCAATTGTTTCTCAGCACTTTCAGGAGTCAAATATTCAGAGTGGATAGATTCTACCCTAACTTTCACTTCATTTTCGGCACCTGCATGAATGAAGGCTTCCAAAATAGATTTATAGGAATCCTGTAATTCTACATATTTTCCAATCAATCCAATGGTCACTTCTTCCTTTGGATTTTTATGACGGTTCAAGAATTGGTTCCAACGCTCTAAGTTTGGCGTATCGCTTTGCAATCCTAATTTTTTCAAGACTACTTTATCCAAGCCCTGTTCCAACATTAAGTTTGGAACATCGTAAATGGTAGACGCATCAATAGATTGAATCACCGCCTCTTCTCTAACGTTGCAGAACAATGCCAATTTTCTTCTTAAATCTTCAGGTAATTCGTGCTCGGTACGACATACCAAAATATCGGCCTGCACCCCACTTTCCATCAACGTTTTTACACTGTGCTGGGTTGGTTTTGTTTTCAATTCCCCTGCTGCCGATAAATATGGCACCAAGGTAAGGTGAATCACGATTCCGTTTTGTTCACCCAAATCCCAACGCAATTGACGTACGGCTTCCACATAAGGTAAAGACTCAATATCCCCTACTGTTCCACCTATTTCAGTGATCACGATATCATAATCTCCCGAGTTTCCTAAAATCTGGATTCGGTGTTTGATTTCGTCTGTGATATGAGGAATTACCTGTACGGTTTTCCCAAGAAATTCACCACGACGCTCCTTTTGGATCACGCTTTGGTAAATTCTACCTGTAGTTACGTTGTTAGACTGGCTTGTAGGTACATTCAAAAAACGCTCATAATGTCCTAAATCCAAATCGGTTTCAGCTCCATCATCAGTCACGTAGCACTCTCCATGCTCATATGGGTTCAAGGTACCAGGATCCACATTAATGTAAGGATCTAATTTTTGAATAGTTGTTCTGTAACCTTGTGCCTGAAGCAATTTGGCTAGTGATGCCGCAATAATTCCTTTTCCTAGTGAAGATGTAACCCCTCCGGTTACAAAGATGTATTTTGTATCAGTTGTCATGTTGCGCTTTTAAACGCAGGCAAATTTACAAAATTTAAATAGTTATGGCACATAGTTTTTCAGTTATTTGGGACGCTTTTAGCAAATTGGCATTTGCTTTACACATTGGTTTTCATTTAAACAGAGTCCTGCTTGATATTTTAAAAAAAATACCCGAAATTAGTTAATCTCCATTAGGATTCATCATTGTATTGCCAAGCATTGGCTTTTTTAAAACTCACACTGTATGAGATTTATAGATTATTACAAGATACTTGGTGTCGACAAAAACGCTTCAGAGAGCGACATCAAAAAAGCCTACCGTAAACTGGCTCGAAAATACCATCCGGATCTTAACCCCAATGACAAGGAAGCCGAAAAGAAATTCAAGGAAATCAATGAAGCTAATGAGGTGTTGAGCCATCCTGAAAATCGTAAGAAATACGACAAATACGGAAAAGATTGGCAGCACTCGGAAGCCTTTGAAGAAGCTCAGCGCCAACAGCAATCCCAAAGAGGACATTATCAAAGTTCCTCCGGCCGATTCTCAGAGGAAGATTTCTCTGATTTTTTCAGTTCCATGTTTGGTGGTGGCGATGGTTTTAGAAGTAGTCATGGCCATGGGCAACCAAAGTTTAGAGGCCAAGATTATAATGCCGAACTGCAATTGGAACTGGAAGACGTGTACAAAACCCACAAACGTACCTTAACCATCGACGGAAAAAACATCAGACTTACCATTCCTGCAGGTGTAAGGAATGGTCAGATTATAAAAATAAAAGGTTATGGAGGCGAAGGCATCAACGGTGGCCCCAAAGGTGATCTTCATATCAAGTTTTCCATCAACAACCACAGTAAATTTAAGCGAGATCATAACAATCTGTACACCGATTTGGACCTAGATCTATATACAGCAGTTTTGGGAGGCGAAGTCATTATTGACACGTTTGATGGCAAACTAAAGCTAAAGGTGAAACCAGAAACCCAAAACGATACCAAGGTAAAATTAAAAGGGAAAGGGTTTCCTGTGTATAAAAAAGAGGGGGAATTTGGCGATCTTTATGTGACCTATCACATTAAAACACCCACCAACCTTTCTGAAAAAGAAAAAGCACTATTTGAAGAATTAGCAAAATTACGATAGCGATGGATACAACTCATTTCATACCCATTTCCAAGCTTTGCAGCTCCTATAATGTAACCATTTCCTTTTTGGAAGAGCTCGAGGACATTGGTCTTATTTCCATTATCAACATTGAAAAACAATATTATATGGACACCGATGCCGTTGGCTCCTTGGACAAAATACTAAGAATGCAGCGAGAGCTCAACCTCAACATAGAAGGAATCGATATTGTGTTCAACCTACTTCAAAAAGTAGATGCCCTTCAAGCCGAACTCAGTAATCTACAAAACCGCTTAAGGCTTTACGAACACGACTAAGAATTTTATTTTGGATACCTTTTTTTGATATTCCTAATCAAATCTTCCAAGCCGTTGACCTTTAGCTCATAAACCATTTTTAGCATGTCCCCTAATTGCCCCTTCGGAAAACCTTTGTTGTGATACCACACCACATAGTATTCCGGTAAGTCGATTAGATCACGCCCTTCATATTTTCCAAATGGCATTTTGCTATGTGCCAATTTTATCAAAAAATCTTTGTCTTGTCCTAACATTTTGTCTTTCATTTATAATCTTCAAGGCACCTTAGCTGTTCCTAACTTAACACAGGAATACTAACCTCTTGATACAACAAATCCCTAAAAGTTCCATACCCGTTATGTGTACGCAACGTTTTAGGGATTATGTCAATATTGTGTTTTGTTTTGAAAACTATTCCGCTTCAACAATTGTTAGGTCGTCGTACTTTACAATATAAACCGCTTCATTATAGTAGCCTCCAAAATACTTTTTGACGTATCTAAATTTGTTTTCCAAGTATTCGGTTTCCAACTCAGGAGTTGCTGCCTCATACAAGTTTTCTTTGGAAGCCAAGCGCAACAAAATATCCAACGTCAAATCGAAACCTCGAATAGCATACCTATTTGGTTCTACACCATACAAACTTTTATACTTTGTAATAAACCCATTGGTTGTAGGTGTAATTATTGTTTTGTTTGCCGATGGATAAGTAAATTTCAAATTAGACAAGTGATAATTTGAAATGTTCTTTCCTTCCAAGAATACCGAACTATTTTGGGTAGTCATCAACACAATATGCTGTTCCTCATTGTTCAAACCATTCAACATACTAGTTACATTAGAAGCAAAAGCTTCGTTTTGGGTCTCCAAAAACACGATATTTTCCCCATCTATAAACATATCTTCCAAATCAGAAATCATGATGTAATTACTATCCTTCCCATCCTTATCCTTTCTGGAGAAGATTTGTTTCGCAGCCACAAACTCCGATTTCAATTGATCGCTAACCACCTTGTTTTTAGCATCGGCAATGATTACAATATGCTTTGGCAAAGAATCCCTTTTCACAAAACGAATCATTTCCTTTTGCATCAATTCACTTGAAGGTACGGTTTGAAAAACATTGTCGTACAAGTTTTCTGGCGTCGTAAAAGGAGAAATCACGGGAATGTGATCGCCTTTAACACTAGCCGCTACCCGTTCCAAATTCTTTGGAAACAAAGGGCCGATGATGGCATCGTAAGTTGAAAAATCATTGTTCTTTAAAATATTGGACACCTCAGACAATTGGTCCTTAGTATCAAACACCTTTAAGTTTGTAGAAATCCCCAACTGTTTTGCTGAATCCAAAGCCATTTCCACTCCCACATGAAAATCCAAAGAAATGGATAATCGTGTGTCGTTTTTAATAGCGCTTTTAGCCTCTTGTACAGAATCTACATCAATTCTATTTAATCTATAAGGCAACATCAAAGCCAAACGCTTGGTCTTTAGATTCTCAAAGTTAGTTTTGGTTAAATCGGTATTTTCAAACTCATCACTACCCATAACCGTATTTGCCGAACCAGGAATTTTGATTACCATTCCCAATTTCAAGCCACCTTCCTTCAACTCAGGATTAAGGGCTTCCAATTCTTCTTGGGTGACACCAAACTTTCGGTTCAAAGCCATATAGCCCTCACTCTTCTGTACCGTATAGTAGTTGTAATTTTCCTCGATTGCTTTCTCTTCGTTATCGGCTATGTTTGGAACATTCAAGACATCTCCCGGTTGCAATACTTCCCCCATATTTGGATTAAGAGCTTCCAACTCAGGAACTGTAATCCCAAACTTATAGGCCACACGCCATTTTCCTTCTTTAGGTTGTACCGTATACTTTTTTAGGGTATTGCTTACCTCAGCTTTAGCAACAACTGTTTTGAATTTTGGGATTTTAATTTTATCTCCCTTTTGAAGATTATTGGCATACAAATAGGTATTGTATTTTTTGATATCGTCAACAGTTACATTGTACTGCTTCGCAATACTGTACAAAGTTTCCTTTTTCTTAGCCCGATGGTATTGGTACCCAGTTACCTCTTTGGTTTCTGTTACAGCTTCATCTGGACGAATTTTGGAAGTAGGGATAATTAACACTGTGCCAACCGTTAGCTTCTTTTTGGCATCTGGGTTAAGGGCATAAATGTCAAAAGGAGTTACCAAATATAATTTGGCAATCTCCTCTATCGTTTCTCCTTGTTTTACTTTATGTTGTTTAAAATTTTGAGCCTGTACAAAGCAAATACTTGCTAGAGTAAACAGGGTAATTAAAACAAGTTTTTTCATATGGTTAAATTATTGTTTACGTTTATGGGGCAATAAATCGTTCACTATACTATTCCCATTCAATGGTTGCTGGCGGCTTAGAACTTATGTCGTACACTACTCTATTAACGCCTTTTACCTTATTTATTATTTCGTTTGAGGTTTTCTGCAAGAACTCGTATGGTAAATTTACCCAGTCAGCGGTCATACCATCGGTACTTTCAACCGCTCTAAGGGCCACACATTGCTCATAGGTACGCTCATCTCCCATTACCCCAACACTGTTGATAGGCAACAAAATGGCACCCGCTTGCCATACATCGTCATAAAGTCCCCAAGACTTCAATCCGTTAATAAATACAGCATCTACCTCTTGTAATATACGAACTTTTTCAGCCGTAATATCACCTAAAATTCTAATTCCTAAACCAGGGCCTGGGAAAGGGTGACGTCCCAAAAGAGCTGGCTCCATTCCCATAGAAGCTCCAACACGTCTTACCTCATCCTTAAACAAGGCTTTCAATGGCTCTACCACCTTCAGCTTCATGAAATCTGGCAATCCTCCCACGTTGTGGTGACTCTTGATAGTTGCACTAGGTCCTCCTGTTGCCGAAACACTTTCGATAACGTCTGGATAGATGGTTCCTTGTGCCAACCATTTTACATCCTGAATTTGGTGGGCTTCATCATCAAACACTTCAATGAACACACGACCAATGGTTTTACGTTTTTCCTCAGGGTCGCTCTTTCCTGCCAAAGCATCCAAAAAGCGTGCCGAAGCATCGACTCCCTTAACGTTTAGGCCCATGTGCTTGTACTGATCTAGTACATCCTCAAATTCGTTTTTACGAAGTAAGCCATTATTTACGAAAATACAATATAAATTTTCTCCAATTGCTTTGTTCAACAGCATAGCCGCCACAGAAGAATCCACTCCTCCAGACAATCCCAAAACAACTTTATCATTTCCTAACTGAGCTTTCAGTTCATCCACTGTTTCATCTACAAAGGATTGTGGCGTCCAGTCTTGGTTTACTCCTGCAATGTTCACCAAAAAGTTCTGCAATAAGCGCTTACCATCTGTAGAATGGTATACTTCTGGGTGGAACTGGATAGCATAAGTTGATTCCCCTTCAATTCTATAAGCTGCATTTTCAACATCATGCGTACTCGCCAACAACACTCCATTTTCCGGTAAATGCTTGATAGTGTCACTATGGCTCATCCACACTTGGCTTCCCTCTGAAATATTTTCGAAAAAGGACTCTCCTCCCTTAACAAATGATAGGTTTGCTCTTCCATATTCACGGGTGTTGGATGGCGCTACTTCACCTCCTGAGAAATGTGCTAAATATTGCGCTCCATAACAAACAGCCAATAAAGGCTTTTTACCACGGATTTTTGACAAATCTGGGTGAGGTGCATCTTCGGCACGAACCGAAAATGGACTACCAGAAAGAATTACCGCTTGGTATTCTTCTACCGTTGATGGAACTTTGTTGAATGGGTGGATTTCACAGTAAATATTGAGCTCTCTAACTCGTCTTGCAATTAGTTGCGTGTACTGCGAACCGAAGTCTAAAATGAGTATCTTATCGTGTTGCATGTGCAAAATTAAAATTAAATGGGAAATTATATATTGAAAATTGAAAAAATATCAATTCATTGAATCTAAAATCATTTCAATATCCTTCTCGGTAGTATCTGGATTGATAAAACAAAAACGGGACACTGTTTCAAAAGTATCACCTTGCTTCCATTTGGTTGGCGTTACCAAAGCAAACCCCGACTTATGGTTTCTATAGGTCCATTCGGTATAATCCTCCGGACTCCATCCTTTTCTTCGGAACAGAACACAGGACAAACTTGGATCTCTTACCAATTCCACTTTATCGTGCTCTGTGATCAATTTACCGGCAATCTGTGCCAGTTCAATGCCTCGCTCTACCGCTTCCTTGTATCTATCGGTACCATGGGTTGCCAAAGAGAACCATAAAGGTAAACCGCGTACACGGCGCGTTAATTGTATTTGATAATCGGTTGGGTTGAAGCCGTGTGCCCCTTCATCCTTAAAAATATCCAAATAAGAGCCTTGTTGCGAGTGTGCATTTTTGGCCAACTCTGGATTTTTATAGATTACTGCGCCACAGTCGTATGGAGAGAACATCCATTTGTGTGGATCAATGGTGATACTATCGGCACGTTCAATACCTTTAAATTGATGTCTTACGGAATCTGCCACCAAAGCACCTCCCCCATAAGCAGCATCTACATGGAACCAAAGATTTTCAGCTTCACACACCTCTGCAATGCTTTCCAAATCATCGATAATTCCGGCATTGGTAGTTCCTCCCGTAGCCACCACAGCAAACAAACATTTGCGCTCGTGCTCCGTTAAGGTTGCAATGGTCTTCTTCAAGTCTTCTCCTGTCAAACATTCTTCAGAATCCACCAACAAGATATCCACATCGGCTACTTTGGCCATCGCCTTTACAGACGAATGGGCTCCAATTGAGGTTATGATCAATCCTTTTTCTCTTTTAAAAGCATCGTCCTGTCTCCAATGTTCACGTGCTGTTACGATTGCCGATAAGTTGGCCGAAGTTCCTCCACTGGTAAACACACCAAAAGCGCCTTCTGGCAAGCCTGTTAAGGATACAATCCACTTCATGGCTTCATTTTCACAGAAAATACCTCCAGCACCTTCCATCCAATACGCTCCATGAATACTGGATGCCGAGGTCACCAAGTCGAACATAATAGCTGCTCTTGTTGGAGATGCTGGCACAAAAGCTAAATTACGGGGATGGTCTACAGGAACATTGGTATTAGCCAAGTGTTTTTTCCAAAGGTCGAAGGCGTATTCTCCTCCTACTCCTTTTGGGGTGATGGTCTCACCTACCAAGGCTTTTAACTCTTCTGCTTTTTTGGGTTTACCTATTTGGCGTTCAGTCGCGGAAACTCTATCGATAACGTATTTCATGACATCCAATGTCATTTCTACCAAGTCGATATCTATCTTATGCATTTGCTACTCTAAATTTAGAATTATAAACTCTTTTTTAAGGGGCTGCAAATTTACTATTAACTGATGAATTAATTGGTCTCCAAACTCTAAATAAAATTGAGAAAAATTGGTATTGCGTTCCTGCAAACTTTGATTCGGAAATAATTCGTTTTGAAGTTGTACCACTCGATCCAAATGATCGCTCAATTTCCGCTTTTGCGCCTTGAGCAAACGCTTTTCCAAATGTTCCAAACCTTTAATTTGTTTGCGCTGTTGAGCACCAACAGCACCTAAAAATGTGGGATCGGTTTTTTCCGCAAGTTTATACAGGTCCTTAAACTGTTGTTCGAGGTGTTTTTTTTGAGTGCTAAAGTCGATATCAACCTCAGAAATGGATTTGGTTACTTTGGAAACCAAATCTTCTTGATTCAAGAATAAATCGGCCATGGATAGTTGCAACTTCTCCAATTTTTCCTGCTGCTTTTCGGTTGCCAATAATACCGAATTCCTTAGCAACAATATTGGAAAGGTGACTTTATGGGCTTCAAAATTAGATTTCAACTGAAACCAATAAGCCAATTCACCGCCTCCACCAATGTAACAAAGGTTTGGCAAAATCACCTCTTGATACAAAGGACGCATAATCACATTAGGACTAAAACGTTCCGGGTATTCATGTAATTCCTTGACGATTTCTTCTATGTTCCAAGTAATCTCCGTTCCGTAAACACTATACTTTCCATCAAGTTCCACAATGCGTTCACGCAAACCTTCAGTTATGTAAAAAAGATTAATTTCTCTAGGGTTGACCTGTATTTTGTAGTTTTCGGGCAATGCATTGATTTGGGCATTGGTCTCCGAGACATTTTTAAAAGACGATTGCTGCAACAATTCATCCTCCATATAAGGCACAAACAGTTGCTTTAAGTTTTGGTCGTTGCCATCTACAATCACCAAACCATACTCCCCTAGCAATTCATTCACCAAAAACCTAGTGGCATCTGTCAGGTTTGCATGTTCTAAATATGCCTTAGTGAAATGTTCTTTTAAACGTTTGGCATTATTACCGGCATTCAATTGGGAGGCGAACACTTCTTCCACTGCATCCAAACCTTCCAAATCCAACTCGCCAACTGCACCTGATGAGTCTCTGCTCCACTTTATTTTCTTTCCGTTGAAATTGAAATAATTGATCTCTTCAAAATCATGGTCTTCCGTTGCCATCCAATACACTGGCACAAAATTGTATTCGGGATACGCTTCCTTTAACTCACTACAAAGATTGATGGCAGAGACGATTTTATAGAAAAAATACAAAGGACCAGTAAACAGATTAAGTTGATGCCCCGTAGTAATGGTAAATGTATTTTCTTCTTTTAAGACTTGAATATTCCGTTGTGTACTTTCGGAAAGTTCCAAAGACTGACATTGCTGTTCCAATGCTTCCACCAAAACCTTTCGGTTTGCCAAAGAAACTTGAGGTTGCTTTTCCTCTATCTGTTGTTTAAAGGCTTCCACTGTTGGAAACCTATGGTAAAAAGGCTTTAGATTTTGATTTTCTTCTAGATAATCACAGATAAGTTGTGAGAAGTAGTTGGTGTCTTTAAACGGAATACAGTCTGTTGGCATAGTCACTATTCAATTCTGACGTAAATATACAGCGCAAAACTGTTTTATGTCCTAAATTTTAGTTAATTCATATTCAATTTATATCATTATTTTTATCACCTAAACCAGCGCTATGCAAAAAATATTTGTTTTTATAGTTACTGTATTCTGTTGTTCAATTTTCTCTTTTGGACAGGAATTACAATCTCCCGATAGCTTTTTAGGATATGAATTGGGATCCCATTTTTCCAGACACCATCAAGTGGTAGATTACTTTAAATATGTAAGCCAACAACTGCCTGGTCAAGTGAAATTGGAACATTATGGGGATACTTATGAGCGACGACCATTATATGTTGCTTATATTTCTTCGGAAGAAAACCTGAGAAATCTTGAAACTATTCGCCAGAACAATCTTAAAAATGCAGGTGTTTTAGATGGCAACACAACTTCCAATGAAGTTGCCATTGTATGGTTGAGCTATAATGTTCATGGCAATGAAGCATCCAGCACCGAAGCTGCCATGAAAACCCTCTACACCTTATTGACCGAAAAACAGGAATGGCTTAAAAGCACCGTGGTAATTATTGATCCTTGTATCAATCCAGACGGAAGAGATCGTTATGTGAATTGGTATAATGAAACCTCCAGTGCTCCTTACGACACCGACCAACAAGCTAGCGAACATTTAGAACCATGGCCAGGCGGAAGACCTAATCATTATTTGTTTGATTTGAATAGGGATTGGGCTTGGGCTACACAAATTGAAAGTCAGTCGCGATTAAAAATTTACAACAAATGGCTTCCACATATTCATGTGGATTTCCATGAACAAGGGATCAACAACCCTTATTATTTTGCTCCAGCAGCAGAACCATTCCATGAAATCATCACCGATTGGCAAAAAGACTTTCAAACACAAATAGGAAAAAACCACGCCAAATATTTTGATTCCAACGGTTGGCTATATTTTACAAGAGAACGTTTTGATTTGTTATACCCAAGTTATGGTGACACTTATCCAACATTTATGGGAGCCATTGGTATGACCTACGAACAGGCAGGTCACGGCCGTGGTGGTTTGGGGATTATGAATGATGAAGGCACCGAGTTAACCCTTAAGGATCGCATTGCCCACCATACCACTACAGGTCTATCTACGGTAGAAGTTGCCAGCAAAAATGCGGCGAAGCTAAACTCCGAATTCAAAAAATTCTTCGAAAACAGTAATGTGGATTATCAAAGTTATGTTTTGAGTGGAGAACAAGATAAAATTGAAAGCTTAAAACAATTATTAGACCAACATGGTATTAGCTATTATAATGGCTCCAAAACTAAGGTGAACGGCTATCTATACAACAAAGGAGACAAAGGTTCTATGGACATCACCTCCTCCGATTTGGTTATAAGCACCAACCAGCCAAAAGGTAAAATGGTACAAGTATTGTTTGAACCAAATGTCAGCCTAAGCGATTCGCTAACCTATGACATTACTGCCTGGAGTGCTCCATTTGCCTTTGGATTGGATGCCTTGGCCAGTACCAAATTGATTCCGGCAAAAGCTGAAGCTGCAACCTCTACCCCAACACCAAAAATAGACACCAAAGCAACGGCATATATGGCCAAATGGAACCATATTACCGATGCCAAATTCTTGGTGGAATTAATGAAGCAAAAAATTAAAATACGCTTTACCGAAAAACCCATTACCACCAGTGCCCCTGAGCAAACATTTGATCGCGGTTCCTTGATTATCATAAGAGGAGACAATCAATCTGTGGAAGACTTTGATTCCAAAGTGATGGCTTCCGCTAAAAAATTCAACAAGAATCCAATTGCGGTGATGAGTGGTTTTTCAAAGTCTGGGCCAGATTTTGGATCGCCAGATGTGAAATTGGTCAATACGCCTAAAGTTGCGTTACTTTCTGGCGAATCTACATCTCCCTATGGTTATGGTGAATTATGGCACTTCTTTGAGCAACAATTACAATTCCCTGTGACTTCTTTAAACACTAAGTATTTTAAAATGTATGATTTGAAAAAGTACAACGTATTGATTGTGCCCGATGGCAACTATGCCAAGGTATTGGACAACGGTGCTTTAAAAAATCTGCAAGCATGGATTCAAAAGGGAGGCAAACTGATTGTCATTGACGGTGCCCTAAAAAGCTTTGCTGATAAAAAAGGATTCAGCTTAAAAGCCCATGAAGTTAAGGATTCCATTTCTATTGACAAGAAACTGATTTCCTATGCCGATCGTGAACGTGAAGGCATTAAAAAACTTATTACAGGGGCCGTTTTTAAAACGAAAGTGGACAGCACCCATCCATTGGCTTTTGGATATACAGACACCTATTACACATTAAAACTGGGCAATGATTCCTATGAGTTATTGGAGGATGGTTATAATGTGGTGCATATTGGAGAGAACCCAAAAAGTGTTTCTGGCTTTACAGGAACCGATGCTCTTGAAACCCTAGAAAACTCTTTAATATTTGGAGAAGAACGAATCGGCGAAGGAAGTATTGTCTATATGACAGACAATGTCATGTTCCGAAGTTTTTGGGAAAACGGAAAGCTATTCCTGGTGAATGCTGTCTTCTTTGTCAATAATAACCTATTTACCATATAAAAGAAAAGCAGCACAATGTGCTGCTTTTTTTATCTTGTTGCTTGAGGGCTTATTTTACCACTTCCGCATATAAATCGAAATCTTCTGCTTCTATTACTTTAACAGTCACAAATTCCCCAGTTTTCAAGTAAGTTGATGTGGCATCAATCAAAACTTCATTATCCACATCTGGGGAATCAAATTCAGTTCTACCTACAAAATAATTACCTTCCTTTCGGTCGATGACCACTTTGAACTCTTGACCGATTTTTTCTTGGTTCAACTCCCAAGAAATTTGTGATTGGATTTCCATAATTTCATTGGCACGTTCCTGTTTTACATCTTCAGGCACATCGTCTTCCAAATTATAGGCATGGGTATTTTCCTCATGTGAATAGGTAAAACATCCCAAACGCTCAAAACGCATTTCTTGAACCCATTCCTTTAGAGTCTGGAAATCTTCCTCGGTTTCACCCGGATACCCTACAATTAACGTGGTTCTAATGGTCATATTTGGAACTGCCTTTCTAAACTCTTCGATCAGTTTGGTCGTTTTGGCTTTGGTAGTTCCTCTTCGCATACTTTTCAAAATGGAATCAGAAATGTGCTGCAACGGAATATCCAAATAATTACACACTTTTGGCTCGCGGTTCATCACGTCCAACACATCCATTGGGAATCCTGTTGGGAAGGCATAATGCAAACGAATCCACTCGATACCTTCTATTTTCACCAAAGCCTCCAATAATTCGGCAAGATTACGCTTCTTATACAAATCCAAACCGTAATAGGTCAAATCCTGCGCGATCAAGATCAGCTCCTTCACGCCATTGGCCGCCAACTTTTCTGCTTCAATTACCAACTCCTCAATAGGTGTACTTTTGTGTTTTCCACGCATCAACGGGATAGCACAAAAACTACATGGACGGTCGCAACCTTCAGCAATCTTCAAATACGCATAGTTTTTAGGAGTTGTTGTTAAACGCTCCCCTATCAACTCATGTCTATAATCTGCTCCCAATGCCTTTAACAGCCCAGGAAGCTCTGTAGTTCCAAAATATTGATCTACGTTAGGAATTTCCTTTTCTAAATCCGGTTTATAACGCTCACTCAAACAACCTGTCACAAACACCTTATCTACATCACCTGCCTCCTTTTTTTGCATGAATTCCAAAATAGTGTTCACACTCTCCTCCTTGGCATTATTGATAAAACCACAGGTATTGATCACCACAATATTTCCTTCCTCTTCATGAACAACGTCCTTGCCACTAGCTTTTAACTGCCCCATCAACACCTCACTGTCGTAAACATTCTTACTACAGCCAAGAGTTACCACATTGATTTTGTTCTTTTTAAGTGATTTTGTTCTCATATCAAAAATTCAGGCTGCAAAGATACGTAATGCTTAACGATTTACCGTATGACATTAACAAATTAGAATGGCAATGGAAAGCTTTCGTATATTTAGAACACTAAAAACATCCCAAGACCATGAAACCTACTCATTTTACCTTGTTCATTTTACTGATTTTCGTCCTGTCTGGTTGCTCAAAAGATGACCAAACAGATAGTTCCCCCATAACTTCCGAAATCTATTTTCCTCCAATGAATTCCAACAATTGGGAAACTATTTCTCCTTCGGAATTAGGTTGGAATGAGAGTGAACTCCAACCTTTATTGGACTATTTGGAGGCCAAGAACACCAAAAGTTTTATGATTCTTTATGATGGCAAAATTGTGGTTGAAGACTATTTTAACGGGCATTCGTCCTCTTCCTTATGGTATTGGGCAAGTGCAGGAAAAACATTAACATCAACAGTTGCCGGGATTGCGCAAGATGAAGGCCTTATCAACATTCAATCTAAGGTTTCTGATTATTTGGGAGAAGGCTGGACATCTGCCCCATTGGAAAAGGAGAATTTAATTACCTGTAAAAACCTATTGTCGATGGATTCTGGATTGGATGATAGTTTGGGAGATGGGGTTTCACCTGAAAATTTGCAATACCTAGCCGATGCCGGCACTCGATGGGCCTACCATAATGTATATGTTAAAATGCAGGATGTAATTGCAGAAGCTAGCGACTTAACTTGGGACAGCTACTTTGAAACGAAATTGGCTTCTAAAATAGGTATGTCTACAAACGGTACTTGGACCAATCTAGGGGACCTTAGTGTGTATTTCAGCAACACCCGAAGCATGGCTCGCTTTGGCCTGCTTATTTACGCCAATGGTAAGTGGGAAGATGACACCATTGTCTCTGAAGAATTTCTAAATGAAGCGACCAACACATCGCAAAGTATCAATGAAGCTTACGGCTATTTATGGTGGTTAAATGGCAAATCCTCTTTTCACTTGCCACAAACCCAATATGAATTTAACGGGTCATTAATCCCAAATGCGCCATCTGATATGTTTGCTGCATTGGGGAAAAACGATCAGAAAATTTACATCTCGCCCAATGAAAAATTGGTCGTGATTAGGATGGGAGAAGCCGCCGATGGAGAAAACTTTGCCCTCTCCAATTTCGACAACGAGCTTTGGGAATACATCAATGCATTCATCAATTAATTATAACCTTTAGGCATTTCTCTCAGTTTTGTTGCCTGCTCATAGGCCATGGCCCATTGTAATAATTGTATTTCGCTAAAAGGTTTCGAGATAAAGGTAAGGCCTTTGGGTTCTCCACTATCAGCAGTATAGCCCATGGGCACCGTAATCGCAGGGTATTCGGCAACCGCGGCAAATCCTGCATGGAAATTATTAATAGACAATATGACATCTAGTTGATGCTTTTGCACTGGAGTGTCCAAAAACAATTTCCCATTTGTTTTAAGGGTCGATTTGATGTTTTCCAAGTCCTTCTCAGTCCCGTTGTCAGCTACAATGCCTTCAAACAGCTTTTGTCCATAAGGCATTCTATTGATGGAATCTTCCCTATTAAACACAATAACATCTTCAACCGAGGCTACCTTAACATTATTATCTGCGTAATGTTTCAAATAAGTTGGTAAATCCTTTTTCATATCAAGGTTAAGCAACCTTATAAAATCTGGGAGTTGTATTTCCTGTGCTTCAATCTCTATAATTTCAGCTCCAAAATTCGCCAAATCCTGTAAGGCTTTGGAGTATAATGGGTCTTCTTTTAGACTTGCGAAACATCCAAACTTTTTCCCTTGTAAATCGATAGGTTTAAAATTATCTAAATCGAAAGTCTCTTTTGAAATACCATCGGTTGCTTTGAAGTCGTCCATATCTTTTCCTAACATGGCATGAAGTAAAATAGCATTATCTATAACATTCTTGGTCATAGGGCCCGGCGTATCTAAAGTTGACGAAATAGGTACAATTCCACTTCTGCCCAACAAACCAATCGTTGGCTTCAACCCTACATTAGAATTTTGACTTGAAGGCGACAAAATAGATCCGGAGGTTTCACTACCAACCGCTGCCACACAAAAATTGGCAGCAACTGCTACCCCACTACCAGAACTGGAACCACCGGTATCCAAAACTTTTCTTCCATAAGGGTTTAAGGTTTGACCTCCAATGGCACTATACCCACTCGGGCAATCGCCGCAAAAGAAATAGGCCCATTCGCTTAAATTGGTCTTTCCTAATATCAATGCTCCATTGGCCTTTAATTCCTTTACAATAAAAGCATCTTCCGTAAAATTGTCTTTTAAAGCAACAGCCCCAGCTGTGGTAGGCATACCGGAGGCATTAATGTTATCCTTCAATAAAATTGGCATTCCAAAAATGGGATGCTTCAGGCCATGTGTTTTAATAAGTTCATCACACTTTCGTGCTTCTTCTATCACTTTTGGGTTTAAGGCAATGACAGAATTTAAAGAGTTCGGATTGGCTCTGTCATATTTTCTAATGCGATAAAGGTAGAATTTGGTCAGTAATTCATAGGACAATTTTCCCTCTTGAACATATTTCTGTAACCTTGGAATATCCTGCTCCAAAACAAACGGCTTCAAATTATTATATTCGGTTTCTGAAAAGGAAGCCAATTCAGCATTGAAAGGTTCCCATAACTGTTCGACTTCCATATATTTTGAGTCCAAAACCTTGAACTCGGTGAATTGCTTGGTAGAGATATCAATGATATCTGTAGTATCAGATTTTGATTGTACAGGACTTTGGGAATTATGCTGTTTACAGGAAGAAAACAGAAGCAACAATAGAGTGAAAGCTAAGAATCTCATAGTTAGTATTTTTACTAAAAATACTAAAAAAATAAAGCTCACCGATTAAGGTAAGCTTATTGTATCATTTATATGGTTGTGGAATTAGTTTTTGAAGAAAGAATCCACAAATTCAAATTTATTGAATACTTGTAAATCTTCAATCCCTTCACCAACTCCAATATATTTCACCGGAATTTTAAATTGATCTGAAATACCAATCACAACGCCACCTTTAGCCGTACCATCCAATTTAGTAACCGCCAATGACGTTACTTCTGTGGCAGCCGTAAATTGTTTTGCCTGTTCAAAAGCATTTTGACCTGTAGAACCATCCAACACCAATAACACATCATGTGGCGCATCTTCTACTACTTTCTGCATCACACGTTTCACTTTGGTAAGTTCGTTCATCAAATTCACCTTATTATGCAAACGTCCTGCTGTATCGATAATTACCACATCGGCATCTGAAGTCACTGCACTTTGCAACGTATCAAAAGCCACAGAAGCAGGATCACTTCCCATGGATTGTTTGATGATAGGCACGTCTACTCGATCTGCCCAAACCTGCAATTGGTCTATTGCAGCAGCCCTAAAGGTATCTGCTGCTCCAAGTACCACTTTCAATCCTTGTTGCTTGAACTGGTGTGCCAACTTACCAATGGTCGTCGTTTTTCCAACACCATTTACACCAACCACCATCATAACATAAGGCTTTTTATTGGAGGGCACCGTGAATTCAGTCGCGTTACCAGCATCAATTTCCGATAACAACCCCGCAATTTCTTCACGAAGAATTTTATTGAGTTCGGAGGTCCCTAAATATTTGTCACGTGCCACACGCTCTTCGATGCGCTCAATAATTTTTAAGGTAGTATCCACCCCGACATCACTGGTCACCAAAATTTCCTCTAGGTTGTCCAATACCTCATCATCGACTTTTGACTTTCCAGCTACAGC
Organism: Mangrovimonas sp. DI 80; assembly: GCF_001975575.1. Taxonomy (NCBI): domain Bacteria; kingdom Pseudomonadati; phylum Bacteroidota; class Flavobacteriia; order Flavobacteriales; family Flavobacteriaceae; genus Mangrovimonas; species Mangrovimonas sp. DI 80. The sequence goes on along the minus strand of NZ_MSDT01000004.1, from coordinate 165,024 downwards.
CTTGTTCAGCTTTGTGAAGAATGATGTTTTGGATTTTTCCAACCCTTTGTCTAGGGTTTCCTTTTTTTCCGAAGAAAATATTTTCTTAAAAAAACTCATGTTTAATTGGTGTTAGTTTTGGCCTTTCAAAAAGCCAAAAAGCACTTTACAAATTCCCTGCCTTAAACTGCAATCTGCAATTTTGGCAGAAAAACCTATCAAATATAGATATAAAAAAACTGCTTTCAAATGAAAGCAGTTACAATTAAATTATGAACAAATATAATTTATTTTTTGTTTAAAAAGTCGTTCACTAATTCTGGAGCCATAACAGATTCTACGAACATGTAAGCACCACTCTTAGGAGACTTCACCATCTTGATGGCTTTTGTTAATCTTTTAGATCCTGTTTGTAAAGTTGCTACTGATTTCTTTGCCATGATTCCTAATTATTTAATTTCTTTATGAACTGTCATACGCTTCAAGATTGGATTAAATTTCTTAATCTCCATTCTATCCGGCGTGTTTTTCTTATTCTTGGTAGTGATGTAACGTGAAGTTCCTGGCATCCCAGACTCCTTGTGCTCTGTACACTCCAATATAACCTGAATTCTATTACCTTTCTTTGCCATTGTACGTGCCTTTAACTGTTATGCTATTATTTTAAAAATCCTTTAGATTTTGCTTCTTTGATTGCAGCAGAGATACCAATTTTATTGATAGTCTTCAACGCAGAGGTAGAAACTTTTAGAGTTACCCATTTATCTTCTTCAGGAATATAAAAGCGTTTTTTGATCAAATTTGCATCAAATTTACGCTTAGTCTTATTCATAGCGTGAGATACGTTGTTTCCAACCATCGCTTTTTTTCCAGTAAGTTCACAAACTCTTGACATTCTTTCTAACTTTAAATTATGTTATTTCAAAACAGGCTGCAAATTTAGAAAAAAGATTATATATCAACAAACTTAATTCGCTTCTTTTTCAAATCTTTTTTAAAATTTCTTTTTGAAGCATCTCAAAGGCCTTGTTGGCCGCCTTGTTTATCACCTTTACGCGGTGGTTCCCAAAGTTAAATTCTTCACTATACACGCCACTTTTAGAGGCAATTGCAATAAATACCACGCCTACTTCCTCATCTGTATCATCTGTGGTAGGCCCTGCATTACCTGTGGTCGCTATGGCATAATCACTATTGAACATTTTCAAGGCTGCGGTCGCCATAGCTTCAGCCACTTGGGCACTTACCACGGAAAATTGATCAATAAGGGCTTCTGAAATGTGCAGTACATTCATCTTAGCTTCCTTAGTATAACTTACCACACTTCCCTTAAAATATTTGGAAGCACCAGGGTGTAACGTAAAGCTCTCTGCAATTTTCCCACCCGTACAGCTTTCGGCAGTGGCAAGTGTTTTACCCATGAGAGTCAGTTGCCTTCCTATAATAGCCTCTAGGGATTCATCCTCTTCAAACCCCACAAAAATATCTTCTATCTGAGGCAAAAGGGCATTTACTTGTCTATCTATTTCAGCTTCCACAACTTCCCTATCCATTCCTTTTCCGGTTAAGCGTAAACGCACTTTTCCCAAATTCGGCAAATAGGCCAACTTGACAAACTTTGGCAGATTGTCTTCCCAGTCTTCTATACGGGCAGCCAAATTGCTTTCGCCCATGCCATAGGTTAGAATGGTTTTATGTTTGATATATGGGAATTTAAATGCCTTTTGAAGTTTAGGAATGACCTCATTTTCAATCAAAGCTTCCATTTCAAAGGGCACCCCAGGTAATGAAACAAATACTTTTCCATCCCTTTCCATCCACATGCCTGGAGCAGTTCCGTTAACGTTCATCAAAACCTGTGCTTTTGAAGGCACCAAAGCCTGATCGATGTTCACCTGCACCAAAGGTTTCTTGATATAATGTTCCCAAAGGTATTTGATATGCGCCAACACCTCTTGGTTTTGGACTAGCGTATCGTTAAAATATTCTGCAATCGTTTTCTTGGTGATATCGTCTTTGGTAGGTCCCAAACCTCCAGTAACTATAATGATATCGGCATTGTCTTCAGCCTCCTTAAACGCCTTTAGAATATGCTCCTTATCATCCTGAACAGAAGTGATCTGATACACAGAGACCCCAATTTTATTTAGGGCCTTACTGATAAATGCTGAATTTGTATCTACAATTTGACCTATGAGAATCTCATCGCCAATTGTAATGATTTCGGCTTGCATTATAGGTTATAATCCTTTTTTAATTCTTCGGATGCATTTTCGATGGCTGTTAGCACAAGATCCAATTTATCCGAAACGTCTTCTTCTTTCTTCTCAAATTTCCCCCAATCCTGAACCACGATCAAATCTTCCAAAACACCAAGTTCGAACAAATCTATGGTTGGTTTCATTTTATGGGCCGCTTGATAGGTATTAAAATAATCCTTCTCCGATACGGCTTTTTTCAATCTAGCCGCATCTTCTGGTACTTCTTCCAAAAAAGCAGCCACCAAAGCCACGATAAAATCCTCGTCGTTATCGGCCAACTCTCTTACTCTATATAATTTATAATGCTGTTCCATTTATTTTACAGTTATTGAAAACAAAGGGGTCCCTTCTATAGCCCCAACCAATTTGTCATTTGCATTTACCTTGCCTACTCCGGCAGGCGTTCCTGTAAAGATAATATCTCCTATCTTTAAAGTGAAATATTTTGAGACATATTCGATGATTTCATCAATTTTCCAAAGCATCAAATTGGTATTCCCTTGTTGCACAAGCTCATCGTTTTTCTCCAAAGTAAAGTTAATGTTGTTCACATCTTCAAAATTGCTTTTTGGCAACCAATTGCCAATTACAGCTGCTCCATCAAAAGATTTTGCTTTTTCCCAAGGAAGTCCTTTAGCCTTTAACTTCGCCTGAAGATCCCTTGCGGTAAAATCGATACCCAAACCAATTTGATCATAATATTTATGGGCAAATTTCTTATCGATATATTTCCCAACCTTATTGATTCGCACCAAAACTTCTACTTCGTGGTGTACATCGTTTGAAAAATCTGGGATAAAAAACGGTTGTTTCTTTAACAAGATAGCCGTATCGGGCTTCAAAAACACTACAGGCTCCTCGGGTCTTTCATTTTCAAGCTCCGCGATGTGCTCTGTGTAATTTCTACCTATGCAGATAAGTTTCATAGTCCTAAAACAATTAGCAATACAACTAATTAGTCCAATTTATTATTAAACGCTCTCAATTTAATGGCGGTGAGTACCTTTTTGGTGTACAAAGGAAAATCGGCATTCAACAACCAACCAAAATATCCAGGTTCATCATTCAGTACATCCTGAACACGCTTCCCTTTGTGTTTTCCAAAGGTGAAGCATTCCTCTTCCTCTTTATTGAAAGCTATAAACCCTGCAAAGTCGGCAAATTTCTTTCTAGAGCTGAATTCCGCCAAAAACTTAGCATCATTTTCCAACTCCTCATACTTCGCCACCTGAGCTTTCAATACTTCGTAAGTAGCATTGGTATCGGCCTCTGCGCTATGTGCTCCGTCCAAATTCTTGTTACAGTAGAATTGGTAGGCTGCCGACAAGGTACGCTGTTCCATTTTATGATAAATGGTTTGCACATCAATAGCGACACGGTTTTTCATATCAAAATCCATTTCGGCACGAAGCATTTCCTCTGCCAATAAAGGAATATCAAATCTATTAGAGTTAAAGCCTCCCAAATCAGAATCCTTGATAATGTTATGAATCTCTTTTGCCAATTCCTTAAATGTAGGCTTGTCTGCGACATCTTCATCAGACACCCCATGGATTGCGGTTACTTCTGGCGGAATAGGCATTTCTGGATTTACCAACCAAGTATTGCTTTCTTCCTTTCCGTCTGGGTATACCTTTAAAATGGAAATTTCAACAATTCTATCCTTTGAAATATTTACTCCGGTGGTTTCCAGATCAAAAAAGCAAATTGGTTTTGTAAGATTAAGATTCATTTTTATCAAATTTTGGGCTAAGATAACGAGAATAAAAAAAGCCTTAAACTAAATTAAGGCTTTTTTATAAGGTCTGATTGAAACCTACACATTATCAATATTAAAATATCCCCCCTTGTTTTCGGTGCGTTCCAAAGACTGGCTCACGATTAAATGTGCCACATTAATCATATTCCGAAGTTCACAAAGCGAGGTCGTAATTTTTGATGCTTTATAAAAATCCTCCACTTCTCTATGGATGAGATCCAACCGTTTTTTAGCTCTTTCCAAGCGCTCATTACTTCGTACAATCCCCACGTAATTGTGCATCAATGCCTGTAATTCCTTTAAATTATGCTGAATTAAAACATGCTCTTTGGTAATGCTCGTCCCTTTGTCATCCCAATCTGGAATGTCAACATTAGCAAGCACACTTTCATGTGCTTCGTGATATTTGAAAATGTTATGCGCATACACCAAGGCTTCCAACAAAGAATTTGAAGCCAATCGATTGGCGCCGTGCAGACCTGTTCTGGAACATTCCCCACAGGCAAACAAATTGTCAATAGTAGTTTTTCCTAATTTATCCACTTGAATGCCTCCACATAAGTAATGCGATGCCGGCACCACAGGAATCCAATCGGTTTTTATGTCGATATGGCTGTCCAAACACTTTTGATAAATATTTGGAAAATGCTTGACAAATCCATTAAAATCCAAATGGGTGCAATCCAAGAACACATGGGACTCCCCCGATTTTTTCAATTCGCTATCGATGCTTTGCGATACAATGTCCCTAGAGGCCAATTCGGCACGCTCGTCATACTTCAACATAAAACGTTCGCCTTCCTTATTTCTTAAATAAGCCCCAAAGCCCCTAACAGCTTCCGATATTAAAAAAGAAGACTCCCCTTTGGCACCATACAATGCCGTTGGATGAAATTGCACAAACTCCATATCTTTAATGCGCGCCTTTGCACGATAGGCCATGGCAATGCCATCACCTGTAGCAATAATAGGGTTGGTGGTATGACCATACACATAACCAATACCTCCCGAAGCCAGTATGGTACTGCTTGCCTTTATGGTTGAAATCTCCCCTGTTTTTTGATTAAACACATAAGCACCGTAGCATTTCAGCTCTTCTGGGTCTGCTCCTTCTATATGATGATTGGTAATTAAATCTATCGCAAAATGATGAGGGAGAATAGAAATATTGTGCAGTTGATGCGCCCGCTTTAGCAAGGCACGTTCAATTTCATAGCCGGTGATGTCCTTATGGTGTACCACACGATATTCTGAATGCCCACCTTCTTTCCCCAAATCGAATTTTCCTTTGGCATCCAAATCAAAATTGGCGCCCCAAAGCAGAAGTTCTTCCATGCGCTTCGGACCTTCCTCGACAACCATCTTAACTACATCTTCCTCACAGAGTCCGTCCCCGGCGATTAAAGTATCCTTTATGTGTTTTTTAAATGAATCCTTTTGCTTATCCAACACAATGGCAACACCTCCTTGGGCATACTTGGTATTAGATTCTTCTTCATTGGCTTTGGTTACAATAATAACATTCCTATTAGGAAACTTCTCAGCAATCTTTACGGAAAAGGTCAATCCTGCAACTCCAGAACCAATCACCAAATAATCTGCGGTCATCATAATTTCATTCGAGATTAAACAACATTTATTTAGACAGTTCCAACATGCGCTCTATAGGCTGCAAAGCACGCTCAATAATATGCTCAGGGACTTCAATTTGTGGCGACTCGTTCAACAAACAATCATACAATTTTTGCATGGTATTCATTTTCATAAAATGGCATTCGCTGCAAGCACAGGTATTATCTTCCAAGGCTGGCGCCGGAATCAACTTGGCTGTTGGAATTTCCTCTTGCATTTTATGAAGAATCCCAACTTCAGTAGCCACAATAAATTTTTCGTTTGGATGCTCCTTCACGAAATTAATCATCCCAGCAGTGGACCCGATGTAAGTGGCCGTATCCAAAATGTGCGTCTCCGATTCTGGATGTGCAATAATTTTATAGTCCGGATACTTTTTATGTAGCTCGATCAACTTATCCATCGAAAAAGCCTCGTGTACCACACAACTACCATCCCAAAGCAACAAATCTCTTCCTGTTTCCTTCATGATATAGCGACCAAGATTTTTATCGGGCGCAAAAATGATTGGTGTTTCCTTTGGAATTGATTCCACTATTTTCAAAGCATTTGAAGAAGTACACACAATGTCACTCAAAGCTTTGATTTCCGCGGAACAGTTAACATAAGTAATCACCACATGGTTAGGATGCTGCTTAATAAAGGCGTCAAAACTTTCAGGCGGACAAGAATCGGCTAAGGAACACCCCGTATTTAAATCTGGCAATACCACTGTTTTGTTTGGGTTTAATATTTTGGCTGTTTCCGCCATAAAATGCACCCCGGCAAACACAATAATATCGGCATCTGTCTCGGCGGCTTTTTGGGACAATCCCAAACTGTCCCCTACATAATCGGCTATATCTTGTATTTCCGGCACCTGATAATAATGCGCCAAGATTACTGCATTCTTTTCCTTTTTCAGGCGCTTTATCTCTTTCACTAAATCTATTGTCTCACTCATAGCTTCATCATTTTCATTCACGAATTCTAAATCAACAGATCATCATTTTAATTTTTCACCTCAACATTGGCAATTTCCAACTGCAAATTGTTCAAAAGCAGCTCTCCTTTGCTAAGCATGTTAAAGATTTCGTTCTTGTTGTCTTCAAAATTATGTTTCAGTTCCAAAAAGAAATTATTGTAATAGGTTATTCCTGACTTTAAATTCTCTGCAAACGTTGCCAAATATTTCTGTTCCTTTTTGGTCATTTCCACTTTAGCCGTTTCCAATTTATTTTTCAGGTAATCGATATAGATATACAATTCCTTAATGAACATGTTTGGACGATCAGTTCTAGAAATTACATTGTCACGTCCGTAGATATGATCCACCATTGTTTTCAAACTCATCACTTTGGAATAATAAGCCATATTTGGCCCTGGGCAAATGGAAACACCTTCCCCTTCCTTCTTTGTATCTAAATTATATTTCAACAAGGCCGAAGTTCCCAAACCTACACAAGTGCATGATTTTTCGGTAATCTTGTTCAATTCCAATTGATAAGCTTCTTTTGAAAGATTTTGAGCGTCCAAAGCTTTAATTTTGAAATGCTGATACTCCCGAGACGCAGTACACACCCCTGTTTCCTTAAACTCCTTGTTCAAGGCCACATATTTTTTAGGACAGGAACTCCCTGGTCTTCCTTTATCAATCAAAGCATCACGCTCTAAATCTTTGGTGTTTTCCTTAAGATTATTGAAAGGCACTCCCAAAGGAGAAATATCGCTTAAATACAAATCCTTTTCTTGGGCGGAAGCCAATTTCTCTAAAGTCTTTTCATCTACGGTTGTTGCTTCCGGAACCAATAAAAATGGACTTCCCCATCCTACAGAATCCAATTGATAGACATCCAACAACAATTCGTGTTCCTCGTGAGTTCCCACTCCACCTTGAGCCGTAATTTTTATTTGCAAAGGTCCCTTTGAAATTGCTCTATTTTGAGCCTCCAATTCCTTGTTCAAAACTTCTTCAATAGATGCTCTCAGTTCCTCGCGTTTCTCCTTGAACTCCGCCAATACTGGACCCAACAAATACCCATCGGTGGCAAAGGCATGACCTCCACAGTTCAATCCAGATTCAATTCTATATTCAGATACCCAAAGTCCTTTTTTGGCCAAGAATTTCCCTTGAATCAATGCCGAACGATAATCGCTTACCTTTAAAATGATTCGCTTTTTAAAAGTCCCTTCTGAAGTTGGATAAAAATCATCAAACTCACTCATATAGGCATACAATCGAGGATTCATCCCTGCCGAAAGCACCACAGAACCATTCAAGTTACTATTGGCAAAACCACGCAAGGCGGCATGTGCATCATTATAGGCCACAGGGAGTTTTTCATCTTTGTTGTAATTGTCCTTGTCAACCTTGGTCATGATGTTCACATCGATACTTCCCTTCACCAAATGTTGGTTTAACCAAGACTTTAGCTCCGATAGTCCTTCACCTTTTTCTGTTAGCCTTTTAAACTCTTCTCTAAGGTGAGCATTGGAAGGCAGCATATCGAGATAGGCCTTAAAACTTTCTCCCGTGTCAAGAGCTGCTTGCTTTACAGCTTCTATTTTTTGATCGACTACTTCATTTATCAAGTTAAGGTATGAGGTAATGCGCTTTGCCCGAAAATCGTCTACCTTATTGGTAATTTCCTGATAAGGCAACTCAAAAGTTTCGCTGTACATTTTTCGTAATTTCTCGATAAGCATATCGTCTACCAAAGAAATCACCGAATCAATGCCATATTGCGCTACCTTCAAAGGTGAATCGATTGTAAAGCCAATCCCCATAACCGGAATATGAAATGAATGCGCTTTGTTATTCATTCTATGTTGTTTTTAAAATTGCAAACCTCAAATGTATCGATTTGAACTTGCAAGAATTATGATATATGTCATATAAAGATCCTTGCAGAGGACTGCATTTTTACGTAGAATTAGGGCACAAAAAAAGCCTTAACTAAAAAGTTAAGGCTTTAAATATTATTGGCTTTAAAGATTAAATATCTCTATTTACATCCCAAGCTTCCAAATAATCTTTAACAGCTTTTACAAATTGTCCACCAAGCGCACCATTCACTACTCTATGGTCATATGAATGCGACAAGAACATTCTGTAACGAATTCCAATGAAATCACCATCTGGAGTTTCTACTACCGCTGGCACTTTTCTAATAGCTCCTAAGGCCAAAATCCCAACTTGCGGCTGATTGATAATCGGCGTCCCCATAATGCTTCCAAATGTCCCCACATTGGTCACTGTGTAAGTCCCTCCTTGGATTTCATCGGGTTTCAGTTTATTAACTCTAGCTCTATTAGCCAAGTCGTTTACCTTTTTGGTCATTCCAACCAAATTCAGCTGATCGGCATCCTTGATTACCGGTACAATTAAGTTACCATCTGGCAAGGCTGCTGCCATCCCTAAATTGATATGCTTTTTCTTTATGATTTTATCTCCTTGAACCGAAATGTTCATCATAGGGAAATCTTTAAGGGCTTTGGCTATAGCCTCCATAAAGATTGGCGTAAAGGTTAAGTTTTCACCTTCGCGTTTTGCGAAACCGTCTTTAACTTTTTTACGCCAGTTCCAGATATTGGTAACATCGGCTTCTATAAAACTTTGTACGTGAGCAGAAGTCTGTACCGATTCCACCATATGGTGTGCAATCAATTTCCCCATACGGCTCATTTCGATGATTTCGTCCTCACCACTAGCTACAACAGGAGCTGCTGCAGGCTTGGCTTGCTGGGTTCCGTTAACTTGAGGAACGTCAACTTTAGCTGGTTGTGGTGTCGCTATCGCATCCTGAACTGGTTGGCTACCTCTGTTTTCAAGGTAAGCTAAAATATCATTTTTGGTCACACGACCTTCTTTTCCTGTTCCTGAGATTTTATCAAGTTCAGCTTGGCTGATACCTTCTTCCTTGGCAATGTTTCTCACCAATGGCGAATAAAATCTACCCTCTGTAGATACTACAGGCGCTACAGCTTCTTGCGCAGCCTGTACCGTTTCCGCTACTTGGGCCACAGCAGCTGGTTCTGCTTCAACTTCCTCCTTCACCGGTTCTGCCTGTGGTGCAGCTTGAGTATCTGCAACATCGGCATCCGTCTCAATAATAGCTATTGTTTGCCCTACTTGAACTACATCATCTACATTGAATAGCTTTTCAACCAAAACGCCATCAACCTCACTAGGCACTTCACTATCTACCTTGTCTGTAGCAATTTCCAAAACCGCTTCATCCATCTCGATAGTATCTCCTACCTCTTTTAACCATGATGTTATTGTTGCTTCCGCAACACTTTCCCCCATCTTCGGGAGCTTTAATTCAAATTTTGCCATATCTATAATGAAAAGATCTGTTTTTATTTTTCGTCTGCAAAATTAATAAAAAACCAATGTGTTCTTTAAGATTTTTTCAATTAATTCTGTTCTAACAAAATCACTTTCCCTCTGTTTTTTGAGCTGTTACTTCCGAGGATAAAGGTAGAGTTTTTTGAAAGAATTTTAAATTTTGCGTTTCTATTTATTTGATTGTCGCACATATACTGAATGATTTTTTTAAAACTCAATAGGTTAGCGTCAAATATTATTTCAGTGTGCGGTTTCACTTGCTGTATCTCATCAACGACGGAAACTTTTTTGGCTAGTGCTTCCTCCAAACCTTCTGCCATTTTATCAGAAACCAATATGTAATGATTTACCTTTGGATTGGCAGGTTTAGGTTCTCTACTGGCCACATATGCCATCCGAATTCCAAACCAAACGGCTAAGTTGAAAAGAATATTCTTTTTAAAATGTTTCTTGTAGAAAATTTGCATGGCACCGTAAAATCGGCGGGCGTAAACGGCATCTTTTAAGGTGCTTTCTCCTTTATAATGAATTGCTGTTATGGTTCCGTTATAATAGTTATCATAGCCCGCTTCAAGAACTTTATAAGATAAGTCTACATCCTCACCATACATAAAATAGTCCTCATCAAAACCTTGCACTTCATTATAAACTGCTCTTTTAATCAACATAAAAGCTCCAACAAACACAGGGATTTTGCCAACCTCAAACTCTCCAAGTTGATTGGCATAGTATTCCTTTGTAAACCCTGTCACCTTTTTTAAAGAGACATATGGGGTTGGAATGTTGCGTTTGCTTTCGGGCAGAAAATGGCCCGTACCGTCCACCAATCTACAGCCTACAATCCCGACCTTTTCCTTTGCATCTGCAAAAGCCAACAATTGTACAAAAACATCTTCTGGCAATACGGTATCTGGATTTAAAATACACAGATATTCCCCTTTTGCGTTACGAACCGCCTGATTATTTCCCTTGGAAAAACCTACGTTATCCTTATTTTCTATTAAAATAACTTCGGGAAACATTGTCTTGACCATTTCACAACTATCATCGGCAGAATGATTATCAACTACAATAATTTCCGACTCGATATCTTTAGTAGCTTCAACGACACTTCTTAGACAAAGTTCCAAAAAATAACGAACGTTATAATTTAATATGACAACGGATAATTTCACTAAAAAGAGACTAGGACTTTAAGGACACCTCAAAAGGAATTCTGTTAATGATACTTCTTCCCAAGGTAATCTCATCGGTATACTCGAGTTCATTACCAACGGAGATGCCTCGGGCAATGGTAGAGGTTACAATATTGAAGTCCTGAATTTGTTTGTAAATATAAAAGTTGGTTGTATCGCCTTCCATCGTAGAGCCTAACGCAAAAATAAGTTCCTTTATTTTGCCCTGCTTTACTTTTTCTACAAGCGATTCAATATTGAGATCGTTTGGACCTACACCATCCATGGGAGAAATTTTACCACCTAGCACATGGTACAAACCTTTAAAGGAACTGGTATTCTCTATAGCCATGACATCCCTAATATCTTCCACAACGCAAACTGTATCCTCCATTCTATTTGGGTTGGAACAAATTTCACAAAGTTCTGTATCGCTAATATTATGGCAACTTTTACAGAATTTAATTTCGTTGCGCATGGTACTCAATGCTTCCGAAAGCAATTGGGTGCGTTCCTGCGGTTGCCCTAACAAATGCAGGACCAATCTTAAGGCCGTACGCTTGCCAACCCCAGGCAACTGGGACATTTCATTAACTGCTTTTTCCAGAAGTTTTGAAGAAAATTCCATGCTGCGAATTTACTATAATTTACGGACTATTTAATTATGGGATTCTTATTAAATTACTTATTATTGTCTACCATAACAATTGAAAAGTAACATTCTAATTTTTAAAATCATCCTAAATTCCCCCCTATGACCCCGGTTACCATTGCGCTTTTAATTCTAGGTTATTTTGTAGTATTAATCCTTATTTCGTTTTTTACTGGAAAAGAAGACAGCAACGAAGCCTTTTTTAAAGCCAACAAATCGGCGCCTTGGTATTTGGTGGCTTTTGGAATGATTGGCGCTTCTCTATCTGGGGTCACGTTTATCTCGGTTCCTGGAGCGGTGGAAACCAAACAATTTGGGTATTTACAGGTAGTGTTCGGCTACTTTTTTGGCTATTTGGCCATTGCCTATATTTTACTCCCTATTTATTACAAACTGAACCTCACCTCCATTTACACCTATTTAAAAACCCGCTTTGGAATTATAAGCTACAAAACAGGTTCGGTGGCTTTTTTGGTTTCCAGGACGGTTGGTGCTGCCTTTAGATTGTTTTTGGTAGCCAAAGTGCTTCAGTTACTTATTTTTAATGAATTCGGCATTCCTTTCGCCGTTACCGTGGTAATTACCATAGCCCTAATTTGGCTATACACTTTTAAAGGCGGCATTAAAACCATCATATTTACGGACACACTGCAGACCTTTTTCATGTTGGTTTCCGTAGTGGTGACCATTACTTTTTTAGCTTCTGCTTTGGATCTTCACAGTTTTACTGATGTTTATACCACCGTAAGCGAAAGCCCTTTAAGCAAAACGTTTTTTTTAGAAGACATTAATGATTCCCAGTACTTTTTCAAGAGTTTTTTGGCGGGAATGTTCATTACCATCACCATGACCGGATTGGATCAAGATATGATGCAGAAAAACCTAACCTGTAAAAACCTAAAGGAAGCTCAGAAAAACATGATTTCCTTCAGTATTGTGTTGATTTTTGTAAACATTCTATTTCTGGTTTTAGGGCTTTTATTGACTCAGTATGCCCAACAAAATGGCATTACCGCCAAAAAGGACGATTTATTCCCTACCATTGCCATGCTACCGGAAATAGGCATTATAACTTCGGCATTCTTTTTATTGGGACTTATTGCGGCCGCCTACTCCAGTGCAGATTCTGCCTTGACAGCTTTGACCACTTCCTTCTGTATTGACATCATTGAATTGGACAAAAAACCGCAGGAACAACAAAAAAAGACAAGAAAAAGAGTGCATATAGCTACCAGCATCCTACTTATTCTTGTCATCCTCATCTTTGATGTTCTCTTTACGGATGTTTCTGTAATTTGGGAATTGTTTACCGCAGCAGGCTATACTTATGGTCCGCTTTTAGGATTGTTTGCTTTTGGAATCTATACCAAGTTCCAAATCAAAGACAAATTAGTTTGGATTGTAGCCATAGTTGCTCCAATAGTTTCTTACCTATTAAACACCTATTCTGAAGAGCTGTTAGGTGGTTACCAAATAGGTTTTGAAATTTTGATAATCAATGGTCTTTTCACATTTCTAGGATTAATACTGATTCGTAGAAAGCAAAACTAAAGTGCAAGTCACTTCATAGGCGATAGCATTAGCCTCCAGAATTTTGTAAAACTCAGGGTTCTCTGTCCCTGGATTAAAAATTATACGTTTCGGATGTAAGGACACCAGATGGTCATAATACGCGGTTTGCCGTGACGGATTGAGGTATAATGTCACGGTATCAACATGATCATAATTCAACAATTCATCATCAATATCAACACCAGCAACGCTTCCCTTTTTAATTCCATAGGCTACTACTTCATGGTCGTGAGCCAACAATCTTCCTATGGCAAAATTGGAATATCGGGAAGGATTCAAGGAAGCTCCAAAAACTAGGGTCTTTTTGTTCATCTGTTAAAAAGGTGTTAAGGTGTGTTAAATTAAGTAACACATCACTTTTGGGGGCGTCTATCCTCCAAACATTTTCACGCTAACTTACATATTTTTTGATGAAACACATTTCACTTTTTATTGCATTTCTATCATTGTCAACGCTATACGCAAAAACCGATTCAGAAAGCGCGCCAAGGGACGGTTCGGTTACAGGAACAGTGATAGATGCCAACCTGAACCAAGCATTACCCTACGTAAATATAATTATTAAAAACGAAGCAGGAGAAACCATTACCGGTGGAATTACCGATGACCAAGGTTACTTCGAAATCAAACACATTCCAGAAGGAAAAAATGTAATCACCATTCAATATATGGGCTACAAAACCGTATCAAAACCATTGGTCATTGGCAATGGTAAACATAAAATAGACTTAGGAAACATTTTACTGGAAGAAGACATTGCCAGCTTGGATGAAGTTACCGTGGTAGCCGAAGTGTCTTCTGTACAACAAAAGGTAGACAGAAAAGTCATTACCATAGGAAAAGACCTTACCACCACAGGAGCGTCTGCTTCTGAAATCATGAACAACCTTCCCTCAGTTACCGTAGACAGTCAAAGTGGAGACATTAGCCTTCGAGGCAATGAAAATGTACGTGTTCTGTTGGACGGGAAACCTACCAACGTTCCGGCGGCACAATTGCTCAAGCAAATTCCTTCTACGTCCATTAAAAGTGTGGAATTGATCACCAATCCTTCGGCAAAATATAACCCTGAAGGAATGAGTGGTATCATCAACATCATACTACACAAAAATGCAAATGTGGGATTCAACGGAAACCTGAACGTTGGCTTTGCTAAGGAAATCAGTCCAAACTTTAATAGTTCTATAGACATGAACTACCGAAACGGTAAACTTAACTTCTACGGGAACTATGGAAACAACATTGGTAAGAGTACCGGTGGTGGAAAAATAGACCGATTTGATGACAACACCGAACAAATTTTCAAGAACTGGAACAACAACAAATCTCATCTGTATAAACTTGGGATTGACTATTACATAAATGACAACAATGTGTTTTCGGTGTATACCAATCAAAACCTTTACGACGGAAAGAGAAGTAACAGTACAGACATTATTTATCTACTGAATGACAATCCAAATTTCCGTCAGTATTTAGACAATGAAAATGAAAACACCACTTCCTCATACAATGCGGCCTTTAAGCACGATTTTAAAAAAGAAGGCCACAATATTAGTTTGGAAGCCGACTACAGCACGTTTGACAGTGATGAAATTGCCGACTTCTCTTTTACGGACAATAGTTCTTACCGAGACCTTGTAAACAACAAACGTGACAATACCTTGATCAATTTGGATTATGTGAATCCACTTTCAGAAACTTCTAAGTTGGAAATTGGAGCAGAATATAGAGCCAACAATGCCGATAATTTTTACAACACCACCAATACCAATCTTTACGATTCTGATTACGAATACAACCGAAGCATTTATTCCTTCTACACTACTTATGGGCAAACTTTTGACAAGTGGTCCTATCAAGTAGGCGCAAGGATTGAGCAATATGAAGTAGAAGCCATTTTTGACCAAGTTACGCAAGAAACCTCAACTTTCAACGACGAGAAATTCAGCATTTATCCTTCTGCCTTTTTAACGTATAACACTTCCGAAAAAACATCTTTACAATTAAGTTATAGCAGACGTGTGGACAGACCTGGACTAGGACAAATCAATCCTATCAGAGAATGGAGTTCGCCTAGGGTAACCTCTATTGGAAACCCGGAACTGAGACAACAGTTTACCAATTCCCTAGAATTGAATCTTACCAAAAATGTGAAAGGCGGAAATATTACTGCGGGGACTTTCTATAGAATTATCAACGATGAAATCAATCGTTCTGTATTTATGGACCCGGAAGACCCTGCAGGAGATCGCGTGATATTAACCTATGACAATTTTGACCGCAACAATGCTTTCGGTTTTGAAGCTTCCAGCAATTACAGACCAACCAAATGGTGGAATTTCAATGCAAGTGCCGAATATTATTTTAAGACCGTAAGAGGTGTGGTGGAACAGGAAAATCTGGAAATCAAAAATTCCACCTTCAATTTACGTATGAACAACAACTTTAAAGCGACTAAAAGCTTGAGCTTTTCGCTTTTTGGAATGTACCGCGGACAAGATGAAAACCTTCAGCACAAAAGAAAACCTATGGTGATGGTAAATACAGGATTACGTTATAGCTTCTTGGAAGATGACAGAGCTACCTTCAGCTTTAGCTACAATGACATTTTCAACACTATGAAATTTGCTTTTGAACGCGACAGACCTTTCCCTAGCGAAGGTGAATTTAACTGGGAAAGTAACCAATGGCGTATAGGCCTTACATATCGTTTTGGAGGAGGTAAATACAAAGCTTTAAATAGAAAACAAAGAGACAACAATGAAACCCAAGGTAGCGGTGGATTCATGTAACAAAAATGACATATTTAGTAACCCATACAATAGTTGATGGTTAGTGTTAATGTTTGGTTACTAAATAAGAAACCCCGAGGTCTTAGGCCTCGGGGTTTCGCTATTGTTAAAATAATGTTATTATTTTAAGAATGTGTTAATTTTCTCCAAATCCAAGGGTATCTTTGTAATCGATTACTTCTGCATGTTTAAATTGATTTGAATTAGCCTTCATCAATTGAAAAACCTAAGGAATAATCAACCTCGAAGACCTCAATTTTTTGGGGTCTTTTTTTCTTCCAAAAACTGTAACAAACCATTTTCAAAACCGTCTTTTTTATACACAGCTCCTCAACTGATTTTAATTAATTTGAATTAGCCTTCATCAATTACAATTCGTTGATTTGGTAAATGTTGGATTTTAAAAACCCAGGTGCTTAGGCCCTGGGTTTTAGCTTAAATGTTAATTAACGTTAAAAGTGTTAATTATTGAAATAAAATTGAAATTTCAACGTCTATAGTGTAGTGATAAGTTTTAAAGTTAATCAACAGAAGTATTTTTATAGTTTTAGTGTTAGTAAGGTTGGTTAATAGCTGAAAAGCCCGTGATTCTCAATCACGGGCTTTTTATTTTATGAATGGTCATTAATGTTATTGAAAAGTGATTACCACTTAATAACCACACTTCCCCAAGTAAAGCCACTTCCAAAAGCTGCCAACACGACTAAATCACCTTCCTTAATTTTGTTTTGTTCCCAGGCTTCGGTTAAAGCAATAGGAATGGAAGCAGCTGTCGTGTTTCCATAACTTTGAATGTTGTTGAACACCTGGTCGTCATTCAACTTAAATTTATTCTGGATGAACTGTGAAATCCTCAAATTGGCCTGATGTGGAATCAACATATCAATATCGGAAACCTGCAGATTATTCTTCATCAATCCCTCCATAATCACTTCACTAAAACGAACTACGGCATTTTTGAATACAAACTGCCCGTTCATATGTGGCATATAACTAACATCGTCAGGATCGTTGGACCTTAAAATGTCGCTTACCCAACGTTTTCCCATCCCTGGTGCAATCAAGCTCAATTCTTCAGCATGCTCCCCTTCAGAATGTAAATGGGAGGACAATATTCCTTTTGTTGGATCTTCTTCTCTACTCAATACCGCAGCTCCTGATCCATCTCCAAAAATTACAGACACGCCTCTCCCCCTAGTGGTTTTATCCAAACCTCTTGAGTGTACCTCACTACCAATCACCAAAACATTTTTATACATCCCTGTTTTAATATATTGATCGGCAATGGAAATTCCATATACAAATCCCGAACATTGGTTTCTAATATCCAAGGCCCCCACAGTTTTAATGCCCAAAGCTTTTTGAACGGCAACCCCAGGTCCAGGAAAGTAGTAATCTGGACTCAATGTGGCAAATACAATAAAATCGATATCGTTTTTGTCTATTCCGGCACGTTCTATGGCTATTTCAGCCGCTTTAACACCCATTGTGGAGGTGGTATCTCCTGTTTTGTCTTCAACCCAACGACGTTCCTTAATACCTGTACGCTCTTGAATCCAGGCGTCGTTGGTATCCATCATTTTGGATAAATCGTCATTAGTCACCACATTATCGGGCACATAATAACCTAAACCAACTATTTTTGAATTGTACATAAATCCTTATTATTTTAATCAAATCGAACTGCTTCACTGCCATTTTTGAATAAATGACAAAAAACAAGGTGTAAATTTAATCATTATTCCATCTTTATTAAACTAAACCCCTAAAAGATTTCTTCCACACGAAGGCATTATTTCCTATTAACAATGTCAGTTTGTCACCTTTTTGGTCTTGGTACTTTTTTTGTCCTGTTCCAAGAAAATTATAAAAACATAAAATTTAGATATCATGGCAAAAGGAAATATTAATGTTTCGGTTGAAAACATCTTTCCGTTGATCAAAAAATTCTTATACAGCGATCACGAAATCTTTTTACGCGAGTTAATCAGTAATGCGACGGACGCTACCCTAAAACTTAAACACCTTACCAATATTGGTGAAGCGAAAGTTGAATATGGCAACCCACAAATTGAAGTAAAAATTGATAAAGATGCCAAGAAACTTCACATTATAGACCAAGGTCTTGGTATGACAGCCGAAGAGGTTGAAAAGTACATTAACGAAGTGGCTTTTTCTGGTGCCGAAGAGTTTTTGGACAAGTATAAAGATTCAGCAAAAGACTCAGGAATCATCGGGCATTTCGGTCTTGGGTTCTACTCTGCCTTTATGGTAGCCGAAAAAGTTGAGATCATCACTAAATCATTTAAAGATGAGCCTGCTGCTCATTGGACTTGTGACGGATCGCCTCAATTTACTATGGAGCCTCACGGCAAAACTGAAAGAGGGACAGAAATCATTCTTCATATTGCAGACGATTCAACCGAATTCTTGGAAGAATCCAGAATTAGAGAGTTATTGTTGAAATACAACAAGTTTATGCCTATTCCAATTAAGTTTGGAACCAAGAAAGTAAACGATCCAGATTTCACGCCTAAAACAACTACCGATAAAGACGGCAAGGAAACTACAGAGCCTCACAAACAAATAACTGTAGACAACATCATCAATAATCCAAATCCAGCTTGGACCAAGCAGCCAACCGATTTGGAGGACCAGGATTATAAAGACTTCTACAGAGAATTGTATCCAATGCAATTTGAGGAGCCTTTATTCCATATCCATTTAAATGTTGACTATCCGTTCAACTTAACTGGGATTTTGTATTTCCCAAAAATGACCAACGATTTAAGCATTCAAAAGGATAAAATTCAATTGTACCAAAACCAAGTGTTTGTAACGGACAATGTAGAAGGAATTGTTCCTGAATTCTTAACGATGTTGAAAGGGGTTATCGATTCTCCAGACATTCCATTGAACGTGTCACGTAGTTATTTACAGGCAGACGGTGCCGTGAAAAAGATTTCATCATACATCACGCGTAAGGTGGCTGATAAGTTGAAAACCTTATTCAACAACAATCGTGAAGACTTTGAGAAAAAATGGGATGACATCAAGATTGTGATTGAGTACGGAATGCTTTCTGAAGAAAAATTCTTTGAAAAAGCGGAGGCTTTTGCTTTGTACCCAACCGTGGATGGCACTTACTACACTTACCAAGAATTGATTGACAAAATCAAGGACAACCAAACGGATAAGGACAATAAAACAGTGATTCTTTATGCTTCCAACAAAGACGAGCAACACAGTTATATTGAAAGCGCCAAAGCCAAAGGTTACGAGGTATTGTTATTGGATTCTCCAATCGTGAGCCACTTGATGCAAAAGTTAGAAACCTCTAAAGAGAATATTTCATTCTCACGTGTAGATGCAGATCATATTGACAATTTGATTAAGAAAGATGACACAAAAATCTCTAAACTTTCTGAAGAGCAAAAAACTGCTTTAGACACCTTGTTGAAAGAAACGATTCCTGCAGAAAAATTCATGGTGCAATTGGAAGCGATGGATAGAGATGCTGCACCATTCATGATTACCCAGCCAGAGTTCATGCGCCGTATGAAAGAGATGCAAGCCACTGGTGGTGGTATGTTTGGAATGGGCAATATGCCAGAAATGTACAATTTGGTGGTAAATACCAACTCTGAATTGGTAGGCCAAATTTTGGATACCGAAGCTAAAGATGAGCAAGAGCGTTTGATCAACCAAAGTTTGGATTTGGCAAGATTGTCACAAGGCCTTCTAAAAGGTGAAGAGCTTACCAACTTCATCAAACGAAGCTACCAAATGATCAAATAATGGTAATTATATACTATTTGCAAAACCTTCCTGCACTTACAGGGAGGTTTTTGTTTTTATACCCTTTTCAAAAAACACCGTTTACTCAACAAACAGTCCCGTTTACTAAGTTCCCTTTTTAAAATCATGAATTGCCTAGTAGGTTTGAAGTATTAACTTTTAAATCTAACATCATGAACAAGCAATTCAACTTAAGCATTGAAAGTCCCTGTCAAGAAAACTACAATGAATTTTCTCCTACCTGCAACGGCGGATTTTGCAAATCCTGCAAAACAGAAGTAGTAGACTTCTCTGGAATGGACTCCCAAGAAATCACAGATTATTTCAAAAACAATACAACCCAAAACGTTTGTGGCAGATTCAAAAGCTCGCAATTGACGGCCCACCAACCTACAATACCAATCAAGAGAACATCAAACTTTTTAAATGGATTGGCCTTTGCCTTTTTATCCTTATTTGCACTCAACTCTGCGCAATCACAAACCATTCACCCCAAGCCTGCAACTTCGGAAAATCCACCATCAAAAATTCAGGATACTTCATTCCAAAAGACTTTTATAGTAAAGGGAACTGTGTCGGACAATGAAGCACCATTACCAGGAGTGAATGTGGTATTGCAAGGTACCTCTATAGGTACTAGCACCGATTTTGATGGCAATTTTGAATTCCCCATCAAACTAAAAAAAGGGGATGTTTTAGTGTTCAGTTATGTGGGCATGGAATCCCAAAAGTTGGTAATTACCAATGACCAAACAGCATCCAATGTCACCTTAAAAGTAAACATGTCAATGACTGAATGCATGATTTTAGGCAAAGTGGCCGTAAAAAAAGCTTATAAATCAAAAAGACGTTAACCCAATCTGCTGTATATGAAATACCTTGTTGTTATAGTTTCAATTTTCTATATAAATAGCTCTAAAGCGCAACTATCGGATTTTGCCCATATCGATTTCACAAAGGCAGATAATACGGCTAAACTTCACCAAGGAGCTGATTTGGAAAACCTAGGTTTGCTTGCCCACCAATTGACCGCAAATCTTTCCACCGACGTTGAAAAATTTAGAGCTATTTACTTTTGGGTATGCCACAACATCAATGGAGACAGCAATCAACACAACAAAGTTGACAGAAAACGCAAAAAAACGCATGGTGATAGCGCAGCCTATTCCATGTGGAATGAAGATTACAAAAAAATTGCCTTTAAAAAGTTATTGAAGCACAAAAAAACCATGTGCACTGGCTATGCCTATCTCATTAAGGAACTTTGTTTTTTGGCCAATATTGATTGTAAAATTATTGACGGTTATGGCAGAACTGTTAACTCCAATGTTGAGGAACTGGAAATGACCAACCATTCTTGGAATGCTGTAAACCTAAACGGCAAATGGTATTTGTGTGATGCCACTTGGTCTAGTGGCTACACCATAGGCTATACTTTTGTAAAAGATTATAACGATGGGTACTTTTTAACCGATCCCATTTTGTTTGCAAAAAACCACTTTCCTATTGACCAACAATGGGTATTGACGACCAACGTATCTCGAGAAGATTTCACCTCGTCTCCTATGGTTTACGGAGAAACATTTCAGCACCAAATACAATCGGTAACTCCAAGTAATTTAAATACGTCCATAAAAAAAGAGGAAGACCTCAACTTCAGCTTTAAAAGCCCCAAGGAAATTTCAAACAACAATATTTCACTGGTCTATTTTAACAGTTCACAGGAACAGACTTTAAAAATTTATGACCTTAAAAACGAAAACGGGTACATTTCCTTTAAAACCAACTTTAACCACAAAGGGATTTATGACGCTCATCTAAAAATTGGAAAGGACATTGTGGCGACTTACACTATTGAAGTCTCCAGGTAAAAACCTGCAACAGCCAAACGTAAGAAATTGTATATCAATAAAAAAACTAGTATTTTTAATCTTACGTAAGTCTTTATCTTTTCCAATATGAAAAAAATTCTAACCATTTTCGTCATCAGTTTAGTGCTGCTTTTGGCAGCCTACTTTGCCTTTGTATATTATGTGCCCTATAGTGAAGGCACACGATCTGGAGAACTCATTAAAGTGAGCAACAAAGGTGTTGTTTTTAAAACTTGGGAAGGAGAAATCAGCCAAGGGATTAGTGGCGCAGAAATATTTAAGTTTTCTGTTCTGGACAAGGACAAGGATGTCATACAGAAACTCAATGAACTTCAGGGCAATTATGTGAAGGTGACTTATATTGAACGCTACACAACCTTAGCATTTTGGGGCGACACCAAATACTTTGTAACCGCCGTAGATAAGGACATCTCTCCACACTTTAATAAAAAATCGGATTAAACTGATTGTAGATACATAGCCCCATGTATTTCCCTTAAAACATCTCGTTCATT
Organism: Mangrovimonas sp. DI 80; assembly: GCF_001975575.1. Classification (NCBI taxonomy): domain Bacteria; kingdom Pseudomonadati; phylum Bacteroidota; class Flavobacteriia; order Flavobacteriales; family Flavobacteriaceae; genus Mangrovimonas; species Mangrovimonas sp. DI 80. Next base: position 142,685 of record NZ_MSDT01000004.1, on the reverse strand, counting down.
CGTGACATATTTCATTCGTTAATCCATTCACAAAACAGGGCTCAGCTCTAACTTTTGCCCTATATTTGCTGTAAATAAAACCTTATGTCATTTAAAGATTTAAATCTCAACAAACCCCTTTTAAGAGCCATCGCCGAAGCTGGTTATGACGATCCTACCCTTATTCAGGAAAAAACCATTCCTGTTGTATTGGAAGGAAACGACCTAATAGCCTCTGCACAAACGGGAACTGGAAAAACAGCGGCGTTTGCACTTCCCATACTGCAACTGTTGTTTGACAAGCAGGATGCGCCTAAAAAAGGCAAAAAAATAAGAGCTTTAATTGTTAGTCCTACAAGGGAATTAGCCATTCAAATTGGCGAAAACTTTAAAACTTACAGCACGTACACCAATCTTAGGTCTACCGTAATTTACGGAGGCACGGGCATCGAACCACAAATTGATGTACTCAACAAAGGAGTGGATATTTTAATTGCAACCCCTGGGCGTTTACTGGACCTTCATAAACAGGACGTAGTTAATTTGGATTATGTTGAGACCTTGGTTTTGGATGAAGCCGATTTAATGCTAGACATGGGATTTATTGATGATGTGAAGAAAATAGAACGCCTGTGTCCTGAAGACAAACAGATTTTGCTGTTTTCTGCCACCATGCCATTTAAGGTGGAACAGTTGGCCAATACCATTTTAAAATCACCGCAACGTATTGAAGTAACGCCTACTTCCTCCGCGGCGAAAGATATCAGCCAAGTCCTTTACTATGTTCCTAAACGCAATAAAATTGAACTTTGTTTGCACTTGCTTCGTAACACCATCAAAGGGAGTATTCTAATTTTTAGACGTACCAAATTTGGTGTGGACAAACTGGAGCAGACCCTTCTCAAAAATGGTTATAAAGTTGAAACCCTTCACGGTGATAAAACTCAAAATGACAGGCAGGAAGCTTTGAAGAAGTTCAAAAATGGCTATGTAAACATTTTAATCGCCACAGATGTTGCCGCACGTGGAATTGACATCAATGAACTGGATGCAGTCATCAATTTTGATTTACCAAATGTGCCAGAAACCTATGTGCACAGAATAGGAAGAACAGGAAGAGCTGGTAATATTGGCCACGCCTATTCCCTTTGTTCCGCCGACGAAAAAACTTATATTAAATCCATTCAACAATTAATTAATGTACAAATACCAGTAGAGGAAGATCATCCCTATCCTTTAGATCCTAAAGCAAAGCCAGAGGTTCATCGCTCAAAAAAAACAGGCAGCAAGCATAAAAAAGGGAGAAAAGGAGAAGGTTCCAAAAAGAAAAAGAAACGCTGGTATTAATAGTTAATCCTCAATCAAACAATGAAATACTTCGGTATATTTTTAATTATTTTCGCATTTACAACACAAGGTTTTTCTCAAATTGACTTGCTGCATCACGACACTCAGCCAAGTGAAATGGCCGTTACCGTACCCTTCGAAATTGGAGACCGGGTTACCATGTATTCTTCAGTTTTGGACGAAGACCGTGTTATCAACGTCTATTTACCTAACAGTTATTCAAAGGCAACACATAAAGATTACCCCGTAATTTACCTTTTGGACGGAGCAAGGGATGAAGATTTTATCCATATTTCAGGACTTGTGCAGTTTGCCTCTTTTTTATGGATCGACATGGTTCCTGAATCCATCGTTGTAGGTATCGCCAATATAGATAGAAAACGCGATTTCACGTTTCCTCCTAGTGTAGCAGACCATTCACAAAATTTCCCAACAGCAGGAGGTTCTGAAAAATTCATCAATTTCATTGAGATGGAATTACAGCCTTACATTGAAAAAAGCTACAGAACCACTAGAACCAAGACCATTATTGGTCAATCCTTAGGAGGACTTTTGGCTACCGAAATTTTATTCACCAAACCTCATCTCTTCAATAATTATCTTATTGTAAGTCCTAGTCTTTGGTGGGATGAAGAAGCTATTTTGAAAAAACAGCCAGCTATCATCCATGCTAATTACAAGGTAGCAAAGAATATTTTCATTGCGGTAGGAGGACAAGAAGATGACGTTATGAAACGTGAAGCCAAAGCTTTATACACGCTTTTACAGGGTAGCGAAAATAGCGCCATTACCACCAATTTTGAATTGTTCGAAGAACAAAACCATGCAGACATTTTACATTTAGCCGCCTACAAAGGCCTTCAAACTATTTTTAAAAAGGAAGAATAATTACACTTTAAGTCGGCTGTTGAAATAATGTTTTAATAAAGGGATTTGCACCATCACCATTATTGCCAACATAGCCATTCCATACATTGTAGACTGTGAAAATTTAATCCCAGAAAATACATTCAGTTTAGGGATTTTTATATACTCCAAGGGAAGGCTTGATGCCCATTCTTTTGACTGGGAAGGTGCAATAAATACTATATAAAGCACCAAAGCGCATAAACCGGCCGAAAGCAGCCACCACACTGTTTTTGATATCAAAGGTTTGTAGGCGATGCTTTTTGACACAGATAACTGATTAATTTCCTGCATCACTTTTGAAGTAAACTCAAACGACGGTGATTCGGTTTGAGAATTCTCCATGAACTTTTCAACCAATTGCTCTAACTCTTTATCGTGTTCACTTTTCATAACGCGCTATCATTTCAGGTTCTAATTGTGCTTTTAATATGGAAGCCAACTTTTTTCGGCTTCTAAACAATTTCACTTTGACATTATTGGGAGTAATACCAACCACTTTAGAGATTTCCTCCAAACTCTGTTCTTCAAAATAAAACAAGGTCAACAAAAAACTATCCTCACTAGGAAGCTGCTTTAAACAATCTTGGATAAGCTGAGATTTTTCCGATTCCAAAATACCATCCAAAGCATTGTCCAATGTTTTTATTTGGGGCATTGTGATGTCATCTACAGGTACATTTGCCTGATATTTTTTGTTCTTTTTAATGCTGTCCAAACAACTGTTGTAGGCCACTTTATAAATCCAGGTTGACAATTTAGAATCTCCTTTAAACTTCGTCAAGGATTTATACACCTTTATAAAAGTATCCTGAGCCACTTCCTCTGCTTCTTCCCTATTTTTCAACATTCTAAGCGCCAAAGTAAAGACCATATCCTTGTAACGGTCTACCAATGTGGAAAATGCACTAGTGTCCCCTTCAATAATTTGGTTGATGATTATATGCTCTTCGATGGCCATGTGACAAATAGGACGACTCCTTCACTTTTGAGGTTACAACTTTTTCAAAAAAATATTTTTTCCATCTTTTTGTAACCTCCATGGAAAAAGTATCGTCATAAGATAAAAACATATTAAAAGTAATCAATTAAAAAACAAGTATCATGGAAGAAATATTAATACCTATTAGCTTTTTCTTGGCCGTTTTCGGGGTAATCTACCTTTTTTTATCCACCAGAAACAAAGAACGTTTGGCCTTAATTGAAAAAGGCGCGGATGCCAGCATTTTTGCAATGGGCAGACAGCACACGGCCCCCATTTGGAAAGTCATCATTTTAAACCTAGCACTTTTATTAATGAGTATTGGTGTTGGTATTTTTGTCTCACAAATACTTGTATCTATTGGAGTAGACGAAGATATTGCCATGCCAGGAACCATCTTTTTAATGGCTGGAGTTGGCCTATTCATAGGTTTTAAAATGACTCAAAATTTGGATAAGGAATAAATTACAAGCCTAATTTATAACCTCAATACCGCAAACTGCCATTCTTCGATGGCAGTTTTTTTATGCTTTAGAAACTGCATAGATTACGTATCTTTAAAACCTTAAATAAAATTTTATTGTTTTAATGAAGAAATTATTAATAGCTGCTGGTCTAATTGCAACGTTTATTGCTTGTAAAAATGAGACCAAACCCACCGAAACAGATTCTCAAACAATCAATGCAAATATGCCCAATGCCGACTTTGACAAAGTATTGGAAGCCTATTATCAAGATGCCTTAAAACTGAATCCTTTAAATGCTACAGCAGAGGGAGACAACAGATACAACGATTTGCTCCCGAACATGTTATCGGATGACTTTATGGCAAAAACGAAAGCTCATTATACCAACTATAAAGAGCAAGTAAATGCATTCCAGGATGCCCAATTGAGCGAGAGCCAACAACTTTCAAAAGCCATCCTAAATTGGGAATGCGATATCAATTTGGAACGCCTTACGTTTAGAGAAGACTTAATGCCTATCAACCAATTTTGGTCCCTGCCTTTAATGATAGGCCAATTGGCCAGTGGTGCTGGTTCGCAACCCTTCAATACTGTAGAGGACTATAATAACTGGTTACTTCGTGTAGAGGGTTATTTGGAATGGATGGCCTCTGCAGAAGCAAAAATGAAAGAAGGTGTAACCAAAGGCTATACCCTTCCAAAATCATTGATTACAAAAGTGCTTCCTCAATTAGAGGCTCTTACCAACGCTACTACCGAAGAGCATTTGTTTTTCCTTCCTATTAAAAACTTTCCAGAAGATTTTACAGAGGAAGACAAAACCAAATTGACTGAAGCCTATAAAAACCTTATCGAAACCAAAGTGGTGTCTGCCAACAAAAAGTTGTTGGATTATATGAGCAAAGACTATTTGGAAGCAGGAAGGACTACAAGTGGTATTTCAGAAATTCCAACTGGACTAGATTACTATGCCTTTGCGATTAAGCAGTACACCACGACCAACATGACGGCGGATGAAATTCACCAGTTGGGATTGAGCGAAGTTGCTCGTATTTCTTCTGAAATGGAAAAAGTGAAAGCTCAAGTTGGTTATGAAGGAGACCTAAAAAGTTTCTTTGATTTTGTGAGAAACAATAAAGAACTGATGCCTTATACGGAGGCACAACAAGTGATTGATCACTTCAACAATATCCATGCAACAATGCAACCACAATTGGAAAAACTGTTCGATTTAAAACCAAAAACCCCTTTTGAAGTAAGACGTACTGAGGCTTTCAGGGAAGCTTCGGCAAGTGCAGAATACAGTCCAGGTTCTGTTGACGGAACAAGGCCTGGTATTTTTTATGTACCGGTTCCAAATGCTTCGGAATACAACAACTTTATGGACGAATCATTATTCCTACACGAAGCCATTCCAGGGCACCATTACCAAATTTCATTGCAACAGGAAAATGAAGAGTTACCGAGCTTTAGAAAAACCTTATATTACAGTGCCTATGGCGAAGGATGGGCTTTGTACACGGAATCCCTTGGAAAAGAATTAGGACTTTACTCAGATCCCTACCAATATTTTGGAATGTTAAGTGCAGAAATGCACCGCGCTATCCGATTGGTAGTCGATACAGGAATCCACACTAAAGGCTGGTCAAGAGAGCAGGCTATTCAATATTCTTTGGAAAATGAAGCTGAAAGTGAATCAAGCATCATCTCTGAAGTGGAGCGCTACATGGCGATTCCGGGGCAAGCACTTTCATACAAAATTGGTCAGTTGAAGATTTTGGAATTGAGAGCCAAAGCCGAAAAGGAATTAGGAGACAAATTCAGTATTTCTGAATTCCACAACCAAGTATTAGAGTCTGGAAATATGCCATTGGCCTATTTGGAAACCAAAATAAATACTTGGATAAACGCTAATAAATAATGCGACACATCTTATTCTATATAAGCATCCTATTTTGTGGTGGTTTGGCAATGGCCCAAACCACCATCAAGGATGGAAGCACAAATGAACCTATTCCCTACGCCACTATTTCCTTCGGGAATGGCAACGGTATTTTTGCCGATGATGTAGGCATGTTCATTTTCACCAAAAAGCTATATCCGGATATTGATTCTCTTTTCATTTCGGCCTTAGGATATAAGGACTTAGGGGTTGCTACTGAAAACCTTCCTAAGAATCTACTTTTAGAACCTCATATTGACCAATTGGAAGAAGTTGTTTTAAATGTAAATGTGCCAAAAGAGGACCGAAAATTCAAAAAGGAAACTCAAAAACCCTATTTGGACGATGATTATTATAAATGTTGGTTACCAACCATAGAATCTGAAATTGCCGTCTTTTTCCCAAATGAAACCTCTCAAGACAAAGAAATAGCTACCATTCATTTCCCAATTACTTTGGAATCCAAAGACTGGGAAAAACGTAAAAAGGCCAATGCCGACAAACAACCGTTTTCTACCCTCTTTAAAGTAAAATTTTACGAGAATAAGCAAGGTTTTCCTGGAGACGTACTCACCTATGAAAACATCGTTTTTGTAGCGACTGAAAAACACGGCGATGTTTTTGAACTTGATGTAACCGAACATGAATTGGATATCCCCGACAATGGTTTTTTTGTATCGCTTCAAGTATTGGGTTATACCGATAAAAACGGAAAATTGCTACCCAACAAAAAATACAAAGAAGTGAAGTCTAGAGATGGAATTTTAAAAATCCCAACCAATTTTAGACCGCTGCTACCGTTTACAGATGAAATTGCAGAAAATAACACTTACATAAAGCGGGTATTCCTAAACGATAATGAGTGGGTTCGGTTTGAAAAAGGAAGCGGGATTGAATCCTCACTATTAAAATCCAACCTTACCAATTACGGTATTGGAGTAACTTACAAAGTTTTTAAAGAGGAATAGGCACTATTTACTTCACAGGAAAATCAAAATAAGTGTCTGGAAATGGCTCCCAACGCAAGGTAAAATGCCACCACTCCTTTGAATAACTCCTAAAGTTATGCTTATTCATAACCTTTTGCAGTAATTGCCGATTTTCCTTTTGTTCTTTAGTAATACCTTCATAAGATACCCAAGAAGGCATTCCAAAAAAATCGTAAGGACTTCCCATGTCCAAAGGCTCTAAAGTTTCCGCATCTACAATAGTAAGGTCCAAGGTACTCCCCCTACTGTGTCCAGAGCGCGTCGCAATATAGCCATCACGAAATAAATATTTCTTATTGACATTAGGATAGAATTCTTGCTTTTGAATCGTGTCCGTCAAATTACGTGCCCATTCCATAAAATGGTTAACAGCTCGTTGTGGCCTGTAACCATCATACACCTTTAAGCACAAGTTTTGCTGTTGCAATTCATCCTGTACCAACTTCAGAGCTTCGGCTGCCTGCTTGGTTAATATCAATCTGTTGGATTGATAGCCTGTAATAGTATCTCCAACAAAATTATGGGAGCTATAATATCGAAGTTCCACCTTAATATCCGGAATAACAGAATCTACATACACAAAACCATCGGGCAAGGTATTTGTCTCCTGTAATTTAAAGGCAAAACTTATGACTATAAATAGTATTATCAGTATTTTGTTCTTCATAATGTAAGGCTAATTTAGAAAAATTAAGGCTATGGATTTATTTTCTGGTGAAAAACTGATTTGGAAATTGCCTGACGCAGAACTTATTTACATCGCAAATTTCTTCTCAAACCATGAAGCTTCCAATTATTTTGAAAGGCTTTTGGAAGATATTAATTGGCAGCAGGATGAAATAAAAGTATTCGGAAAAACCTATCAACAGCCAAGATTAACAGCTTTATATGGCGAAAGCAATACGCCTTACAGTTATTCAGGTATTACAATGCATCCTAATCCGTTCTCCAAAGATCTTTTGGAAATCAAAACTAAGGTTGAAGAGGAAACCCAACATCATTTTAACTCCGTGCTTTTAAACCTCTACAGAAATGGCAATGACAGTAATGGTTGGCATGCAGACAATGAGGCTTCATTAGGAATCCATCCTGTGATTGCTTCGGTAAGTTTTGGTGAAGAGCGTTATTTTCATTTTAAACACCGTCAATTAAAAAATGAGCGACATAAAGTGCTATTACAGCACGGAAGTTTATTGATTATGAAAGGCGCTATGCAGGAACATTGGTTGCATCAAATTGCTAAAACGAAACGAAAGGTTGGCTCCAGAATTAATCTAACCTTCAGAAAGTTGATTTAAAGAATCCCATAAAAAGAAAAAACCGAGATCCCTCAATCTCGGTTTTCCTAATTTGCTGTTTTACATGTGTAGATTTAGGGTCTCTAAAGCCAACAACATAATGCAAATATTAATTAATTAATCCATTGAACTAAAAACTAAATTTCTAGTACACTTCAAATGTAAAACAATATTTCATTGCATCGATTAAAATACATAATAAATCGATGAAATACACATAATTTTAACATTTAAAGACAAAAACACACGTTTTACCGACAAAATGCATCTTGAAATTTTCAATTTTCTCCTCTGAAAAAGCAACAATTTAATAGAGAAAACGTTTCCCAAATAGAATGATGGGTACTTTTGTTTAAATTTGAAAATAAACCAAGGACCAGCTATGAAATCTATTTTTTTCCTTTTAACCTGTTTTGTTTGTGTCAACCATAGTTTAATGGCACAGGACGCAAATTTCACCACTGAAAATATCTCAGTAAACGAAATTATTGATGGCACCTTATTAATACCCAATGGCATTCAAAAGCCACCATTGGCAATTTTAATTGCAGGATCTGGTCCAACAGATAGAAATGGAAATCAAAATTTTGCAAAAAACAATTCACTAAAAAAATTGGCCGAAGCTTTAACCAGAGAAGGCATTGCTACATTTAGATATGACAAGCGTTCGGTGAAATTATTACAAACTGGAAAGTTAGACGAAGAAATCATGTTTGACGATTTTGTAACTGATGCCTCGGATGTACTACAATATTTCAAAAAGAAAAAGGCCTTTTCCAAGATATACATCATAGGACATAGCCAAGGTAGCCTCATAGGCATGTTGGCAGCCAAAGACAATGCCAATGGGTTTATTTCGTTGGCAGGACCAGGTAAAGGTATCGATGAAGTTTTAAAAGAGCAGATTGCTAAAAGCGCACCTCAATTTTCTGAAGAAAGCAACAGAGTTATCGATATCTTAAAGTCTGGTCAAACCACTACAGAGTACTCACCTGCCCTAAACTCCATTTTCAATATAGATATCCAGCCCTTTATGATTAATTGGATGCGATATGATCCACAAGCTAGTATTGCAATGCTGGACATGCCTATCTTAATACTAAATGGTACCAATGATTTACAAATTTCCGAGGCAGATGCGGAGCTATTGAAAAGTGCAGCGCCAAATGCCCAATTGAAAATCATAGATAAAATGAATCATGTATTCATAGAAGTGGATGACAACGAACTTGAAAATTTTAAAACTTACAATGATGCCTCTCTGCCTATTTCTCAAGATTTAGTGGAAAGTATTTCGGCTTTTATAAAATCAAATTAAACTAAGTACATTCAAGTTAAAACATTCATTTTCAAATATTTTACTAAGATTAACGAAAAATAAGGTTGCTAATCGATTAAATTGTGTACGTATAGTTGTGTTAAATTAGTTTTAATAGGATTACCAATCCCACTAATTAACCATGCGAGCAACAATTTTACTACTTGTCACTTGCCTATTGGGAATATATTCCTCCAAAGCCCAGGAATTTGCCATAGGAGCCAAAGGGGGATTAAATTACTACACCATAGGCGATATCAATTCTAGAGCCAATTCCATTGCAACTATGGATGAAGATGAAATATTCTCCCCAAACAAGGAATTAGGTTATCAATTTGGAGGTTATTTTACTGTTGAATATGGCAAGTTCTTTCTAAGGCCAGAAATAGTTTATCTATCCTCCAAAAACAGTTATGACTTTCCGGATAAAAAAGCTTATTGGAAAACCTCTAGGATAGAAGTCCCTATTTTGGCTGGTTTTGAAATCTTTGATCCTGTGTCCATTTATCTTGGACCAGGATTCAATTTTTATAATGATACCACACTTGATGGCGTTCAAGTAACGTCCTATAGTGATGGAGGTCCAGACTTGGATACAACCACGGTTAACTTCAGTTTTGGAGTCATGGTACGTTTTGGTAGGTTTGGAGTAGATCTTAGGTACGAACAAGGCCTTAAAGAAACCGAAGAAGAATTGTTGGACATTATCCACAGTGCTTATGGTGTTAACCTAGCAGATCTAAGATCCTATAAACCTAATATGCTACGCTTAAGTGTTTTTATAGACATCTTCCGCACCAACCCCGATGATCTCGATGGCTTTTTCTCAAACCTATTCAAGAGCAACAAATGCCATTGTCCTTATAATTAAATTATCGCCCTATATAAATGAAGAAAAGCACCCTCTAAAAAGGGTGCTTTTCATTTCAACTAATTAACCAACCAAATGTAATATGACTATTACGATTGCATAAATTCCAATAGTCATGCCAAAAACAATTTTGTCATGATTAAATTTTCACATATCTTTATGATATCATTTCAATATCACAATAAATCAATCAAAGATGAAAGAAGAAAAAATTATCGTCCCCGCCAATGGCTATCTTATGCTGTTTCTATTTCTTGTCCTATTTTTTGGAGGTATTGCGGCTATCGCCGTATTCCAAACCCCTTGGTTTGTATTTGCCATAATTTTGGCTATCCTAATTGCTTTAGGTTTTATAATGGTTCAACCAAATAACTCCAGAGTTTTATTGCTGTTTGGAGAATACAAAGGTTCTGTAAAAAAGAATGGTTTCTATTGGGTGAATCCCTTTTATACCAAAAAGAAAATATCGCTTAGAGCCAGTAATTTTGATAGCGAACGTCTTAAGGTAAATGACAAATTGGGGAATCCAGTAATGATTAGCACCATTTTGGTTTGGCGTGTACAGGACACCTACAAAGCCGCTTTTGATGTAGACAATTACGAGAACTTTGTAAGAGTGCAAACCGATGCCGCTGTAAGAAAGCTGGCAAGTATGTACCCTTATGACAATTTTGCAGACGAAGGTCATGACGAAGACATTACATTACGTTCCAGTGTAAACGAAGTTAGTAATGCTCTTGAAAAAGAGATTGACGAACGTCTTTCCATCGCCGGTATCGAAGTCTTGGAAGCAAGAATTGGTTATCTAGCCTATGCTCAAGAAATTGCAAATGCCATGTTAAAACGTCAACAAGCTACTGCCATTGTTGCGGCCAGACATAAAATTGTGGAAGGAGCGGTTAGCATGGTGGAAATGGCATTGGAAGAACTCAACAAAAAAGAAATTGTAGAATTGGATGAAGAACGCAAAGCCGCTATGGTTAGCAACCTCATGGTTGTTCTTTGTGGCGACAAAGATGCTTCTCCAGTATTAAATACAGGAACCCTAACTCATTAATATGAAAGAATACAAAGTAAGCTCTAGATCTATGGGGCTACGAAATCCAAGCCAAAAACTTGAGGACCATCTCAACCAACATGCCCGTGAAGGCTGGAAGTTGATACACATTAATGCATCCATGACAACCATAGTTTTTGAGCGTGAAAAATTTAGATAAAACATCTTAAAAGCACTTCTTATGGAAAAGGAGTTTTTTGAAAAACAACAAATAGGAAATTGGATTTATATCCTACTAGGGGTAGATTTTATGGTAGTTTCTCTTTTCCTTTTTAATGAATACAAGAAAGGAGAAACCAATTTAAATGAAACTCTTTTGAATCTAGGTTTTGTTCTAATTCTAAATTTACTAATAGTTTTTTTTATTCGAAATAATGCTATCTATACAAAGGTGTCAAAAGAAGGTGTCCTATACAAATTCCCTCCTTTTTGTAGCAAATGGAAATTGATCCCGTTTGAAAAAATTACAGATTTCCAAATTCAGAATTATTCCAGTTTTAACCATGGTTGTGCCGTTGGCAAATGGAATCTCTTTTCCAAAGAAGATACCATAACAACATTAGGAACAGACAAAGTAATGAGGATTATGTACGATGCCAAAAAGCCACTTCTTATAAGTACCTCCAAGGCCAATGAATTTTATGATACCTTGAAGAAGTTTAAATCAGAAACATATAATCCAGAATTTATAGAAGAAAATTATGTCTAAAAAGAAAGCTTTTGCATTACGGATTAATGAAGAGATGCTCAAAGCCATTGAAAAATGGGCTTCGGATGAGTTCAGGAGCACTAATGGTCAAATTGAATGGATGCTGATGCAAAGTCTTAAAAACCACAATAGAGCACCAAAAAAGAAAACAGATTCAAATGAAGAAAGCGACACTTAGAGGTCGCTTTTTTTTGTGGAATAATTTTGTCACTTTTGCAGCTCAATTCACTTACCCATGAGATATTTTATTTATTGCGTCATTAGCTGTTTATCAATGTTTTTTTCAATCCAAAACAGCCATGCACAAACCCTTTATGTTGGCAAACCCGAAAGCGCTTATTCCGAAGATTTTGAAATACCAGTTGCAGTAGACTCTATTAACTTCAGTAATTTCTCTTTAACCATCTCGCCAACGGATTCAGCCCTAAAACTGGAGCAAGTTATTCTCAACAAAAAACTATCCCAAGGTTCCTTAAGTTTTTCTGAAAACAATGGAAGCTATATCATAAAATATTCAGGAGATGCTCCAGTAGCTATATCCAAAAAACAAGCTTTATTCAACATAAAAGCGCACACGCAAGAACGTTTTAAAGACGTGCAGCTACTTACTATTGACAAAGCTCAATTTGACCATGCAGGCAACGTTGCTCAAGTGGCTACCAAAATAGAAAACAGTACCGTCAATAAATTTGTATTGTTTAAAAATGATGCCATTGTATTGGGATTACTAATGTTGGCACTAGGATTTGTCTTCTACACCGAATCTCAAAAAAAGGGATTCTGGCCAGTATTCTATAAATATGTTCCAGGCTTGTTGATGTGTTATCTTATTCCTGCAGTCTTCAATTCTTTTGGATTAATCTCTGCCGACGTTTCCAAAACTTATTATGTAGCCAGTCGCTATTTACTGCCAGCGTCCTTAGTTTTATTGACCATTAGCATTGACCTTAAAGCCGTTTTCAATTTAGGTTGGAAAGCTTTGGTGATGTTCTTTACTGGTACCATTGGTATTGTAATTGGTGGTCCAATTGCTATTTTAATTATTTCTACCTTCTCTCCCGAAACAGTTGGTGGCGTTGGCCACGATGCGGTTTGGAGAGGTTTAGCCACTTTGGCCGGAAGTTGGATTGGGGGTGGTGCGAACCAGGCAGCTATGTTGGAAATCTATGAATTCAACCAAGAACTTTACGGAGGAATGGTATTGGTAGATATAGTTGTGGCCAATATTTGGATGGCAGTCCTGTTATTGGGAATTGGCAAGCGAAACAAAATTGACAATTGGCTAAAAGCCGATAACAGTGCCATTGACAAACTACAGGAAAAAGTTCAGAATTTCAGTGAAAAGATTACCAGAAACCCAACACTCACAGACCTTATCGTTATTTTGATGTTTGCCTTTACAGCAGTTGGAATTGCTCATTTTTCTGCGGATAAAATTTCGACGTTTTTATCAGATAATTTTGAAGCTGTAAGCAACCCAAAAAGTGCCCTTTCCTCTTTTGGAAGTCAGTTTTTCTGGTTGATTTCCATAGCTACATTAATTGGTATTTTATTGTCATTTACCAAAGCCAAGAATTACGAAGGTGCTGGTGCCAGCAAAATAGGAAGTGTTTTTATTTATGTTTTGGTAGCTACAATTGGAATGAAAATGGACCTTGGTAAAATTTTTGAAAATCCAGGATTAATTTTAATTGGTTTGGTTTGGATGACCATCCATGCTGGCCTGCTTATTTTAGTTGCCAAACTTATTAGAGCTCCTTACTTTTTTATGGCTGTTGGAAGCCAAGCGAATGTTGGAGGTGCAGCATCGGCGCCTGTTGTTGCAGCTGCTTTCCACCCTTCCCTTGCAACGGTTGGTGCCCTTTTAGCAGTATTTGGTTATGTAGTGGGAACCTATGGAGCCCTCCTATGTGCCGAGTTGATGAGAATCGCTTCGGCCGGTTAGTTTTTAATTTTTTTTTATAAGATATTTGCCATCCAATAATTTTTTAAAATGAAGAACGCATTAATAGTAGCCCTTGCCTTTTTGGCAATTTCCTGTGGAACGGATTCTCACGATTTAACAGTTAAAGTTCGTGTTGACGGTTTAAAAAAAGGAACCGTTTACCTTGAGCAGCAGCAGGATTCAACTTTTGTAGTTGTAGATTCGGTTGTCGTGAATGGCAATCCCGAATTTCAGTTGCACAGCAGCTTAAACGAACCTCAAGTTTTGTCAATAAAACTGAACAAAAATGACAATGACGATCGTTACATTTCATTTTTTGCGGACAAGGGCATTACTGAAATCAACACAACCCTAAAGAACTTTAATTTTGATGCCTCTATCAAGGGATCGAAACAACAGGAGGTTTTGGAAGAATACCTATTGATGATATCTAAGTTCAATAACAAGAATTTGGATTTGATCAAAGAACATTTCGAATCGGAAAAAAGCAATGATTCTATAAGCTTTGATTTCGAAACTCAATACAACACGCTTATAAAACGTAAATATTTGTATACAATTAACTTTGCTGTAAACCATAAAGACAGTGAAGTATCTCCATATTTAGCCCTTACGGAAATCCCAAATACATCGGTTAAATATTTAGAAACCATTTACGATGCTCTAAATGATAACATCAAAGCATCTCTTTACGGTAAAAAATTAAAAGCTGAAATAGAAGTTAGAAAAGCAGATTCAACAACTGTAGCTTCAGATACAGAAGACGCTCAATAATATTTTGAAACATCATTAAAAAAGCCAGCATATTGCTGGCTTTTTTGTTTACAGTAATGACATAATACTTCTGTAATAATTTCGTTACCTTGTAGAGAAGTTAATTTTATGATTTTGAACAAGGAACGCTTACGAAAATGGGGAAAACGAATTGGTTATGGTCTACTACTTCTAACAGCTCTTTTAATTTGCTTTTATTACAGTATTTACTTTGGTGCTTGGGGAGAAATTCCAAGCAAAAATAAACTCTCTAGTCTCAAACAAAGCCAAGCAACTCAGCTACTTGACAGCAACAACAAACTTATTGGCAAGTTATATGTGTACGACAGGCAATCCATTCCTTTTACCGAATTTCCGCAACACCTTATCGATGCCCTCATCGCTACAGAGGATTCAAGGTTTTACGAGCATCATGGAATTGACAACAAAAGTCTTTTAAGAGTCTTTTTCAAAACCATTCTAATGGCCGATAAATCTTCGGGAGGCGGTAGTACCATCACCTTACAATTGGCTAAAAATTTGTTTGGGAGACAAGATTATGGCGCCATAAGTATTGTGGTCAATAAAATAAGGGAAAGTATCGTGGCCAAAAGAATTGAAGATCTATATTCCAAAGAAGAAATCCTGACACTGTACCTTAACACAGTTCCCTTTCCTGACAATACTTATGGTATTGAAAGTGCCTCTCAAAAATTCTTTAATAAACACGCCAAGGATTTAAACCTTTTGGAAGCAGCTACACTTATTGGTTCTTTAAAAGCAAATAACAGCTATAACCCTAGGTTATTCCCTGAAAATTCGATGGAAAGAAGGAATGTTGTGCTCAATCAGATGGTAAAATACGACTATCTTCCACAATCTAGCATTGACAATATTACTGAAACTCCCATTAACTTAGATTATCAGTATTACGCTCCTAATCAAGGTTTAGCTCCCTATTTTAGGGCTGAAGTAAAAAAACAGTTGGACTTTATTCTCAAACAAAAACAGTTTAGAAACTCCAATGGAGAACCCTATAATATTTTCCATGACGGCCTTAAGGTGTATACTACTTTGGACAATACCATGCAACAATATGCTGAAAGAGCCATGAAAGAGCATATGAAAAACCTTCAGAAGCAATTTGAAAAAGCTTATGGGAACAATGCTCCTTGGTTAAAGAACAAATCTGCTTTTCTTGCTGCCAAAAAAAGGTTACCAACTTACAAGCGTTTAAAAAATTTAGGTTTGGATGAAAAAGCTATTCAAGACTCTTTAAACAAGAAAAAATCCACGGAACTTTTTTCATGGGATGACAACAGTATTGCCTCTCTATCCACATTGGATAGTTTAGAATACTTCTCCAAATTTCTAAACGCAGGAATGGTTTCTGTAGAAGCAAAAACAGGAGCTATCAAGGCTTATGTGGGAGGAATCGATTATAGTTTTTTCAAGTACGACCACGTGGCCCAAAGTAAACGGCAGGTAGGTTCTACTTTTAAACCAATTGTCTATACGGCCGCACTTGAAAACGGTATGGTTCCATGTACTTATTTCCCTTTAAAAGCCATTACCTATACCAATGTGGACAATTGGACGCCTACAAACGCCTCAAAAGAAGTAGACGAAAACCTTAATTATTCGCTTCAAAAGGCTTTAAGCAATTCAGTCAACACCATTGCCGTAAAAGTATTGTACGAAACGGGAATCGATCATGTGATCTCCATGGCCCATAAAATGGGAATTGCTTCCGAAATTGAAAATGTGCCTTCCATTGCATTGGGTTCTTCAAATCTTAGATTATTGGAACTTGCCAAAGCCTATTCCAGTTATGTCAACAATAGCCTACCGTCAACGCCCATATTTATCACTAAAATTGAAGATAAGAATGGTAATGTCATTGCCAGTTACGAAGACCTCTATAAAAGTCCAAAAACTGTAGAAAAGGCCTTTAGCGACAATACTAGACAAATCATGTTGGAATTCATGAAAGCTACGGTTAATGAAGGTACGGCGCAGCGCTTGCGCACTTCTTATAAATTCAGAAATGATTTAGCAGGAAAAACCGGAACCACCCAGGACAATAAAGACGGTTGGTTTGTTGGCCTAATGCCAAACTTGGTCACCATTACTTGGGTTGGAAACGACAACCAACAAATTGGGTTTCAAAGTACCCGAATGGGTCAAGGCGCCAATTCGGCATTACCCATTTTTGCCAATTACTTAAAACTGCTTAACCAAGATTCTAGGTTCAACCGTTATACCAGAGCTCGCTTTGAATCTCCTTCCTTTGAGGTCTTGGCGAGTTTAGATTGCCCGCCTGTCCAAGAAGACAACTTTTTACAACGTTTACTTGGCAACAAAAAGGACCAAAGAGAATTTAAGAAGAAAAAGAAAAAAGGGATTTTTTCATGGCTGAAGCGCAAAAAGGATAATTAACAAAAAAGCATAAAAAAAGCCTCTCAAAACTGAGAGGCTTTTTAGAGCCGATAGAGGGACTCGAACCCACGACCTGCTGATTACAAATCAGCTGCTCTAGCCAGCTGAGCTATATCGGCAAAGCGAGTGCAAATATAATCCTGAAAACTATATTTGCAAACATTTTTTTAAAAGAAATTATCCTAAAGCGTTAATTTTTTCAATCAGTGTTTCTGCGCTTTCTTCCAGCTCTTGGTTAATAGACTTAAAATGAGCTTTTTTGTCTTCTACATTCTTGTCATTTACCTTTGCAATTAAAGCATCAAATTTTTCAATTGCTTCGTCAATAATTGCTTCGCTCTTCTTTGTGTCCTTGTCTGTATTGTTATATTCCCATACATACACAGCCTCAATAATATCACCTAAAACGTAGTTAATGTCCTTTTTTAGGTTTCTAACATTTGCCATAATTTGTAATTTTAATTTGCTACAAAAGTAAGTAATTAATTGAAATAAAGTGAGGTCCTTCCTCTAAATACAAAGCTTTGTAAAGGCTTTGTAGTTTTAAACGTAAACTTCCAAAAGTGTGGCATCCTTGGCATCTATAGTAAACGTATCAATAGCATATGGCATCAATACGGTTTCACCTTTCACCAAGGTTGCCTTTGCCCCTTCAGTTTCTATGGTAGCTTTTCCTTCCACACACATGTAAATAATAAACGAATCGTGAGTGTTCTTCTTTTCAAGTTTGGAATCTACTTTTAAATAATTGGTAGTAAAATATGGGCAACTTACCATTTCATTAGATTTGTTTGCATCAGTAGGATACTCTACCCTAAAGTTGTCTGGCATATCAAAATCTATCGCATCAATTGCCAAATCGTTGTGCAACTCCCTTCCGTTACCATTGCTGTCTACCCTATCCCAATCATACACCCGATAAGTAACATCGCTGGTTTGTTGTATTTCTGCCAAAAGCACCCCTGCCCCAATGGCATGTAAACGCCCTACTTCAATAAAATAAGTATCTCCTGTGCCTACTCTATCGAAGTTCAATATTTTGGTCAAGGTCTTTTTTTCTAGATGTTTTAAGTACATCTCTGGAGTTACCTTTTGGTTGAAACCAACAATAAGATTAGCGCCTTGATCTGCCTGCATAACATACCACATCTCGGTTTTACCGAATGAATTATGGCGCTTTAATGCCAATTCATCATTGGGGTGTAATTGAATTGAAAGATCTTCCCTGGCATCGATGAATTTGATAAGCAACGGGAATTTATCACCAAAAATTTTATAGTTATTTAATCCTATGAGCTTATCCTTGTAAGTATGTAATAATTGCTTTAAGGTTTTACCTTTTAGGGCTCCATTAGCCACTACTGAAGTGTCTCCTTCCACATCACTAATTTCCCAGCTCTCACCTACATTTTTTGAAGTTCCTTTTTTATGCAGTACTTTTTTAAGTTTTTCACCTCCCCAAATCTTATCTTTTAAAATGGGGTCAAATTTTATGGGGTATAAAAGTTCGTTCATGCCTTACTGTCCTGAGTAGGTTACATAATTTCGTTGGGTTTCATATAAGGTGACTTCCAAATCGAGTTTGGAATCCAATCGGGCCTTGAGTTTGTTGTAGATCACTACGACAATATTTTCAGCAGTGGGATTTAGGTCCTTAAATTCTTCGACCTCCAAATTCAAGTTTTTATGGTCAAAAGGCTCTTCTACTTCTTCCCTAATGATATTCTTTAAGACCCTAAGGTCTATAACATAACCTGTTTCTTTATCAATCCGTCCCGTGACGCTCACAGATAATTCGTAGTTGTGACCATGGTAATTTGGATTACTGCATTTTCCAAATACCTCTAAGTTTTGCTCGTCCGACCAATCTTTCCGATAAAGCCGATGTGCCGCATTAAAATGGGCCCTCCTACTTACAGTGACTATCATTTTGAAATATTTATATGTTGGTAGAATTTTTCAAAAATAATCTTAAACCATGCTGTATACACTTCTGGGTGTGTGACCATATCGGACTTTACTTCTTCCAATCCCATCCATTTCCAAGCAGCTACTTCGTCTGGGTTTATTTCAGGTTCTTCATTGTAATGTCCCACCAATATATGGTCATATTCATGTTCTGTAAGCCCATTGTCAAAAGGTGCTTTATAAATGAAGGAAATAGTATCTTTCAAATCAGTTACAAAGCCCATTTCCTCCTGCAATCGTCTTTTCCCTGCTTGAATATTGGTTTCTCCAACACGTTGGTGACTGCAACAGGTATTGGTCCACAACCCTGGTGAGTGATATTTATGAAGTGCACGTTGCTGCACCATCAATTCATTTTTATCATTGAACACAAACACAGAAAATGCCCTGTGCAACAATGCTTTTTCGTGAGCTTCCATCTTGGCCATTGTACCAATTTGCTCATCGTTTTCATTAACTAAAATGACTTGTTCTTCAATCATACCGTAAAAATACCAATCAAATTTCAAATGAACATAATCCTTACCCTAATTGTTGCCTGAAAAATCACAAAAACAAAGATGATTACTTTTAAGTGAAATTGGTTAAAGTTAATTATACATAAGTCATCAAAAAATAACGTTTATACTATATCCTCTGCAAATGAAGCCTTTAAAAAGTGGAATCCTTAATTGTAACATGCCTGAAGAAGACGTATATTTGCCGTCCAATTTAAGCGCATGAATTTTAAAGACGAAATCAAAAGAAGACGTACGTTTGGTATCATTTCTCACCCTGATGCCGGAAAGACTACTTTAACAGAAAAACTCTTGCTTTTTGGTGGGGCCATTCAAGAGGCCGGTGCCGTAAAAAGCAATAAAATAAAAAAAGGAGCTACGAGTGACTTTATGGAAATTGAACGCCAAAGAGGGATTTCTGTAGCTACTTCGGTACTTGCTTTTGAGTACAATGGTATTAAAGTGAATATCTTGGACACACCAGGTCACAAAGACTTTGCCGAAGACACTTTTAGAACCTTGACCGCTGTTGATAGTGTTATTGTTGTAGTTGATGTAGCCAAAGGAGTTGAGGAGCAAACCGAAAAACTGGTAGAGGTTTGTAGAATGCGAAACATTCCAATGATTGTGTTTATCAATAAATTAGACCGTGAAGGAAAAGATGCCTTCGATCTTTTGGATGAAATCGAACAAAAATTAGGCTTAAGTGTAGTACCATTGAGTTTCCCAATTGGTATGGGGTATGACTTTAAAGGTATCTACAACATTTGGGAAAAGAACATCAACCTATTTAGCGGCGATAGCAGAAAGAATATTGAGGAAACTATCGAGATTTCCGATTTGGAATCGCCAGAACTGAACAAATTGGTAGGTGATAAAGCAGCGGATACCCTTAGAGAGGAAATAGAATTGGTACAGGGTATCTATCCTGAATTCAGTAAGGAGGATTATTTAAGTGGTCAACAACAACCTGTATTCTTTGGTTCTGCCTTGAACAATTTTGGAGTAAGGGAATTGTTGGATTGCTTTGTGGATATAGCGCCTTCTCCAAGACCAAAACAAAGTGAAGAGCGTTTGGTAAATCCAGATGAATCAAAATTTACCGGTTTTGTATTTAAAATCCATGCTAATATGGATCCAAACCACCGTGACCGTTTGGCATTCATTAAAATTGTATCCGGAGAATTTAAACGTAATGCGCCTTATCTTCACGTTAGAAATAACAAGAAATTGAAATTCTCTAGTCCAAATGCCTTTTTTGCAGAGAAAAAGGAAATCGTAGATATCTCCTACCCTGGTGATATTGTTGGACTTCATGATACGGGTAACTTTAAAATTGGAGATACGCTTACCGAAGGTGAAACCATCAATTACAAAGGAATCCCAAGTTTCTCTCCGGAACACTTTAGATACATTAATAACGCCGACCCATTAAAGTCAAAACAATTGTTCAAAGGAATTGACCAATTGATGGACGAAGGGGTTGCTCAGTTATTTACACTGGAACTCAATGGACGTAAAGTAATCGGTACTGTTGGAGCCCTTCAATATGAAGTAATCCAATACAGATTAGAGCACGAATACGGAGCCAAATGTACCTACGAAAACCTAAATGTTTTTAAGGCTTGTTGGGTAGATCCTGAAGATGTCAAAAATGAAGAGTACAAAGAATTTTTACGTGTGAAGCAACGCTACTTGGCTAAAGACAAGCAAGGACAACTTGTATTTTTGGCTGATTCAGCATTTTCATTGCAAATGACACAGCAAAAGTACCCGTCAATTAAGTTCCACTTTACTTCAGAATTCAAGTAATAAATTAACATTTCAATCGTTTTAGTAAGAAATTAAATACAAACGAAAGGGTTTGCCACTTATTTGTTGTCGCTTATCGAAAATATTGTTGAAAGATTCGGCATTTTGATAATTTCAACCTGTGAAGATAACCCCAAAATCGTCTACTTATGAAAATCCAAGCTAACCAATTCAGTAATGGAGACATTACTGTATCTTTCGATCCTTGCCAATGTATCAACTCAGAACGATGTGCCAAAGAACTTTCAAGTGTCTTCAGGCATTCTGTTATTCCTTGGGTTGATTTGGATGGAGCTCCAAGTGAAAAAATCATTAAACAAATTGAAAAGTGTCCTTCTGGGGCCTTAAGCTATAAAGCAAAAGTTGCAGAGTTTGCTTAAAAAACTTTCAATTCAATACCATAAAAAAAGCCTTTGATAATCATCAAAGGCTTTTTCTTTTATGCTTGTCCCGTTGGTCCAAAATTTAATGGAATTGGTGGTTGCTCATAATCTTTTATCTCACCATGAGCTTGCTCAAATCTATGAACATTATCCCCCAATGCCTTTAATAGTCTTTTGGCGTGCTGTGGAGTTAAAATAATTCTAGACTTCACCTTACTTTTTGGAGTTCCAGGCATTATACTAACAAAATCAACAACAAATTCTGAAACTGAATGGTTAATGATTGCCAAGTTGGAATAAGTTCCTTCAGCAATTTTTTCATCCAATTCAATATTGATTTGTCCTTGTTTCTTTTTCTTTTCTTCGTCTGCCATATGTTATGTTATTCAAATTAATGTAAAAAAAGAATCCCGCTTACGCGGGAATTCTTTTTAGTTATAATTCATTTCTTCTTTGGCTTTCATCATTTCATTGAACTCCTCTTTAGATCCTACGATAATACTATCGTATCGTCTAACACCTGTACCGGCTGGAATTCTATGTCCAACAATTACGTTTTCTTTCAAGCCTTCAAGAGCATCAATTTTTGCACTTACTGCTGCTTCGTTAAGAACTTTTGTAGTTTCCTGGAACGATGCCGCAGAGATAAATGACTTAGTCTGTAGAGAGGCTCTCGTAATACCTTGTAGGATTGGAGTAGCTGTAGCTGGACTAGCATCTCTAGCCGATACTAAAGCTTTATCCTCTCTTCTCAAGATAGAATTTTCATCTCTTAACTGACGAAGGGTAACGATTTGACCTGGCTTCAATTTCGCAGAATCTCCTGCGTCCTCTACTACTTTCATTCCGAAGATCTTGTCGTTTTCTTCAATAAAGTCAGATTTGTGTACCAATTGGTTTTCTAAGAAGATAGTATCTCCAGAATCAATAATCTGAACTTTACGCATCATTTGTCTTACAACCACCTCAAAGTGCTTATCGTTGATCTTCACCCCTTGTAGACGGTATACTTCTTGAACTTCGTTCACCAAGTATTGTTGTACTGCAGATGGTCCTTTAATGTTCAAGATATCTGTAGGCGTGATCGATCCGTCAGACAATGGCATACCAGCTTTAACGTAATCGTTCTCCTGAACAAGGATTTGGTTAGATAACTTCACTAAGTATTTCTTAACCTCTCCAAGTTTAGACTCGATAATGATTTCACGGTTACCTCTCTTAATCTTACCGAAGGATACCACACCATCAATCTCAGTTACTACCGCTGGGTTAGATGGGTTACGAGCTTCGAACAACTCGGTTACACGTGGAAGACCTCCAGTAATATCCCCTGCCTTAGCAGATTTACGAGGAATCTTAACCAAAATCTTACCTACGCTAATCTTCTCTCCATTATCAATCATCAAGTGAGCACCTACCGGTAAGTTGTATGAACGGATAGTTTCACCTTTTGAATCTTCAATATGAAGTGTTGGAATCAATTTCTTGTTTCTAGATTCTGAAATTACTTTTTCTTGGAATCCAGTTTGCTCATCGATCTCAACTTGATACGTCATCCCTTGCTCGATGTTTTCATAACGTACCTTACCGGCAAATTCTGAAATAATTACACCGTTATAAGGGTCCCAAGAACAGATTACATCACCTTTCTTAACAGCATCTCCACTGTTTACATATACAAACGATCCATAAGGAATGTTGTTTGTACTTAAAGTGATACCTGTTTTGGCATCTACAAGTTTCATTTCTGAAGTTCTGGAAATAACAACATCTACTTCCTTCCCTTCATTATCAACGGTCTTAACAGTTTTTAAATCTTCGATTTCTGCAATACCGTCGTACTTCACGATTAACTTGTTCTCCTCAGAGATGTTACCGGCAATACCCCCTACGTGAAAGGTACGCAATGTTAACTGTGTACCAGGCTCTCCAATAGACTGCGCTGCTACAACACCAACGGCTTCACCTCTTTGTACAATTTTACCAGTGGCAAGGTTTCTACCGTAACACTTAGCACAAATTCCTTGTTTAGCCTCACAACTTAATGGTGAACGTACTTCTATAGTTTCAAGTGCAGAGTTCTCGATTGCTCTAGCAATAGGCTCATCGATATGCTCTCCTGCTTTTACCAATAATTCTTCTGTAATAGGATCGTAAACATCGTTCAATGAAGTACGACCTACAATTCTATCTTCAAGTTTCTCAACAACCTCTTCGTTTTTCTTCAAGGCCGCTACTTCAATACCTCTTAATGTACCACAGTCTTCACTGTAAATGATAACATCTTGAGAAACGTCTACCAAACGACGCGTCAAGTAACCCGCATCGGCCGTTTTAAGAGCCGTATCCGCAAGACCTTTACGAGCACCGTGCGTAGAGATAAAGTATTCCAAAATTGAAAGTCCTTCCTTAAAGTTAGAAAGAATTGGGTTTTCAATAATTTCACCACCTCCAGCATTAGATTTCTTAGGTTTTGCCATCAAACCACGCATACCGGTCAACTGACGAATCTGCTCTTTCGATCCACGAGCTCCAGAATCAAGCATCATGTATACAGAGTTAAATCCTTGTTGGTCCTCACGGATACGCTTCATAGACAACTCCGTCAATTCAGCATTCGTAGACGTCCAAATATCAATTACCTGGTTGTAACGTTCGTTGTTGGTAATAAGTCCCATGTTATAGTTGGCCATGATACCATCTACCAAAGTATTGGCTTTATCGATCATGCTGTGTTTTTCAGCAGGGATAATAATATCACCTAAACTGAAAGACAATCCCCCTTGGAATGCAAACCTATATCCTAAACCTTTGATGTCGTCCAAGAAAGCCGCTGTTTCAGGTACACTAGTAACTTTAAGAATGTTACCAATAATATCTCTAAGCGATTTCTTAGTCAAAACTTGGTTAATATATCCTGCTGCTGCGGGTACTTTTTCGTTGAAAAGTACACGTCCAACAGTAGTTTGAATGATTTGGGTGGTCAATTCACCTGCCTCATTAAAGTCTTTTGTTCTTACCTTGATACGGGCATTCAAGTCTACTCTTTTCTCGTTGTAAGCAATAGTTACCTCGTCTGGAGAGTAGAATGTCAAACCTTCACCTTTAACAGTTACATCTTCGGTAGTTAAACGCTCCTTGGTCATGTAGTACAGACCAAGTACCATATCCTGAGAAGGTACGGTTACCGGAGATCCGTTAGCAGGGTTCAAGATATTGTGTGATGCCAACATCAACAATTGTGCTTCCAAAATAGCCTCTGGTCCTAATGGTAAGTGTACCGCCATCTGGTCACCATCGAAATCCGCGTTAAACGCCGTACATACCAATGGGTGTAACTGGATAGCTTTACCTTCGATCAACTTAGGCTGGAAAGCTTGGATACCAAGTCTGTGAAGCGTAGGAGCACGGTTCAAAAGCACTGGATGTCCTTTTAATACGTTTTCCAAGATGTCCCACACAACTGGTTCTTTTCTATCTATAATTTTTTTCGCAGATTTTACAGTCTTAACAATTCCTCTTTCAATCAATTTTCTGATGATAAAAGGCTTGTACAATTCTGCTGCCATGTTCTTTGGCAATCCACATTCAAACAATTTTAATTCCGGTCCAACAACAATTACCGAACGTGCAGAGTAATCAACACGTTTTCCTAATAAGTTCTGACGGAAACGCCCTTGCTTACCTTTTAAGGAATCAGACAATGACTTAAGTGGTCTGTTAGAATCTGTTTTTACAGCAGACGACTTACGTGTGTTATCAAACAATGAATCTACAGACTCTTGTAACATACGCTTTTCGTTACGTAAGATTACTTCTGGAGCCTTGATTTCTACCAATCTCTTCAGACGGTTGTTACGGATGATTACACGACGGTACAAATCATTCAAATCTGACGTTGCAAAACGACCTCCATCCAATGGCACCAATGGACGTAATTCTGGTGGAATGACAGGAATAGCCTTCATGATCATCCACTCTGGTCTGTTTTCACGGTTAGCATTAGAATCTCTAAACGCCTCAACAACCTGTAAACGTTTTAACGCTTCGGTTTTACGTTGTTTAGAAGTTTCGTTGTTGGCTTTGTGACGTAGGTCATAAGACAATTCATCCAAATCAATTCTCGCTAAAAGCTCGATCAAACACTCGGCTCCCATTTTAGCGATGAATTTGTTAGGATCTGTGTCGTCCAAATATTGGTTTTCTTGTGGAAGTGATTCCAAGATGGTCAAGTATTCCTCTTCTGTCAAGAAATCCAATTTTTGTAATGGGTCACCTTCTACACCTTTTGCATTACCTGGTTGAATTACCACATAACGCTCGTAGTAGATGATCATGTCCAATTTCTTGGATGGCAATCCTAATAGGTAACCAATTTTATTTGGAAGAGAACGGAAATACCAAATATGTGCTACTGGCACAACAAGGTTAATGTGTCCTACTCTATCTCTACGTACCTTCTTTTCTGTTACTTCAACACCACATCTATCACAAACAATTCCTTTGTAACGGATTCTTTTATATTTACCACAAGCACATTCAAAATCCTTAACGGGACCAAAAATACGCTCACAGAATAAACCATCTCTTTCTGGTTTATGAGTTCGATAATTAATAGTTTCAGGTTTCAGAACCTCACCACGAGATGCCGCCAAAATAGACTCTGGCGATGCTAAACCAATCGAGATTTTATTAAATCTCTGTACTGTATTCTTATCTTGTTTTCTAGCCATAATACTTTGTAGTCTTTATCAGTTTCCGGTAAGTGATACTCACCTACCGGAAGACTGAAAACTTTTTTATTCTTCTAATCTAATATCCAATCCTAATCCTTTCAATTCGTGCATTAATACGTTGAAAGATTCAGGTAGTCCTGGTTCTGGCATCGGCTCTCCTTTTACGATTGCTTCGTAAGTTTTAGCTCTACCTATAACGTCATCAGATTTTACTGTTAAGATTTCACGTAGTGTGCTTGATGCTCCATAAGCCTCAAGTGCCCATACCTCCATCTCTCCGAAACGCTGACCTCCAAACTGAGCCTTACCTCCAAGTGGCTGTTGCGTAATCAATGAGTATGGCCCGATAGAACGTGCGTGCATCTTATCGTCGATCATGTGGCCTAGTTTGATCATGTAGATAACCCCTACAGTTGCAGGTTGGTCAAAACGATCTCCTGTTCCACCATCATATAAGTAAGTGTGTCCAAATCTTGGGATTCCTGCCTCATCGGTAAGTTCATTGATCTGGTCTAGAGTTGCACCGTCAAAAATAGGGGTTGCATAAGTGCGTCCTAATTTTTGTCCAGCCCATCCAAGAACCGTTTCATAAATCTGCCCGATGTTCATACGTGATGGTACCCCTAGTGGGTTCAACACGATATCAACTGGAGTTCCGTCTTCCAAGAACGGCATATCTTCCTGACGAACGATACGTGCAACAATACCTTTGTTACCGTGACGTCCTGCCATTTTATCACCTACTTTAAGTTTACGTTTTTTAGCAACATAAACCTTAGCTAGTTTTATGATACCAGATGGTAACTCATCTCCAACAGAGATTGTAAATTTCTCGCGACGTAAAGATCCTTGTAAATCATTTTCCTTGATTTTGTAATTGTGGATCAAATCTGCTACAAGTTCATTTAAGTGATCATCTGTAGTCCATGTTCCTGAAGTTAAGTGCGTATAGTCATCTACAGCATTTAACATCTTAAGGGTATACTTTTTCCCTTTAGGAATAATTTCTTCACCAAGATCATTAAAGATACCTTGTGCAGTTTTTCCGTTTACAATGTTGAATAATTTTTCAACCAATACATCTTTAAGTTCATCGAACTTTCTGTAGTAAACGCTTTCTAATGCATCGATATCCTCTTTATCCTTAGCTCTCTTACGTTTGTCTTTTATAGCTCTAGAGAACAACTTCTTGTCGATAACAACACCATGTAACGAAGGTGAAGCTTTCAAAGATGCATCTTTAACATCTCCAGCTTTGTCACCAAAGATTGCTCTCAATAATTTTTCTTCTGGAGTAGGATCGCTTTCTCCTTTTGGTGTAATCTTACCAATAAGAATATCTCCTGGCTTGATCTCTGCACCAATACGAATCATACCGTTTTCGTCAAGGTCTTTAGTAGCCTCTTCCGATACGTTAGGGATATCATTAGTTAACTCTTCGTTACCCAATTTGGTATCTCTAACTTCCAACGAATACTCATCGATGTGGATAGATGTAAAAATATCATCGCGTACTACTTTCTCAGAAATCACAATCGCATCCTCGAAGTTGTACCCTTTCCATGGCATGAAGGCCACTTTCATATTTCTACCTAATGCAAGCTCTCCATTTTCTGTTGCATATCCTTCACAAAGTACTTGTCCTTTCTTAACCTTGTCACCTTTAGTTACAATTGGCTTAAGGTTGATAGATGTACCTTGGTTAGTTTTTCTAAATTTAATTAATGGATAAGTTTTAGTATCGCTATCAAAACTTACCATAGCTTCTTCCTCAGTACGCTCGTATCTGATTACGATTTCATTGGCATCAACATACTCAACTGTACCAGCTCCTTCTGCATTGATCAATACCCTTGAATCTGAAGCTACTTGACGCTCTAATCCGGTTCCCACAATAGGTGCTTGAGGACGTAATAATGGTACTGCTTGGCGCATCATGTTAGATCCCATCAAGGCACGGTTCGCATCATCATGCTCCAAGAATGGAATTAAAGATGCCGAAATAGAGGCGATTTGGTTAGGCGCTACGTCTGTATAGTGTACATTTTCCGGTTCAATTACAGGGAAATCACCTTCCATTCTGGCAATTACCTTATCATGTAAAATCTTTCCTTCGTCATCCACCTTAACAGTTGCCTGAGCAATCAATTTCTCTTCTTCTTCCTCTGCACTTAAATAGATTGGCTCTCCTTTGATGTCCACCAAACCTTCTTTAACCTCGCGGTAAGGAGTTTCGATGAATCCCATAGAGTTTACTTTGGCGTAAACTGACAATGAAGAAATCAAACCAATGTTTGGTCCTTCAGGAGTTTCAATAGGACAAAGACGTCCATAATGCGTGTAGTGAACGTCACGAACCTCAAATCCGGCACGCTCTCTAGAAAGACCACCTGGCCCTAATGCCGAAAGACGACGCTTATGCGTGATCTCTGCCAATGGGTTGGTTTGGTCCATAAATTGAGACAACTGGTTTGTACCAAAGAACGAGTTGATAACAGAAGATAAGGTCTTCGCGTTGATCAAATCGATAGGGGTAAACACCTCATTGTCCCTAACGTTCATACGCTCACGGATAGTACGAGCCATACGCGCCAAACCAACACCAAATTGGGCTGACAACTGCTCTCCTACCGTACGCACACGACGGTTAGACAAGTGATCGATATCATCAATCTCTGCCTTAGAGTTGATAAGCTCGATTAAATATTTAATAATGGTAATGATATCTTCTTTGGTAAGCACTTGCTTGTCCATTCCAATATCCAAACCTAATTTTTTATTCATTCTATAACGTCCAACTTCACCTAAAGAGTAACGTTGGTCACTAAAGAACAATTTTTCAATAATACCTCTCGCAGTTTCCTCATCTGGCGGCTCGGCATTACGTAATTGACGATAGATATGTTCTACAGCTTCTTTTTCAGAGTTTGTAGGGTCTTTTTGAAGGGTATTATGAATAATGGCATAATCTCCTTGTTGTGCATTTTCTTTGTGTAAAAGTACGGTCTTAACACCTGCATCAAGGATTTCCTCGATGTTATCCTTATCGATAATAGTGTCACGGTCCAATACTATTTCATTACGCTCGATAGATACCACCTCTCCTGTATCCTCATCTACGAAATCTTCGTGCCAAGTATTCAATACACGAGCAGCTAACTTACGTCCTAAAACTTTCTTTAAACCTGATTTGGAAACTTTAACCTCTTCAGCAAGGTCAAATATTTCAAGAATATCTTTGTCTCGTTCAAAACCAATAGCTCTAAACAATGTGGTTACAGGTAATTTTTTCTTCCTATCAATGTAAGCATACATTACTTGATTGATATCTGTAGCAAATTCAATCCATGATCCTTTAAATGGAATAACTCTTGCTGAATATAATTTGGTTCCATTTGCATGGAAAGATTGGCTGAAGAATACACCAGGAGAACGGTGTAATTGAGAAACTACAACACGTTCAGCACCGTTTATACAAAAGGTACCACTAGGTGTCATGTAAGGAATAGTTCCTAAGTACACATCCTGGACAATGGTCTCGAAATCCTCATGTTCAGGGTCTGTACAGTACAATTTAAGCCTTGCCTTTAATGGTACACTGTATGTTAAACCTCTTTCAATACATTCCTCAATTGTGTATCTTGGTGGATCGATAAAATAATCCAAAAATTCCAAGACGAATTGGTTTCGCGTGTCTGTGATTGGGAAATTTTCCATGAAGGTGTTGTATAGACCTTCATTCCCTCTTTCTTCCGATTTTGTTTCTAACTGGAAAAAATCCTGAAAGGACTTTATTTGAATATCCAAGAAATCGGGATATTCCGTTCTATTTACAATAGAAGAGAAATTTAATCTTTCAGCTGTTTTTGCTAACATCGATGAACGAGATTTTGATTAAAAATAATATAAAGGATGTATATAACAGTTATATACACAAAAGGGTTTAGGTCTTAGAGGTTACCTCTAGACCTAAACCATATTTTGTAGGTTAGTTAAGCTTACTTAAGCTCAACCTCAGCTCCAGCTTCTTCCAATGAAGCTTTTAAAGCTTCTGCTTCATCTTTAGATACAGCTTCTTTAACTGTGCTAGGTGCACCGTCAACTAATTCTTTAGCTTCTTTCAATCCTAAACCAGTTAATTCTTTAACCAATTTAACAACTGCTAATTTAGAAGCACCAGCTGCTTTAAGGATTACGTCGAATTCAGTTTGCTCTTCTGCAGCTTCTCCACCTGCAGCAGCTCCACCTGCAGCAACTGCTACAGCAGCAGCAGCTGGCTCAATACCGTACTCGTCTTTTAATATTGTAGCTAATTCGTTTACTTCTTTAACTGTTAAATTAACTAATTGTTCTGCGAAATCTTTTAAATCTGCCATTTTCTATCGTTTTAATAAAATTTTTAAAAATATATTTGTTTAAGTGCGTACTTATTTGGATTATCCTTCTTTCTCGGATAACGTCTTGATGATACCGGCCAATGTACCGCCTCCAGACTTAAGAGCAGACACAACGTTCTTAGCAGGCGATTGTAGCAATGCCACGATATCTCCAATAAGCTCTTCTCTAGATTTGATGTCAACCAATGCATCTAATTGATCGTCCCCAACATAAATTGCTTCTTCAATAAAAGCTCCTTTAAGCAACGGCTTTTCAGATTTTTTACGGAAGGCTTTGATAACCTTTGCTGGCGCGTTTCCTGTTTCAGAAAACAAAATTGACGTATTTCCTTTAAGTACACCTGGCAGCTCTCCAAAATCTTTCTCAGAAGCTTCCATGGCTTTAGCCAATAATGTATTCTTTACTACAGCTAATTGTACGTTTGCTTTAAAACATGCACGACGTAACTCTGAAGTGTTTCCTGCATTTAATCCAGAAATATCTGCTAAATAAATATTAGGATTCTCTGCTAACTGAGCAGTCAACTCTTCAATAACTTGTGATTTTTCTTCTCTTGTCATAATATAAAAGTTTAACTACTTAGTTTATTTTTGTATCTACTGCAATACTTGGACTCATAGTACTAGAAATGAAAATACTTTTCACGTAAGTACCTTTAGCTGCAGTAGGCTTCAATTTCATCAATGTAGAAAGTAATTCCTGTGCGTTACCTACCAATTTGTCAGCGCTAAAAGACGCCTTCCCGATTGGAGCGTGAACGATACCAGTTTTGTCTACTTTGAAATCAATCTTACCTGCTTTTACTTCACTAACAGCTTTAGCCACATCCATAGTTACAGTACCAGTTTTAGGGTTAGGCATTAAACCTCTAGGTCCCAAAATTCTACCTAATGGTCCTAATTTACCCATAATGCTAGGCATTGTAACGATAACGTCTACGTCTGTCCAACCGTCCTTGATCTTTTGTAGGTACTCGTCTAAACCTACATAATCAGCTCCAGCTTCTTTAGCTTCAGCTTCTTTGTCAGGAGTTACCAAGGCCAATACTTTCATATCCTTACCTGTTCCGTGAGGAAGAGAAACTACACCTCTAACCATTTGGTTAGCTTTACGTGGGTCTACTCCTAAACGAACAGCGATATCTACAGAAGCATCAAATTTAGTATAAGTAATTTCCTTTAATAAGTTTGAAGCTTCCTCAAGAGAATAAAGCTTGTTTTTCTCAACTTTAGCTCTTGCTTCCTTTTGCTTTCTTGTTAATCTTGCCATTTCAAAAATTTTTAGTTAGGAGCTTCCCCGCCTTTAACAGTGATTCCCATTGATCTTGCAGTACCTGCAACCATTGTCATAGCAGACTCAATTGTAAATGCATTCAAGTCTTGCATTTTGTCCTCTGCAATAGCTCTAACTTGATCCCAAGTTATTTTAGCTACTTTCTTTCTGTTCGGTTCTCCAGATCCCTTTTTTACTTTGGCCGCTTCCATTAATTGTACAGCAGCTGGAGGAGTTTTGATTACAAAATCAAAAGATTTGTCTTTGTAAACAGAGATAACTACTGGTAATACTTTACCAGCTTTATCTTGGGTTCTCGCATTAAATTGCTTACAGAACTCCATGATATTAACTCCAGCAGCACCTAAAGCGGGTCCAACTGGTGGCGACGGATTCGCAGCACCTCCCCGAACTTGTAATTTAACTACTTTACTTAATTCTTTTGCCATTTTAATAAATTTAGTTTTGCATGTCTCTTAATATGGAAGCAAAAAGACATACGATATATCTGGTAACAATTATTAAACTTTTTCCACTTGCATATAACTCAACTCCAATGGTGTTTTTCTTCCAAAAATTCGCACCATAACTTCAAGTTTACGCTTCTCTTCATTGATCTTTTCGATAGTACCATCAAATCCATTAAATGGACCGTCAATTACTTTTACTGTCTCACCAATGGTGTAAGGGATTGCCACATTAGCATCGGCATCTACCGTAAGCTCATCCACTTTACCTAACATTCTGTTTACTTCAGATTGTCTTAACGGCACAGGATCACCTCCCTTTGTTTCACCTAAAAATCCAATTACGTTGGTAATGGATTTGATGATGTGTGGAATTTCTCCACTTAAATTAGCTTGAATCATTATATAACCAGGAAAATACACACGTTCCTTGTGTATCTTTTTCCCGTTACGTATTTGAATCACCTTTTCTGTAGGAACCAATACTTGGTCAACAAAATCCTCTAGACCCAATCTCGTAATTTCATTCTCGATATAGGTTTTGATTTTGTTTTCTTGACCACTTACGGCTCTAACAACGTACCATTTCTTATTTGTGTTTGTCTCAGACATTCAAAAGTGTTTTAGCTGATTAAATCAAAATATTGTTTAATAACTTTACTAAAAACAGTATCCACTCCCCAAATAGCCAATGCAAAAACAATAGAGAAAACAGCCACAAGAACAGTTAAGCTTTGCGCTTCTGCCCAAGTAGGCCATGACACATTATTCTTTAATTCCTCAAAGGATTCCTTTATATAATTAACAATTCCTGCCATTTGACTTAAAAGTTTTTATCAGATTACAAACTCTCAACTTACGTTAAAAAAATGTAATCTAAAAATTTGCACGGGTTGCGAGACTCGAACTCACGACACCTGGTTTTGGAGACCAGTGCTCTACCAACTGAGCTAAACCCGTAAATATAAATCAAGGCGTCTTGCTAAAATGTACAAGACACCTTAATTTATAAACTATAAATATTATTAGTCTAAGATTTCAGTTACCTGACCAGCTCCTACTGTACGTCCACCTTCACGGATAGCGAAACGTAAACCTACGTTCATCGCGATTGGTTGGATCAATTCTACAGTAATAGTAAGGTTATCTCCAGGCATTACCATCTCAACTCCATCAGGAAGGCTAATGTTTCCTGTTACGTCAGTTGTACGTACGTAGAACTGTGGACGGTAGTTGTTGTGGAATGGCGTGTGACGTCCACCTTCTTCTTTCTTAAGGATATAAACCTCAGCTTTGAACTTTTTGTGTGGAGTTACAGAACCTGGCTTAACGATTACCATACCTCTAGAGATTTGGTTTTTATCGATACCTCTTAATAAGATACCTGCGTTATCTCCAGCCTCACCTCTATCCAAGATTTGACGGAACATCTCGATACCAGTAATAGTAGAAGTCAATTTCTCAGCTCCCATACCGATGATCTCTACAGGATCTCCAGTTTTAGCTACACCAGTTTCGATACGTCCAGTTGCAACAGTACCACGACCAGTAATAGAGAATACATCTTCGATAGGCATCAAGAAAGGCTTATCCATATCACGTACTGGTTCTTCAATCCAAGCATCAACAGCTTCCATCAATTCCATTACTGTATCAACCCACTTTTGCTCACCGTTAAGTGCACCAAGAGCAGAACCAGCAATTACAGGACCGTTATCTCCATCATACTCATAGAAAGACAACAAATCTCTGATTTCCATTTCTACTAACTCTAAAAGCTCCTCATCATCAACCATATCAACTTTGTTCATGAAAACAACGATACGAGGAATACCTACCTGACGACCTAAAAGGATGTGCTCACGAGTTTGAGGCATAGGACCATCTGTTGCAGCAACCACCAAGATAGCACCATCCATTTGCGCAGCACCAGTTACCATGTTCTTAACGTAATCGGCGTGACCAGGACAATCTACGTGTGCGTAGTGACGATTTGCAGTCTGATACTCTACGTGAGATGTATTAATTGTAATACCTCTTTCCTTCTCTTCCGGAGCGTTATCAATTTGATCGAATGATCTTGCTTCAGATAAACCCGCATCAGCTAATACTTTTGTAATAGCGGCAGTTAAAGTTGTTTTACCGTGATCTACGTGTCCGATAGTACCAATGTTTAAGTGTGGTTTCGAACGATCAAAAGTTCCCTTTGCCATGTTTAATTTATTTAATCTTAATTTATATTAGTGTTCAAATTTAATTCACTGTAATATGAGCCAATGACGGGATTTGAACCCGTGACCTCTTCCTTACCAAGGAAACGCTCTACCCCTGAGCTACACCGGCTTTTTAAAAAGAGCGGGAGACCGGGTTCGAACCGGCGACATTCAGCTTGGAAGGCTGACGCTCTACCAACTGAGCTACTCCCGCTTTTTAAAAATTTAAATAGAGTAAAAAAGTGGGGAGAGCAGGATTCGAACCTGCGAAGACATAGTCAGCAGATTTACAGTCTGCCCTCGTTGGCCGCTTGAGTATCTCCCCAATGGTTTTTACAATATTTTAGATCATTTCTCTTAAAGAACTTGAGCCGATAGAGGGACTCGAACCCACGACCTGCTGATTACAAATCAGCTGCTCTAGCCAGCTGAGCTATATCGGCTTTTGATGCCTTTTTGTACAACAAAAAAGTCCGCTATTTCTAACGGACTGCAAATGTATATATTTATTTCTTTATTCAAAACATTTTTTGAAAAATTTTGTCATATATGTGTTCTTAATTTTTCTTTTCGCTTTTTGAGTTGGCGCTCCAAGGATGAAACGGCACTATCGGCCCCTTCTTCAAATGTCTTGCATTGTTTTTTAACGACAAGACTATCTCCGGGAACACTTACCCTAGCCTCGAAGATTTTATTCTCCTTAGCACTAGTATTTTCCACTTTCAGAAATACGTCAGACTGGATAACCCTGTCATAAAATAAATCTAATTTATCCATTCTCTTTTGGATAAACGCTATCAACTTTTTGTCTGCATTAAAGTTGACTGACTGTGTGTTTACTTTCATATGTTTAAAAATTTAAAAAGAATGTAAGACCGCTGCCCATAAAAAAAATTTAATTTTTCAAATTCCTATTTAAAAAATTAAATTCTGCTATAGGTATGGATGCAATCCTTCATTCTTAATGGTTAGACATTGAACAATTATCTATTCGTGTTTTTTACTTCTTGGATGTGCGTTTGAATACACCTTTTTCAACTCGTTTATACTGTTGTGGGTATAAACCTGTGTTGCTGCAAGACTGGAATGCCCAAGAAGTTCTTTTACTGCATTCATATTTGCACCTTGACTCAGTAAATGTGTGGCAAACGAGTGCCGCAATATGTGAGGGCTCCTTTTTACTTTTGTAGATGCCCTACTAAAATAATCATTTATAATTCTGTAAACAAGAGTTTCGTAAATTTTCACACCTTTTTTTGTCAAAAAAAGAAACGCTTCATCCACAATATTATCTAAAGAACTTCTTACTTCAAGGTACTGCTTGGCTGTTTGCACCACAGAATCTATTAACGGGATGATACGCTCTTTATTTCGCTTCCCTAGAACTTTTAACGTTTTATTGGCTAAATCCAAATCGGCCACCTTCAACTGCACCAATTCAATCCTCCTTACACCAGTAGCATAAAACAGCTCTATAATCAAACGGTCACGCAGCCCTTCAAAATCGGTTTCGCATTGCAGAGCCGTGATTACCGCATTCATCTCATCTTCGGAAAAAGGAACCTGTACCTTTTTTGGAGCTTTTAGCGCCTTATGTTTAGCCAATGGATTACTTTCCATATCTCCGATCTTTACCATAAACTTATAATAGGAATTCAATGACGACACCTTTCTATTGATACTGCGGTTACTTATTCCCTTTTCTACCAAGGAAACAATCCAGGTTCGTATTTGTCGATACTCTAAATCCTGTAACGACTGTTCTCCATATTCCGAAGCGATAAATTCTTGAAAGTCTCCCAAATCTTTAGAATATGCCTTTATGGTAAGCAGGGCATATTTCTTTTCGTGCAGTAGGTAATCTGTAAAAGCTATTATGGACATATTCTCTATGGAATGAATATCATTAAAAGTACAAAGTATTATTTACTTAAGTAACGGCAAAAAAAAATCCTGCGATTGCAGGATTTTAATTAAGAATAAATGTATTCTTAGATGTTTTCTAGATCTCTAAGAGTCTGGATATATTGAGCTTTTTGAATTTGAGCTCTACGCTCTACTGATGGCTTAGTAAACTGCTTTCTAGTTTGCAATGCACGCTTAGTACCAGTTTTATCAAATTTACGCTTGTAACGCTTTAGCGCTCTATCTATATTTTCTCCTTCTTTAATTGGTATAATTAACATAGTATCTTAACCTCCTCTCTTTTAGAATTTTTCGGTTGGCAAATATAAGAAGTAATCTATTAATTGCAATTAAAATGAAAAAAAATATTTACTCCTTATATAAAGACGATCTTTTGGTTAAATCCTGAATCAATTGTTCATCTTCTTCACTCTCCAACAAGGTGTTATAGGTTTTCCAAAATTCCTTGTTATATGGTTTCACAGAAAAGATATCCGGATTCCAATCCTTTTGCGCTTCTAATGCAATCGCTTCTGGATCTACAATAATCTCCGTAAATAGGATTTCCTGCACCGAATAATAATAGCGTTCAATTGGATCGTAAGCTTCATTTTGATCTTTGGAAGAAACCTTTGCCCCCACATTGACCAGTTTTGGAGTTTCATAATAAATGTAACTAGGATACATTTTGTCATTATACTCCATATAGGTCATTACCAACTTATGGTTTACCTGTGTCCCGAACAAATTTTTACTTCTACTCTTTTGCTGAGGGGAAGATGCTACCAATTCGTATTCTATTTTCTTCACCGCGTAATTGTCCCAATAAATGTAAATCCAACCATTGGCCACATAACCGTCGTTATAAATCCCAGGTGTTTCCAGATTCACAAAATCGGTACTAGCATCAATCTTAATTTTATAAATCTTTCTACCATTATCCACCAAAACAGTATCCAATTCAAATTGATGGTTTTCTAACATGTGATCACCAAAAAGTGCTTTATTGGAATTAGTGTTTCTAAGTAAATTCAATTTACCCTGAAACAAATGCTCCAAACCATTGGTTCTTCTATCATTCCATTTTATAGCTTTAACCAAGGAAGCCGTTGCAATGGTATCGCGTCTTAGGTTTTTAGCCCTTAGGTTTCTAAGCTTCTTTTCCTGCTTCAAATAAGCTGTATAGGCCAACAAACTATCTACATCGCGCAAATCATAACTCTTGCGCATTTCATCTACATTAATCTTTAAGTTTACGTCGGCATCGGAAGTAAAACTGGAATCGTATAGGGTAATAGCGCTTTCTATGAGCCACTTGAATTCCTTTTTATTTCGTTCCTTATGTCTTAAAAAACCTTTTTGAACATATGGTTCCTCAGGGAAATTGTCCCCCAATTTCCCCAAGGCCCGTTCCACAATTTCGTTTCCTGTTTCTGGTCTTGTTTCAGCCACCAAAAGAATCTCATCCAAGGAAGCAATATCTTCCTCCAAATAAATTTCCATGCTGTTGTCAAATTCACCAACTGGCACTTTATAACTCTTATACCCAATGGAAGATATTACCAAGGTGTCCTTTGCAAACTCGTTAGGAACCAAAAGGACAAACTTTCCATCGGCGTTACTTACCGTACCAATTGTTGTGTTTTGAACATAGATACTGGCACTTTCAACAGGCATCAATGTTGCAAAATCCACAATTTTATTTTTGAGTTCTTTTTGCGCAAAGGAAGGCATCGCACAAAAGCCGATAGCCATGGCAAAAAGAACCTTAAAATGGGGACTTCTCATAAAATATTAGGTTGCTGGTTTATAATCTTTTTTGTCGATTACCATTTTGGAAATGATCTCACGAAGGATTTCGGAAGTACCTCCTCCAATAGGCCCTAGCCTACTATCTCTTAAAAGGCGCGCCATTGGATAGTCCTCCATATAGCCATACCCACCTAAAAACTGTAAACAACCATAGATTACCTCATCTGCCATTTTAGTGGATTGCAGTTTGGAAATTGTCGCTTCCTTAACCACATACTCTCCTTTATTCAATCTATTGGCTACAGAATAGTTGTACTCCTTGCACAATTCCATAAAACTGTACATATCGGCATACTTGTGTCTTAAGGCTTGGTATTGATCAATTGATTTACCGAAAGTTTTTCTTTCAGACATATATTGAAGGGCATACTCCAAAGCATACTCTGCTCTAGCGTGGGCGTTCACTCCCATAATCAGTCTTTCCAAAGCAAAGTGCTGCATGATATAAGGGAATCCTTTTCCTTCTTCACCCATTAAGTTAGAAGCTGGCACCACCACATTGTCAAAAGCTATTTCCGCAGTATCAG
Source organism: Mangrovimonas sp. DI 80 (assembly GCF_001975575.1). NCBI lineage: Bacteria > Pseudomonadati > Bacteroidota > Flavobacteriia > Flavobacteriales > Flavobacteriaceae > Mangrovimonas > Mangrovimonas sp. DI 80. The sequence goes on along the minus strand of NZ_MSDT01000004.1, from coordinate 103,693 downwards.
ATGCTCTCCATCCCAATTTATCCAATTTAGAAGCAGAGATTCCTGGGGTATCCTTATCAATCACAAACATACTGATCCCTTTATTTCCCAATTCTGGGTTTGTCTTGGCAGCCACTACCATATAGTCACAGTAGTAACCATTGGTAATAAAAGTCTTTGATCCGTTAATTAGATAAGAATCTCCTTCTTTAACCGCTGTAGTTCGCATTCCTGCCACATCACTTCCTCCAAAAGGCTCACTTACACAAAGGGCTCCAATTTTGGTTCCAGCAATGCTAGGTTCCAAATATCTCTTTTTAATATCGTGGTTGCCTTCTTTATTCAAATGCGTCATGGCCAAATAGGTGTGCGCCCAAATAGCTGCAGCAAATCCTCCTGAATTCACTTTCTGTAATTCTTCCAAAAGAATCACGGTATAAAACAAATCTAAATCAAGTCCCCCGTAGGCCTCTGGATAAGGCAATCCAAGGTATCCCATCTCTCCAAATTTCTCCCAAATAAACCGCTCTATAGTCCCAGTTTTTTCCCATTTATCTATATGTGGTACGACTTCTTTTTTTAAAAATTCCTTAAGGCTTTCGCGAAAAAGCTGATGTTCTTCAGTGAAGTACATGCTATTCATAAATATAGTATTCTAGAGTTAATTAAGCGTCAAATATAGCTTAATTATCTCAAACCGATGAACAGGAAAGTCTTTTACTTTTGTTAATTCCTCCAGCGATTTAAACCCCTCGCGAAGCGTCCGTTCTTCAATAATTTTATGGGCAATTTCATAGTCAATATACTTAATGGTCACCAGCTCATCCCTGGAAGCTGTGTTCAATTTTACCTTAATTAAATTCTCCGGTTCCTTCACAAAAAATCGTTCGGACATGCGCTCGATGACCTCAGGTGACAGACCATATACCTCCTGCAACTGCACCATCGATATAAAGCCTGAAGACAATGTTTTTCTATAATCAACAATCCGTTTGGAAAGCACTTCTCCAATACCGTTCACTTTCCTTAAATCCTCTTGACTCGCCTTATTTAAATCTATTTTTGTTAGTGGAGGATTTACCTTAATGGATTTCGGTTTTGCTTCAGAAGTATTCATCACCCAATCTGGGAATTTAAAATAGGGAGCCATGGTATTCAACAACGAATCAGAAACCATTGTAACCTGTTGGAATTCCTCTTTGGAATTAATCCACTTTCCCTGTTCCCTAAAATGAAGCAATCTGTCAATTTCCTCATTGCTCATCCCCAAAGTATACCCTTTGTAATCTGTAATAAAGTTTGGGTTGAATGGAAAGATTTTTGGTTGGCGTTTTTCGATTTCAACAACTTTAAGAGAATCGATCTCCTTTTGAAATTTTTCAAGATTTTCATTATCGAAATCAATTTCCTTCCTTGGGAAATCCACAAAGAAATATACTAATTGAAGAATAACAATTAGGCTCAATAAAGACAAAATCCCATTCCGTTGTTGTTTGGTAAACACGAAATGGGATTTTATATTTTTCATTTTAATTGTTTTTACATATGTTCGGTCAAATCTGTTGCTCCTTCTTCCAATGCATCATGTTTCACCTCTATGGCTTCCTTATATTTTCCAAGTTCTCTACGGATAATCGGTGCCAAAATTATCACACCAATAATGTTAGGTACCACCATTGCAAAAATCATGGCATCGGAGAAATCGATAACAGCTCCAAGGCTGATAGAAGATCCTACAACCACAAAAAATAGGAATAAAATTTTATATACTAAATCTGATGTTTTTCCTTTTCCAAACAAAAACACCCACCCTTGCATTCCGTAGTAAGACCAAGAAATCATGGTAGAAAACGCAAATAGGATTACTGCCAAGGTCAACACTACAGAGAAATGAGGAATCACAGAGTCAAACGCAATAGCTGTTAACTCAACACCTTCCTTAATTGGCACCCCGTACTCCATAAATTGCCCGTTGAAATTGGTAATTACAATTACCAAAGCAGTCATAGTACAGATAACCACGGTATCTACAAATGGTTCCAAAAGCGCTACAATTCCTTCAGAGGCTGGATACTTGGTTCTTACTGCCGAGTGGGCAATAGCTGCCGAACCAACACCTGCTTCATTGGAAAATGCACCACGACGAATCCCTTGGATCATCACTCCTACAAGACCTCCCGCGATTCCCAGTCCTGAAAAGGCTCCATCATAAATCAACGCAAAAGCGTCATCGATAAGTGTGAAGTTAGCTCCTAAAATAATCAAAGCTGCCAACACATAAATCCCAGCCATGAACGGTACAATTTTTTCCGTTACAGAAGCAATTCTTTTGATTCCTCCAATAATCACTACGGCTACAATAACCGCCATCACAATTCCAAAATACATCCCTGCATTGGAAACGTCTTGCAATTCAAACAACTTAATAAATTGAGCTGCCGCTTGATTGGCTTGGAACATATTTCCACCTCCAAAAGAACCACCAATTACAAACACCGCAAATAAAACTGCCAATATCTTTCCAAAACCAGCCATTCCTTTTTCCTTAAGACCTTTGGTCAAGTAGTACATTGGTCCTCCGTAAACGGTTCCATCTTTTCCAACGTCTCTATACTTCACCCCTAAGGTACATTCTGCAAATTTGGAAGCCATCCCTAAAAGTCCAGCCATGATCATCCAAAAGGTTGCCCCGGGACCACCAATAGACAAGGCTACGGCCACACCTGCAATATTCCCCAAACCTACAGTGGCAGAAAGGGCTGCTGTAAGGGCCTGGAAGTGGGACACTTCTCCTTCCGCACTATCATCCCTTAAGGTTTCAATGATATTTTCATGATCGTTAGGCGTCACATCGCCATACAAAGTGTCAGCTCCATGCTTTTCAATATCTTCATATTTCCCCTGTACCACTCTAATTGCCGTACGGAAACCTGTAATATTAATGAATTTGAAATAAACGGTAAAATATATAGCACCTCCTATCAACACAATAAGCACCCACGGAATACTGTAGGTGTCTGAAAAGGGAATTTCCTTGAAAATCCACTCTACAAACCATCCGGTATAGTCCTTAAAAAAGGCATCGATTTTTTCGGAAGTTGACTCTTGTGCAAAAGTTAAAATTGGTAATAAAACTGAAAGTAACGATAGAAGATATTTCTTCATATGGAATTTTAAATTTAGTTATTTCTTAATTAATTATTGTTAGGGTCGCCAAGATGCTAAAAAAAATTGAACTAATAAAGCCTTGGTTGTTAAAATCAAAAATTAACTACCTGATATTGTAGACCGAATTCAGTTTTTGAATCTGCTCCGGACGCCCCAAAACAATGATCTTGGAGTTGACTCCTAGCTTCATTTCAGCCTCTGGATTTACAATATATTCCCCGGCCCCATTTTTAAACCCGATGATATTGCACCCCGTTTTATTGCGCAAATCCAAGTCTCGAATGGTCTTTTCATCGGCATCACTGCAAAGCTTTGCCACTTCAATTTCTTCAATATTCACATGCGACCTTCCTACTATGGAAAGGTTGTCTATAAACTCAATCAAATCAGGAACCACAACCAAGGAAGCCATATGGTCCCCTCCAATTTTATCGGGAAGAATGACATTGTCTGCTCCTGCCAATTTCAATTTATTATAGGTTGTCTCCTGTGAAGCCCTACTAATGATCCTTAAGTTCTTATTAATTTGTCTCGCGGAAAGTACCACAAACAAATTATCGGCATCATTTGGCAACGCCGAAATCAACGTACTTGCTCTGTTGATACCAGCCCTGTGGAGCACCTCATCTTCATTGGCATTCCCGTGAATGAAATTTACCAGCTCACTTTCAAACTTATCAATAAGCTCTTTATTCTGCTCAACGACCACAAATGGTTTATTGTAGGCTATCAACTTTTTGGCCGCCTGTGTCCCGTTTCGGCCATACCCACATATAATGATATGGTCCTGAAGTTGGTCAATTCGCTTTTGCATATTCTTTTGTTTTAATTCTTCAAAACTATTTTGGCTTAGCAAATACTCTGTCAATACACTAATCACATACCCCACAATGACAATGCTCGCCAAAATCAAAAACACTGTAAAAATTTTGGATTGATCATCCAACGGACGCACCTCTCCAAACCCCACCGTAGTAATGGTAATAACCGTCATGTAGAGGGCATCAATCCAATTATAACCAGAAATGATCCTGAACCCAATCATTCCCGAAAAAACCAAAAAAGCCAACAGCAATATCGCGATGGTTGTTTTGGATTTGGAAAGACGAAGTAAGGTACTGTTCATATATTTATAGATCAAAAACCGAAGAACGCTTGGTATAGAGTAAGTCCTTGACACGCATTAAAAAGGAAAGAATCAAATACAGGGCAAAACCAAAACCAAGGGTTACAAAGGTCAAGTAAATAAAGGACGTCCTTACCACTTTGGCCCTAATCCCCAAACGGTCGGCAATACGTTGACACACATAATAGCCGTGTTTCTGAAAATGCAGTAATATCTTGTAGAATATATTCATTAAAACAAATTTGATGATTTTAAATTACAAAAAAAAGCCACTTTCGAAAAAGTGGCTTTTTAAAACTATATATTCCGTTTAGAGATGAATTATAGCATCTGCATTCCCATCTGGATCACCGTTAACAGTTCCATCTGTGGAAGGATTACCCAATAACAAGACTCCTGCTGCATGTGGTGCCGCCATGGAAGTTCCGCTTATGCTATTATACCCTCCATTTTTCCATGTAGAATAAACACCTACTCCAGGGGCACAATAATCTACTGGAGGGTTTCCATAGTTTGAAAAATACGCCCAATTATCATCAGAATCCATGGCCGAAATGGTATAGATATTAGCTCCATTGGCTCTTGCTGGTGAATGACTATTGGCATTGTTGGATTCATTTCCTGCCGCCAACACAAACTTCACACCCGATTCTGCTGCAGCTGCAATAACTGCATTATCCAAAATCTGTGATACACCTCCGCCCAAACTCATATTGGCAACATCTCCTGCTTCTCCTTCAGCCTTAACATAATCCACACCCGCAATAACTCCTGATAAACTACCACTTCCGCGACGGTCCAATACACGAACGGCCACAACCGTAGTCCCGGGAGCAACACCCACAGAACCTATATTATTGTCCAAAGCTGCGATGGTTCCAGCCACATGGGTTCCATGACCATTTTGATCATCGGCACTGTTTGCTCCAGAGCCTGATAAGAAAGAAACGCTTCTAGACACATCCACGTTCAAATCGGGATGATCCAAATCTATACCCGAATCAATAATCCATGCCGTATGGCTTGATGCTGTGTTTCCACCACCAACTCTAGTAGTTCCGTAAGGTATTTGTTGTGTATCGCTAGTCCCCGTATTTCCTCCTCCAGGTTTTCCTTTATAGGGAGAAATGCTCATGGTGAAATTTTGTTCAATCCTCAAAACTCTTGGATCGTTCTGTAAATTTTGTAATTGGGCTTCAGATAAATTGGCAGCAAAACCTTTAACAGCATGGCCAAAGGTTGCCGTAATATGGGAATCCTCCAATCCTATTGTTTCAAACTCATTTAAAAACAAACGTTTTAACCCATTCATTTGCGAGGTATATTCCTGAAGTGTTTTCACCTTTGGCAAAGGTGCCATTCTTTGGTTGGCGTTATTATACACTACAATATAACTTCCAGGAATCACTTTTGACTCCATAAAAGACACCGTTTCTATTTCTTCATCTACTTGATCGGTTGCATCTGGTTGACAATTAAAAATTGTCAAACCCAAAGTCCCCATTATAGAATACTTAATAATTGATTTTAGCTCCATCTTTTTTAATTTTTATTCATTCAAATGTTAATTTATTTAACAATTTAAATTTTTAAGCCGAAAACCAAGAAAATAAATTCTTAAAACATTAAGCTATTAGACCAACTGTAGAATATTTGCGCCAATCGCACAGTCAAGACACTTTTGCCTTTCACAATAGTTCCTCTTTAACTGAATCAAGGCTTGCGATTGTAGTGCGTTTTGACATTTTATCCCCAAATTGGCAAAGGCAGAAAGCAAACTATTACTTTCTGCATGAATCTGTTGCGCCAATTGCACCACGTTATCAATCTCCTTTCCATTTGCTTTGCAATGGGCAAATTTTATTGGGATAATAGTATTGATAAGAAGTAAGTCGACGAAGGTTTTGGTCAATCGTTTTTTGGATGGCTTGGAGCTTTTGCCAAAAGAATAATGGGTTTCCCAATACAGTGACGTTTCACAATCCAAAACCTTATGATAATCTTCAAGCGAGTTAAGTTCCATAAGTTTTGAAAACAATTGCTTTTCATTTGCATATAGACTTGCCAACTGCGATAATCTGATAGTCGGGAAATTTGGCGGCCTCAGCCTAAAAAATTGCGGTGCTAAAACAGACACATTGGAAAGCTGAAATTTCTGCTTCAGAAATCCATACTCTTTTTGAAGTTTCAAATAGTAAACATCCTCCAATTCACTGTCCAACCAACCGCACTGCCCAAAGAAAAGTGCTTCCAAACCAAATTGGTTGCTCTGCAATTTTCTGACTACGGAAAAATCAACCGACTGTGCCAAACTGAAAAATGCGTCGCCATTGACTTTCAATCCAAAGTTTTTGGCCAACATTTTGAACAATACAGCCTCCCAATCATTTTTTGAATCTGAAAGCAGTTTCTCAATAGTTTGATACTTCTGTTCCAAACGCTCAATGTACAAACGCTCCAACCAATTGTTTAAAACAAACCGATCAGTTTTGGACAGATTGTCTTCACAATAAATCCATTTATTCCCTTTGGAATATAGTTCGGAATAGGTGTCCAACAACTGCGTGTCCACTTTATCCTTTAATTGCAAAGTGGGAATTTCGGAATTATCTTTTCTGAAAATTTCGGTATCATGTTCCCATACCACATGTAAAATCACATTGTCGTAAGCTTGGTCCTGTTCGTGCCCGTGCACAAACCAATCGGAAGATTTTACATGCACCTCAACATTACCCGCCCACAGCTGATTTCCAATTTTTATTTGAGCATTGAAAAAATCAGGACCAGAATCTGTATTATGCTGCCCTACATTTGCTAGGGTCACTGTTTCCCCAGAAGTAGTTTTAAGATTCGATGTCTTATGGATTTTATATTTCCAGAGATAATGTAGAAAATCTTCTTGCATCTCTTAAAAATAAGAAATATTTACATCGCAACATATTGAAATACAAACACAAGAAAGAAATCTAAAATAAAAAACATACTTTCTTTACTCAATATACCCCATTTTACTCATCCAGTCATTATTGAACATTTTCCCCACATAGCGGCTTCCATGGTCGTGAAACAGTACCACTACCACATCATCTTTGGTAAAATGCTCCTTCATTTGAAGCAATCCTTTTACGGCTGCTCCAGCAGAATTCCCAAGAAACATCCCTTCTTCCTTTGCCAATAATTGGGTGTAAATGGCTGCATCCTTATCGGTGACTTTGGTAAATCCATCAATAATACTAAAGTCTACATTTTTTGGCAGAATATCTTCCCCTATTCCTTCTGTGACGTAAGGATAGATTTCCTTCTCATCAAAAATACCCGTTTCATGATATTTTTTAAAAACACTGCCATAGGTATCAATTCCCCAGACCTTAATATTGGGATTTTGCTCCTTTAAATAACGCCCTACACCTGAGATAGTACCACCAGTACCCACTCCCACCACAAAATGCGTTACTTTCCCATCCGTCTGTTTCCAGATTTCTGGCCCTGTACTTTCGTAATGTGCTTTGGTATTACTAGGATTATCATATTGATTAACATACCAAGAATTTGGAATTTCTTTTGCCAATCGCTTCGCTACGGAATAATAACTTTGGGGATCGTCAGGAGCCACAGCTGTTGGGCACACTACTACTTCTGCTCCCATCGCCCTAAGCACATCCATTTTTTCCTTGGACTGTTTGTCGTTGATTACAAAAACACATTTGTAACCTTTTACAATGGCTGCAAGCGCTAACCCCATTCCTGTGTTTCCGGAAGTCCCTTCAATAATAGTGCCTCCAGGCTGCAGTCTTCCATCTGCTTCGGCATCTTCTATCATCGTTAAGGCCATTCGGTCCTTTACGGAATTTCCAGGATTGAACGTTTCATATTTCGCCAATACCAAACAAGGCAATTCTGCGGTAAGTTTATTGAGTTTCACCAAAGGGGTGTTCCCAATGGTTCCTAAGATATTTTCTGCGTAGTCCATGCTTTAAAATTACCATAAATAAACAAATGGCAAAAGTTAAAGATGTCACCTTCTTCTAATTACTCGAACCTGATGGCTTTGACTGGAGAAATTCTAGTAACAATATATGAAGGCACCAACAACATGAGCATACAAGCTAAAAAACAGCCTATATTCAGCAACAATATATTTTTAAGGCTCACGTAAACTGGAATAGTCGTCATATAATATTGTTCGGGATTTGGAAATTGCAAAACACCAAAATAATATTGGATAGCCAAAAGCGACAGCCCTATCAAATTTCCCCAAAACAAGCCCAAACCAACTAGGTAAGTCGCATTATAGAGAAACACTTTCCGAATGCTCCAATTAGAACTTCCCAAGGCTTTTAAAATCCCAATCATTTGGGTACGTTCCAAAATCAATACCAAGAGCGCCGTAATCATATTGATCCCCGCCACGATAATCATGATTCCAATAACCCCATAAGTATTATTGTCGAAAATATTGATCCATTCAAAAATTGAAATGTATTTCTCGGTAATCGTTTCAGCATTCAGGTTGGAAGGGGTTGCCTCATAAATCTCTAGTCCTTTTTCTTCAATTTGATCAAAATCATTAATAAACACCTCAAAATTCCCAACTTGATCTGCTTGCCATTTGTTAAGTCTTTGCACCTGCTTCAAGTCACCAATAATAAAGGTCTTATCAAAATCCTGAAACCCAGAATTGTAAATTCCTACCACCGTAAACTTTCTGATATTTGGGATTTGATTGGCATCCTCCTTTCCAAACACCATCTGAAAAGAATCTCCTACCTCAAACTTTAACCTATTGGCAATGTATTGTGAAATGAGCACTTCATTCCCCATCTGCTCACCAAATTCTGGAAGGCGTCCTTCAACCAAAAAATCCTGAATATATTTCCAATTGTAGTCCTGACCTACACCTTTTAATACCACACCTTCAAAATCGGTTTCGGTACGGATGACACCAAACTTCTTGGCCACGCCTTGCACATGCGAAATGCCCTCTATTCCCTTAAATTCGGGATAAAAATCTTGATTTAAAGATACCGGTATTTCTGACTCATCAGAGACATTGGTATCATAATTGGAAATGGTGACGTGCCCATTAAAGGCCACAACTTTATCGCGTATCTTTTTTTGAAGTCCCAACCCTGTGGCCACAGCAATGAGCATAACGATAATTCCTATGGCTATGGCGGTAATGCCAATTTTTATAATTGGGGCCGAAACACTACTTTTATACGCTTTACTGCCAATAATGCGTTTAGCTAAGAAAAATTCGTAATTCAAAATACTTTTATGCGATTAACCGTTTTCAAAAATACAGTTTTATTATTTGTTTTAATAGCGTTTTCCTGTGGAAACATTGCCACTTCCGAAGCTGGCGGCAACGCTTCCAATTTTTCAGACTTTAGTTATACCTCCAAGGAAGTTGACCTTGATGCTCCCATTGCAGTTGGCGCCAACCAAACCGAAGCCTACTTACCTTTATTACAAGGAAAAAAAATTGGGATTGTGGCCAATCAAACCTCTGTGATCTTTCATAAAAAAGGTTACACCCATTTGGTGGATTCTTTAGTTGCCTTAAAAACAAATGTTGTAAAAGTATTTGCACCCGAGCATGGTTTTAGGGGCACTGCCGATGCCGGAGAACATGTAAAAGATGGCATCGATTCCAAAACCAAATTACCAATCATCTCTCTTTATGGAAGCAACAAAAAGCCATCAGCAACTCAATTGGAAGGTTTAGATTTAGTGGTATTCGACATCCAAGATGTGGGTGCTCGATTTTATACTTACATCTCTACCTTACATTATGTCATGGAAGCTTGTGCCGAACAAAACATCCCTGTTTTGATTTTGGATCGCCCTAACCCTAACGGACATTATATAGACGGCCCAATTTTAGAAAAAGAATACAAAAGTTTTGTAGGCATGCACCCTGTACCGGTGGTACACGGTATGACCATTGGGGAATATGCAAAAATGATCAATGGCGAACATTGGCTGGACAATGGAGTTACGTGTGATTTGGCGGTAATTCCGGTTCAAAATTATACCCATCAAAGAAGCTATAGCCTTCCCATTGCGCCGTCTCCAAACTTACCTACCGATAAAGCAATTAACCTATACCCTAGCCTTTGCTTTTTTGAGGGCACCAATGTAAGTGCTGGACGTGGGACTCCAAAACCATTTGAAATCTACGGAAGTCCTTATTTAGATAAAAGCATGTACACATTTAAGTTTTTACCGCAACCAAATGCGGGCTCCAAACACCCTAAACATAAAGGGATGTTATGCTACGGAGAAAACCTAAGTGACTCTCCAAACTTAGCTCGTTTGGATTTGAATTACCTCATCAACGCCTACCAAAACACCATTGACAAACCGATTTTTTTCAATGACTTTTTCACCAAATTGGCGGGGACCAAAACCTTGCAAAAACAAATTGAAAAGCGCCACACGGCAGACGAAATCAAAAAAACTTGGGTGCGCGGCTTGAAGACCTATGACCAAATGCGTCAACCTTATCTTCTTTACAAATAATAGTTATTCCTTATTTAAAAGCTGAAGTGCCCGTAAAGGGTAATCGGTGATAATACTGTTGACCTTATAATCAATCATTCTTTGGATGTGGGCAGTTTCATTAACTGTCCACGGAATGATTTTATAGCCCGAAGCTTGATATGTGGCTACCATTTCCTTTGAAAGAAGTTCAAAATACGGACTTATGATTTCTGGTTGAAAGCTGAGTTCCATGAGTTTCTCTTCAATGGATTCTGTTTCATCTACCAAAAGTGCTACGGACATTTCGGGCGCTTGCTTTTTTACTTCCTCCAGAATTCTCACGTCAAAGGACTGTAAGTTGCAACGCTCAAACACTTGCTTTTTTTCAATATCCTTCAATACCAATTGTACAAAATCTGCAGGTTCTGGAGTGTACAGCACATCATAATCAGGTCTTGCCTTCAACTCAATATTATAGGCAATATGCCTATTTAAACTATCAGCAAAATCAAATACTTCAGTCATGAGTGGCTTAAAAGTCCGCATATTTTGTTGCTGCGAAAACCTTGGATGTTGTTTGCTACCACAATCGAATTGCCTTATGGAATCATAGGTCATCTCATAAAGGTTATAAGCCATATCATCTACCAAGGGAATTTCATTGCTGAAGGGATCCAAACAATAAAACCGACTGATAAAAGGCTCGTGCGACACCACGACCTTTCGGTCTTTGGATACCACCACATCCATTTCCAAAGTTTGCACACCAACCTCAACAGCTCTTTGAAATGCTGGAAGTGAATTTTCCGGAAGCATCCCCCTGCAGCCTCTGTGGCCCTGTACCCCGATAAACTGTTTGGAATTACAATTGGTCATAATTGCGAAGAGTAAGAAATGACATGCTGCTTTATAAATCTTCATTGACTGGTAAAATTGTGGGCTTTTTATATTTCTGAAAAGGCTGTGTCAACAAATTTCCCAAATTGCCATTCTCCTCTTCATTTGGAAATACATCCACACCGTACACCAATTTGTCTCGGTCCAACTCCATATAAGTCCCTAACAAACGGTCCCAAATAGAAAAAATATTTCCATAATTGGAATCCGTATAAGGTAACACATAATGGTGATGAACCTTATGCATATCCGGGGACACAAAAAAATAACTTAAGAATGTATCCAAACGCTTGGGCATTTTAATATTGGCATGTGTCCACTGGGTAAACACCACCGAAAGCGATTGGTAAATAAACACCAAAGCAATAGGAGTACCAATGACCACCACCCCAAACAAGGTAAACACAAACCGAATGACACTTTCGATTGGATGGTGACGATTGGCCGTAGTGGTATCTACATTATGATCGGTGTGGTGAACGAGATGCACCATCCACAAGGGTTTTACTTTGTGTTCTACATAATGAGCCAAATAGGCGCCAAAGAAATCCAGCAACAACACTCCCAAAAGCGCATACAACCAAAGCGGCATCTCTGGCAGCCAATTCAAAATTCCGAAGTTATGCTCTTGGACCAAATTGGCCGTTTTGAACAACAAAAAGGCCAAAAGCAAATTGACCAACGCCGTTGTTGCCGTAAAAAACAAATTAGGGATGGCATGTCGCCATTTGTGGTATTTGAATTGAAATAAAGGAGCTGCGCCTTCCAACATCCAAAAGAAGGCAATCCCTCCAACCAAAATAATGCTTCGGTGGAGCGAAGGAATGGTTTCGAAGTAATCAATAATAGATTCCAAGAAGAAAAGTTTTGACTAAAGATACTAAAAATGCTCTCTCCTAAACTTCCTTTTATTGGGAATCGCCTAAAGCTTAATACGCCTTTTCATTTCCTCCACAATATTGAAAGCGGCAGGGCAAATGGCTACATTCTTTAGTGTAAGATTGGAGATTTGCTGAAACTTTTTTCTATCGGTATGCGGATATTCCCTGCAAGCTTTGGGCCTTACTTCATAAATCGAACAATAATTGTCTGCTCCCAAAAACGTACAAGGCACACTTTGCAGTACGTAGTCATTATCTTCGTCTACCCTTAAAAATTCATCGATAAATTTGGATGGTTTCATACGGAAATGCTTCGCAATCCTGTCCACATCCTTGTCAGTAAATAAAGGTCCCGTGGTTTTGCAGCAATTAGCACATTCCAAACAATTGGTACGTTCAAACTCTTCCTCATGCAACTCCTGCATGATATAGTCCAATTGCTTAGGTGGCTTTTTTTTAAGCTTGGCAAAGAAGGTTTTGTTTTCCTTATGTCTATCTTTGACCTGTTTTGGTAGATTTTTGATGATGTCTTCCATGCTGCAAAAATAAGAAACTCCCAAGATACCATCACCAAGCACCCAACTATTAACAGTACTGCTATGAAAGATTTATTTGGACAAGCCCTTTTGGATTACCACCAAGGTAATTACACGGAAGATTTGACAACCTCTACCAATATTTCGGAGGAAGATGAACTGCCGCTTCCTTATCTCTTCAGAACTTATAAGGACATGCCCAAATTGGAACAAAAAGCCCTTCAACTTGCCAAAGGAAAGGTCTTGGATGTGGGTTGTGGTGCAGGTGGTCACAGTTTGTATTTACAGGAGAAAGGACTAAAAGTTAAAGCCATCGATATTTCTGAAGGAGCCGTTACCGTTGCCAAAGATAGAGGTGTTACAAATGCTGAAGTTCTTCCTATTCTGGAAGAAACCGAAACCTTTGACACTATTTTGCTGTTGATGAACGGTACGGGAATTTTCCAAGAACTTTCCCAAGTAGCTACCTACCTATACCATTTAAAATCCCTGCTGAATCCAAATGGGCAAATTTTAATCGACTCTTCAGATATCAAATACATGTATGAAGACGAAGATGGCGGTTTGTGGATTGACACCAATGCCAATTATTATGGCGAACTGGACTACTTTTTAAGCTACAAAGGTGAAAAGGAACTTCCCATGAAATGGCTGTACCTTGACTTTAATACGCTCTACACTGCCTGCACTTCCGTTGGACTAAAATGTGAACTCGTAAAGGAAGGAGACCACTTTGATTATTTGGCAAGGCTTAGCCTGTAATCATATTCAAAGCTTTATCTCCTATTCTGCAACATCTCCGAATACAATTCTTCTACTTTGGTCCTAGCCCAAGGTGTTCGTCTAAGAAATGTCAAACTTGATTTAATGGAAGGATTATGTGTAAAGCAGCGAATATTGACCATATATCCCATATACTCCCAACCATAATGTTCCTGAAGCTCAGTCACCATTTGTTTTAAGGTAATACCGTGTAATGGGTTATTGGGCTGCTCCATGATTTCAAAAATTAGCTACGAGGCTCGTTAGATCGTCTTCCTCTATAACGTTTTGGCTTTTTATTTTTGGATGTGGTATTCTTTGATCCTTCACTTTTAGAATTTGCCTGGCCAGTTTTTGGTCGGCGTGATTTCTGATTTCTGTTCCCTTGCCCAGGTTTAATAGGCTCAGTAGATGCATTGGGATCAGGTTCGAAGCCTTCCAAGATTTCCACAGGAATGTTCTCTCCCACCAATTTTTCAATGGCTTTTAAATAGGTGGTTTCATCGGCGCTCACCAAAGAAATGGCTTCACCACTAGCACCTGCCCTACCGGTTCTTCCTATACGATGTACATAATCTTCAGAAATGTTGGGCAGTTCAAAATTCACCACATGCGGCAATAAAGGAATGTCCAATCCGCGGGCAGCAATATCCGTTGCCACCAACACATTGATGCTTCCATCCTTAAAGCCTGCCAAAGCTTTGGTTCGGGCACCTTGACTTTTATTGCCGTGGATTGCCGCTGCCGTAATGCCACTAGAGATCATCTTTTTGGTAAGTTTGTTGGCGCCATGCTTGGTACGAGTAAAGACCAAGACCTGTTTCCAGTTGCCTTCACTAATCAACTTTATGATCAAGCCTGTTTTTTTGCCTTTGGCAACGCGATAGACTTTTTGATTAATCGCTTCGGCTGTTGAATTTTCAGGGGTTGCCTCCACTTGAACAGGATGTCTCAAAATACTATGGGTCAGCTTTTTGATGTCCTTGGAAAAGGTAGCCGAAAACAATAAGTTTTGACGCTTCGCAGGAATCATTTTCATGATTTTTTCAATGTCGCGTAAAAAACCCATGTCCAACATTCGATCGGCTTCATCCAATACAAAGAATTCCACTTTAGCCAAAGACAACAACTTTTGATTGTGCAAGTCCATCAATCTCCCTGGAGTAGCGATCAATACGTCAACTCCTTTTCTTAAGGTTGCTACTTGTGGGTTTTGGTTCACCCCTCCAAAAATAACGGCAGATTTAATATCCAGAAACGTGCTATACTCCTTCACATTGTCATGTACTTGAGCCGCCAATTCCCGCGTAGGCGTCAACACCAAGGCACGAATTGGGCGATTTCTTAAAGGAGCCTCTTGAGACAATAAGTGTAACATTGGCAAAGTAAACCCTGCGGTTTTTCCGGTTCCGGTTTGTGCCGATGTCAAGACATCTTTCCCTTCTAAAATGGATGGAATTGCTTTTTGTTGAATTGGAGACGGTTCGGTATACCCTTTTTTATCTACCGCTTTTAAGATGGCTTCTGTTAGCCCGAGTGCTTTAAATGACATATAAATTGTTTGGAAATGACAATCTATAGTGTAGCGTCATTCTTTTTAACAAGCCGCAAAGGTACGCTAATTTTTACAATGCTATTCCTCTACAAGAATTTGGTAAAGAATATAAATCCTAAAAAAACTCGCGATACTGCAGCACCCTAAAATCGAAAGTGGTAAAGTCTGGATTTTTAGCTTTGAGTTGTTGATAAAGAGGCATACTCCCAATAGCTCTGTTGGCCGATCCCGATGCTGAAGTCAAGGAAACCGTCTTAATCTCCCGAACTTCTTCATTTTTATCTTTTAATTGAAATGAATGGATGCGTGGCACTTTGCTTTCTACAGGCTGTAGTTTAATACCGTATTCCTTGCAATGCCTTCTGAAGAAATATTCTGGGCCATTCTTGCTATTGCCTCCTGTAAACAATAATGTGTTGATATTGGGATATTTTTGTAGATAGCCAATTACATCCCTCAATTTGATATTGGTCATACCCAAATCTGAAGCATCGATTTTTTCCCGTTGGGCACTTTCCACAATATCGCAAACCCCTATTTTGTGTTTATGCAAGAACTGCTTGCGTTCTTCTACAGCTTCCCGGGAATTGTCATAACGAAGATTCAAATTATGAATAGCATCTATATACAACCACAAAGAGTTGTAATAACTGCCATAACAAAAATCAACATCTTTTTCCAACAACTCACCCATGGAAAAGCGTGGTGGCGGCAACGTGCCTACAATGAGCTTGGTAGTATCTTCGAAAATAAAAGGTGGGAATGGATGTTGGTGCAGAAACATCTATTGAGTGCTTAACATTTTCTCGACTTCGGTAATGACAGCTCTATACTTTTTTCGGTTAGGTTTTGTAAGGTTTTGAGTTTCCTGATGCAACTCCCCTAAAATGACATTAGCTTCTTTGGTATCTCCTTTTTCATTTAAAAAATGAACCAATTGCAAACGCTCTTCATAATTACTGTAAGGCGTGTCAATATACCGAAGTTGCTCCTCGGCCTCTTCCATTCGTCCCTGTTCCTTTAGGGCCAATCCATAGAAAAATTGCACTCGGGATTTCATAAACTCCTTTTCCTCTTTAATCTTTTCAGCAGAAGCTACCACATTACCATAATCTCCAGTATAGTAATAACACTTAAGCAATTGGGACATCACATAGTATTGATTGTGCCAAGTATCCTGTAAAGCCAATTCATAGTGCTTGATAGCGTTTGAATAATCTTGAATTTGAAGATAGGCGTCGGCTAGATCTACCCTGTTTTGGTAAGTTTCGGAAAATTGTAATTTCCGTTCCAAATCCTTGACCTGTTTAGTGGGATTGATTATGGTTGTAAGATTATCATGGATTTTCTCTACATCTCGTTTATTGTACACCTGAGTTATCAGGTAAATGATGCTCCCCACAACCGGTACGAACATAATTACGAAAAACCAATAATTTTCATTTTTGTTCCTGTAAAGATGGTAAATACAGTAACCCTGCAGAGCTACAATAAAATAATAGGCCATTGAATAGATTTTAAGCGAAGCTAATGTACTAAAGTAATTTTTAAATTTTTAGTATATTAAAGCAGAACCAATAAAATCTAAATATTATGGGAAAAGGCGATAAGAAAACCAAACGCGGTAAAATTCATCGAGGCACCCACGGTGTCCTGCGTCCTAAAATCAAGAAACGTCAAAAAACCGAAGACAAGATCAACGTGAACAATAAATCTAGAGTTTAGCCTATCTTGTAAATACCAATTCGGTTTCTGAAGACATGGTTTCGCTATACCCATAGCCTTCATAATTGAAGCCTTTTAAATCATCCAAGGTCTTCGCATCCGTATCGATAATGTAGCGCGTCATATAGCCTCTTGCCAATTTTGCAAAGGTCATGATCATTTTGTATTCACCATTTTTGAAATCCTTGAATGTACAAGTAATTACAGGCACTTTTAGAGCTTTGGTATCAATGGCCTTAAAATATTCGTTGCTGGCAAGGTTTACAAACAATTCGCCCTCTTCCAATTCATCATTCAAAGCTTGGGTGATTTCCTTCTTCCAAAACTCATACAGGTTTTTATTTTTACCCACTGGGAATTTAGTCCCCATTTCCAAACGGTACGGCTGCATTAAATCCAAAGGCTTCAAAATTCCATACAAACCAGAAAGGATGCGCACCGTATCTTGAAGTTTTTCTATTTTATCCTGAGGTATGGTATAAGCATCCAATCCTCTGTATACATCACCGCTAAAAGCATACACCGACGGCCTTGCATTCTCAACTGTAAATGGCAATTCCCACTTCTGGTTACGCTCATAATTCAACTGACCTAAATTATCGGAAATCTTCATAAGTTGAGATAAGCTTTTGGCCGATTTCTTCTTCAATAACTTGTTCAACCGTTCTGCTTGTTTCAGGAAACAGGCTTCTGTAGATTGTTGGGTTGGCAATTGACTCTCAAGGTCTAAGGATTTTGCAGGTGATAATACTAATTTCATGCTTAGTTTTTTGTTGTCCCAAAATTACAATTACCGTATCTATTTTTCAATTTTGGGATTCTATATTTTCTATGGCAGTATAAGCAAAAGTAATTATATGCATTAGTTTAGGGTCAATTCCTCCCCAAACTGCAGCACATAGCCATTATTGTCGTAAATGGCAAATTCGCGCATGCTGCACTGGAAATTATCTATGGGGTAGCATACCTCTACATTGTCTTTAACCGTTTGCCAAAGTGTATCTACGTTCACCGTCCTTATGTAGAAAGAGCCCGTAAATTCAGCTTTATTGAAAGGAACCATGTCATTTGGTTTGGTAAGAATCAATTCTACACCGTCCCGGTGTATGGAGGCCCATTTTGTGACTTCATCAAAGGCATCACAAACAAAGCCCAATTGACTTGTATAAAACTGAATCGTGGCTTCCACATCTTCAGTATACAGCATTGGCACAAGGTTATACAATTTCATACGGATAATTGGTTTGAATTACCCTATGAATTTACTAAAAAAGATCTATTAATTTACCGAAGGAACCTATTCAATATCCAAATTTTGGTGTTTGGCGTAAACCCGCCATTTTTCTATACATTGCAGCATATCTTCCGGAATATCTGCATTAAAATGCATGAACTCCCCAGTCGTTGGATGACTAAAACCCAGCGTTTTAGCATGCAAAGCCTGCCTAGGAAGCACCTTAAAACAGTTTTCTACAAACTGTTTGTATTTTGTGAATGTAGTCCCTTTCAAAATACGTTCGCCACCATAGCGTTCGTCATTAAAAAGGGTGTGCCCAATGTGTTTCATATGCACACGAATTTGGTGAGTACGGCCGGTTTCCAACTTACAGGAAATCAAGGTTACATAGCCGAAACGCTCCAACACTTTATAATGGGTTACGGCCGGCTTCCCCTTGTCTTCATCCTCTCCTTCAAAAACTGTATTCTGTAAACGATTTTTAGGATGTCTACCAATATTGCCCTCAACAGTGCCTTCATCCTCTTCCACATTTCCCCAAACCAAAGCTATGTATTCACGCTCACTGGTTTTGTCAAAAAATTGCTTCGTTAAATGGGCCATAGCCTCTTCTGTCTTGGCCACAACCAACAAACCACTGGTGTCCTTATCGATACGGTGAACCAATCCAGGACGGTTACTGGAATTGTTTGGCAAGTTTTCAAAATGATAAATAAGGGCATTGATTAAAGTCCCCGAATAATTCCCATGTCCAGGATGCACTACCAAACCAGCTGGCTTATTGACTACCAATAGCTGATCGTCTTCAAACACAATATCCAAAGGAATGTTCTCTGGTGTTAAAAGTTCCTCATAGGGAGGATACTCAAACAACACACGAATCCTATCCAAAGGCTTCACTTTGTAATTGGCTTTTACAGGAACATCATTCACGTGAATATTCCCATTTTTCGCGGCAGATTGAATTTTATTGCGAGTGGCATTCTCAATAAAATTCATCAAATATTTATCGATGCGAAGAGGTTGTTGGCCAGTTTTTACAGTAAACGCGTGGTGCTCATACAACTCATCATCATTCTCGTCTATAGGCGTATATTGGTCTGTCATAATATTTTATTCTGCCCTGTTTCCGTTACCCAGCACCAAGTCAATCTTGGAAGTCAACGGCAACATGTCTCCTGCTTTAAGAGGTTGTCCCTCAAATTCTACATCAATTACTTCATCTTTACCCAAATCGTCCACATACCTAATCTTTCCAACTTCAAATCCTAAAGCCTCCAAAGTAGGTTTGGCTTGACGGAACGTACGTCTTACAATATCCGGCACGGCGACCTTACGGTAACCAGATGGGTTCAATATTACATAAATCTTGCGGTTTTCCTTTACCTGCGTACCCGCCAATGGATATTGTTCAATTACCGAATATTTTGGGTAATCTGGATTGTAATTAGCTGAATCCTGAATTTCCATACGCAAACTGCGATCGTTCAATTGGATCTCAACAGTCTCCAAAGTTTTCCCCTTCAACTCAGGTACTTCAATAAATTCACCGTGATTGGTGGTACTTTTCAACCATTGCAAGATCAAAAAACACATCAAAAATATTACGGCTAAGGCTAGGGCTAATTGTTTTAAAAAAACTTTACTGGTAAGAAACTTTACAAGACTCATGTAATGATTTTAAGTTAGGGCAAATATATAAAACTCAAAGGTTTTTTCTTTTCCTTTAATATGCTAATTTAGCTTTCCTAATATTACATACGTTCTGTGAGCGTTTAAAGATTATTTATAAAGAATTTCCTTCCCTTCGGGGTACTATCATGAAGAAACATATTGCCATTATAATGGGCGGATATTCCAGCGAATATGAAATATCCCTTAAGAGTGGTCAAGTGGTTTACGAAACCTTGAACCCAGAACTTTACACTGCTTACCGCATCCATATCTTTAAAGACAAATGGGTGTATGTTGACAAAAACAACACGGAATTTCCTGTAGATAAAAATGACTTCAGCGTGATGGTTGAAGGAAAAAAAATCCAGTTTGATTGTGTGTTCAATGCCATTCATGGCACTCCTGGAGAAGATGGCTATATGCAAGGGTATTTGGAGTTGTTGAAAATTCCACATACAAGTTGTGGCATGTACCAAGCAGCCCTTACCTTTAACAAACGAGACTGCCTTAGCACCCTAAAACCTTACGGAATTAAAACCGCCACCTCCTATTACCTCAATCAAGGAGACTCTGTAAATGAAGATGAAATTATAGCCAAGGTTGGGCTTCCTTGCTTTGTAAAGGCCAATAAAGCTGGTAGTAGCTTTGGGGTGAGCAAAGTGTACAAAAAAGAGGAATTCCAAAACGCGCTTGAAGTTGCCTTTAAGGAAGATGATGAAGTCATCATAGAATCCTTTTTGGATGGCACCGAAGTATCTGTTGGAGTGATTACCTATAAAGGTGAAGTTACCGTACTTCCCATTACCGAAATTGTAAGCAACAACGACTTTTTTGACTACAAAGCCAAATACCTTGGCGAATCTCAGGAAATTACTCCTGCCCGCCTATCGGAAGAACAGGCCGAAAAAGTACGAACCCTAGCCAAAAAAGTATACGAAATTCTGAAGATGAAAGGCTTTAGCCGAAGTGAATATATCTTTAAAGATGGAGAACCACACCTATTGGAAGTCAACACAGTGCCAGGCCTTACCAAAGCTAGTATCTTGCCACAACAAGCTGCTGCAGCAGGTATCAGCTTAGGCGAACTGTTTGAAAATGCCATTGAGGAAAGCCTTAAAACCCAACACTCTTAAATTATTAAGTATCTTTGATGCTGTAACCGCTTAACAACTGTAATGAGACGCGCAATTTTCCCTGGTTCCTTTGATCCAATTACCCTTGGACACTACGACATTATTCTAAGAGGTGTAAAACTTTTTGACGAAGTGGTAGTGGCCATTGGTATCAATTCCGATAAGTCTTATATGTTTTCACTGGAAGAACGCAAGCATTTTATTGAGGAAGCTTTTAAAGACGAACCAAAGGTTAAAGTTGTTACTTACGAAGGTCTCACCATTGATTTTTCAAAAGAAATAGATGCGCAATTTATTTTGAGAGGCCTTCGTAACCCAGCCGATTTTGAATTTGAAAAGGCCATTGCCCATACCAACAGAAAACTTTCGAGAATAGAAACGGTATTTTTACTTACATCGGCAAGAACCTCCTTCATCTCTTCATCTATTGTAAGAGACGTCATTAGGAACCACGGAGACTACACAGTTTTGGTACCCGACAGCGTGAAACTGAAGTAACCAAATACACTTTAAAAAAATTTAGCTGGTTGGTTTTGGATTTGGAACAAAAAAAAGCATCAGATCATTCTTGCCACGCAAAAAGTATAACTGACGCCTTTTTAAAAAATTGATTAATAGCAATACTAATATATAACATAATCCCCTCAACCTTAAGTTTTTTCGACGAGAAGCAATTAAAAAAGATTAAGCGTAATCCTACAAATCGAATATTGCAGTTCACCGATAAAATTGGTTAATTCTCCCAATAAACGCATTTTAAAAGCCATACAATTCTCTCAATAAGAGAATATTACACATCAAAACACATCTTGTAATATTTTCATTTTCAAGCAACTGATGTAACCTTAGTTACCTTCTCGATGAAAAACTATGCGTTACTTTGCACAAAACAAATATGATTATGGGAATACTAGATATGCTATTCGGAAATAAATCTGATGAATTAAAATCGCTTTATGAAAATGGAGCAATAATTATTGATGTAAGAAGCGTTGGAGAATACAATGGCGGCGCCATTCCAGGATCTAAAAACATCCCGCTACCTCAAATAGCTACCAAAGTTAAGGACATCAAAAAACTAAACAAACCAATTATTACCTGTTGCGCTAGTGGTATGCGCTCAGGTTCTGCGGCAAGTGTTTTAAAAAGCCATGGTATTGAAGTTGTCAACGGTGGAGGCTGGTTGAACTTGAGCAGAAAATTGGACCTAGTATAAAAAGAAAACTTGATTGATTACATGTTTGATAAATGATTTTGATTGATGGAAAAGCCCGAGGGATGATTGACTCGGGCTTTTTTTATTATGTGTTTTTCAAAACCATTTAAAATTCCATGAAAGGATACTGAGCCACAAGTTCTTCCTTTTTTTCTTTAAGAACCTTTAAAAAGCCTTGATGTGCTTCTGAATTTGGATTGAAAGGCCGGTGCAACATTCCTTTTTGAACCGTATCTACAATCTTCATTATAGGCTTCGTACTACCATGGAACCACACCTTCTTAAACCGCTCCCACACATAGTTGATGGCTGTAGGATTAGGATGCACCATATCTTCTGCATAAAAACGGTAATCGCGCAATTCATCCATCAAAATTTCATATGAAGGAAAATAGCAGGTTTGCTGTCTGGGTTCCACAACTTGATGCACCGCACTTATCAAATGCGCCTTACTTTGAGTATTTTCTACAAAGCCATCCTTTAAATGTCTTACAGGGGACACTGTAAAGATAACAGATACTTCAGGATTCACACTTTTAGCCAAAGCCACCATTGCCTGTAAGGATTCAGCAATAGCATCTATTGCCAATAATTCTTTACTAAATTTCTTTTGAGGTACCTTATGGCAATTGACTACTACTTCATCACTTTCTATCAAGCGGTATATCCAAGCGGTGCCGAGGGTAATGACAATATGAGATGACGTTTCAAGAGCTTGTTTGGTTTGTTGAATGCTCTGGTTAAGATTCTGTAACAAATCGTCCTTTGAAGATGCACTTAATTTGGAATGTGCTCCATAACAATGCCATTGCTCATTATGAAAAAACACATCTTCTTCTGTGTATTCTTTGTCATTAATAGCGTTGAGCAGCAAACTTTCAATTGCAAAAGGATGGAACAGAATTCCAAAAGGATTTAAGGTATTCTGGAATTTATAATACGCTAACTTCTCCCCGATATTTTCAACAAAACAAGACCCCAACAGAATCAATCTAGAGTTGTAATCTATCAGATTGTGCTGTTGGGGTTTTAAAGGTATTTCTGTTTGTAGTTTCATATATCTAGTTCAGGTACTCCGCGGCAGCTTCCAAAGCTGCTGCAATACCATCAGGATTCTTTCCTCCCGCAGTAGCAAAAAATGGTTGTCCACCACCACCACCTTGGATGTGCTTTCCAAGTTCTCTAACAATTTGGCCTGCGTTTAAGCCTTTATCAGCAACGATTTCCTTGGAAATATAGCAAGACAATAAGGCTTTACCCTCCTGTTTTGTTGCAAACAATAGGAACAAATTATCAAATTGCCCACCTAATTCAAAAGACACGTCCTTAATTCCGGCTGCATCCAAATCAACTTCCTTAGCCAGAAACTGAATACCATTCACCTCTTTAAGTTCATTAATCAAATCTCCTTTTAGGTTCTTGGCCTTATCTTTTAATAATTGCTCAATCTGTTTTTTAAGCGCTGTATTTTCTTCCAATAAACCTTCCACAGCTTTCACCGTTGACTTCGGATTTTTAAGTGTTTGCTTTAAGGCGTCAAAATCCTTATCCACATCCACAAAATAGTTTTTCACCGCTACATTGGTAATCGCCTCAATACGACGTACACCTGCCGCTACGGCACTTTCCGAATTAATTTTGAAATACCATATATCACCCGTTTGCGCTACGTGTGTACCACCACAAAGCTCCATAGATTTCCCAAAACGAATGGCACGTACAGCATCACCATACTTTTCACCAAATAAGGCAATAGCCCCTTCATCGATAGCCTGCTGCATTGGAATGTTTCGTTTTTCTTCTAACTTAAGATTCTCCTGAATACGCGCATTTACAAATTCTTCAATAGCATCCAACTGCTCTCTGTCTACCTTTGCAAAATGCGAAAAGTCGAATCGTAAATATTTTGGGCTTACCAAAGACCCTTTTTGCTCTACATGAGTTCCCAACACAGTACGCAATGCTTGGTGCAACAAGTGAGTTGCTGTGTGATTGGAAGCAGATAGCTGTCTCAATTCTGCATCTACAACCGCTTTGAAAGTCGCATCTAAATGCTTAGGAAGTGTCTTTGCGTAATGGATAATTAAACTATTTTCCTTTTTGGTATCGGTTACGTAAATAACATCACCATTAGGAGTTTCAATATATCCTTGATCTCCAACTTGACCTCCTCCTTCTGGATAAAACGGCGTCATATTGAATACCAATTGGTATTGCTCTCCATCTTTTTTGGTAGTAACTTTTCTATAACGCGTCAATCTTACATCAGCACTCAGCGTATCATATCCAATGAACTCCTCAGCTTCGTCTTCCAATAAAATCACCCAATCTGAAGCCTCTACTGTAGAAGCGGCTCTGGAACGACTTTTTTGTTTTTCCATTTCGGTGGCAAAACCAGCCTCATCAATGCTATATCCCTTTTCACGGGCAATCAATTGGGTTAAATCCAATGGAAATCCAAAGGTATCATACAATTCAAAAGCTTTGGCACCTGACACCACATCTCCTTTAGTTTCTTCTACAACCTTATCCAACAACAACAAGCCTTGCTCCAAAGTTCTTAAGAAAGATTGCTCTTCCTCACGAATCACGTTGTAAACCAGTTGTTTTTGAGCCTTAATTTCTGGGAAAGCCTCTCCCATTTGATGGCTCAACGTTTCGGCCAATTTATATATAAATGGTTCTTTCTGCTCCAAGAAGGTGAATCCGTAACGGATAGCACGACGTAAAATTCTTCTAATTACATACCCTGCTCCTGTATTGCTTGGCAACTGTCCATCAGCAATAGAAAAGGCCACGGCTCTCACGTGATCGGCAATCACACGAATAGCAACATCTATCTTTTCATCTTTACCATAAGCTTTATCTGTAACCGTTTCAATCTCTCTTATTATTGGAGTGAACACATCAGTATCGTAATTGGACTGTACGTTTTGCAATACCATACACAAACGCTCAAAGCCCATTCCCGTATCAATATGCTTGTTCGGCAAGTTTTCCAAGCTTCCGTTGGCTTTACGGTTGTATTGCATAAATACCAAGTTCCAGATTTCCACCACTTGTGGGTGATCCATATTCACCAAGTCTCTTCCTGACACTTTTGCTTTCTCTTCTGCAGAACGAATATCAACATGGATTTCACTACAAGGTCCGCATGGTCCTTGATCTCCCATTTCCCAGAAATTATCCTTTTTATTCCCCATTAAAATGCGGTCTTCAGGAACAATGGCTTTCCAGAAATCGTAAGCTTCCTGGTCCATAGGCAAATTGTCGTCCTCGCTTCCTTCAAAAACGGTTACATACAAGATATCCTTATCAACCCCGAATTCCTCTGTAAGCAGTTCCCAAGCCCAAGCAATGGCTTCTTTCTTGAAATAATCTCCAAAACTCCAGTTCCCCAACATTTCAAATAAGGTGTGGTGATACGTATCATATCCTACCTCTTCCAAATCGTTGTGTTTACCGGATACTCGTAAACATTTTTGCGAATCGGCTATACGGGACTCCTTCACTTTGGCATTTCCCAAAAAGTATTCCTTAAAAGGCACCATTCCGGCATTGACAAACATCAAGGTAGGGTCATCCTTTAAAACCATGGGAGCAGAGGGCACGATGGCATGCTGTTTATTTTCGAAAAAACTTAAAAACTTCGAACGGATATCTTGAGATTTCATGTATGTAAATTGATAATCTAAATTCTTAAACTTGATCAAGACTTCAAAAATGCCTTGACACTACTTGCAAATATATTGTTAAATTAAGGCCCTGAGACTCACCGTCTGAAAATATTCGCAATTGTTTTTATAATTTTACAATGGAAATATTTTTGTAGGTTTGTTCGTTCCTTAATAAAAATGCTCCATGAAGGGGCATTTTTCAACTGCAAAAATACTATAAATTGCGACATGAGTAAGGTAAAATATTATTACGATCCAGAAACCCTTTCGTACCGTAAGATAGAGCGCAAAAAACGCACCACCTTTAAGTACGCCCTTGTGTTTCTTTTGGCTGCTGGCCTTTTTGGATTCATCTCAAACTTTATCGCTTCCCAATTTTTTCAATCGCCAAAGGAACGTGCGCTTACCCGCGAATTGCAAAATATGCAGTTACAATTTCAGCTCCTGAACAAAAAAATGGACGAAACCGAAAAGGTACTTGCCAATGTTGAAGAGCGCGACAATACTATTTACCGCTTATATTTTGAAGCTAACCCAATCCCAGACGAACAGCGCAAAGCAGGTTTTGGAGGAGTCAACCGCTATAAAGGCCTTGAGGGTTTTGACAATTCCAAGTTGATAAAAGAAACCAGTCAACGCATGGATATGCTTCAAAAGCGGATCGTGGTACAATCAAAGTCTTTGGATGAAATTGCCGAATTGGCGGCCGATAAAGAAAAGCTTTTAGCTTCTATTCCTGCCATACAACCTATCAACAATTCCGATTTAACCCGAATGGCCTCAGGTTACGGTTATCGTACCGATCCTTTTACCAAAGTGCGTAAGTTCCACTTTGGGATGGACTTTACAGCTCCTAGAGGAACTCCTATTTATGCTGCGGGAGATGGCGTTGTAATACGTGCAGATAACCGCTCAACTGGATATGGAAACCATATTAGAATAGATCACGGCTATGGCTATGTAAGCCTATATGCCCACCTTTACAAATACAACGTTCGCAAAAACCAAAAGGTAAAACGTGGTGATTTGATAGGATTTGTGGGAAGTACCGGAAGGTCTGAAGCGCCCCACCTACATTATGAAGTGTTTAAGGATGATGACCGTATCAACCCGATCAACTTCTATTATGGTAACTTGTCTGCAGAAGAATACAACAAACTTCTGGAGAAAGCCTCTTTGGAAAACCAATCTTTAGATTAATATATTATGCATATCAATCTTCCTGAAAAGCGCTACTACAGTATAGGTGAAGTCGCCAAAGCTTTCAATGTAAATGCCTCTTTAATTAGATTTTGGGAAAAGGAATTCGATGTTATTAAGCCTAAAAAGAATGCCAAGGGCAACCGTAAATTCACCCCTGAAGACATCAATAACCTCAAGTTTATCTACCATTTGGTGAAAGAACGCGGCTTTACATTGGAAGGCGCCAAGACCCATTTAAAAGAAGAACGTCAAAAATCCCTGAGTACCTTTGAAATAATTAGTAAATTAGAGGGCATCAAAGCCCAACTAATAAAAATCAAGAATCAACTTTAAAACACACTATTATGAAAAAGTGGCTTATTCCGGTAATTATTATAGCCGTAATTGGTTTTGGCCTTTACAATTGGGCAGTAGGATTTAACAATACTGCCATACAGCTTAACGAAAATGTAGCTGAAGCCTGGGGAAATGTACAAACAGCCTATCAACGTCGAAATGACCTTATAGGCAATTTGGTAAAAACAGTACAGGGGGCTGCCGATTTTGAACGAGGAACCCTCACAGATGTTATTGAGGCACGTGCCAAGGCAACCTCAACAACCATTGACCCTACCAACATTACACCTGAGCAACTGGAGCAATTCAATGCCGCCCAAGGAGGTTTGAGCAGTGCACTTTCACGCTTATTGGTGGCGGTTGAACGCTATCCAGACTTGAAAGCCAACCAAAACTTCCTGAAGTTACAGGACGAATTGGCCAGTACTGAAAACACCATTCAAACGGCAAGGACACGCTATAATGAAGCCATTAAGCCTTATAACAACCACGTAAAGAAATTCCCAAATTCCATCTTGGCTGGTTGGTTTAAC
Organism: Mangrovimonas sp. DI 80; assembly: GCF_001975575.1. Lineage (NCBI taxonomy): Bacteria > Pseudomonadati > Bacteroidota > Flavobacteriia > Flavobacteriales > Flavobacteriaceae > Mangrovimonas > Mangrovimonas sp. DI 80. The sequence continues at coordinate 75,569 of NZ_MSDT01000004.1, read as the reverse complement.
TTTGAAGGCAAGCCATACTTTGACGCCGAACCAGGTGCTGAAAAGCCAGTGGATGTAGAATTCGACTTTAAATAAATCGCTATGTCCAATATTGAAGATTTCCTTAGTGCTGAAGAGGAACAGGAAATTATTGAGGCCATTAGAACGGCTGAAGACCATACCTCGGGCGAAATCCGTGTGCATATAGAACGTAGTTCAAAGGACGAAACACCTTTCGAACGCGCCAAGGAAGTCTTTCACCTTCTAAAAATGGACAACACCAAACTAAGCAACGGGGTACTTCTGTATGTTGCTGTAGACGACCATAACTTCGTTATTTGTGGTGATAAAGGCATTGATGCCGTAGTGCCCGAAAATTTTTGGGACACTACACGAGACGCCATACAATCCAGATTTAAAGAAGGTAATTTTAAACAAGGGATTATAGATGGCATCTTAAAAGCCGGCCACGAACTGAAAGTACACTTTCCGGTTGAGGACGATGATATTAACGAATTACCTAACGAAATATCCCGAGGATAGTGCAGCTTATCAAAATCAAACATATCAGCCTTGGCCTATTATTGAGTGTATTTTGTGCTTTAACAACCTTCGCTCAATTCGATATTCCCCCTAAACCAGAGTTCCAAACCAGCGTGTATGATTATGTCGATCTTTTGACTCCCAATCAAAAAAGCAACCTAGAACGTAAACTCGTCAAATATTCTGACACCACATCCACCCAAATTGTAGTAGCTATTATTGCTACTACCAAAGGTGAAAACATCGGGCTACTTGCTCCTAGATGGGGGCATGAATGGGGTATTGGACAAGCGAAGGAGGACAATGGAGTGTTTATCCTGTTGGCACGTGACGATCGTAAAATTTGGATTTCACCAGGCTACGGTGTTGAGCCTATGCTTACTGCTGGAGTTGTTGGAGAAATCACGAGAAACATCATTATACCTGAATTCAAAAAAGGAGATTATTATAGTGGTCTTGACAAAGGTAGTGACGCTATTTTTATGGCCTTAAATGGAGAATTTAAAGGTACTCGTCAACAGGATATGGGTGAAGAAATTCCCTTTGGCTTTATCCTTTTCATGCTTCTTATTTTTATCATTTTCTTGATTGCTATCTCAAAAAACAGACGCGGAGGCGGAGGCTCTGGACGTGGTCCAGGCAACCGTGGCGGCTTTGACATTTGGGATGCCATTATCTTGAGTCAAATGGGCCGTGGCAATTACCGTGGCGGTGGTGGCTTTGGTTCTGGAGGAGGTTTTGGTGGTGGCGGCTTCGGAGGCGGCGGTGGCTTTGGCGGCGGTTTTGGAGGAGGAGGCTTCTCCGGAGGTGGTGCTGGAGGCAGCTGGTAGTTTTCCAATTATAAAAACATTTTTACTATAAATAAAATAAGCAGCCAAAAGGCTGCTTATTTGTTATAAAAGTTGTTTCTCTTAAAATCCTCCAAAATCATCTATCTCCCCTTTTTTTCCTAGACTATTAAACTTCCAACTAAAACTCAGCATAAAATATTGCTGCAGCACACTACTCTGCTTGTCCTGAATATAGTTCTCGGTTGCCGTACGTTGGGCATTGGTATTCTGATTGAGTAAATCATAGGCTTTTAAAGTAATTGTTGTTCCTTGATCCTTTAATACAGAATAGGCCAACGTTGAATTCCAGAACCAAGCACTTTTTTGAAATCCGCTAGACACATTGGGATTATAGCTGTATTTTATATCATTACGCCATTCAAATTTTTTCGGCAAAAAGGTAGCGGTTCTAATTCCCAAATCATGCCTGATAAACTCTTGATCATCGAAAACCTCAAGATTGTAAGTGCTCTTGTTAAAAGACACCCTATAATTGGGCTCTAGTTCCATAATGTCAGTCCATGTAAATGCAATTCCTCCATAAGGACCAATTGCTCTATTTTTTGAAGCGTATTGCTGATCATTATTAAAGTTAACCGCTCTTGAAATACTCGTATTTGTACCTACTCTAAGTCTCAATGTTTTTAAACTATCCATTTTAATAGTTTTAGTATAACTAGCATTTACATAAATACTATGATTACCATCTACATTTTCATAGGTAGTATACCGCACCAAATCTTCATCGATTACAGACCTTGAAACCACTTGATTTTCGGTAATATTAACACTTGCATATCCCCAAAAACCTGTTTTCTTTTGAAAGTCAAAACTGTTGAAACCTCCGTAAAAAGAATGCCTGTTAGCAGGCTCCAAATTTGGATTCCCTGTCACGATATTCAGAGGGTCTGATACATCTTGAAATGGAGACATCTGACTGATTTGTGGCGGTTGATTACTTAAATTATACCCTGAATACATTGAAGTTTTAGGACTGAACCTATGACTAATATGGCTATTCAATTCTAAGGCCTCAAAGTTTTGCTTTAAGCTCATTTCAGGTCTCAATTCATCACGGTTTTCCAAAGTCCTGAACACATATCCTACTTCCATACCCAAAGACAACTTTTCCTTTTTGTACGATAGTCCCAATGACGGTGTATTTCGTTTATTGGTATAATTAAAATTGGTACTTAGGTCCTCATTAAAACTTGTGTAATCTTGAGCGGCATCGTCGAAATCAAAGGTACTTCTTATGCTCTCTCTTGTTTCGGTTCTGGTGCCATATTCAAAATCCAAAAACAATGTTTTGGCAATAAGCGGTAATCTATAAGTGATTCTAGCAAAAAGGCTTTCCAAATTTTGTTTCCCGTCAGAATACTGATCCCTATCAATGTTTTGAGTATCATCCTCAAACATAGTTTGCGAATTGGCGAATTCATCTGTTTCGGTACTATTAAATTCTGTATTCAAATCAAATTTCAAAAACGCCCCTTTAGTCCCAAAACGTTTGGTCACATTAAAATCGTTACTAAAATTTCTTCCAAAGGTTTCCACAAAAGAGGACGAATTTGAAGCATTGGTTAAGGCTCCAAACTCATCAAAAGATGATTCTTCTTTGGCATAGGTTGTCTGGGATTTCAACAACTTAAAAGAAGGCCTAATATTGATTAAAAATGTAGAATCAACCTCAATATCAAACTCTAAATTTGAACTATGGTTATCAATATTGGAATTGGAATTTACATAGGACTCCGTAAAGTACCTTCTATCTGGAAGAATATTTTCCCGCTTGGTAACAATTTCATTTTCTGAATTGCTGCTCGACAGAAAATAATCGGCAGACACATCGATTCCCTTGGCCAATTCGTCCGCAAAATTAACCCCAACATTATTGGACACCGTAATACCTTCTCCCCCTCCAAAATTTCGGCCATTAAATACAAAAGACCCATTGCCGGTGCCATAAAAGCTACCACCGCCAAACATTTTTTGGATTTCCCCAAAACTAAAACCTGGTGAATTGATATTGTTCCCTCCTGCAAGTACGCTAATGCGTTGGTCATTATCAAAGACATTTACAATGCCGGCAAATTCATAACGTTTATCAGTACCTCCTCCTGCGGCTACTCGACCAAAAACCCCTTTATTATTTTCTTCTTTGATGGTTAAATTAATGGTTTTGTTTTCTGTATCTCCTTCCTCTCCCGCAAAAGCTTCCGATTTGGTTTTAGTATCTACAATTTGGATTTTCTCAATGATTTCTTTCGTTAAGCTTCGGGTGGTAATGGTAGGATCATCCCCAAAGAAAGGCTTTCCGTTTACCAAAATTTTGTTCACTTCCTTTCCATTTACCTTAATCTTCCCGTTCTCATCCACTTCTACTCCCGGAAGTTCTTTTAACAAATCCTCTACGGTAGCATCTTTTTTGGTTTTAAAGGACTTGACGTTAAACTCCAAGGTATCCTTTTTAATGGTGATTGGCGCCCGAGAGGTAATAACCACCTCTTGCAAAGCATTGGCGGATTCCATAGCGATTTCACCTAAATTAATTGGAGATTTGGAAAGGTCAATTTTAGTCTTGTACTCTTGAAGTCCAACATATGAAATCACCAAATTAAGGTGAGTTTCATAGGTTTTTTCCTGAATTTCAAAATGTCCATTTTTATCCGAAATCGTGTAGGTTACCAAGGTAGAATCCTGAATACGTTCCAAATACACCGTAGCAGCTTCCAGAGGACTTTTATCATCCTTAGAAACGATTGTTCCTGAGATTTGTAATGAATTTTGGGAATAGCAAATTACAGCACTTAGCAGTGCCATGACACATAGCAATTGTTTCATTGATTGGTTTTTGATTGATGATTAGTTGATTTGTTAAAGAAACGAATACCTACTTAATTTCGTATGTATTTTCTTATTTTTTTAACAAATCAAAATACTATTCACCTTCTTCCAAAAAGAACAATTCCTCAAAAGGTACTTTAAACAGTTTTGCAATTTTAAGGGCCAATACCGCTGAAGGCACATATTTACTTTGCTCTATGGCATTAATAGATTGCCTGCTCACACCTATGGCTCTAGCCAAATCGGATTGGGTCATGTTATGTCTTGCTCGTTCTACTTTGATGTTATTCTTCATAATCCACCGATTTATGCTTCAGGAAATTAAAGCGAACAATAAAAAAGATTAGCGGTGTAAACATATTGAACACCAGCACGTGAAAGAAAGTAAAATTGTAGACAAACAATATTGCAAAAATCAAGATGACGAAATTAAAAACAACAGCCCATACCAAAGATTCACTTCGCAATTTATAGATGAATTCATCCTCAATCGTTTCTCTTGAAAAGCCCACAAACAAGCCTCCGACAATAATCATTAATGCCGCCAATTCATCGACAATACTATTATCAACCAATTTAAAAAAGCCTTTAGTCTCATTGAGAATAGAATCCTCATTGTAGATAGAAAGAACTTTGACCGTTAATAGATTTGATTCATATCCAAACCACAATAACACACCCCCGATAATAAGGCCGACAATTAACAGGATCCAGCCTATGGTTTTAAACCGATGAGGCAATAAATAATTTGCTTCCATGACTTAATTATTTAAAATTACATCATAAATGTAAATTATTTTTATCAAAAAGTAAAATATAACTGACATTAAGTCCAAAATAATTTACACCTTAATTCGGTGTAAATTAATCTATAACGCTAAAAACTTGTTATTTTTTACGCATGTAAACCGTTACCGGCACCCCATGAAAATCGAAATGCTCACGCAGCTGATTTTCCAAAAAGCGTTTGTAAGGAGGCTTTACATATTGTGGCAAGTTACAGAAAAATGCAAATTGCGGTTGCGGCGTTGGCAACTGCATGATATATTTAATCTTTACATATTTTCCTTTGTAAGCAGGCGGTGGTGTATGCTCTATAATTGGCAACAACACTTCATTCAGCTTACTGGTTTTGATTTTTTTGGAACGGTTGTTATAAACCTCAACCGCCGTTTCAATGGCTTTAAAAATACGTTGTTTGTTCAAAACAGAAATGAACACAATTGGCACATCAGTAAAAGGTTCTATTTCCTTTCTGATAACACGCTCAAATTCTTTTACTGTTTTGGTGTCCTTTTCAACCAAATCCCACTTGTTCACCAAGATCACGATTCCTTTACGGTTGCGTTCTGCCAACCAAAAGATATTTTGTACTTGGCCGTCAAATCCTCTTGTAGCATCCAATACCAACAAACACACATCGCAATGCTCAATAGCACGAATACTTCGCATTACCGAATAAAATTCCAAATCTTCCTTAACCTTGGATTTTCTTCTAATACCAGCGGTATCCACCAAGTTAAATTCAAAACCAAAACGGTTGTATTTGGTATCGATGGCATCTCTGGTAGTTCCAGCAATATCGGTTACGATATAACGATCCTCGCCTATCAAAGCATTAATAAACGACGACTTTCCTGCATTTGGTCTTCCAACCACAGCAAAACGCGGCAACTCATCTTCCTCTACCACTTCTTCCTTTTCAGGAAGCGCTGCTACAACAGCATCCAACAAATCACCAGTTCCGCTACCGTTGATACTGGCAATAGTATAATAGTCGCCTAAACCTAGGGCATAAAATTCAACAGCATCTTCGGCGCGCTTGTTATTATCAACTTTATTTACGGCTAAAAACACAGGCTTGTCCACACGACGCAACAAATTGGCCACGTCTTCATCCATCCCCGTAATTCCAGATTCCACATCAACCATGAAAATGATAGCATCAGCCTCATCAATGGCCAATTCTACCTGTCTGTCAATTTCAGCTTCAAAAATATCATCACTCCCTACAACGTAACCACCAGTATCGATTAGCGAAAACTCTCTACCGTTCCAATCTGTTTTTCCATAATGCCTATCTCTTGTTACCCCACTTACGGCATCAACAATAGCTTCTCTACGCTGAATCAGACGATTAAAAAACGTTGATTTTCCAACATTTGGACGTCCTACTATGGCTACTATATTACTCATTTGTAAAAATTTAAGTTTGCAAAGATACTATTAAATTAACAGTTTTTGCTATGATATTTTGTAGGTTTTTAAAACTATAAAAAAAAGCACCCTAAAGTGCTGTTTATTTATTTCTGATTATATCCAAAACGCTTGAGCTGCTTTTGGTTAGTCCTCCAGTTCTTATTCACTTTTACATACAATTCAAGATGTACCTGCTTCCCGAAAAACTTCTCCAAATCCTTTCTTGCCTCTATACCCACTCGCTTAAGTGCCGATCCTTTGTGCCCAATGATAATTCCTTTTTGGGTATCGCGCTCTACCATGATTACAGAACGCATCCTGATGATATCCTCATCTTCGAAGAATTCTTCTGTATCAATTTCAACGGCATAAGGCACTTCTTTTTTATAGTGAAGTAAAATTTTCTCACGAATGGTTTCATTCACAAAGAAACGTTCCGGCTTATCAGTCAACTGATCTTTTGGATAAAACGGTGGTGATTCTGGTAACAATTCAATGATACGATCAAAGACCTCCTTCACCTGAAAACCTTCCAATGCCGAAATAGGATAGATTTCTGCATTAGGCACCTTTTCGGCCCACAATTGCACCTGCTCTTCCAACTGTCCTTGATCGGACTTATCAATTTTGTTCAGCAATAACAATACTGGAATGCTTGAGGATTGTATTTTTTTGAAAAAGGCTTCATCCTTCAATTCGCGCTCGCCAATTTCCACCATATACAAAAGCACATCGGCATCTTCGAAAGCCGACTTTACAAAATCCATCATGGATTCCTGCAGCTCATAGGCAGGTTTAATGATTCCCGGCGTGTCTGACAACACCACCTGAAAATCTTCCCCATTTACAATCCCCAAAATACGGTGTCTTGTAGTTTGTGCCTTGGAAGTGATAATTGACAATTTCTCTCCTATAAAGGCATTCATGAGGGTAGACTTCCCCACATTTGGATTTCCTATGATATTTACAAAACCTGCTTTATGCATCTTATCAATGTAATAATTATTTGGCAAAGTTACGACCTTCCACTGTTTATTTCGCCAAATTCCACCATTACTTGTATTTTTGTATCTCCAAATGACAACGATCTCATTTTTATGACACTTTATAATATTATCGAACCTAAGGTGGAACAGGTTCCTATCATCATTAGTTCGCCACACTCCGGAACATTTTTTCCAGAAGATATTGCCTCAAAATTATATCCAGAAAAAGCCAATAATCCAGATGACACCGATTGGTTTATTGACAAATTATACGACTTTGCTCCTGCCATGGGTATCACTATGATTACGGCCAACTATAGCCGTTGGGTCATTGACCTTAACAGAACACCGGAAAGCAAACCGCTTTATAATGACGGTCGCGTAATTACAGGTTTGGTAACCACCACCAATTTCAATGGAGATCCTCTATACAAAGATGAATTACCTACTCAGGAAGACATCGCCTGTAGAATTGAAAACTACTACCGTCCTTATCATCAAAAAATAGCGGATTTACTGGAAGACACGAAGCAAAAATTTGGTAAAGCCCTGTTGTTTGATGCTCATTCCATAAGAAAAGTAGTTCCTGGCATTAGAAAAGAAGCTTTCCCAGATTTGATTTTGGGAGACAATGATGAAACCTCAGCTTCCAAAACTATCATAGAAGCTACAATGAGCGCCTTGAAAACCGCCAATAAAGATTTAGAGCATAACCACCCTTTTAAAGGTGGACATATTACACGTTCCTTTGGAAACCCTGCCAATAACATTCACGCGCTTCAATTGGAAATGGCCAAGACTAACTACATGGACGACAGTGAAACCAAGTATCATGAAGAACGTGCCAATGCCACAAGAGCAACCTTAAAACTATTATTTGAAAATCTTATAAACACACTCTAATGCCCACATATATTTTTAAAGGATTATTGACCAATGATGGTTGGCTTGAAAATGCAGCTGTCACGGTTAATGACCATGGAATTATTGAATCCATTTCTTCCGAAGCTACTGCAGAAGGAGAAAACGTAAACGGTTATGCCCTACCCGGATTTCAAAACGCTCACTCCCACGCCTTTCAATATGCCATGGCTGGTTTGGCCGAGCTCCATGAAGGCACCGGAGTCCCTGACGACTTTTGGAGTTGGAGAACGGCTATGTACAATTTGGCCCTAAGCATGTCTCCTCAACATCTAGAGGATATTGCCGCGATGTTGTATGCCGAAATGGTTCGTCACGGGTATACCGCCGTCGCAGAATTTCACTATTTACACCACGACATCAATGGCATGCCTTATTCCAATTTGGCAGAACATGGTGAGCGACTTATTGCTGCGGCCGAAAGAGCAGGCATCAACATTACTTTAGTGCCAATGTTTTACCAAAAAGGAGGTTTTGGAAAACCTGCGGAAGACAAACAAAAGCGCTTTATTTCTCCAACTATTGAAGACTATTACAAACTTCTGGAAAGCTCCAACCAAGCTACCAAAACCTACAAAAATGCGTCCTTAGGAATAGGAATTCACTCCTTAAGAGCTGTAGACCCTAATGACATTATAAGTGTTTGCAAGGATTACAACAACGATTTGCCTTTTCACATTCATGTATCTGAGCAGTTGAAAGAAATTGAGGATTGCATGGCACTTCAAGGAAAACGACCTGTAGAATGGTTATTGGACAATTGCTCAATGACCGAAAATTTCCATTTGGTCCATGCTACACATTTAAACGATCGCGAAGTTGCCGGCATTGCCCAAACAAAGGCCAATGTAGTACTTTGTCCTTCCACAGAAGGTAATTTAGGAGATGGTCTTTTCAGATTCAACCATTTTAAAAATTTGAATGGTCAATGGAGTATTGGTACCGACAGCCACGTAGGATTGAATCCCTTTGAGGAACTCCGTATTTTAGACTATGGACAACGCTTAACAACCCATAAACGCAATACCTATTTCCAACCCAATTCCGGAGATAGCGGATTTAACGCTATTGAAATGGCTTGGAAAGCTGGAAAAAGAGCCATGGGAGAACATCTAGACATTTTTTTTAAAGTAGGGCAATCTTTTGATGCGGTAATTATGGATGCAAAATCACCATTAGCGGCCACGGCTTCTACAAAACACCTTTGCAATACCTTTGTGTACACGAGTGATGTATCGAATATTTTAGGAACGATCATCAATGGAAAATGGGTTGCAAAACAAGGTATTCATAACAACTTAGAAGACATATCATCTAGATTTATCAACACCATGAAGGAACTTGGCTCCAGATTATAAGTGACTACTTCTTGACCAAGAGTTGGGACTGGTTATTTGATTTAGGAAACATTAGCACGTAGACCCCCACACTCAATTCGGAAATATCAATAAAGGGTTGTTGTAATTCCAACTCTCCTTTTGAAGTACTTGCCCCATCATATCTACAATTTGGAATGTGATGGGGTAATTATTTTCCAACCCCAGGACTTCTACTTTAGACGTTCCTGGATTAGGAACAATCTCAACATTAGTTTTAACATTAGGGCTTTCCAAACCCAAAGTTGAATTTTCTAAGTAAGGAGTAAGATCCAGTGAATGTAACTGTGGATCAATTCCCAAAATGGCAACCTGCTCGTTGGTGATATAATAATTCAATCCGTTCGAAGTCGCGATGCCTTCCACCTGATGTAAAAATAAACTCAATTCCAACTTACGCTTATTACCTCCAAAAAAGTCTTCACCATTAAAATCGTATAACAGATAGAGAAAAGGCATTACCAAATCATTGTAACCCGAAAGTACAATGGTATGTTCATGGACTTCAGCACCCGTTATCATACCTTGCACATCATAGCTATCTTCCAATTGCGCCACATAAGTACCGGGTGTTTTGGGCAGTTTATAAAGTTTGGTTCTATGACTTACCCATTCCTTGGTGAACAGAAAAATAGCATCGTCATAAACAATTAAAGCCTCGCAATCGTAGTCGGTGTTATTAACTTCTTGCGAGGTAAAATCGATTTGATCTGAATAGGAAAAATTAATAAAATCCAATTGGGGAAGCTTTCGTCCCAAAGAAGCCTTTTCAATTCTAATAATTCTAAGGTCAGTGCGGTTACCATGTAGATTATTACCAAAATCACCCAAATACACATAGCTATCATCCTGAGCGATATCTTCCCAATCGATATTTTCAACAGAATTTAAAGGGACACTTGATAATAGACTTCCGTTTGTGGGATTTATTTGGTATAAATTAGAATCGGCACTATCATTATGCGTCCATAAGGAGCTCATCCAATATATCAACCCAGAGGTTTCCCTCATGGACTCATCCAATGAGACACTACTTTCAGGGATTAGAATAGTTGTATCATAAGTACAACTGCCATCATTTTGCATGGCTTCAGAATCATAATTATTAGCCAAAGGATCTGTGCAACCTGTTTGCCCGAATACCTCTCCAAACCACAAAAAAACAATTGCTAATTTAATCAACTTTTTAAATCCCATAACACACACCATCCAATCAATAATTTCAAAAGTATTGATTTTCAATATTTTAAATAACTTAAAATCTACACTTTAAAACTAAACTTGTTAACAATTGTTCTTTCCTTCAACCATTATATTCATCCAAATCCTATATCTTTCAGAAAATTAAACTTCAATAATGGACACACCTAAAAAAAACCGAGTTTATATTGCCACAAGTTTGGATGGCTACATAGCCGACAAAAACGGAGGAATAGAATGGCTAGAAAGTGTTCCGAACCCAGAGAACGACGATATGGGCTACGAAGCATTTATGGCAGAGACCGACGCTATAGTTATGGGACGTAATACCTTTGATACCGTTTGCAGCTTTGATATTCCCTGGCCCTATAAAGTCCCTGTCTTTGTAATTAGTAATACACTAGAAGCCATTCCCAAGTTATACCAAACGAATGTTCAATTGTTACGGGGTACGGTGAAAGATGCCTTAAAGCAGCTCCATGAAAAAGACATGTACAGTCTTTACATAGACGGCGGAAAACTCATTCAAAGCTTTTTAAGAGAAGATTTAATTGATGAGCTCATCATTACAACCATCCCAATTTTATTGGGAGACGGCATCCCCTTATTTTCTAGCTTGGACAAATCCTTACAATTTGAATGCCTAAGCTCCAAAAGATTTACCAATAGCCTCTCGCAAAATCATTATAAAAGGCTAAAAAATTAGGCATTAAAGATTCTCAACTAAATAACGCAACCAATTAGCTAAGTTTACATCTTAAACAAAAAGCATCATGAAACGTAATTTCTCGATAATCCTATTTTCTTTAGTCTTTGTATTTGGGATGATTTCCAGTTGCAATGACGATGATGACAATAGTGAAACACCTTCCAATTGCGACCAAGAAACGATATTAAGTTCTGATGAATTCGTAAGCGCAGCGGCCGATCCTTTGATTATTGAGAGCTTAGAAATTGATGATGATTGTTTGCAAATTAGTTTTTACGCTAGCGGATGCGATGGCAGTACTTGGGATCTTAAGCTTATTGACTCAGGAGCCATCCTTGAATCCGATCCTCCTCAAAGAAATCTTCGACTTTCACTTTTAAACCTTGAGCTTTGCGATGCCGTCATCTCCAAGACAATTTCCTTTGATGTTTCCGATCTTCAAGTTGAAGGCACCCAAGTGTACCTCAATATTGTTAATTCGGGAGACCAAATATTATATACCTACTAGAAGGAACTAAGCTTCAACCTGGAAGTTTTGCAAAAATTGCACTAAATCTCCTGGTCCCTTGAGATATGAAGCATTTTGACCTAAAGCTTCCACCTGATTTACTTTAATCACGGGACCTCCAGAAACCACTAAAGGAATATCAGTCATTTCTAGGATGGTTTGAATACTGCCTTCTGTTCTCTCCAAATCATTGGAGGTATATATGGTCATCAATAAATCTGGCTCCACAGCATTTACCACCTTTTCTAAGTTTTCATAAGGTACACTCTGCCCTAGATAAAACACATTCCAACCAGAACTTCTTGTGATGTAATAAGCCAATAACAAAGCTATTTCATGACATTCGCCTTCCGACAAAAACAAGACCATCTTCGGAGCGTTCTTATTACATGGAGCCAAGAGTTCCACAGAATGGAATATCTTCCGACGGATTAAATTTGAAATGAAATGCTCTTGTGCTGGCATGACTTTATTACTGCCCCACAAAACTCCAACCTGCCTAAGGAATGGGTAAATTAAGTGCGTAATGGTAGAAACTAATCCTGCTTTAACAATCTCAGATTTGAATATCTTATCAAACTCAGCTTCATCAAAATTAATCATGGCAACAATCAAGGCGTTTATTTCGTCTTCCTTTGAACCAGATGTCATGGTCTGTGAAACCGCTTCATAGATAGCCTCCGGCGACATTTTGTCTATTTGGGAAATTCTATATCCATTTCTGGTTAAAATTCCAATATTCAAAAGTGCCTTCAACTGTTCTTCAGTGTAATACCGAATATTCGTCTCAGTTCTCATGGGAGTTAAAAAACTATATCTACTCTCCCACTTGCGTAATGTATGCGATTTTATCCCTGTAATTGACACCACCTGTGCCATTGAATAGCTCCCCATTTCAAGTAATTTATAACAAACTTAAATAAAAATAATGAGAAAAAACTTAAAACCCTGAAAAATACCATTTTAAAAATGTAGAACTTATTTTAACATAAAGTTAGACAATTAAAATATTTTACATATATTTGTACAACATTAACTAAAATATTGTTAGACATGAAAAATATACTTCAATTTGCTACACTTATTTTCTTAGTGACCTTCAACACCTCCTGTAGTGATGATGACGACTCTAACGACATCCCTTCAGGACCAACCTTAAACATTGTTCAAACAGCGGCCTCAAATGACGATTTAAGTAGTTTGGTGTCAGCACTTACCGTTGCAGATCAGAATGCCGACTCCGACTTAATCGGTGCCTTAAGTGGAGATGGGCCTTTTACAGTATTCGCCCCAACAAATGACGCATTTTCAGACCTTTTAGGGTCTTTAGACAATTTTAATTCACTTTCCGATTTCGACACCGAAGAAGAACGTGAGTTATTAGGAACAATTCTTCAATATCATGTGATTGCAGGAGCAGCAGCAATGTCATCCGATTTATCTGATGGACAGACCATAACTACCCTACAAGGAGAAAATATCACAGTAAATATAGATGGAGGCGTCTCCATAAGTGATGCTACTTCCACCGAGGCCAATGTTACTACAGCGAATGTGGAAGCTACCAATGGAGTAATCCATATCATAGATAAAGTATTGCTCCCTCAAGAAATAATTGATGTTATTAATCAAGGTACTTTAGTTGATATTGTAGTAGGAGCAGAAAACCTATCTATTTTGGAAGATGTTGTAGTTAAAGTAGGCTTGGTGGAAACTCTTAATAGTGATGGTCCATTTACCGTATTCGCTCCTACCAATGATGCATTTGTTGCACTCTTGGATTCACTAGGTGATGATTACAACAGTTTAGATGATTTCGATACTGAAGAAGAAATTGATCTTTTAAGAAATATAGTTTTATATCACGTTTTAGCAGCAAATGTGCTTTCCACCGATTTATCCGAAACCACGGTTGAAACCGCATTTGCGGGAAATTCACTTGACGTTATTCCTTCAGGAGGTACTTATGTTATAGGTGATGCCTCCGATACCAATGCAAATATTACTGCAGTGGACATTCTAGCATCTAATGGAGTTGCTCATATTATTGACAAGGTTTTATTACCTCAAGCTGCAATTGATTTTGTTAACAGTTTAAGTACTCCAAATATAGTTGAGATAGCCTCCAATGATGAAAGCTTGAGTTTATTGGTTGCTGCACTTGTGCAAGCAGATGCCGGATTGGTAGAACTTCTTCAAACAGATGGTCCATTTACGGTATTCGCACCAACAAACGATGCCTTTGCAGCACTATTGGATACTTTAGGACCTGACTATAATAGTTTAGAAGATTTTGATACTGAAGAAGAGAAAGCACTTCTAGCAAGTGTGCTCACCTATCATGTAGTTGCAGTCGCTGCAGTGTATTCTACAGATTTAACAGATGGACAAATGGTTGAAACAGCTCAAGGCGGTATGCTTACGGTCGATTTGGATGGTGGTGTATTCATTATTGATGAAACAGGAGCGGCGGCTTCTGTGACAGCAGCAGATATAACTGCTAGCAATGGTGTAATCCACATTATTGACCAAGTACTATTGCCTAATTAATATAGCACGTACTCATGATGTACGTTTTTACGTTGGTTGGTTAATTGGTTGAAAACCGGTAATCTACAAATGGTTACCGGTTTTGTATGTAAGAAAAAAATGCTAACTTTAGTAAGATGGCCAAGAAGAAAATAATCATTATAGGCTCAGGATTTTCATCCCTTTCTGCCAGCTGTTACTTGGCTCAGGCTGGTTTTGACGTTTCTATTCTGGAGAAAAACGACACGGTTGGAGGACGAGCCCGACAGCTGAAACGTGATGGTTTTACGTTTGATATTGGTCCAACCTTCTATTGGATGCCGGATGTTTTTGAACGTTTTTTTGAAGATTTCAATACGCATCCTTCCAATTTCTACAACCTAAAAAAATTGGATCCAGCCTATCAAATATATTTTGGACAACAAGATAGCGTTTCAATTTCGGCCGATTTTGAAGACATTAAAGCAACTTTCGAAAACATAGAACCCCAAAGTGGTAACTCCTTACAAAAGTTTATAGATAAGTCTGAAGACAACTACAACCTTGCCATCAAGGATTTGGTATATCAACCCGGGGAATCTGTCACAGAAATTGTGACTTTAAAAACAGTCACTAAATTAAACCGATTTGCTACCAGTATCAAAAAAGATATTTCCCACTATGTCAAAGATGAAAAGCTGCAGCAAATATTAGAATTCCCCGTGCTGTTCCTAGGTGCCAAACCCAGCAACACGCCATCCTTTTACAATTTCATGAACTACGCCGACTTTAAATTGGGAACTTGGCATCCTGAAGGCGGTATGTATATGGTAGTTGAAGCTATGAAAGATTTAGCCGAAAGCCTAGGAGTGAACATACTCAGCAATAGCCCGGTGAAATCGATAAATATTGAAAAAAAATCCGTTACTTCTGTCAAAACAAGCTCCGAAGAATATACTTGCGACATCCTCTTAAGCGGCGCCGATTACCATCATACCGAAACCTTGCTTCCAAAACAGTTCAGACAGTATTCTGAAGCCTATTGGAACAAGAAAACCTTCGCCCCTTCAGCGCTATTGTTTTACGTAGGTTTCGACAAAAAACTTAGCAACGTATCTCATCATACGCTTTGCTTTGACAGTGATTTTGAGATTCATGCCAAAACCATATACAACACCAAAGAATGGCCCGACAATCCACTCTTTTATGCCAGTTTCCCTAGTATTACAGATGCCACAACAGCTCCCGAAGGTAAAGAGGCTGGCATTTTCTTAATTCCATTAGCACCAGATTTAGAAGACAATGAACTTATCAGAAATCATTACTTCAAGCAAATTATAGAGCGTTTGGAACACCTAACGGACCAACCACTTTTTGACCATATTCTTTTTAAGGAATCCTACTGTATCAACAATTTCAAAGAGGACTATAATGCCTATAAAGGGAATGCTTATGGCTTGGCAAACACCCTCATGCAAACCCATGTATTACGCCCTAAATTAAAAAGCAAAAAAGTTAACAACCTCTATTTCTGCGGACAGCTTACCGTACCGGGCCCCGGAGTACCACCTTCTCTTATCTCCGGAAAAATTGTTAGTGAACTGATTCAAAAACACACCAAACTATGAAAGCACTTTTTGACACTTCCAGCCTCAAATGCAGCAAAATTGTAACCCAAGAGTACAGCACTTCCTTTTCCATGGGCATTAAACTTTTTGCACCTTCCATTAGACCTACCATTTATGCCATCTATGGGTTTGTACGCTATGCCGATGAAATTGTCGATTCCTTCCACGAGTACGATCAAGAGGTGTTATTTGAAGAGTTTAAAGAGGAATACCAAAAAGCCATAGAACGAAAAATTAGCTTAAACCCAATATTAAACGCCTTTCAAGAAGTAGCGTGGAAATATGACCTGCATACCTATGCCGATGATTTCTTGAAGCGAATGGAAATGGATTTAAAAATAAAAGACTATACCACCAAAGAGGCCTACGAAAATTATATTTATGGCTCCGCCGATGTAGTTGGTCTTATGTGTCTAAGAGTTTTCACCAATAATGACGAAGACATGTTTCAGCTTTTGAAAACACCAGCACAATACTTGGGTTCGGCGTTTCAAAAGGTCAATTTCTTAAGAGATTTTAAAGACGATATGGAAATACTAGGTCGCTCCTACTTTCCTAATGTAAACAACAATTCCCTATCTGAACTCAACAAAAAAGACATTATTGAAGATATTGAAAATGATTTTCGTGAAGCCTTCAAAGGTATTGTGGTGTTGCCGCTTGAAAGTAGATTAGGTGTGTATTTAGCCTATAAATACTATTTAAATTTATTGAAAAAACTAAAGAGATTGGATTCCAAACATATATTAAATGAGCGCATTAGAATCTCTAACCCCTTAAAAATTCTTATCTTAACAAAGGCTTACATACGCTTTAAATTAAATTTTATCTAAAACATATTGGTATGGAAATTCTATTGTACATAGCAATTACCGTTCTCACATTCTCCTTTATGGAATTGGTTACTTGGTTTACCCATAAATATGTCATGCATGGCTTTTTATGGTATCTCCATGAAGATCACCACCAACCTAAATACCCTCATGTATTTGAGAAAAACGATGCTTTTTTCATCATTTTTGCCATCCCCAGTATAGCGCTATTCTATTTTGGAGCCATTCCAAAATTAAACTTCATGTTTTTTATTGGCTTCGGCATTTTTTTCTATGGCATTGCTTACTTCTTAATCCATGATGTTTTAATTCATCAACGCTTTAAATGGTTTAAAAACATCAAGAACAAATACCTTATTGGACTAAGAAAAGCGCATAAAGTACATCACAAACATTTGGAAAAGGAAGACGGCGAATGCTTCGGAATGCTATGGGTTCCCAAAAAATTTCATAAACAGTTCAAAGCATAATGAGGCCCTACACCTATCTACTTGTAAATTTTGCCTGTATCCTTATTCCTGTTATTGCTAGTTTCTACAGGAAATACCCTTTTTATAAAGATTGGAAAGCCTTTTTTAAGGCCAATGTAATAGTGACCTTTTTATTTTTAATTTGGGATTGGTATTTCACCAATATTGGAGTTTGGGGATTTAACAGCGACTATTTACTAAGAATAAATATTGCCGATTTACCTATTGAAGAAATTCTATTTTTTATCTGTATTCCCTTTGCCTGTGTGTTTACTTATTTCTCCCTAAACTCACTGATTGCAAAGAATCCATTGAACACAATTCAGGCAAAAATCACGACAATTCTAATTGTCGTTTTTACGATTGTTGCAGTTTTAAATTTTGAAAAACTCTATACGCTCAGCGCCTTTGGCCTTTGCTCACTGTATTTAATCTACCTAAAACTCAAAAAAGTCGACCTAGCTTTTCATTACCTCACTTACCTCTGTATATTACCGTTTTTTTTTGCGAGCAACGGCATTTTAACAGGTTCTTTGCTGGACGCTCCCATTGTTTGGTATAACAATAGTGAAAACCTTGGTATTAGGATTGCCACCATCCCTATTGAGGATAGTGTTTATGGCATGTTGCTTATATTTTTAAATATTGAATGCTACAGGTATTTTAAAACCAAGAACATTCAAAATACCCAACAAGCAATTATTTGATAATTGATTTTACAGTATTAAAATCAAGTCCTCCATAATTTCCTGAACTCATTAACAATAGAGCTTTATTGGTAAAATCCTGTGAAAACAAATAGTCTTTAAACGATTCTGGATCGGTATAGATAATGAGGTCGTCCCTTTCGAATGCATCCGCTATTTGTTGATGCGTCACCTCTTCCAATTGCTTAATCTTTACTGCATGAGGTGAATAGAACACCACAGCCACATCGGCAGCATCCAGAGCACCTTTGTATTCTTTTAAAAATTCGGCATTCAAACTACTATAAGTATGCAACTCCAAACAAGCCACTACAGTTTTGTCTGGATATTGTTCTTTCATAGCCGTTGTCGTGGCCGACACCTTACTTGGAGAATGTGCAAAATCTTTATAGGCCACGGATGTTTTTCCTTCTGTAATCTTTTCTAATCGCTTACTAGCTCCTTTAAAAGTTGCAATGGCTTCGTAAAAATCATCTTCATCTACCCCCATATGCTGACAAATCCACTTGGCTCCAGCGAGATTGTTCAAATTATGCTTTCCAAATACTTCAATAGGAAGTGGTCCCTCTGGTGTTTCCAATAGAGTTTCCCCATCTTCAACAGTATATTCTGGTGTATAGTAAGGCAACTTTCTAATCGTATTTTCACTGGCTTCTACAACGCGTTTCAGCGCTTCATCTTCGGCATTATATGAAATACTTCCTCCCTTAACAATACTGTCCACAAAAATTTTGAACTGCTCCACATAATTATCAAAAGTTGGAAATACATTGATATGATCCCAAGCAATCCCACTCAACAAAGCAATGTTGGGTTGGTATAAATGAAACTTCGGTCTTCGATCTATCGGAGAACTTAAATATTCGTCACCTTCCAAAACAATAAAATCATTGTCATCGGTAAGTTTTACCATAACATCAAAACCCTCCAGTTGGGCACCCACCATAAAATCAACATCAATATCATGATAATTCATAACATGTAAAATCATGGATGTAATCGTGGTCTTACCATGACTTCCACCAATAACAACACGTGTTTTATGCTTGGATTGTTCGTACAAAAATTCAGGATAGCTATAGATTTTCAATCCTAATTCCTGAGCCTTTAAAAGTTCAGGATTATCAGCTTTGGCATGCATTCCTAGAACTACAGCATCTAAATCGGCAGTAATTTTTTCAGGAAACCATCCATAGGCTTCTGGCAACAAGCCTTTACTTTCCAATCTTGATTTGGAAGGATCAAAAATTTCATCATCGCTTCCAGTTACCTGATATCCTTTATTGTGTAATGCGATGGCTAAATTATGCATTGCTGCCCCGCCAATAGCTATAAAATGTACGTTCATAACATAGGTTTGTAAGTGTTCAAATATAAGGATTGCTGCTGTAAGGCCGAAGCTTCCTTACATAAGTTTTGCACGTAACTTTTAAGATTACATTTTTTGTTCAATCTCCACAATTTGACTCAAAAGAGCTTCACTTGGATATTTAACATAAGCTTCTTGGAGATTCTTCAGTGCCTTTTCCAATTCGTCTTGCGACATATAAAATTCTATAAGCTTCTTATAACAAGTTAAAGAGCCACCAACCACAACGGCCTTTTTATAATAGGTTTCGGCCAAGCCAAAATTCTCTCCATTAAAATACACAAAACCCTTAGCCAAATAGCCATCTACCAAAGACAGTTCCTCCAGCTGAATAGCATATTGCATAGCATTATCTAAGCCGCCACCTAAAATTATGGGGAGCTTCACATACAACTCTACCAAGGCCCACCTAGTATCAATATGAGTTGGGTCCAAACTAGCCGCTTTTAAGAACGCCTCCTCCACGTCTCCAATAATAGCCAATGCCCTAATTTTATTGATGCTTAGTGCTTTCATGCCTAAGGCGCCTCCATATTTGTATTGATAATTAGCAATATTAGGACGTATCGCTACCAACTTTTCATACTCTATAATCGCTTTATCCCATTCTTTTTGGTGACCATAAACGTCTCCCAACAACTCTATGGCTTCCAAATCTTCAAAACTATCAGTATGAGGTAACAGCAATTTTTCTGCACGGGAGAATTCCTTTTTCTCGATCAAAGTCCGAACCAATTTCCGATCCAATTGACCAAACCCAACCAAAGGCAAAAAGATTAATAAAATCAACCAACGCATAGAGTTAATGTTCTTGTAGTATTAAAGATAATGACACTTTCTTGTTTTTACAAAGATGCGTATATTTTGAAATTCAAGAATACCCAATCAGAACCTTTCAGTGGGAATTAGTGCTTTAAACGGAAAACAAATCTTCTCCTCACAATTGAATAATGGTACAACCCAACTAGACATCAGTCAGCTTGAAAGTGGTATCTACTTGGCCAATTTCTACGCCAATAATATTCTTATTGCAACAAAAAAAGTCATTAAAAATTAACAAAAAGAAAGCCCGCTAAAGTGGGCTCATTTACTATTTACTTGGAGGCATCGATGGTCTCACTTCTATTTTACTCGGCAACGTCCTAGGATTCATTTTAACTAAATCCACAACCAACTCGCCAATATCCTCACTCTGTATTTTCCAAGCATCACTATCATTTGGCACATGGTTATTAAAATAAGTAGCCACAGAGCCAGGCATAATAGTGCTCACCTTAATTCCGTACTTTCTCAAGTCGAGCATTGCAGCCTGGGTAAATCCTGTCACCCCAAATTTGCTGGCATTATAAGCCGAACCATTCGCAAAAAAATTGGTTCCCGCTAAACTGGAAATGGTTATAAAATATCCCTTTGATTTTTTCAAAGCTTCAACTCCAGCTTTAAGAGTATAAAATACTCCCGAAAGATTGGTATCAATAGTATCTTTCCAATCCTCTACACTTAAATCCTCAACAGAATCAAAATGTCCAACTCCCGCGTTTGCAACCAAAATATCCAATTGTCCAAACTCACTCAAAACATCGGCCACTGCTTCCTTTATACTTTCAAAATCCTTTACATCCCCCTTTACTCCAATAGCTTTGGCCTTAGTCGTTTTATGGGCATTTAACATTCCTGCTGCTTCATGTGCAGTAGCACTGCTTCTGCTCGTGATTGCCACATTCACTCCTTGTGCCATTAATGATTGGGCAATGCCAAAACCAATTCCTTTTGTTCCTCCTGAAATTAGAGCAACCTTATGTTCTAATGTTTCCATGATTTTATTTTACAACTTCTATTTATGCAATTATTTAATTTATTTTTTTGTTGGAGGGTACCCCTTTAAAATCTCAGTTGCAATTGTTTTAAATTTTGCTTCTTTAGCTTCAGGAGCATCATCTTGATAAAAGGAATCTTCACTTATCGCCTGCCAAAACAAGCCTCCTCCTTGGGGATCCACAAAATCTACTTGAATCTGCCTGTTTAAGGTAGATTGCCCAACAGGAATTCCCACAGAAATGCCTCCTCCCATATTTCTGCCGCTACCACCAAAACCAACGCCCACGGAACTTTGACTTCCCACGTTATAGGCATTACTCTGAACATTTATTAAAAAATCTGGAGAATCAGACAGCATCATGCCCTTAGCTGCCATAGCAGCATCCAAGGCATCCAAAAACCGATTGGCATCCAATTCACTCATACCAATATTTAAATCCTGAAAGTAGTTATAGGTTTTATATTTAGAAAAATCTGTGTTCCTTTCATAATCATAATTAACCCTAACTGGAGCGCAAGCAACCAAGGACAAAAAAAGAAGGCAGATAAAGACGGAAAAACGGTTCTTCATTTTTCTTATAAAGATACAAAAAGAAAGAGGAGAAAGTTATTCTTCCAAATCTGCATTTTTACTGTCAATAGACTTTGTTAAAGCTGAAGATATTATTCCTGTTGGAATTGCAATAATTCCCAAACCAATCAATAAAATAAAAAAAGTAAAGGCTTTACCTCCCACTGTAACTGGATATACATCGCCATATCCAACTGTAGTAAGTGTAACTATAGCCCACCAAAGACTATCAAAAACCGAAGAAAACACCTCTGGCTGAGCTGAATTTTCAAAATAATAAATCCCTACAGCCGCAAAATAGATAAGAATAAATGTGACTATCAAAAAAAGAAAAATCTCTTCTTTAGCCATTTTAATCGCTTGAGAAAAATGACGCAGTGCCTTGTTGTATCTCACCAATTTCAGAATGCGAATCAACCTCAAAAATCTTAGCGCTCTTAACGACCTTAAATCTATTCCAAATGATAAATAAAAAGGTAAAATAGCTAACAAATCAATTATTCCGAAAAAGCTAAAAATGAATTTAAACTTTTTATCTGCCACATATATTCTTAGCAAATATTCAATACTAAAAACAATAACGCTAAACAGTTCGATGAAATTCAAAACTGCTTTTATTTGAGGTTTTAAATTAGGGATAGTCTCAATAGAAAAAGTCACTATTGAAACAAAAATTAGCGCTTGAATAAAAAAGGCAAAAAACCTACTTTTATTATTGTCGTTAAATTCTACAATACTTTTTAGATAAGCTTTCATTATTTAATGGTTGGAAGCGTAAAAAAACAAAAAAGGCTTGAAAAATGAAACTTTCCAAGCCTTTTTTGTTTTTAGATGTAATCGTCTCTATGGATTAAGCATTTTCCATAGTTTGTCTTTAAGTTGGGTAATCCCTTGTTGAGCTACAGAGGAAATAAACATATACGGAATTGGCAAACTCTTATCCAATTCTTCCTTTAGTTCTGCTTTGAGTTCATCATCCAACATATCACATTTTGAGATGGCTACCATACGTTCCTTATCCAACATTTCTGGATTATAACGCCTTAACTCATCCAACAAAATATTGTATTGCTCTAAAATGTCATTGGCATCGGCAGGCACCAAAAACAGTAAAATAGAATTTCTCTCGATGTGACGCAAGAAATAATGTCCCAATCCTTTCCCCTCGGCAGCACCTTCAATAATCCCAGGAATATCGGCCATTACAAAGGTTTGGAAATCGCGGTATTCCACTATCCCCAAATTAGGCTTCAATGTCGTAAACTCGTAATCCGCTATTTTAGGCTTTGCTGAAGTAATCACAGATAGCAAAGTAGATTTCCCTGCATTTGGAAATCCTACCAAACCAACATCTGCCAGCACCTTAAGCTCCAAAGTAACATCCTTTTCTTCAAGAGGCATTCCTGGTTGCGCATAGCGAGGTGTTTGGTTTGTAGCCGACTTAAAATGCCAGTTTCCGCGACCTCCCATGCCACCTTCGGCCAAGATTCTTTCTTCTTGGTCCTCGGTAATTTCAAATAGAATTTTATTGGTTTCGGTATCCCGTATAACCGTTCCCAAAGGCACATCGATGTACATATCCTCTCCATCGGCCCCTGTACTCCTGGCCTTGCTTCCGTTTTCTCCATGTCCAGCACGGACGTGTCGTTTAAACTTTAGGTGAAGTAATGTCCACAGGTTACTATTCCCTCGAATAATAACATGTCCTCCACGACCACCGTCACCCCCATCGGGACCACCTTTGGCAATGTACTTTTCACGATGTAAATGAGCAGACCCTTGGCCTCCTTTACCAGAAGACACATGGATTTTTACATAATCTACAAAATTTCCTTCCGTCATATTATTCCTTGTATATAAAGGTCTGTGTTTTAATATCTAAATAGCTACTTAAGATAAACGCTTGGATCTTCCTATGGCGAAATACAAAATAGAACCAAGAAAAGGTGCAAATATTACCACCAGCGCCCAAAGTAACTTTTCGTTACCGTTAAACCTACCTCTCAAAACACTAATTAGTGCCAACAAAGGTAGCAGTACGCCAATCAGAGCAACAATCAACAAGGCTCCTTGAAAAATTCCAACAGATACCGTCTCCATTACAACTTGTCAATTACCGCGCTTAGTCTTTCAGTAATATCTTTGATACTTCCAACACCATCCACTCCAAAATATTTGTTTTGGGCTGAATAGTAATCCTTTAAAATGGCTGTTTTATTGTAGTATTCCACAATTCGGTTTCTAATAATGCTTTCATCGGCATCATCAGCTCTTCCACTAGTTTTTCCGCGCTCCAACAAACGCTCAACCAATACTTCATCGTCAACTTCCAAAGCAATCATAGCATTGATTTGAGAATCCTTGCTATCCATTAACTTATCCAAAGCTTCTGCCTGTGCATTGGTACGTGGAAATCCGTCAAAAAGGAACCCATTGGCATCGGCATTCTTTTCAACTTCTGCATTCAACATATCAATTGTAACCTGGTCTGGAACCAATTCACCTTTATCAATGTAGGACTTAGCCAACATTCCCAAGGCTGTTTCATTTTTAATGTTGTATCGAAACACATCACCTGTAGAGATGTGTACCAAATTGTATTTCTGTTTTAAAAATTCTGCTTGTGTTCCTTTTCCGGCGCCTGGAGGTCCAAATAGTACCAAGTTTGTCATGTGTTGTGTGGTTTTTAATTGGTATATGGTAGGCAAGTCCCTTCCCAATCCATCGTAATCCAATCCGTAGCCTACAATAAATTTGTCGGGAATTTCCAAACCTACATAATGAAGTTTAAAATCTCTTTTGTACGCTTCCGGTTTAAAGAACAAAGTGGCAATAATCAGTTTCTTCACATTCTCATTTTTAAAGATCCTGTGCACTTCTGCCAATGTCCTTCCGGAATCAATAATGTCTTCCAAAATTACAACCGTACGTCCCGATAAATCCTGGGTAAGGCCAATCAATCTCTGGATATCTTCGGAAGACTTCAAGCCTTCGTAGGATGCCAGTTTAATAAAGGTCACCTCACATGGTTTAGGGTATTTTTTTACAAAATCGCTCACAAACATGAACGATCCATTTAAAATCCCAACAAACACGGGCACCTCATCCTTCAAATCTTCAGAAATTTGGTCCACCATACGCTGTACGGTCCCCTCCAATTCTTGTTCTGAAACAAATGGTTTAAAGTATAAGTCGTGAAGTTTGATCACTTGTTTTTAATTTTAGAAACGCAAAGATAATCATTTGAGTAACGATTTGCGAATTCTGCTTTAGATTGTTTTGTTTTTTAGTTTTTTCACAGGGTTTTGATTTGTACTTTTGTAGCCTCATTATAAGATTGAAGTATAACTAAAACAACTCCCTTTTTCTGGGAAATACATATGAATTTATTCTCTTCTGAATTTAAACTAGGTATTCTTGGTGGTGGGCAATTGGGCAAAATGATGCTCTATGACACCAGAAAGTTTGACATTGCCACCTACGTCCTTGATCCAAGTAACGAAGCGCCTTGTAAAATTGCCTGTAACCAATTCCAACAAGGGGATTTAATGGACTTTGATACCGTTTATAACTTCGGTAAGCAGGTAGATGTTCTTACCTTTGAAATTGAAAACGTAAATGTAGATGCTCTTGAAGCCTTGGAAAAAGAAGGGATTAAAGTATACCCTGCTTCCAAAACCTTGAGAAGCATTCAAAATAAAGCTACCCAAAAACTCTTCTACAGAGACCACAACATACCTACCGCAGATTTTAACCGATTTGCCTACACTTCTGAAATCGAGGAAGCCATCCACAATGGAGGTCTTACTTTACCATTTGTTTGGAAAAGTGCCCAATTTGGATATGATGGCAATGGGGTGAAAATTGTTCGAGAGATAGCAGATTTAAAGGAACTGCCAAATGTGGAGTGCATTGCTGAAACAATGGTGCCTTTCAAAAATGAATTGGCGGTTACTGTGGCAAGAACTCCAGATGGAGAAATGAAAGTATATCCTGTGGTAGAAATGGAATTTCACCCAGAAGCCAACCAAGTGGAGTACGTTATTTGTCCGGCAAGGATAGACGATAAAGTAGCCGAAAAAGCTAAGGCAGTAGCCTTAAAAGTATCGGAGGCATTTCAACATGTAGGACTATTGGCCGTAGAGATGTTCCAAACAAAAGATGACGAAATTTTGGTGAACGAAGTAGCACCAAGACCTCACAATTCTGGTCACCAAACCATTGAGGCTAGCTACACATCGCAATTTGAACAACACCTAAGAGCCATTTTAAACTTACCTTTAGGAAACACCGATAATAAAGTTGGCGGAATTATGGTTAATTTAGTAGGTGCTGAAGGTCATACAGGAAATGTGGTCTACCAAAACATTGAAGACATCATGAAACTGGATGGCGTAACCCCGCATATTTATGGTAAAAAGCAAACACGACCATTTAGAAAAATGGGTCATGTTACCATCGTAAATGAAGACATCAGTGAAGCAAGAAGGGTTGCCGAACAAGTAAAAAGTACAATAAAAGTAATAAGCGAATAAAATATGAGTAAAGTAGGAATCATCATGGGAAGTAAGAGCGACCTGCCAGTAATGCAGGACGCTATTGATATTTTAAAAGGATTCGACATTGAAGTTGAAGTGGATATTGTTTCCGCTCATCGTACTCCTGAAAAACTGTTCGACTATGGCAAAAATGCCCATACCAGAGGGTTTTCAGTAATTATTGCTGGCGCTGGTGGAGCCGCTCACCTACCAGGTATGATTGCGTCCTTATCTCCTCTTCCTGTTATTGGAGTTCCTGTAAAAAGCAGCAATTCTATTGACGGTTGGGATTCTGTACTGTCTATTTTACAAATGCCAGGCGGTGTGCCTGTGGCAACTGTTGCCTTAAACGGCGCCAAAAATGCAGGTATCTTGGCAGCACAAATTATTGGAAGCTCCGATAAATGTGTCTTGGATAAAATTATGGTTTACAAAGAAGGACTTAAAGCTGCCGTAATAGAATCGGCCAAAAACCTATAAATAAAAAAACCTCGACGGAAGTCGAGGTTTTAAAGCTATTAATCAATTATTTTAAGAGTCATTTCTGACGCCTTTAATGATTCGAGGACAAAAGTAGCAATATAATTCAAAAACAAATCAAAAAATATCGTTAATTAATCCTAAAATTGTCGTCCTAAAGAAAAGGAGTACAACCTAGGTCAAATTAATGCCTCCATATGAATATTCTCAACAAACCATTTGATACGCCGTTCAATACAGCCCCATTCTCAAAACTAAAAAACGAAGATTTTCTCCCAGCTTTCAAAGAAGGAATTGCTCAGGCTAAAGCCGAAATTGATGCTATTACCACTAATCCGGAAGCGCCAACATTTCAAAATACGGTGGAAGCTTTGGATTTTTCCGGGGAACAATTGGATCGTATTTCGAGCATTTTTTTCAACTTAAATTCTGCTGAAACCAATGACCAAATTCAAAAAATAGCGCAAGAGGTTTCTCCTTTATTATCGGAATTCAGTAATGACATCACTTTAAACGAGGATCTTTTTAAACGTATCAAGGCAGTTTATGAGGTGAAAGATGAATTGGAGTTGACTACGGAACAGCACACCTTATTGGATAAAAAATATAAAAGCTTTTCAAGAAACGGGGCCAACTTACCCGAAGACAAAAAGCAACAGCTACGGGAAATTGACAAAAATTTAAGTCAGCTTAAGTTGAAGTTTGGCGAAAATGTACTGGCAGAAACCAACAACTTCGAGATGGTCATTACCAATGAAGACGATTTGGAGGGACTGCCAGAGGGTGCTAAAGAAGCAGCCAAACAATTGGCAGAATCCAAAAACGTGGAGGGTTGGATTATCACCTTGGATTACCCTAGCTACATTCCGTTCATGACCTATGCCAGCAACAGGGAATTACGCAAAAAATTGGCCATTGCCTTTGGAGCCAAAGCATTCAAAAACGATAAGCTGGACAATCAGGAAAACGTTTTGCAAATTGCTAAACTTCGTTACCAACGCGCCAACCTTTTGGGCTATAAAACCCATGCCCATTTTGTTTTGGAAGAGCGTATGGCTAAAACCCCAGACAACGTCAACAAATTCCTTTATGAATTACTTGACAAAGCCAAACCTGCAGCAGAACGTGAGTTTGCCAACCTACAAGAGTTTGCCAAAGAATTGGACGGCATTGAAGTGCTTCAAAAATGGGATTCTTCTTATTACGCTGAAAAATTGAAGCAAAAACTTTTTGATTTGGATGACGAGAAACTAAAGCCGTATTTCAAATTAGAAAATGTAATTGATGGGTCTTTTACGGTGGCTAAAAAACTATATGGACTTCATTTTGAAGAAATTCATGATATTGACAAATACCATACAGATGTTCTTACCTATAAAGTTACTAATGAACAAGGTGATTTAGTAGCCATTTTCTACGCCGACTTTTTTCCTAGACCGGGAAAAAGAAACGGTGCGTGGATGACATCTTTCAAACCACAATTTAGAAAAAATGGCACCAATGAAAGACCTCATATTTCCATTGTGTGCAATTTTACAAAACCTACAAAAAGCAAACCTTCATTATTAACCTTCAATGAAGTGACTACGTTGTTCCACGAATTTGGTCATGCCCTGCACGGTATGTTGGCTGACACCACCTACCCTAGTTTATCAGGAACCAGCGTATTCTGGGATTTTGTAGAGCTTCCGAGCCAAGTTTTGGAAAACTGGTGCTATGAAAAAGAAGCTTTGGAATTGTTTGCTAAGCACTACGAAACTGGCGAATTAATTCCAATGGAATTAGTGAATAAAATTAAGGAATCAGCAACGTTCCATGAAGGTATGCAAACCTTAAGACAACTGAGTTTTGGCCTTTTGGATATGAGCTGGCACGGTCAGGATCCTTCACCAATTGCGGATGTGAAGAAACATGAAATCGAAGCTTTTGAAAGCACGAGACTCTACCCAGATGTTCCAGAAAACTGTATGAGCACCTCATTTTCCCATATTTTCCAAGGAGGCTATTCTTCCGGATACTACAGTTATA
This sequence comes from Mangrovimonas sp. DI 80, assembly GCF_001975575.1. Classification (NCBI taxonomy): domain Bacteria; kingdom Pseudomonadati; phylum Bacteroidota; class Flavobacteriia; order Flavobacteriales; family Flavobacteriaceae; genus Mangrovimonas; species Mangrovimonas sp. DI 80. The sequence continues at coordinate 46,521 of NZ_MSDT01000004.1, read as the reverse complement.
AATGGGCCGAAGTTTTAGACGCAGATGCTTTTGAGTATTTCACAGAACAGGGCATCTTCAACAAACAAGTGGCCCAAAAGTTCATGGATAACATATTATCGCAAGGTGGAACCGAAGACCCAATGACACTTTACAAGCGTTTTAGAGGTAAAGAACCACAACCAGAAGCACTTTTAAGAAGAGCTGGTTTGATAGAAAAACAATAGTTTTTAACATAAGAAAAGGGCGATGATTATCGCCCTTTTATTTTTGATATAATAGAATCTTTCTTCTCAATAAGAAATCTGTACCACCTCGGCCAAGCCAGGTATCAAGGCGTTTTGTGTCGCCCATAGATTGCCCTGCTTATCAAATGTAATGGCCGTAAGCAAAGGAATACCTGTCGCGATAGTTGTAACTTCCATAGTTTCCATATTACACATCTTAATATTTCCTCCCATTCCTGTTTGTAACACTTCCACTGCAAACCAACTTTGTTCATCAAGTTCTGCTACATACAAATTACCATCAGGACCAAAGGTTAAATCGACAATAGATGTAAAACCTCCGCTAAAAAACTTTACACAATCTTCGCTTGAGCCACACATGGCTCCTGAAGCATCTGGAGCAATACGCCAAATATTAGACGCACCTGTAGGCCCAGGAAAGCCCTTTAACTCTCCAACATAATAATAGCCATCAGGACCAATAGCTACAGATGTAGGAACTGCTTGAGCAGGCATCATTGGAACGTTGCAAAGAAACTCGAATCCCGGAATAGGTTCTGGACAGCCTACTAAGGCTTGAACATTTGCAGTTGACACCAATTCATTTGGAAATACGGCAACCACTTCAATGTTACCCTGATTGTCGATCCTAAGCAAATCATTAGCGCCTGCATCCGCCACCAAAGCTTCATTGGCATTTGTGGCCGCAACCGCATAAGGATTGGAATCTACATCTTGCCCGTCTGGGTTATTTTCTTCCTCAAATAGAAATAGATTCGCAATTTGATTGACACCCCCATTTCCAACTCGATAAATTGCTTGACCAGAGTCCATGGTGTTCTGGCCACCTCCCCCTCTTGCTGCCCACATGACTCCATTCCCTATTGGAGCAATAGATGTTACTCCTGGAAGCGAAAATTGCAATACACCAAGTGAATTAGAAATACCAATTGGCACATCGGCAACTAAAATGTTATTGTTTGGACTTAGTGCTAGGTCAAATAATGGACCATTTAAAGACCCTGCCTCCTTACGGCTAGCATCAGCGGCAGCGCCATTAAGCGTTGGGTTAATAACCGTTGCGTCTGATTGGGATACTGGCTCAGAACTACAGCCAAATACAAGAAGGACCAACATGGCAGCCACTCCCCTAATTGATGATTTTTTCATTTTGATAAGTTTTTAAGTTTGATTGCACTTGAATTCAGAAAACTGAATTATTAAACCCAGAACAGAAGATTAAATGAGGTAGAAACGGAAGCCCAAACTGTAAATTTTAAAGAAAAAAATTCAGTATGGAATGCAATAACCAGCTATAGGAGAGAGTATTAAAGATACTAAAAATCAAACAAACAAAAATTCAATTCACTCATAACCACATATTTAGGCGACATATAACGCAAAACTGTAGACGAAATTTTAAAAATGCATATCTTAGCTATGAACAAGTAATAATATATCAAATATGTCTAAAACCAAACTCACAATACTTAGCAACGGTAGCGTAAAAGTAGATGGCGATTTTGAAATTGTCGATAAAGAAGGGAATGTCTACGGTTTAGGAGGCCGAACCTTAGTCTCGCTTTGCCGCTGCGGAAGATCAGAGAACAAACCGTTTTGTGATGGCAGCCATCGCAACCATTTTGAACATGAAGCAAAAGCTTTCGACTTACCTCCTAAGCCATAAAACCCAGAACTAATTCTTTAAGGGTAGTTTTATTACAGTATTAATGCTAAACCATAAAAAATCAATTGTACTCAACAATAGTTGTTTCTAGTGCAATTGATTTTTTGGTTTAAACCTTGTTTCTCTAACTAAATTTAGAATTCACAACTAACAGTTCGAGTACAATATTCCTTTTAACATATTACCTGTAAGGACTATAGAAACTGATTTTTTTATCCTAAATTTGAAGAAACAGATGTAAGACAATATGCCAAAACACCAATTAGATCCTACCAAATGGGTCGCGCTTTACTCCGATTATCTGTTCAATTATACCATTGCTAGGGTAAACGATAGGGAAACCGCCAAAGACTTGGTTCAAGAAGCATTTTTTTCGGCATTGAAATCCATGAAAAACTTCAAGGGTGAGGCCAGTGAACGTACTTGGCTCATTTCAATTTTAAAGCGAAAAATTATTGATTACTATCGAAAATCAAACTCCAAAAAAGGACAGGCCGAAATACGGATTTCCTATAATTCACCAAAAGATGATGGCGATTGGTTGGCAGAACGCGTGGCCGATCTTGATAAAACAGCCGAAGGCAAACTGGAAAACAAAGAACTGGGAGATGCAATCCATGAGTGCATGAGCAAACTTCCTGAAAAGCAAGCCTTGGTGTTTAGAATGAAGACCATTGAGGGGATGGACACCGAAACCATCTGTAATGAATTAAAAATAACGCCGTCTAACCTTTGGGTTATCATCCATAGGGCCAGAACTGCAATGGCCGAATGCCTCGAACAAAATTGGTTTTAATTTTATGAAAAAAAGTATCCTTTTTATATCCTGTGATGAAGCACTTGAAATATGCGACCGCTCTCAATATGGAGAAGCCTCTTTTTGGGAAAAATTAAAATTCAACTTCAGATTTTGTTGGTGCAAAATGACCAGATCCTACTCTAAACAGAACAAAAAGCTCACTAAAGTGATGAAGGAATCCAATATTGAATGTCTGAAAGAAAAGGAACGCCAAGACCTACATCAAAATTTTGAAGCTTTTCTACGTAACCAAGAGCAACAATAACCAAAATATAGGAATCCCTTCCACCCAAAAACTGCAGTAATAAGGTCTCTGATTCTTACTAGCAAAATATAAAAAAGCTCCCAGAACAAAGGATACCAACAAAAGACAAAGCTTAAATCTTATATCTTGGCCATGTCTTATCAACTCCAATCCCAACATGACCAACAACAAGGTACCTCCAAAAATTTTAGTTCGTTTGACACCTATTTTCTGTGGAATGGTAGATAGCTTCAAGCTATCATAATTTAAATCCCTAATTTCAAAAGGTAGTATCAACACCAATACCAAAATAAATCGTTGCAAAAACGGCAATAGTTCTTCCAAACCAATAGGATAATCTGCATTAAATAAAGGTAACAAGACTGTAACCCCTGCCCAAACCAAAGCAATAACATATACCTTTATACCACTTATACTTCTCAGGTTTTGATTTTTGTCAAATAGCATTTTTCTTGGTAAAAATGGAACGGCATACAAGAAAGTAACTGCTCCAAAAAAGGCAATATAAAGTAATGTTTTAAGCTCTAACCGCGCAGCATAAAAGCACATCAACAAGAAACAAACAAAAGAAAAAAACTGAATGAATTTGAGCCAATAGGCTAGACTTCGGTGGTGAAACTTGGCCAACCCAAAAAATTTAACAAAATTATATCCCGTAATACTGGCATAAAATATAAAATACAGCACGGTTTCATCGTAAGGCAAATTGTATTCCATTAGGGTAATCCAAGACATGGCATAGACCGCCAAAGCCACGTGAATACTGCTGTTAATGTAAAAATTGAAAATGCGTTTTAGAAACCTCACCTCACAAAAATAATTAAAGTGTTAATAAGAGCTTCATTTGGTTAAAAAACTTTCATTATCATTAACATAAAACCATGATTAATTCCGTAATTTTGCGCCTCAAAAACACAATTTTTTTAGAATGAATACAAATGCTTTCGCTTTGCGTCACATTGGTCCAAGAGAGGAAGACCAAAAAAAGATGTTAGAAACAATAGGTGTTGACTCTTTAGACCAACTCATTTACGAAACAATTCCGGATGATATTCGATTACAGAAAGACTTGAAGCTCGATGCTCCAATGACCGAAAACGAATACCTCAACCATATTCATGAACTTTCTAATAAAAATAAAGTTTACAAAACATATATTGGTTTAGGCTACCACCCAACTATCCTTCCTGCCGTTATTCAACGTAACATTTTTGAAAACCCAGGATGGTATACAGCCTACACGCCATACCAAGCAGAAATTGCTCAAGGTCGTTTGGAAGCACTTTTGAACTTCCAAACCATGATTACAGACCTTACAGGTATGGAGCTTGCCAATGCGTCTTTGTTGGATGAAAGTACTGCTGCTTCAGAAGCTATGAGCTTATTGTTTGCCGTACGTTCTAGAGACCAAAAGAAAGCTGGTGTAAACAAATTCTTTGTTTCCGATTTAATTTTACCACAAACCTTATCCCTACTTGAAACCCGTGCCTTGCCAATTGGCATTGAATTGGTAGTAGGAAATGAAGCTGAATTTGACTTCTCTTCAGATTTCTTTGGTGCGATTTTACAATACCCAGGAAAAGACGGTCAGGTTACTGATATCAAAACTTTCATTGAAAAAGCACAATTAGCTCAAATTAAAGTAGCTGTTGCTGCCGATATTCTGAGTTTGGTAAAATTGGAAGCTCCGGGAAAATTTGGTGCCGATGTGGTAGTAGGAACAACACAGCGTTTTGGAATCCCAATGGGATTTGGAGGTCCGCACGCCGCTTACTTTGCAACTAAAGAAGCTTACAAGCGTGACATCCCTGGACGTATCATTGGAGTAACCAAAGACACCAACGGTAACAGAGCCCTACGTATGGCGCTTCAAACTCGTGAGCAGCACATCAAGCGTGATAAAGCAACTTCAAACATCTGTACTGCGCAAGTACTTTTGGCTGTTATGGCTGGAATGTACGCTGTATACCACGGACCAAAAGGTTTGGAATTTATTGCCAATAAAGTGCACCACTCTGCAGCCAGTTTATCTGCTGCTTTGGAAAAATTGGGTTACAAGCAACTAAATACAAGTTATTTCGATACGCTTCAAATTGAAGCCAAAGCGAAAAAAATCAAAGAAATTGCTAAAGACCATAAGGTAAACTTCTTTTACCCAAGCAAGCACACAGTAACTATTTCAATTAACGAAACAACATCTTTAAACGATGTAAACGAAATCATTGAAATTTTTGCTAAAGCTGCCAAAAAGAAAACGATCAAATTAACTTCTATTGAAGAAGCTAATCATATTACTGAAGATCTTAAGAGAAACTCAGAATTCTTAACGCTTGAGGTTTTCAACAAGTATCACTCTGAAACAGAGTTGATGCGTTACATCAAGTTTTTGGAGCGCAAAGACCTTTCTTTGAACCACTCCATGATTTCTTTGGGGTCTTGTACCATGAAACTTAATGCTGCTGCAGAAATGCTACCATTAAGCTGGGCAAAATGGACCAACATTCACCCATTTGCTCCTGCAAAACAAGCCAAAGGATACTTGACTATGTTAAAGGCTCTTGAAGACCAATTAACAGAAATTACTGGATTTGCTGGTACTTCTTTGCAACCTAACTCTGGAGCTCAAGGAGAATTTGCAGGTCTTATGGTAATTAAGGCTTACCACGAATCTCGTGGAGACCACCATAGAAACATCTGTTTGATTCCTTCTTCTGCACACGGTACTAACCCTGCGAGTGCGGTTATGGCTGGTATGAAAGTAGTGGTTACCAAATCTACAGACAAAGGAAACATTGATGTTGAAGACTTACGCCAAAAAGCAGAATTGCACAAAGACAACCTTTCTTGTGTCATGGTAACCTACCCTTCAACACACGGAGTTTACGAATCTGCAATTAAGGAAATTACTCAAATTATCCACGACAACGGAGGTCAGGTGTACATGGACGGAGCCAACATGAATGCTCAAGTTGGACTTACAAATCCAGGAAACATTGGTGCCGACGTATGTCACTTGAACTTACATAAAACATTTGCCATTCCTCACGGAGGTGGTGGACCTGGTGTTGGACCTATCTGTGTTGCCAAACAATTGGTACCATTCCTTCCAGGAAACCCATTGGTAAAAACTGGAGGTAAAAAAGCCATCACAGCCATTTCTGCAGCACCTTACGGATCTGCCTTGGTATGTTTGATCTCTTACGGATACATTAAAATGTTAGGAGCTGAAGGTGTTACAGAAGCTACCAAAACTGCCATCTTGAATGCCAACTATATCAAGTCTCGTTTACAAGGAAGTTTTGACACGTTGTATTCAGGTGAATGTGGGCGTGCTGCTCACGAAATGATTGTAGATTGTCGTGCCTTTAAAGCTAATGGAATTGAAGTTACAGACATCGCAAAACGTTTAATGGACTACGGTTTCCACGCTCCTACGGTATCTTTCCCAGTAGCAGGAACCTTGATGATCGAGCCTACCGAAAGTGAAAGCAAAGACGAAATGGATCGTTTCTGTGACGCCATGATTTCTATCAAAAATGAAATTGATCAGGCTAGTAAAGACGACGCTAACAACGTTCTTAAAAATGCACCTCATACTTTGGAGATGTTGACATCGGATGAATGGTTGTTCCCATACACTCGTGAAGCAGCTGCTTTCCCATTGGATTATGTGAAAGAAAACAAGTTTTGGCCATCGGTAAGACGTGTGGATGACGCATTTGGAGATAGAAACCTTATCTGTACTTGTGCTCCAATTGAAGAATATATGGAAGCCTAAACATGTTCAAACACTAGTTTGAACATCGTAAATTGTTACTAAATATTTAATGCCTTTAATTTTCCTATTGTACCTTAGCGAAAATTAAAGGCATTCTTCTTTATGAATATTAAGATTACTGGTATTGGAAGTTACATTCCAAGCTCCATCGAAAAAAACGAAGACTTCAATCAACACATTTTTTTAAATTCAGACGGATCAAGTTTCGGCCACAGCAATGAAGTAATCATTGAAAAGTTCAAGGCCATTACAGGAATTGGGGAAAGGCGTTACGTGAATCCCATGCTGAACTGTTCCGACATTGCCTTTTTTGCCGCCGAAAAAGCCATTTCCAACGCCAACATCGATCCAGAAACTTTGGATTATATCATCGTGGCCCACAACTTTGGAGACGTTAAACACAATACCATACAAAGCGATATGGTGCCATGTTTGGCCTCTAGGGTGAAACATAATCTTCGAATTAAAAATCCAAAATGCGTGGCCTATGATATCCTTTTCGGATGTCCAGGATGGATTCAAGGAGTCATTCAAGCACAAGCCTTCATTAAAGCTGGAATCGCCAAACGTTGCCTCGTAATTGGCGCTGAAACCTTAAGTCGCGTAGTAGACAAACACGATAGAGATTCCATGATCTATTCCGATGGTGCTGGGGCCAGTATTATTGAAGCCACCGAAGACGACGGAGGTATTTTGGCTCATGAAACTGCTACATATTCCTATGACGAAGCCTATTACCTTCACTTTGGAAACTCCTATAACAAAGACCTCAACCCAGACACGAGATACATTAAAATGGACGGGCGCAAGATTTATGAATTTGCCTTATCCCATGTGCCTCAGGCCATGAAAACCTGTTTGGACAACAGTGGTTATGGCATTGAAGATGTAAAAAAGATTTTCATCCACCAGGCAAATGAAAAAATGGATGAAGCCATTTTAAAACGTTTTTATAGACTTTACAGAGCCAATATTCCTGAAGGCATCATGCCCATGAGCATTTCGAAACTGGGAAATAGTTCCGTAGCCACGGTGCCAACCCTTTTGGATTTGGTGCTTCAGAATAAAATTGAAAATCAATCTCTATCTAAAGGTGATGTTATTATATTTGCAAGTGTTGGTGCCGGAATGCACATCAACTCCATAGTTTACAAATATTAATAATGTACGAAGGAAAATTTCCGCATAAGCGCTACAAAAAAACCATTGAATTTTTAAAAAGCCACGTCGCAAAAAGTGCAAATATCTTGGACCTTGGCGTTCCTAATCCTTTTACTGAAGTGATGAAGGAACATGGGTTTTCAGTGACGAATACGAAAGGTGAAGATTTGGATGAAGATGTTTCCAACATCATAAATTCCAATGCCGAGGTAGTCACAGCTTTTGAAATATTTGAACATTTATTGTCGCCTTATACGGTTCTTAAATCTATTAAGGCAAATAAACTTGTGGCAAGTATCCCTTTAAAATTATGGTTTTCCTCCGCCTACCGAAGCAAAACAGATCCTTGGGACCGTCATTACCACGAATTTGAAGATTGGCAATTTGATTGGCTTTTGGAAAAAGCTGGTTGGAAAATTATTGCAACAGACAAGTGGACCAATCCAACCAAAAAGATTGGCATTAGACCTATTTTACGCTGGTTTACGCCTAGATACTATATTGTTTATGCTGAGCGTGTTTAAACTGAAAGCTTCTTGATCTTTTGGATTTTAGCATTGTCATACCTGCCCACAACGAAGAAATTACCCTAAAGGTGACTTTGGAATCTTTGGTGGCCCAAACCTTATTGCCGAAACAACTGGTCGTGGTTAACGACAATTCAACTGACGAAACACTAAAAGTCGCGAAGGAATTCGCCAATAAATATCCTTGGATTACGGTTATTGACATTACCTCATCAAAAGAACACGAACCAGGTTCAAAAGTTGTGAATGCCTTTTATAAGGGACTTGAAACTTTAGATGGTGCCTATGACATCATTTGTAAGTTTGATGCCGATTTAATTTTCCCTCCCAATTATCTTGAAAAAGTCGCTGCACTTTTTAAAAGTAACAACACTATAGGGATTGCAGGAGGTATTCTCCACATTGAAAAAAATGGCCACTGGGTTTATGAAAACATTGCCAAACAAACCCATGTTAGAGGCCCAATAAAAGCCTATAGAAAACAATGTTTTGAAGATATTGGCGGCTTAAAAAGATCCATTGGCTGGGATACGGTCGACACACTTTTGGCACAATATCATGGTTGGCAAATGGCTACGGACACTAACCTAAAGGTAAAACACCTGAAACCAACGGGAGCCCAGTACCAAAAAAACTCCAAATACAAACAGGGAGAGGCCATGTACAAAATGCGCTATGGAATTACCATAACTAGTATTGCTGCTTTAAAATTGGCTATGAAAAAGAAAAGTCCCAGCCTGTTTAAAAACTATCTCATGGGCTACTTTAAGGCTAAGCAAAATGGATTGGAATATTTGGTCTCAAAACCAGAAGGTGATTTCATTCGATCCTTACGATGGAAAGGCATTCTTGGCAGATAGTCCCACCAGTCTAAAACTCCCAATCACTATACTCTTCAGAAGCTTCTAAAGTATTCTCCAAATTATCTTCCAATTCAGGAAAGAAATCAATGCCGGTTATATGTTCCAGAGAATCTACAGAGACCACAAAGTTATTCAAGTGCTCACTACTCTCTTTAGCAGGAATTAAAAATGCAATTATTTTAACTTCCGAATTGGAATCATCAAAAATCACCTTATAAAAATAGTCTGGCACCGAAACATGTTCCTCTCCTATAGTTTTCAAATTCTTGGTAAGGACTCCTCCCGTAACTACAAAAACGCTATTATATTCCTTTGCCCATCGCCTAGTTTGTTCCTCTAACCTATTCCAAACCCCTGCATTGAAATAATGATCCTGAGGACTAATATTACTGGTCAAAAAAGTTTCATAATAGGCTTCCAAACTATACCTCCTATCCCCTGCAGGACATAAATGTCCGCGATCGTACCCTGAATTTTTATAGTTACGCCAATGTGCAGCCCCAGTCTTTACCGTTGAATCTATTTCAAAATATGGCCGTTTAAAATCCAAATCCGAAAGGTGGTCTTTTCTAAGTTCATAGGCCACCCATTCTGCTTGTTCATGCTCTTCGCTATAAGATAGCGAGTAACTGTCATGATGTATCACTTGTCCCATTGTACTCTTAGGAAGTAAGCGAAGTTTTGTTTCTGATTTTGGTAAACTTGCTTCAGCAAAGGCTTCTTCCAAAGCCAACTTTTCCAAATGTTCATTGCACCACAAGACACCTACTCCTAGCCCCAATGCCAAAATAGCAAACCCCAAACGTTTAGTCATGTAACAATACAAATTCTAAAGGATTCCCTATAGCCGCATTGGGCAGGCTAATACCTAACAAAGCTGAAATAGTTGGCGCAATGTCTGTAATCCAAGTTCGCTGAAGTGTTTCTCCCTGTTTAATTCCCTTTCCAAAAAACAACAAAGGGACATGGGTATCATAATTAAAACCTGTGCCGTGATCTGTTCCCGTTTTGTTCCATTTGGAGTCCTTGAAAACCCCCGGCGTATATACAAACAGAATATCGCCAGAACGCTTCTGGTGATGACCATTGGCCAAGAAAGTTTCCAAATACCCTTCAGGACCTTCAAATTGGTTGATAGAAGAAGTGATGTACACTTTGTCGATTAGTTCATAAGTCAACAATTTATTCGCTACAAAAGTTTTCACTTCCTGTAAATTCAAGTTGTAATCCTGTATTTTTTCATGGTCCAAAACCAATTGATTGTTAAGTCTACTTAATATTAATTTGGAAACACTGTACTTGTCTTTCAACAATCGATTCATCTCATCAAACATACCACTGACATCAAATAATCCTGCGGGAATTTTATTGGAAGACAAAAACGCAGGAACATTTGGCGCAGCGTGATCGGCAGTTAAAAACACTACATATTCTCCCTTCCCTACCTTCTGGTCTAAAGCATTCAGCAAACGCTCCAATTCCAAATCCAAGCGCAAATAGGTATCTTGAATCTCTTTGGAATTTACTCCAAAATCATGGCCAACCTTATCGGTACTTGAATAACTCACCGTCAATACATCGGTGATGTCGTCTTTCCCCAAAGCTTCAGCATCAATAGCTTTTAAAGTGAAATCTGTTGTTAGACTATTTCCATAAGGAGAATCGGCAATAATTTCATAGCCACCATTTTTAGATTTCAAAGCTTTTAAATCATACGGAAAGGTTGAAGTCTTCTTACCGTCAAATATTCTTTCAAAATTATTTTCATCGCTTCCGCTTTCCGTATAGGTCTCAAAATCGTATAAAGTATCCCAAATTTTAAAATAAGACTTGGCAATTCCCGACTTGTTAAATTCTTTTACCCATTCTGGTAATTCTTCCATATAAAAGGTGCTCGAAATCCAATTTCCCGTACCATTGTGATCGTAATCGAACCAATAGGCAGCATTGGCGGTATGGCCCGCCGGCAAAATGGCGCCTCTATGTTTTACTGAAATTCCAATGGTCTTTCCTCTCATTTGCGTGAACAATCTATTCTCATCAGCAAATGTCGTAGTCAACATTCTTCTTGGCGATTTTTTCCCATCATCACTTTTGGTTCCTAAAGGCTTTACCTTATCATCCTGAACGCAATTCACTTCTTCTCTGGTTTTCATATCATACCAATCATTACCAATAATGCCATGGTATTTGGGAGTTGTTCCTGTGAAAACAGAAGCATGCCCCGGTCCAGTTTTAGTTGGGATATAATTAAAGTGATTGTTTTTGCAATTAAAGCCTTCATTTATCAACCGCTTAAAACCACCCTCACCATACTTATTATAGTAACGGGTTAGATAATCATATCGCATTTGATCCACTATAATCCCAACTACCAATTTAGGTTTTGAAATCTGCGAATTTTGAGTTGATAAAATTGAATTTTCGGTATTATTTTGAGCCCTTACAGATGTACAAAAAGCACATATAACCAACAGACATACAAGGTTTTTCATAGAATGATCTCAAGGATAATATTCAAAGCAACTCAAAAATACTGTTTTTTAGGTATCATAATTGGATTTTAAGGTTAAATACCCCTAACTTTTTTTTACTTTAGCGCTAACAAAATTTCGTATGACGGCCCTTAATAATATTGGTAAATATTTTTTGATGATTGCAGACATGTTTCGCAAACCAACCAAATGGTCTGTGATGAAACAGCTGATTTTAAAGGATATTGACGATTTAATTATTGGTTCCTTAGGAATTGTTGCGTTCATTTCCTTTTTCGTTGGAGGTGTAGTAACCATTCAAACAGCCTTAAATATCGACAACCCATTGATCCCAAAATACCTGGTTGGATTTGCCACTAGGCAATCGGTGATTTTGGAATTTGCCCCTACCTTTATTTCCATTATTATGGCTGGAAAAGTAGGGTCATTTATTACTTCCAGTATCGGGACCATGCGTGTTACGGAGCAAATTGATGCCTTGGAAGTGATGGGAGTGAACTCCCTTAACTATTTGGTGTTCCCTAAAGTTATCGCATTACTATTGTATCCCTTCGCTATTTCCATTGCTATGTTTTTAGGGATTTTAGGAGGAATGGCCGCCTGTTACTTTGGAGGTTTTGTATCGGTAGATAATTACATCATGGGAGTACAGCAAGACTTTACGCCCTTCCACCTTACCTATGCCTTCATTAAGACATTTGTATTTGCATTTGCGTTGGCAACCATACCATCCTTCTACGGTTACTATATGAAAGGTGGTGCTTTGGAAGTCGGTAAAGCCAGTACCACCTCATTTGTTTGGACCAGTGTGGTAATCATCCTATTGAACTATTTACTCACACAAATGTTATTGAGCTAATGATTGAAGTAAAGAACTTACATAAGTCGTTTGGAGACACCCATATTTTAAAGGGTATCAGTACCACTTTTGAAAAAGGGAAAACCAACTTGATCATTGGCCAAAGTGGCTCGGGAAAAACTGTATTCTTAAAATGCCTCTTAGGCTTATTTCCTTATGAAAAAGGAAGTATTATCTACGAAGGAAGGGTCTACAACAATTTGACTGAGGACGAAAAACGCGATTTACGTGCCGAAATTGGGATGGTTTTTCAAGGAAGTGCCCTGTTCGATTCCATGACCATTCTAGAGAATGTCATGTTCCCTTTACGAATGTTTACCAAACAAAGTAAAAGCGAAATGGAAGATCGCGCCGACTTTGTCTTGAAGCGCGTGAATTTGGATGGCGCCCATCATAAAATGCCAAGTGAGGCTTCCGGAGGGATGCAGAAACGGGTAGCTATTGCTAGAGCCATTGTTAACCGTCCGAAATATTTGTTTTGTGATGAACCTAACTCTGGACTGGATCCAAAAACAGCTATTGTTATTGACAACTTGATCAAAGAAATTACCGAGGAATACCAAATCACAACCGTTATTAATTCGCATGATATGAATTCGGTAATGGAAATTGGCGAAAAAATTGTGTTCCTAAAAAATGGTTACAAAGAATGGGTAGGCTCCAACAAAACCATCTTCAAAACGGACAATGAAGCTGTAACCGATTTTGTGTACTCTTCCGAACTGTTTAAAAAGGTACGTAAAATGTATCAGGACGAAAACAGTTAGTAGCTTTCGTTACTCCTGTTTTACGACCAAACTATCTAAATTGTATTTCACTTTCAACCATTCTTCCAAACGTTTTTGACGCTCAGGAATGTCTTTCCCCTTCAACTTGTCATTCCAATCTACCATGAACACAGATAGGGTATCAATCTTCTTAAAATTAGAGGTAATAACGTTTGAATAGGAAATTCTATCCACATCCTCGTAGTTGATTTTAACCTCTTTGGTCAACTCTTCAAAAGGAATCAAGTTTTTCTCAAGTTTATTGAGTTTTTTCAACTCCCCTTCCAAAAATACAATGCGTTCTCCCTGTGACATTAAATCAATGGAATCACGATAACGGATTTGCTCCATATACTTCAAATTGTCTAGGTTTTTGGACTTATTTTGATTTACGAAGAGAGTTGTATTTTTTAGATGTTTGTATGTACTCATTCTATCTTCCAATACCGCTATATTCTCTTCAGGAATATCATCCAAACCAAATGAGTTCAATTCAATAATTGAGTTTTTTCCTCCATTATATTCTGGGCTCGCATTTTTCCGCATGTAGTCTGGATGCGGCAAAGGCGACACAATTTCTTTCTTCAAAAAATTATTCACATCGCGTTCCCAGTTACTTTCATTCAACACCAAAATAAAGGTCCAAATAGCAGGTACCATTACAATAATTGCCAAAATGGAAGCTGCTCTTGCTATCAATTTTCTCTTTTGGGAATTGGCGTATTTCAGCATAGGAAAACGTAACACTTTCACTACTAAAAATGTTGCCAAAGCAATAAAAATAGTGTTGATAGTAAAGAGATACATCGCTCCAAGGAAATAGGTGATGTTCCCTTTCGCCAAACCGTAACCCGCCGTACAAAGTGGCGGCATCAACGCCGTAGCAATTGCCACTCCAAAAATTACGGAAGCTATGGTTCCTTTCTTTGTTTTGGCAATTATTAATGCCAAACCACCGAAAAACGCAATAAGCACGTCTCTAATATCAGGTTTCACACGCCCTAAAAGTTCCGAATTATCTTCGCTTAAAGGAAATATGTAAAAAAACATAAAGGCCGTAAGCAAACTCAAAACAATCATGGTCGCCAAATTGATCAATGATTTTCTCAGAGTATCAATATCATTGATTCCAATGGATAACCCCACCCCCAGAATAGGTCCCATAAGAGGCGAAATTAACATCGCTCCAATAACCACAGCTGTCGAGTCGGCATTCAATCCTATGGAGGCGACGAATATCGAACAGATTAAAATCCAAGCAGTAGCTCCTTGGAAGGGGATATCATTCTTTATGGATTCAATGGTAGCGTCACGATCGGTGTCTTCCCTAAAATCCAATAATTCACTTAAAAAAGTTTTGCTACTTTTTAAAAGACCTTTGGCGTCTTCCTTTAAGGCTTGTTTAGATTCTTCGACTGCTTGGTCCTTTTTTTGATCTTCCAAAGCCTGCTTTTTCTGCTCCTCTTCTTCAGAAAAATTGAATTTATTTTCGGTCATACTTACCCGTAATTTTCCCCAAACTTGGCCTTCACCGTTTGGAGGACTTGCTTTATATCTTGTTCTTTTGACTTAGGAAAGATAAGTAAAACTTCGTCTTTGTCAACAATAATATAATCATTTAGGCCTTCTACTACGACAATTTTATCCTTTTTACTTCTAATCATATTGCCAGAAGCATCTTCCAATAGGGTTTGTGCATTGACTATGGCATT
Source organism: Mangrovimonas sp. DI 80 (assembly GCF_001975575.1). Classification (NCBI taxonomy): domain Bacteria; kingdom Pseudomonadati; phylum Bacteroidota; class Flavobacteriia; order Flavobacteriales; family Flavobacteriaceae; genus Mangrovimonas; species Mangrovimonas sp. DI 80. The sequence continues at coordinate 31,402 of NZ_MSDT01000004.1, read as the reverse complement.
GGCATTGCTATCCTTCTCCAATTTATCATATAGACTTCCCCAGGTCCCCAAATCATTCCAATCGAAAGTTGCTGGCAAGACAAAAACATTTTCACTCTTTTCCATAATGGCATAATCCACTGAAATGTTCTCTGCCTTTTTGTAGTTTTCTGCAATAAAGTCTTTTTCCAGATCAGTGTTATAAGCCTCCATTCCTGTTTGAAATAGAGCAAACAAATCTTCTTGGTTATTCTGAAATGCCTTTACAACGCTTTTAACACTCCAAATAAATATCCCTGCATTCCACAAAAAGTTACCTTGTGCCAAAAATTGCTTTGCGGTTTCATAATCTGGTTTTTCACGAAACTGACTTACATGTTTAATAGGGGTTTCAGAATCTTTATCAAATTCAATATAACCATACCCTGTGTTAGGAAACGTTGGTTGAATTCCCAAGGTCATTAATGCATCATGTTGAGCACAGTAATCAAAAGTCTGCTGAACATTATCTATAAACGCCTGTTCATCTTCAATCCAATGATCACTTGGAGCGACAATCATAACCGCATCTGGGTTTTCCTTTTGAATTTTTAAAGAGGCATACAAAATACAAGGTGCTGTATTTCGCATTTCGGGCTCAAGAACCACTTGGTTTTGCGACACCTCTGGCAATTGCTCCAAAACCAAATCGTTGTAACGCTCATTGGTAAGAATAAAAATATGGTCTTTAGGAATCAGTCTTGCCAAACGTTCAAATGTTTTTTGAATCAAGGTTTCCCCGGTTCCCAACATATCGTGAAACTGCTTTGGATAACTTTCTGTGCTTACTGGCCAAAATCTGGATCCTACGCCTCCTGCCATTAAAATGGCATAATAATTTTTATTCATAAATGTTTTTCGTCTCTTCTCTTAATTCTTTTTGTTGATTGATCATATCTTAAGCCAATACTTCCACTTCGGCATTTGGGTTGAACAAATACAGTTTTCCCGTACTCAACTCCAAACATTCATAACGCTTCGTACGTCTTTTTCCCATTTTGAAAACCCTTCCGTTGTAAAGTTTAAACTGACTTCCAAAAGGAACTTCAAAAATATAAGTTTTATTGTTGGCTTCATCAAATTGCTTTAAAGCTAACGCTAAGTTAACATCGGTATCGCTACTGGCCTTGGGATTTTTAAAATGTTTCGCCAAAAGCGGCAACAATTCATTTGGAAATATTGCAGGATGCAATAATGGCAACATTAAATGCTGAAAGGTATATTTCCACTCCTTCCCATGCGGTTTGATAACTCTACCATAATTTCTGTAAGCTTCAAAATGAGCAATTTCATGCACCAATGTGATTAAAAACCTGTAAGGATTTAAGTTTGAATTTACCGTAATTTGGTGTTTTCCATTGGGTAAACTTCTATAATCGCCATGTCTGGTTTTACGCTCCGATTTTATTTTAACCGATAAATGATCGTGGTTTAAAAGCTCAACAACATAAGCAACGGCAGCTTCTGGAATAAAATTTTGAAGGGTCTTTTGCATCTTTCAAAAATACAGGAATTCTTCTAATTAACTAACCATTCTCCCAATTCATCCATATGCCCAAACGTGCGGGTGGCAATGGCTGGCAATTCGTTATTATAGTCATGCACCACAAAGCCAAACACATCAAAACCTCCTGCTTTGGCTGCGGTGGCTCCTAAAAATGAATCCTCTACGACAACACATTCATCAGGATGATATCCCATGGTTTTGGCTGCCCATAAAAACACTCCTGGATCTGGTTTCCATTTTTGGATTTCGTAGCAACTAAAAATGTTTTTTTCAAAATAAGATGACAATCCCGTCAATGCCAAATTATGTTTTATTTTCTCCTCAGTGCCACTTGAGGCTACCCCAAAGGGTACATTCAATTTCGCCAGCAATTGGGAAACACCTTCTATAGGTTCCAGTGAACTTTTGAACAACTCAAAACTGCGCTCCCTATACATGTCCTTAAAATTATCAGGAAGTGGTTGCGGCACCAATTTCGCAATTTTATCATAACACATTTGCATAGACCTGCCCTTAAAATGGGTTAAGGCATACTCCAAATCAATATTACCCCCCAACTCATTGGTCATGTCTGCCAGCACCTGATTGCTCAAGGGTTCACTATCCACCAAGACCCCATCACAATCAAAAATGACACATTTGTACTTTTTCATTTGTTATGGAGTTGAATTGGATACCTGCAATAATTTGCCGTTGTAAAATTTATGTCCATTTAAGGCGAATTCCGCTATATAATTTGCCATTTGCTTGCCCGTTGTAGGTGCTTGATATCCTGGAAAAGCTTCTTCCAACATTTCTGTTTGCACAGCTCCCAGAGCCAATACATTGAAAGAAGGACCAGTTTCTTTATATTCCTCTGCCAGCAATTCGGTTAGAGTAATGACCGCTCCCTTACTGGAACTATAGGCTGCCAAACCAGCAAATTTCATACTGCCCTGAACCCCTCCCATAGAACTAATGGTCACCACATGACTATCTTTTTTCATAAAAGGCAATACCGTTCTTGTCATTTCGGAAACACCAAAAACATTCGTTCTGTATACCTGTTCAAAATCTGAAAAGGATGTTTCACTAAAAGGTTTATTCAATAGAGTCCCAGCATTATTGACAAGAATATCTACCTGCCCCCACTCTTTCTCAATAAAATCTTTCACCCTTTCATAGGCCTCCATATCGCCTAGATCGAACGGCATAGCAGACACATTTGCGAGATTAAGGTTGGAGATGGGAGTTTGATTTCTTGAAAGTGCCAAAACGTTATGTCCTTGGCTGGACAAAATTTGCACCATTTCAAACCCTATCCCCCTACTAGTCCCAGTGATGATAATATTCTTTGTCATTTCTTAATTCATTTTTATTTCCTGACTAGGCGTATTACATACGGTTTCAATAACCGGCATCATTTTATTGATAATGCTAGCCATATATTTATAATCCATCAGCTGGGCCTCATCCCCTACTTTGTGATAAAAATTATAGTTGGTTAAATCACAACTTGACAAGGTGTGACATGGCAATTTAAATTCTTGGTAGAAAGGATAATTATCTGAAGCCCTAAATAAACCGTACTTTTTAGCAATTTCAGAAAACCCAACAAACTTGCTTCCATTGTAGTTATTTAATTTTTCGGCTACATTGGATAAATCATACCCCGTTACAAACACGTCATAATCCCTACCTGTGAAAGGCACTCCAATCATTTCAAAATTAAGCATGGTGTAAAGATTAAAGTTTTCCTCCTTTAATCTTTTCGCTAGATGGCCAGATCCTAAAAGCCCCATCTCTTCAGCAGAAAATAATACAAACATGATACTACGTTTGTTGGTCTTTTCCTTCGCAAAATGCTTGGCCATTGCTAAAACAGCAGCCGATCCCGAAGCATTATCGTTGGCCCCATTGGCAATGGAATCCTGATCTACCTTTTTACCGTAACCTATATGATCATAATGTGCTCCCAAAATGACATATTCATCTTTTAATTTTGGATCATTTCCTTCCAAAACCCCAACCACATTAAAACCTTTCAAACTGTCTATTGGAAATTCATCTTGATACCCCTCAAAATATGGTTTGATGCCATAACTTTTAAATTTATCTTCAATGTATTTAGCCGCCTCCGTGATTTCAAGAGTACCAGTATTTCTACCCTTTAAGTCATCTGAAGCCAAAAAAGAAACCATTTCCTTTACCTCTTCCTCTGTTGTAGCAGAGGTTCTATCAAAATTTTTGAAATTGAATAGTAGGACAACAAGTAGTACGATATAGATTTTTTTCATAGAGAATTTCATTAAAGATGTAAAAATAACAAATCTCTTGGCCCCATAAAACATCCTAAAATCATAAAGTTTATACAAAATGCTACATATGCCATCCCCTTTAGAAAAACAAATGAACTATACGTCATAGTCTTTGAATTAAAATTACAAATAGATTGGAATCTTTCTAAATAATTTTAGTATACCTATAAGTGCCAACCACTTATAACCAACTCATTTATTAACCTTTAATCTTTATTATTATGAAAACTTTAAAATCTTTATTAATTTTAATGATCACCACAGCTTCTTTTAATGCCTTAGGACAAGAGAAATCTGTGGAACTATTGAACAATGAATTGGCCAATGACAAAGGTCTAAACATGTACGTTATAGAAAGGAACATTCCTGGCGCTGGAAATTTAACAACCGAAGAATTACAGGCCATCTCCAAAACTTCCTGTGACGTGCTTGACAGTATGGGGTCTGACATTAAATGGCTTCACAGCTATGTAACTGGAGACAAAGTATATTGTGTATACATGGCCAAAAGTGAAGAACTTGTTAGAGAACATGCCCAAAAAGGAGGATTTCCAGCCAATTCTGTTGCACCTGTCAAGGTGATTATCGACCCTTCTACCGCCACTGCCAAACAGTAATGTCGTCTGTATTATCTCCCGAACTTCGTTCCTACAATTAAAATTGTAATCAATTACTCAATATTATGTACATCAACACCAACAGGTACAACTGGAAGATCTTATTTTTTGGGGCGCTTCTTTTATTGTACGGAACACAAAGTTATTCCCAAAAGGGAGATGGAATGAGCAATGAAATGTCTATTGCCAAGACCATCAATGACAATGACCTTAAATGGAACCCCGCGCCAGATTTTTTTCCGGGTTGTTCATTCACCATTTTACATGGAGATATTACTGAGCCTAATTTGGATTTCTTTTTTAAAGTTGAACCCAACACCGAAGTCATTACACATACCCATAATTCGCCTGAGCGAATGATATTGATTTCTGGGGAAATGGAAGTCACATATGAAAACGAGCCAACAACGCTCTTAAAATCTGGAACCTATGCCTATGGACCTGCAGGCAAACCGCATAAGGCCAAATGCCTTAACAAGGGCCCATGTGTCCTTTTTATCGCAATGGTTTCTCCTTTTAATGCCGTTCCAATAGAAAAGTAACTTTAAAAGGTCGAAAGCATCTAAAATTAAAAAGCCATTACAGTTGTAATGGCTTTTTTAGTATTTAACAAGCAACTGTTTTAGATAAACATTGCCACAGGGTTTTCAATATAAGTCTTTAAAGTTTGTAAGAACTGTGCTCCTGTTGCACCATCAACGGTTCTATGGTCACAAGCTAAACATAACTTCATGGTATGCCCAACAACAATTTGTCCATTTTTAACCACTGGTTTTTCAACAATGGCACCTACAGAAAGAATTGCAGAGTTTGGTTGGTTGATAATTGAAGTAAAACTTTCAATTCCAAACATACCTAAGTTAGAAACTGTAAACGTACTACCCTCCATTTCTTGAGGTGTCAATTTTTTGTTTCTAGCTCTTCCTGCATAGTCTTTAACTGCAGTTCCAATTTGAGACAAACTCAATTCATTTGCAAACTTCAAAACTGGTACTACTAAACCATCTTCCACAGCAACGGCCACACCAATATGTACATGGTGGTTCAATCGCATTTTATCAGCAAACCATTGAGAGTTTACTTGAGGATGTTGCTTAAGTGCCATAGCACAAGCTTTCACAACCATATCGTTAAACGAAATTTTGGTATCTGGAAGGTCGTTAACTTGCTTACGGAAGGCAATGGCATTTTCCATATCAAACTCCACATTCAAATAGTAATGTGGCGCCGAAAACTTAGATTCCGCCAAACGCTTAGCAATCACCTTACGCATTTGAGAATTTGGTTTCTCATCAAATTGTTCTTGTCCTTGTACTGTAACAACGGGTGCTGCAGCTGTTGGTGCTGCTGCTGGTTTTTGTACGGCAGCGGCAGGTGTAAAGTTTTCAATATCGCGTTTAATGATACGTCCACTTTCCCCAGAACCTTTCACTTGAGATAAATCAACACCTTTTTCTTCGGCCATTTTTTTAGCTAATGGAGATACAAACAATCTTCCATTAGAAGTTGTGGTGGCAACGGCTTGCGGTGACTCTTTTGCAACTTCAGCAGCAACAACTGGCGCTTCTGCTTGAGGAGCCGCAGTAGTTCCTCCTGCGGAGAAATTAGCTGCTAATCCAGATACATCGGTTCCAGCAGGGCCAATAATCGCCAATAAAGAATCTACCTTTGCAGATTCTCCCTCTTGCAAACCAACATACAATAAAGTTCCAGATTGGAATGATTCAAATTCCATAGTAGCCTTGTCGGTTTCAATTTCCGCCAAGATATCGCCTTCTTCAACAACATCTCCAACCTTTTTCAACCAAGAAGCTACAGTTCCTTCTTCCATAGTGTCACTCAAACGTGGCATGGTTACCACAGTTACACCTTCAGGAATAGCAGTAATTGCACTTGGAGCTTCAGTTTTGGCCGGCGCAGGAGTTTCTGCCTTTTCAGCAGGTGCAGCAGCTGCACTTCCTCCTCCACTAATCAATCCAGAAATATCTTCGCCTTCATCACCTATAATCGCCAAAAGCTCATCTACTTTTGTAGTTTCTCCTTCTTTAACTCCAATATATAGTAAAGTTCCTTCGTGGAAAGACTCGAACTCCATAGTTGCCTTGTCGGTTTCAATTTCCGCAAGGATATCTCCTTCTGAAACTTTATCACCTACATTTTTCAACCAGGAAGCTACAGTTCCTTCTTCCATTGTATCGCTCAAACGCGGCATGTTTATTACTTCTGCCATAACTTACTTATAGTTTAGTTTGTATAAATGGATAATCTTCTTGCTCATAAACCGCATCATACATTACGTTAAGTTCTGGGAATGGAGATTCTTCTGCAAATTTCTCACACTCTGCTACCAAATCTTTAACGCGTTTGTCAATTTTCTTGATATCAGCTTCTGAAGCATATTTGTTTTCCAAGATGATATCCTTAACCTGAGTAATAGGGTCTATTTTCTTGTACTCTTCTACTTCTTCCTTAGTTCTATAATGCTGAGCATCACTCATAGAGTGTCCTCTATAACGGTAGGTTTTCAACTCCAAGAAAGTTGGTCCTTCACCACGACGTGCTCTTTGGATAGCCTCATCGAAAGCTTCGGCAACTTTAACCGGGTTCATTCCGTCTACTGGACCAGAAGGCATTTCGTATCCTAATCCTAACTTCCAAACGTCTGTATGGTTTGCAGTACGCTCAACCGAAGTTCCCATAGCATACCCATTGTTTTCACACACAAACACTACCGGTAATTTCCATAGCATTGCCAAGTTGAATGTTTCGTGCAAAGAACCTTGACGTGCCGCACCATCACCAAAACAGCAAATGGTTACCGCATCGCTTCCTTTGTACTTGTCACCAAAAGCCATACCAGCTCCTAATGGAATTTGTCCTCCTACGATACCGTGACCTCCATAAAAACCGAACTCTTTAGAGAAAATGTGCATAGAACCCCCAAGACCTTTCGAGGTCCCTGTAGCTTTACCATACAACTCAGCCATGACACGTCTAGGATCTTCTCCCATCCCGATAGGCTGTACGTGGTTACGATAAGCAGTGATCATTTTATCCTTAGACAGGTCCATAGCGTGTAAAGCTCCTGCCAAAATTGCTTCTTGACCATTGTATAAGTGAAGAAATCCTCTTACTTTTTGTTGAATATATACTGCAGCAAGCTTATCTTCAAACTTTCTCCAGAACAACATGTCCTCATACCATTTCAGGTAAACTTCTTTTGTTATTTTTTGCATTTGGCGTTAATTTAATAAACGGAATAACAAAAATACTACATTAGTTATTAATGAAAAACCGTATTTCATAAAAATTTACCGAAAACGTTATAGCTGGGATTTATCAAATATCAAAGGCAAGAGATTTGATAACGAGTGAGATCTTACCACTTTTCCACTTTCTCCCATAAAGTACATTTCAATAGGTGTTTTCTGACGAATTTCATACTCAGAAATGGCTTGTCTACAAGCGCCGCAAGGAGGAATTGGATTTAAAGTTGGTTTTAACTGTGAAGCGGCCGTAATGGCCATTTTTAAAATCTTGGCGTTTGGGTATTGGGCACCAGCATAATAAATAGCTGTTCTTTCGGCACAAAGCCCAGAGGGATACGAGGCATTTTCCTGGTTACTTCCTGTTAGCACTTCGTTATTGTCTAACAAAAGCGCCACACCAACATGAAACTGCGAATAAGGAGCATAAGCCTTTTGCCTCGCCTCTATAGCTCTTTCCATGAGCTCTTGAACTTCTTCAGGCGTTTCCAAAATAGTTTCATACACTTGAAAAACGGACTCAATTTTAACCTCTTTCATATAGTAAGTTATCTTTTAAAGGTAAAAAAATTACAATAATAAAATAAGAGCAGAGCAAACAAAAAAAGCACCATTCCAAAGAATAGTGCTTTTTATTATAATGAATGGAAAATCTTTAATATTCCATATACTCGCCATCTCCAAAATTGAAGGATAATGAGAAACGTAAAGTTCCTTCCAATGGACTTTGAACTTTTGACGCCGAGAACAAATAAGACATATCTATATTAACAATAGAATACTTAAATCCTGCTCCCAAAGCAAAAAACTGTCTCGCTCCCTTAACTTCACTTTCGTGGAAATACCCTGCCCTAAAAGCAAAGGCTTCTTGATAACGGTACTCGGCACCAAGGGCCCAAGTTATTTCCTGCATTTCTTCTTTAAAACCTCCTGGGGCATCTCCAAAAGATTGGAACATCCCTTTAAAGAAACTAACATCGTCATCCTTTCCTGAATATATCAAACCATTTGGAGCTGAAATCGCTTCTCCTATAACATCCTCATCTGCATCATATCTACCATTACCATTTACATCTTCATATTCATATTCAGTTCCCAAAATTGGAGGGGTTGGCACCAATAATTTAGTTACTTCTCCAGTGACAGATAATGTGTTATAATCATCAAATATAAAATCGAAACCTCCTCCCAAACGTAAGGTTGTTGGAATAAAGTTTTCTTGGCCTCCATCATCATATTTAATAGTAGGCCCAATGTTTTGTATTGCAAAACCACCTCTCCAGCGTCCATTGAAATCATTATAAGCCATTTCCTCAGATTGATAGTACCCAGCAATATCCACTCCAATGGAACCAGCAGCACTTGCATCTGGATCTACAGCGCTTATTCTTAAATCGGAACGCAAATAGCGCATCGCTACAGCCATGGAAAATTGGTCTGCCAATCTAAGGGAATAAGACACATCCAAAGTCAATTCATTTGGTTTTTCAATTAAAGCCTGAGAAAATTCGTCCTGTACCAATTCAATTTCACCCAAACTGAAATATTTAAAACTTGCTGCAAAGGCACTACTTTCATTAATTCTATTGAAATAAGTGATGTTACCTAAAAAGATGTCATTTACCAACTTACTCAAATATGGTGTATAACTTACTCCAAAACCTGATTTCGTTTCTGAAAATGCATATTTAGAAGGATTCCATTGTTGAGAATAGGTATCAACTCCAGTCGCCACTCCCATATCTCCCAAAGAACCTGCACGAGCGTCTGAAGCAATCAACAAAAAAGGAACTCCTGTCGTGATAACTCTTGAATCGTTAGGGTTAGGAAGCACCACTGTATTTTCTTGAGCTCTTGAAATATTGAAAGACGTTAATGTGATAAGTATTAAAAAGTATTTTTTCATGTTATTAATTAAAATTCTTCTGTATTGGTGCTAAAAAGCACTCGCAAATATAAATGTTTATTAGAGTATCACAAGCTTTTGGATTTTCTCAACCTGCTTATTTAATAAGGTTGATCTTACTTTTAGTTTATAGACATACACGCCTTTTCCTATTTTTTCTCCAAAATCATCCCTTCCATCCCAAGTGATACTTCTTGATAATGATGAAGCTCCTTCATTACAACATCCCCCATCGGCATTGGTTTGACCATTAATGGTTCTCACCAATTTACCAGAAACGGTAAATATTTGTATAGAAACGTCCAAATTATCAGAACTATTGTGGTTGAACCAAAATTCGGTATAATTCACAAATGGGTTTGGATAATTCAACACGTTCTTAATCACTAATTCTTGGTCCTTATCATGCACCACAAACTGTAACTCTGATGTGGCCGAATTATTATAGACATCCCACGCTTTTAGTGTTAAAGTGTGTAAACCAGCCTCTAAGTTACGAAATGGATAAGAAACTTCCCCATTTTGGTAGTCGTCAATATTAGCTGTGTAATAATCATTTAACACAATTGGATTGGTTTCATCTCCATCAATAATGGCCACTATATCATGGCCTATACCACTGGCAGTGTTAATTCCATTATCATCCTGTAGCTTCGCCAAAAATGTAGGCGATTCATTGGTAATACCTCCTGACACAAAATTGGTATCATTCATATACAAATTGATGACAGGACCAATATTATCTTCTTCAGCATTTTCATTGATGCCTCCTACCTGAATATCAAAACTCGCTCCAGCCTGATCCTGTAAAGGATTTTCAGTTTTAGCATAGAAACTCACTTTTCCATTTCCTACAAGAATACCAATATCACGAGGAACCACAAATTCAAAATTAAATTGACCATTTGTCACGGTTGCCTGTCCCTTAAAAAGAATTTCTCCCAAAGTCTCAAAGTCCATTTTGATAACCCCATTGCTATCTGAGGTTCCGTCGTTCCCCAAGGTTTGTCTTTGGATATTTTTATCGAAAACAGTAGCCGTCAACACACCATTATAATTAGTCATTATATTCCCTAGCTCATCCACAACTTCACCTGAAAATTTCACCTTACTCAAAGCCTGCAACTCATCCGTATCTCCTCCTAATGGCACATCATTTATTTTGGTCAAGCGAATGTCAGGTCTAGGCATTGCCAATTTTAAAGCTGGATCCCCTATGCAGAACACCAAGTATTTTTGGATATTTTTAGAAACAGAGGTTGAATTTTTAGTTTTTCTCAATGCCTCTGCGATAGAGACATGTTGATTATCTCCAAATTCAAAAAGGTATTCGCCCAAAGCGTTATTAAAATCCACTCCAGAAGTGACAGCAATTTGTCGGGTTGTAGTAACCAAAGCAATAGCTCCTCCTTGAGTATTCCAATAAGTATATTCCCCCGCAGTAGGTCTCTGAGGATCATCAAACTTAGTATATTCACAAGTAACCGTTACAAAACAACCATATTTACAGGTATTTTGCAACTCTTGAGAATCAATTTTCGAAAAAATCCTCTCATGTGCCCAACCATCTTCTCCTCCATGGCCAAAATAATTCACTACCAACGCACCTGCTTCGATAGCATTGATAATGGCCTCCTCAGCCTGTGGATAAGTTTTCCCTCCTGAAGAAGCTTCCTGCTGATAGGCATCACAAAAAATTTTCACCACATTTATTGAAGGATGTTCTGTTGTAGTTACATCTCCAATGGAATTGGAAGTTTCTTGGAGAACCCTTTCCCAGCCTTCATCAACATCATCTGCTATAAGTACAAAGTTATTTCTCCAGTTTCCATAGGAACTTGATTTATGATAGGATTCAATCTTGTCTACCATCTCGGTTGCGCGTTGTGGAGTTTCTGCCAAGATCCTTCCCACGGCAATATCCAATAAATTGGAAGCTGTCATATTTCCTTCGTTAGAGTCCATCATCCCATAAAAATCATCAGAAACAAATGAAGAGGTCAAACTAAAACTATTGTAAGACAACCATGGAGGCACTATATTGGTGTTCCCTGATAATCGATCCTTGTAATCATAGGAACCATCTCCAAACAAACAAAGGTATTTCACTCTACTTTCAGCACTGCTGGCATTCTGGTATACATAACGCATTAAATTTCGAATAGCACTAATATCTTGATTTCCCGAACTGAACTCAGTATAAAGCTCATTTAAAGTCACCACTTTTACAACCAGACCATATTGATCTCTGTTAATTTGGGCCAAACGCTCAGCCTGCGACGCAAAAACATTAGGAGCAACAATGACATAATCTACATCTTCAAATTCTCCTTGGCTATTCTTTAAAATAGTTCCCTTAATGTTTTGATTGGCAACAGAGGTATTGCTTTCTCTTAAAGGTTGGTAATAGTCTGAGGGTGTTACGGCCAAATAGGTTCGGGAAGTTCCGGCTTGAGCCTTAAAACTAAACTCCGAACTATTTGTTTCGTTTTCTACACTTTCTACATCATATTTATTGGTGATATCCCAAACTTGAGAAACATCAGTACTGTTTGACAATTGATATTCAACAACCCCGCCAACATTAGACACACTATTGTTTTTGAAACGCAATTGTGCTTCTTCAAATCTTAATTCCCTTGTGGCCTCTACCGAAATAAAATCAAGATAACCGTAGGAGGAAGGATTACTATTATTGTTATATGTTAAATCAAATACCAATTCAGAAGAACTCAACGAAACATTTCCATCATAGTTACCACCACTTGCGTAATTAGGACTATTAATGGCCGCATAATTAAAATTGGATAATGCATTCCCATTCAGTTTTACCGCCATGGATGTTTGAACTTCAGACACAGCCGCAGTATATACTCTTACCTTAGCCTGCTCTGAAGTCACTAGATTCGGAAAACTAAACGTAAATTCTTTTTGATTTTCTATTCCAAAGCGATCACCAAACCAACGTCTACCAATCTTCGCCAAATTGTAATCGTCTACTTCATGAAATTGATAATCTTGAAAAGTGTCAATAACTAGATCTGCTTCTACCTCTGGTTGGGATAATGTTTGGATCCTTTTACCCTCTCCACTACTTATATTGACATAATAATAAGCCTTATCAGTATATGCATTGATATTTGTAGTACTTTCTTCATTGTATCCGGTTGGACCTTCGGCATACATTAATATATAGTCACTACTATCAAAAACACCATCTTCTTCTCCAATAAACTGTATTGCATTTTCAGTTAAATCAAAAGGATACTCTACATCATTGGCCATTGGCAACATCGCTCCTCCGTTACCATAAATTTTTACAGTCCTAGGGTCAACATTGGTATTAGCCCCCAATTCATTCAGAAAACTCTTGGATAACTTAAACACTCCACTTTTGTCAACATAGAATCTATACCAGTCTCCATTTGCAAGAACAGAATTCACAATTTCAGGAACATCCATTGTACTAAGTCCATTCCTATAGGTAGAGCTACTTAAATTATACTCTACGGTGAAATTGTTGATTTTTTTATAGACGCCTTGGTCTTCGACAATAGGACTTACCTCAATTTGAACACCCAACACACCACGAGCGTTTGTATTGTAAGCTTTTACTATTGGTTGCTTGGGAATTGTATTTAATGGCAAATCCTTTAAATCGGCTTTGGATATGGTGCTGTAACTAATATTGCTTAAACTAACTGAACTCTCATCAATCCTAAACACATTTTCCAAAGCAGAAAAAAACACTAAACCTCTTTCGTCATCATATACATAATTAGATTCATTAAAAGCAGGTAACGTTATTTTTGAAATAGAAGTTTCCAGAACTTTAGATCCATTCCATTCAATTTGGAATTGCTGTTGTTGGGAAAACCCCACAAATGATATTAAAAGAACAAGAATGTGTATAGTTTTTTGCATAATCAATTAACGAGAGGATAACATATATAGTATAAGTCCCTAAATTTTTCCTCAAAATTACAACAATAATTAAATTGACCTACCGTTATTTAAAGACAAAATACATCGATAAACCGTAAAAAATCCGATGTAACGCTCAAAAAAAGGGATGAAATACAGCTTTTGTAGGTAAATTTTAAAAAAAAAGGTTGTTAATTTGCCGTTAATTACTATATTGCGTCTCTAAAATTAATTTAGCTTACTTAAAAGTATGGATATGAAAAACGTTTTAAATCTAAGGATACTGTTAGCCCTAACGCTATCTTTAGCATTGTTTAGTTGTAACAAATCTTCCTCGTCGAAGAATAATTCGAGAGCCACTGGCTGGACGATTAATGACAGAGAAGGAGGTTTCCAATACAACACAAGCTTTAAAGAACAAGAAACTGCGCCTGGATTAGTTTTCATTGAAGGTGGAACTTTTACCATGGGTAAAGTACAAGACGATGTGATGCACGATTGGAACAACGCTCCAAACCAACAGCACGTACAGTCTTTCTACATGGATGAAACGGAAGTAACCAACATGATGTACTTAGAGTATTTAGATTGGATCAAGAGAGTTTACCCTCCAGACGATCCTAACTTTAAGTTAATTTACGAAGGTGCCCTTCCTGACACTCTAGTATGGAGAAATCGTTTAGGATATAGCGAAATGATGACAGAAAACTATCTACGTCACCCAGGTTATGGTGAATATCCTGTAGTAGGAGTTAGCTGGATTCAAGCTGTAGAATTTGCAAATTGGAGAACAGACCGTGTTAACGAAATGTACTTACAAGATGCAGGTTACCTTAAAAGAGATTCTCACTTAACAGATGTATCTGCAGAAAGTAACTTCAACACCGATACTTACATCAATTCTCCAACACAAACTTTTGGTGGGAACGAAGAGGTATTAAGAGGAGGAAATGTTAAGCCAATGACAGATGCTGAAGGAAACGAAATTAACGTTTACGCAAGCAGAGAAACTGGTGTAATCTCTCCAAAATACCGTCTACCTTCTGAAGCTGAGTGGGAATATGCAGCTTTAGGTATGAGCGAATTGAGAAGCTACAACGTTTATAGAGGAAGAAAGAAATATCCTTGGACTGGTGCTTACACTAGATCTGGAAAGAGAAAATCAAGAGGAGATCAGTTAGCTAACTTTAAGCAAGGAAAAGGAGATTACGGTGGAATCGCTGGATGGTCTGACGATGGTGCAGATATCACTGCTAAAGTAATGTCTTACGCTCCTAACGATTATGGATTATATGACATGGCTGGTAACGTTGCCGAGTGGGTAGCTGACGTTTATAGACCAATTGTTGATGATGAATTCAATGATTTCAACTACTACCGTGGAAACGTTTATACTAAAAACGCTATCGGAGAAGACGGAACAGTTAAAATTGTAACTCCAGACGAGATTGTTTACGATACTTTAAGTAATGGTAAAATTGTTGCAAGAAACCTTCCTGGTGAAATCCTACAGGTTCCTGTTGATGACAACGAAACTTACTTAAGAACAAACTTTGACACTAGTGATAACAGAAACTTTAGAGATGGTGACGTAAGATCATCTCGTTATTACCAAGACAATTTTGACGAGAGTGAAGAAGAAGGTGAAGGGAAAACTTCTACTAGCAAAATGTACAACTCTCCTAAGCACCACATCGAAAGAGACTCTGCTGGAGCTTTAATCAAAGAGTACGACAAGTCTAACGCTAGAACTTCTTTGATCAACGATAATGTAAGAGTTTACAAAGGTGGATCTTGGAAAGATAGAGATTACTGGTTAGACCCTGCACAACGTAGATATTTCCCGCAGGACATGGCTACAGATTACATCGGATTCAGATGTGCAATGTCTAGAGTTGGATCTAAATCTAAAATGAAAAACAAAACAAAGAACTAATCATATCTTAGTTATAAATCTAAAAAGTCCTAACATTGCTGTTAGGACTTTTTTATTACATTTAATTCATGAATATAGAACATTTATATAAGGCTTTTTTGGAGTGTACTTCGGTTACAACCGACACTAGGAAAGTAACAGCCAATGCCATTTTCTTCGCATTAAAGGGAGAAAACTTCAATGGCAATACATTTGCGCAACAAGCACTTGAAAATGGCGCCAAATACGCTGTAATTGATGAGAAGGAATATGCCAACAATTCCCAAATGATTTTGGTGAAAGATGTGCTGGCAGCTTTACAAGAATTAGCTTCCTATCACCGTAAAAAATTAAACCTTCCCATCATTGCCTTAACAGGCAGTAACGGTAAAACAACCACCAAGGAATTGATTAACGCAGTACTTTCGACCCAATTTAGAACTTCTGCAACCAAGGGGAATCTTAACAACCATATCGGTGTTCCTTTGACCCTTTTGGGGATGACTTCAGAAACAGAAATAGGCATTGTTGAAATGGGCGCCAACCATCATAAAGAAATAGCCTTTTTATGCTCTATTGCTCAACCTGATTATGGTTTAATTACCAATTTTGGCAAAGCACATCTAGAAGGCTTCGGAAGTTTGGAAGGCGTGATAACAGCCAAATCGGAATTGTACGATTATTTGAAAGCCCATAATAAAACAGTTTTTATCAATGCAAACGACGCTACACAACTAAAACAAATAGGCAGTTACAAGCCGGTTTTTACTTTTGGGGAAGGGAGTGCTACAGATGCCAATATCAAACTAACCAATGCTCAATCTGAGGTTACGGTTAATTTTGATGGAACAGAAATCATATCACATCTAACCGGACTCTACAATTTTAATAACATCAGTAGTGCCATAGCTATTGGTTCCTACTTTGAAGTTTCAGCGGCAAACATAAAAAAAGGGATTGAAAACTATATACCAAGCAATAACAGATCACAATTTTTAGAGAAAGATAGCAACAAGATTATATTGGACGCCTACAATGCTAATCCAACCAGTATGAAGGCCGCCCTGGAGAATTTTATTCAATATACTAGCGATTTGCACAAAACCGTATTCTTAGGCGACATGTTTGAATTGGGAAGCACTTCTGCTGAAGAACACCAAGCAATCTTAAACTATCTGGAATCGCATTTTAACGGCTCTATTTACATTATTGGAAAACATTTTTACAATACCTCAGCAAACGGAAAGAACACCTTAAAATTTGAGTTATTTGAAGACTTGAAAAAGCATTTGTCGACCACTACCCTTCAAAATGAATTTATTTTGATAAAGGGTTCTCGAGGAATGGCTTTGGAACGGATTTTGGAATTGTTGTAAATAAAAAAAGCTTCTCGTGATGAGAAGCTTTTTTTCTGTGGGCGCGAAGGGATTCGAACCCCTGACCCCTTGGGTGTAAACCAAGTGCTCTGAACCAACTGAGCTACGCGCCCTTGCTTGTTGCGGGTGCAAATATAGTCTAGTTTTTCATATCTCAAAACATTTTTTTGAAAAATTTTAAACTTCGTTTTAAAACTAGATTTTGTTACTTTCCAATAAACTTAAGACCCTCTATAAATAAGAAAAACTTCTCGATGTGAGAAGCTTTTTCTGTGGGCGCGAAGGGATTCGAACCCCTGACCCCTTGGGTGTAAACCAAGTGCTCTGAACCAACTGAGCTACGCGCCCTTCGTAATTGGACTGCAAATATAGTCTAGTTTTTCATATCTCAAAAACTTTTTTGAAATATTTTTTAAATTATTTCAGCGACCACAAAAGTACTTCCGCCAACATAAATCATATCGTTTTTACCAGCTTTCTCTTTTGCATTTTTTAAGGCCTCATTTACACTAAAATAGGCCTCTCCAACAAAACCATGATTTAAAAACTCGTCCTTCAAAACGTCTGCATTTAATCCTCTTGGCATATCGGGCTTGCAGAAATAATAAGTCGCATTTTTAGGCATTAACTCAAGAATTGGCTCCAGCGATTTATCATTGACAACTCCAAAAACTATATGAAGTTGTTTATATGCTTCCTTAGATAATTGTTCAACGATATATTTAAGCCCTTCTTTATTGTGAGCCGTATCGCAGACAATTTTTGGGTTTTCTCCGAGAATCTGCCAACGTCCTTTCAATCCAGTATTCGCAGACACCCCTTTTAAACCTGACCGAATTGCTTCTTTTGAAACGTAGAATTGATCCTTTGGCAACAATTGAATAGCCTGCAACACCGTTTTGATGTTCTTCTGCTGATACAGTCCTTTTAAATCACTCTCAAATACGGAGCCTACCTCTTGATCCGCAAAATGAATTTCGGCGCCCTCTTCCCTAGCCTTATCCTTAAATACAGCTTCGGTTTCTTCTTGGGTTTCCCCAATCACGACAGGAACATTGTTTTTGATAATGCCCGCCTTTTCTTTGGCTATAGACGCGAGGTCATTCCCCAAAAATTGGGTATGGTCCAAACCAATATTGGTTATCACCGAAACCAAAGGCATAATGATATTGGTAGAATCCAGTCTGCCTCCCAAGCCCACCTCAATGATAGCGATATCCACTTTGGATTTGGCAAAATAATCGAATGCCATCCCCACTGTCATTTCAAAAAAGGAAAGATGATGGTTTTGAAAAAAAGATTGGTGATTGGCTATAAAATCCACAACAAAATCCTCCGAAATTTCTTCACCATTGATTTTGATCCGCTCTCGAAAATCCTTTAAATGTGGTGAAGTATAAAGACCGACTTTATAGCCCGCTTCTTGAAGTATAGAAGCCAACATGTGGCTAGTAGACCCTTTTCCATTGGTACCAGCCACGTGTATGCTTTTAAAATGATTTTCCGGATGATGTAGCTCTGCAGCCAGCAACAAAGTGTTGCTCAAATCCTTTTTATAGGCAGATGTACCTAAATTTTGATACATAGGTAACTGCTTAAACATCCAGTTCACAGTTTCCTGATAATTCATAAGTCTACTGGGTTACATCAAAATTAATGCTCACAAATCCAACTTGTCTCGCAGGTGCCTTTGGATCTGCAGGCCATTTATGCGATAGGGCAATTTTTTTAGCTGGTTCCAACAAACAAGGATGCGTATTTGTTGTACCTCTAATACCGGGTTCTGCAGCAACTACATTACCGCTTCGGTCCACCTCGATACGTACAACCACCAATCCATATTCATTACAGTCCTGTCTGAATATTTGTTTACTCGGTGTTCCTCGACCTCCCAAACCATAGCCTACGCCACCTTTACCTGGTCCACTACCTCCAAAATAACTTGGGGCATACGGATCTCCATCCAATTGGCCCTTATCTCCAGGTTTTCCATCTGGACCTTCACCTCCAGTTGCTGTTCCTTTGGAATTGCTTACCCCACCAATCAAGGCATCAAGAGCTTGTTTCTTTTTAGCTTCTTCCTGCCTTTTCTTCTCTTCTTCCAAACGCTTTTTCTCGGCTGCTTCACGTTTTTCACGTTCAACACGTTCGGCTTCAGCTTTGGCTTTGGCATCAGCTTCCTTTTTCTTCTTGATGGCAATCGTTTCGGCACTGTCCTCAGTAAGCATATCTTCTGACTTGGAAGCCGTTTCAGCAACTTCCTTAGGTTGCGGCTGCACAGTTTCTTCTGGCTTCACTTCCTCCACAGGTGTTTCCACAGTTTCCTTAGGTGGCGCCAAAGGTTTTGTGGGCTGCACATCACCACTACCCACTGCAGAATTTCCAAAATTAACGGCTACACCGTATTCTTCTGGGGGATCCAAATATTTATGGCCAACTACAAATAACAACAATATCAAAATCACCGTAATCAATGCGGTAATCTTGGCCGAGTTGCGCTCATATTTGGTCTCAAAATATTTCATATTAATTATTCGGTTTTACTGCTAAAATAACCTTGAACTTGTTTCTATTGGCAATGTCCATGACCTTAACCACGTTGTCTACCGGCACAGATTTTTCGGCACGCAACACAACCGTTGGTTTGTCCTGTCCAGCAAGTGCGGAAACCAATTGGTTTTCCAACATACTTTCTCCCACCAATTTTTGGTCTATATAATATCTTAGATCTTTCGTAATGCTAACCGCTACCGATTTCTTGTTTTCGGTTTTTCCACTCGCTTTTGGCAATAAAATGTCAATGGCATTTGTGGTTACCAAGGTAGATGCCAACATGAAAAAGATCAATAACAAGAATACAATATCCGTCATAGACGACATATTGAATTCTGGCGTGACTTTATTTCTTCCTCTTAAATTCATTAGATAGGCTCATTTAAGTGATCCAAGAACTCTAAAGAATTTGCTTCCATTTGGTACACAACCTTATCGGTTTTTACCACTAAATGGTTGTAAGCAATGTATCCAACAATACCAACAATTAACCCCGCAACGGTTGTAGTCATGGCGGTGTATAATCCATCAGCCAATAATTTAATATCAATTTGACCTCCTGAATTTGCAATTTCGAAAATGGATAAAATCATCCCGATAACTGTTCCAAGGAATCCGATCATTGGGGCTGCACCGGAAATTGTTGCTAGAACACTTACATTTTTCTCTAAGCTATAAACTTCCAATCTACCGGCACTTTCAATGGCGGTATTGATATCTTCCAAAGGTTTTCCAATACGGGTAATCCCTTTATTGATCAATCTAGAAACTGGAGTATTTACTTGGGCACATAACATTTGGGCAGAATCAATTTTCCCATTACTAACATGGTCTTTAATTTGATTCATGAAATTGGCATCTATTTTGGAGGCGTCTTTGATGGCGAATAAACGTTCAAAGTAAATGTAAATGGCTAATACCAATAGGATAAGTAAAATTCCTATAATCACTATTCCGGCTGTTCCACCGCTAAAGATCAATTCAATAATTGAAAGTGTTTTTTCAACTGGTTGTTCCTCAGTAAGCAATTCTGCACCTTCTTGTAGGTTAAAAGATAACATCATATTGTAAATTTTGAGATTTAGTGTTAATTATTGTTTTAACGTTCGTTTTCTAACTAAAGTATATGTTATAGTAAAGTTCTTGTTACCATAAATGCTGCCGCTCCTACCAAGAACCCTATAAGTGCTAACCAAGAGATTTTTTTCACGTACCAGAAAAAGTCAATCTTCTCCATTCCCATGGCAACTACACCGGCTGCAGAACCAATGATCAACATACTTCCTCCGGTTCCTGCTGAATAGGCAATAAAATGCCAAAGTTCATTATCCATAGGCTCAGAGAACATTCCCAAACTGGCAGCCACCAACGGTACGTTATCAATAACGGCTGAACCAACACCAATAAGCAATACCACCAAATCGGAAACGCCTTCGTGATGCAACTCAGTACCCAACATAGGCATAGTATGCTGCAAAGATTGTGCAAAACCGAACAAGATCCCTAAAGATTCCATAGCAGCCACGGCCAATAAAATTCCTAAGAAGAATAGAATACTTGGCATTTCAATTCTTGATAAAGAATGGTGAACCGGACTGTGATGTCCTTGGAAGGCTTCGTCATCAGACCCTGAATCCATTAATGTGAATTTGGTATTACTATAGATTTCAGCAAAAATTGCTACCACACCCAAAGCCAACATCATCCCAACATAAGGAGGTAAATGCGTTACTTGCTTAAATACCGGAACGGAAACAATTCCACCTAAACCTAAGTAAAACATAGTACCACTAAATTTAGACTTCGGTCCGTCATCGTCAGATTCTTCATTTTCGATTTTACCTTTGAATGCTGGCAAAAACGATGCTATAAATGTTGGTACCAACATACACAACAATGAAGGCACAAACAGATATGCGAACAAATGTCCTGCAGAAACTTTTTTACCAATCCAAAGCATGGTTGTTGTAACGTCCCCAATTGGTGACCAGGCACCTCCGGCGTTTGCTGCAATAATAATTAAACCTGCAAACCAGATACGTGTGTTTCTATCCTGAATCAATTTCTGCAAAATGGAAATCAATACAATAGTAGCAGTTAAGTTATCAATGATTGCTGATAAGGCAAATGCCATTAAAGAGAAGATCCATAACATGGTCTTTTTGTTCTTGGTCTTGATAAACCCTTTAATGGTTGCGAAGCCATCAAAGTAATCTATAATTTCCACAATGGTCATGGCCCCCAACAAGAACACCAATATTTCAGCCGTTTTTCCCAAATGGTGAAGTAGGGTTTCTTCCATTAAGTGCATTTTTTCCTCATGCTCAAGCATTCCAAAATTTTCCATTAAGGTATGCTGAGCAGAATCAAACCATTGCGGGAAGGCATCAATACCCAACGCAATCAAAGCCCAACTAATAGCCATCATGACCAAAGCAGGGATTAACTTATCAATTTTTAAATTATGCTCTAAGGTTATGGCCAAATAGCCTACTACAAATACTAATACTATTATAGTTTCCATAAGTTAAGTTTATATAAGTTGGCTCAATGCAATTTCAAAAGCAGTAGCACTTATACCAGTTTTTGTATTGTTTTTACTATGTACGTTTTTAATAGCTTCTTTAATAATGTTAGAAGTATCTCCAAAAATGGCATCATCTGTCATTTGCACACGTTGCTCCATAAAATAAGCAAATACCCTAGCCATTCCACAGTTGGAAATAAAGTCAGGAATCAAACTTACTTTACTATCGGTATACTCCATGATTGATCCAAAGAAAATTTCCTTGTCGGCAAATGGCACATTGGCACCACATGAAATCACTTCCAACCCGTTATCGATCATTTGATCAATTTGCTCTTTGGTTACCAATCTTGAGGCGGCACATGGTGTAAAGATTTCAGTTTTTAAGCCCCATACCCTTTCATTCATTTCGGCAAATGGAATCAAGTTTTCTGCTGCTAGATTGTTTCCTTTCTTATTAAGGTATAATTCTGTGATTTCTTCAAATGAAAATCCTTCTTCCTTAATCAAGCCTCCAACAACATCAATAATTCCAACTACTTTAGCACCCATCTGCGATAAATAGAATGCAGCAGCGGCACCAACATTTCCAAAACCTTGTACTACGGCACGTTTTCCTACCACAGACTCATTTTTGATATCATAGAAATGTTTTACAGCTTCAGCAACACCATATCCCGTAATCATGTCTGCAACGGTATATTTTCTTCGTACATCTGGAGAATACACAGGATTTTCGATAACCTTGATTACCCCATGTCTCAATTGCCCAATACGGTTGATTTTATCAGCAATGGTTGGCTTGAAGTGTCCTTCAAAAACCCCTTCTTGTGGATGCCACACACCACTCTCTTCCGTAATAGGAATTACCTCGTGGATTTCATCTACATTCAAATCCCCTCCTGTTCCGTAATAACTTTTCAACAGTGGCGATACGGCTTTGTACCAACGTTCTAAAACGCCTTTTTTTCTAGGATCCTGAGGATCGAAATTAATACCCGACTTGGCGCCTCCAATGGCTGGTCCAGACACGGTGAATTTCACTTCCATAGTTTTGGCAAGTGACAACACCTCGTTCATGTCTAAGCCTTTTCTCATTCTAGTTCCCCCACCTGCGGCACCTCCTCTTAGGGAGTTGATCACTGTCCAGCCTTCGGCTTCTGTTTCGGGGTCTTTCCAATTAAATATTATTTCTGGTTCTTTTGCTTCGTACTTTTGAAGTAAATCTTTCATGTAATGCTATTAATCTCTATTGTATATAATTTGTATCATTCGTGTTTCTTTTAAAAATGATACAATTTCTCGTCGTTTTTCTTGCGCAACAAATATAAAAAACTAAAAATCCTTAAATATCAATTTTAAAATTATTTTACGGATAATACACTTGACCTGAGCTATGGTCATGTCTGGCGCCCGTTACACTGGCTAGACAGTTGGGCTGATTCTCTAGTTTTAGGACTCCCAAAAATCCAAATATGAGGGCTTCTTTATACTCGATAATCGCAGGATTGGGAATGATTATTTTTGCTTCAGTTTTTGATTGAATCCTTTCTATTAAAAATGAATTATAGGCACCTCCACCAGTTGTTAAAACTGTACCTCTAGATTTTGAAGTAAACTCTTTTGCAATTTGAATGGCCGCATGTTCAATAAAAGTACGAAGCACATCCTTTATAGGAAGCTGGGCTGCATCTATCAATGGAAGTATGGAGGTTTCTACCCATTCCAATCCCAAAGACTTCGGGAAATTCTTTTGATAAAATTCAAGCGAATTTAACTGTTCCAAAAGCCCTTCATCCAAATTACCGGAACGGGCAATTTTACCTTCATCGTCATAATCCAAACCTAATTGTCTTACATAATGGTTCAACACAATATTTACTGGACAAATATCATAGGCAATTCTGTTCCCTTTAATATCTGTTGAAATATTGGCGAAACCACCCAAATTAAGACAAAAATCATATTCCGAAAATAATAGAGCATCACCAATTGGCACCAACGGCGCCCCTTGTCCTCCCAATTCCACATCCTGAACACGAAAATCACACACTACCTTATGTTGCAACAATTCTGAAATGATAGGCAAATTTCCTATTTGATAAGTCAACCCCTCACTTGGTTGGTGCAAGGCTGTATGCCCATGAGAGCACACCGCATCCAAAGAAGCTATTTGATGTTTGGAGATAAATTGACCTATTAATCCAACCAAATATTGGGTATAATCTTGGTCTATTTGTGTCAACTCCGCTTTGGAAAAGTCCACCAAACGCTTCAATTTAGCTTCCCAATCCTTGGAATATGCCACTGTTTCAGCCTGATGAATCTTATAACTCCATTTATCATCAAAACGAAAAGTAGCCCAAATCAAATCGACCCCATCTAATGAGGTTCCGGACATCACTCCTATAATTTCATAGTGGTCTTTTGCCATATATGTAAAAATAATTACCCTTATTGAAAAAATCGTAGCAAAATACTATATTTGCTCACATTTTTTAATAATTCAACAATTTATTTTTCATGATAGATTTTAAGCTTACCGAAGAACATCTAATGATTCGCGATGCTGCCCGTGATTTTGCTCAAACAGAATTACTTCCGGGCGTGATAGAACGTGACAACAAACAGGAATTCCCTGATGAGTTGGTCAAAAAAATGGGAGACCTAGGATTTTTAGGAATCATGGTAGATCCTAAATATGGAGGAAGCGGAATGGATGCCATTTCATATGTATTGATTATGGAAGAGCTGTCTAAAATAGACGCTTCTGCTTCTGTAATGGTATCTGTGAACAATTCTTTGGTGTGTTATGGCCTTGAAGCCTATGGTTCTGAAGCCCAAAAAGAAAAATACCTTACCAAATTGGCAACAGGAGAAAATCTTGGCGCGTTTTGTTTAAGCGAACCTGAAGCTGGTAGTGATGCAACCTCTCAATCTACTACTGCTATCGATAAAGGCGACTACTACTTATTGAACGGTACAAAAAACTGGATTACCAATGGTGGTCGTGCCGATGTTTATTTGGTAATTGCCCAAACCGATCGTGAAAAAGGACACAGAGGAATCAATGCTTTTATTGTGGAAAAAGGCATGGAAGGGTTCCACATTGGTCCTAAAGAAGACAAATTGGGTATTAGAGGAAGTGACACGCACACACTTCAATTCAATGATGTAAAAGTTCCAAAAGAAAACAGAATTGGAGAAGATGGTTTCGGATTCAAGTTTGCCATGAAAACCTTATCTGGAGGGCGTATCGGGATTGCTTCCCAAGCTTTAGGGATTGCGTCAGGGGCCTATGAATTGGCCTTGAAATATTCCAAAGAAAGAAAAGCCTTCGGAACTGAAATTTGCAACCACCAAGCTATTGCTTTTAAATTAGCCGATATGGCTACTGAAATTGAAGCTGCGCGTATGTTGGTATTCAGAGCTGCTTGGGACAAGGACCAAGGAAATAACTATGACATGTCTGGTGCCATGGCAAAATTATATGCTTCAAAAGTGGCAATGGAACAAACTGTTGAAGCTGTTCAAATTCACGGTGGAAATGGATTTGTAAAAGAATACCACGTAGAGCGTTTGATGCGTGATGCTAAAATCACCCAGATTTACGAAGGAACTTCAGAAATCCAAAAAATTGTAATTTCTAGAGGTGTCTTGAGAGACTAATCCAAACAATACATACTGAAAAAGTCCAACCGCATGGTTGGACTTTTTTATTGATAAAAACTCTTATTGTTATTTTACCAAACTATTGATGTAAACCTCAATATTGGTATAGACGCTATCCAAACTGAATAACGCAGCATCATTCACTTGAGGATTGAGTCCTTGGTCTTGTTCCCAAATATCGGGCATACCATCTTTGTCTGTATCTTGTAATGGCGGATTTGTTTTTAATTCTGGCCACCCCCCAACTTGTACTTGGGAATCGATAATGCCATTTCCAACAGAAGCGGTACCAGTTTTGGCATCATTCACGATACGTTCATCAACAGCATCTCTCCTCAAACTGGCCCCAGCCTGCTGTAATACCAATTGATAGGCATCCTCGGCCGATTGGGTTTCCACATTTTGATCGATAGGAAACATCTCTTTCGCTTTAGCCTTTTCAACATCGTCACATTGTACTCCTCCATTCCAATTGTTTTTGGTGATTTCAGGAAAACCTTCTATATAGTTTCCGTCTACGAAAAACTTTCCATAGGGTTCATAGGGGTTTACAATTCTATCTTTTTTGGATTTTGGAGTTGCAGGACCAAATTTGAAATAATTGTTTACCATATTATAAGTACCTCGTTCACCTCCATAAATATTATTTTCGCCCCAATTATAGATAACGTTATTTCTAAAATCCACAAATTCATCCGAAAGGTTTTCCGTTGTAGGAGAGCCACTAAAACGAGGGGTTCTACTATTGTTGCTAGCAATTAAATTATGGTGAAAAGACACCTTGGCTCCTCCCCAAATCCCTCCATACCCATGGTTTCCTTTTTCATGGACAGAATGGTTTAAGGCTTCAGACACAATACACCATTGCATAGTAAAATTGTGGTTTTGGTAAAAAGAAGCCACTTCATCGGTCGCCCAACTCATGGAGCAATGATCTAGGATAATATTTTTACGATCTCTTCCCCCAATAGCATCATCTTGAACTTTGTTGACATCCCCCAACCGAAAACGCAAATTTCTCAAAATAACATTATCGGTTTTAATGGCTACAGAATATCCAGCAATAGTGATGCCATCGCCAGGCGATGTTTGGCCAGCAATGGTTACATTACTATTCTTGATTTCCAGCTTTGACTCCAATTGAATGGTTCCTGAAACATCAAATACAATAATCCTGGCTCCTTTTTCCTTGATTGCAGCGCGCAAACTTCCTTCGCCTTGATCGTTAAGATTGGTAACCTTAATTACGTTTCCGCCTCTACCTCCTGTGGTAAAGCGCCCAAATCCTTCGGCTGTTGGAAATGCCAAATTTTGGGACATTCCTATAAAAGGCATAAGCAACCCTATTTTTATAAGGTTGCTTAGCACAAAAGTTTTTGGTGTTATGTTTTTAAATACTTTTTGTAGTCTCAAATTGTAATTATTCTTTTAAAACTTTGAACTGTTGTTCTTGATTTCCGTTTTTATAGTTCACAATATACAAACCTGCAGCCAATTCGCTCATGTTAATTTCAGTTCTCTCCAAATTTCCTTGGGTTTCGATAGATTTTACCAATTTTCCAGAAAGGTTGAACACCTTTATTTGAGAATCACCAATTGAGTTTGGATGGTTTACATATAAAAGATCTTTTGTAGGTACTGGTCCAACCCAAGCACTATTAGTTGCAAAGGAATCTACGCTCAAAACAGCTTCTGGCAATGCCAACTCTGATGGCGAATATGCTCCTGAGCTATCCCATACCACCCAATCAATAGATGCACCATACTCATTCTCTGTGGAAGACCCATCTCCAAAACGGAAGTGACTGTTACTACTAGCCGCTGATAATGGGGTAATAGTCATAATAGGTGTGTCACTTTCATCAACATAAATTAATGTTTGTTCCGCTGTCATGGTAAAGCGATAGGTGTGCCATTCGTCCAGATTAACTCCTAAAGGACCACTTGATGCGCCGTCTGGTCCCGTTCCATTTCTTACTCTTATCGCATTTGCTTCTTCATTATAATTCTTTTGGAAGGACACCCGGGTACGAATATCGTTATAATGCATATCCAAATCTAAAGCAACATCATAAGCGGGATTACCTTTTACCCTCATAACCACTGTTAAATTATCAACGGTTACATCATTATTGGCAAAATTCATTCTCCAGTAAAAAGAAGTTCCTGGGCATTCCATTACTAACAAGTTGTTATTCCCATCATCTGGATCGACAACAATTTGGTTTGAAAAATTAGTTCCAGCACTGGAGGTTTGGAAAGGTGGCTCAAAAGCCTCGGGTAATACATCTGCTTGATAAATAGTCCAGCCTGGTCCAAAAAACATTGGGGAGCTCTTAAATGACATCAATCCTACAACAGGTATGACAATCAATACAAGTTTAAGTAATTGTTTTTTCATAATATTAGTTTTTAAATTAAATATATAACCCATCAAAAGAGAACCTTTCCCTTTCTCAAAAATTACCAACTCTTTAAACTATTCAGGGCTTTATTCAATATTTATACTTTTACAAATTATCCTTTAACAATTCTGAATTGCTGTTGCTTTTGAGCATCTTTATATTGTACCACGTAAAATCCATTGGCCAATGCCGCTAGGTCCAAACGTGTAAGCATACTCATTTCTTCTACTTTTACAGACATCACTATTACACCAGACAAATTGAACACATCAATAGCCCCATTTTTTTGGGCCGAAGCATGCTGCAACACCAAATAATCCTTTACTGGATTGGGATACAACTTAAACAACTGCTCCTCGAGATCCAATACACCAAGGGACTCCGTTTGAAAGAAATCAATAACATCTGCTCCAGCATAAAGAGGAATCAATTCTTCAACAACATCGGCAGGAAATGCTTCATAGTCGTAATAGGAAGAGGGTTCAAAAATTCCTTCAGGATTCAATTCATCAAATTTTACCGAACGTCCTCCTGGGTTCAACATCTCTGGATTGATTTGTGAAGTAATCACAGGAAGTTCACTATCATCATAAGCATTCCCTACTTGCTTCAATGCCGTTGCTGGATAATTTCCCGTTTTAGAAGTAAAAGTGTTATCGGTATTTACACCATAAACAGCTTGAAAATCGGAAACCTTTCTATCGGCGTACATTGGCCAACGCGTATTGAGATAGAAATTATTTTCGGCATATACCTGCGATTGGTTAGAAGCCGCTATACCGTAAAGCGTGATCCCTTCCACCAAATTGTTCAACACGTGTACCTCTCCAAAACGCACTCTTGGGTTTCTGGAATTACTATTGAAATAATGGTTGGCATAAAGAGTGACCTTCAATTTCCCCAAATCTTCCGATCCATTGCTATCGGAATGTCCAATAAGATTGGTCTTCCAACTATTTCTCAAAATATTCCAAGATAAGGTGATATAACTTGCTCCTCCCTTAACGTCAATACCGCCATCAGGATGATCTTGATCTTCTGGTCTTGTATCAGGATGTCCAACTGTACAGTGGTCTACCCATATGTGGTGGGTTTCTGGCTCTCCAATATTGATCCCGTCATCATAATAATCATAAAATGTAAGGTTGCGAATCAATACGTTCCAAGAACGCTTAATGTTTAATCCAAACTTCAAAACCACATTTTGTTCACCAATAATAGTTAAATCTCCTTGCTCTTGAACCGTCAACATATGATTCCCCCAAGCCGAAGAATCGGAAGTTCCTTCTTCGTAAACTCCTTCTGTAAAAACAATAACTTCTGGCGTTGCGGTAACGCCATTGGTTCCCGAAAGTCCTTTGTAGGCCCTATTTCTATAGTATAAATGCCAAGCCAACATGTCAAAATCGTCAGGACCATTCACCCAAAGAGTATCCGCCGCTCCTTGACCACCGCTTACAGGACCATTAAAACTGAAATCGTAGTTTTGATATTCAGTACCTGTATCAACGGAAGCAAATCCCACAGGAATCTCAAAATCCAATTCCACATCTGCTGAAAAAGTAGCCGTCACACTTTTGGAACCATCCATCGTAATGGTTTCTACCAATTCATTGCCGCTTAAGTCTCCGGCCCATCCAGTAAAGGTAGCATCCCAAATAGGCTCCGCAGTAAGGGTTACCACCGTTCCTTCTTCATAAATACCGCCTTCCGGACTTAAAGTCACATTTCCAATTCCTGTAACTGACACATCCAAACTGTAAAAAGGCAATTCCTCAGAAACAGTAATCGTCCAAGTTTTTGTGCTGTTGTCTTGGGCCGTAACGGTATATTCAACTGGACTAGAAAAATCACGAGGTGTATCTGCCGAAGGTGTTATGCCCGAAAAGGGCGAAATTGTCAACGTCAATGGAACAAGGTTAGTAACATCCATAGATTCTGGCACGGTCACTTCAATCGTTCCCGCTTCACTGTCAATGATGGTTTCTCCTATTTGATTTTCGACCAATGTGAAAGCGGTAATGTCCTTTTCACTTGACACCACTTCGGAAACACTTACCAACCATTCTTTAATGGTATTACCATCTTGTGACGTTACTTCATAACTAACATTATTTCCAACTGAAAAATCTCTTGTTGTGTCTACCGAAGGTGAAATAGTTGCTGAAGGAGATATTTCTATCAATTCAGGGACAACTGAGGTCAAATCAAATCCAATAGGAACCGATACACTAATAGTATTGGCATCTGTATCGATTATTTCTTCACCTACCTGACCAGGCAAGTTAAACGTAAGAATGTCCGCTTCTGAAAACAAATCGGCACTAGATTCTATATATAAATCATGAATATGTACTTGCCCACCGCTAGGAGCATTTTCCAAACGAATGGAAGTAGTCCCAGGTGTTTGAAGTACAGGAAAAAGATCTGTAAGCTCATATAGTCCAGTTCCCGACTGCACCACAGAAACATCTCCGGCAATTATATAATCTTCCGAACCCAAATGTTGGTACTTTACGGTAACAGTTCTTGGTGTGCTTC
This sequence comes from Mangrovimonas sp. DI 80, assembly GCF_001975575.1. Lineage (NCBI taxonomy): Bacteria > Pseudomonadati > Bacteroidota > Flavobacteriia > Flavobacteriales > Flavobacteriaceae > Mangrovimonas > Mangrovimonas sp. DI 80. The sequence goes on along the minus strand of NZ_MSDT01000004.1, from coordinate 878 downwards.
CAGAAGATTTCATTTTAACCAAAAACACCCCACAACTAGACACATCGGCTTGCAAATAACCTCCAGTACTTACCACAAGACGCCCCTCAGAACATTCTGTACAATTGTTAACTGGACCACCAGTTGAAATAGTACCATCAGATGTAATACCTTCGGGCATTTCAGGTTCTTGAAAATTAAAATCAATTAAGGTTTCTTGAGAATAACTGACTTCAGTTGCCAATAGCAATAACACTAATAGGGAAAGTAGTTTTTTAACCATTAGATATGTATTAAATGATTATAGTTGGTTACTTGCATTCAATTTACTCCGATTTGGGTGGTTTAGCTTCAATCAGTTAAACTCCTACCCTGTAACTAGATAAAACAACAAACAATACTGTAATCGATTACACTAATGTAAAAATTAATTATCATATCCACAAAAAAACTGACAGATTTTTACTGATATACACTATTTACAACCTAATGCTTAATAGATAAGCAAACAGTACCTTTATACAACTGGAATCCCAAAGAATATGAGGCAATCAAATAAGTTACCAAACAGAAAGTACAGTGAATTAGTTGAACTTTTCCAATCGATTACATCTTTAAGAATTTTAAATAAAGTATAAACCGAACTCTTAGGAAGTTGAAGACTATATCTGACAATACCCCTATACCCCATACTAGAACATAGGACAATAGCCATGAATATAATGTAAAGTGAAAATATAAATATTACCCTTAACCCAGCTTAAAACAAGTTAACAGAGGCCATTTTATCAGTAAAATAATATATCCGCCATAATTGGTGAAGAGCGTAAAAACAAAAAGCCCCCAGCATTTAATTGCTGGGGGCTTCAAAAAAGGCGACGACCTACTCTCCCACGGGT
>NZ_MSDT01000003.1:0-348667 GCF_001975575.1 Mangrovimonas sp. DI 80 | reverse complement strand
GCTGCAAATATACCTCCTTTTTGGATATCTGCAAGCCTTTTTTGCTATTTTTGGGAAATATTTTGAAACAAGGAATTTACAGAACTGGAATTGAAGTGTTTGAATGTGGAAATATTTTATGGCTTATAGCAAGTGGCGTGTTGACCTTTCCTGAAAGCCCCTTTTGAATACATACTATATATATTGTGTAAATTCTACATGAATCCAGATTAATACTTTGTCATATATATAGAAAGGATGGGGTAAAACAAAAAAGACATGCACCAAGGCATGTCTTTTAAATATTTCATAAATCACTTTTCTTATAAAAAGAAGTTCCAAACCAGACCAAAGCGAACAATAAAATCACGATATGGATAATTGGGAGCGGAATAGAACTTATACCCAGTCCATGCTGAGTTGAAATGTTCTGCCTTCAAATATATCCTCATTGTTCTCACTTTTGCATTCACGAAAAAGTCAAGCATTGGAAAGTTTCCAATTTTAGTATCATTTTGAACATAGAATTCGGCAAGTAATGGATCGTAACCATTCATATTATATTCAGTGAAATACTTAAAGGTAATTCCGGCTTGTAAAAAGAGGGCTTTCTTTTTAAAGAAATGGTTGGAATAGTAAAAGGTATTTCTTGTGATGAATTGGGGTACGTTAAAAATATTATCACCATTCAATACATTTTGGTACATAAAGGTGTTGTCCAAGGCAAATTTTCCAAATCGAATTTCCCTATTCAGCTTCAACCTCAAATAATTTACTGTATTGTCAGTCTGAAATGGTTTCACTCCTTCGGCCAATTCATCCTTAGCGAAATATGTGTAATTCGTAATATTAGAATAATCAAAAGAGAGATTTGCCAATTTTTCAGACTGCAATTCCACTGCCAATTGCTGTGTTTGCACATTGTCGAATGTACTGGAATTATCCCAATTGTAATTGAGATAGTCACTGTGATATAGCAAATAATTATAGTTAGGCGCCTTGGAACTAGAATTAAAAGAAGCACTAAACTTGATATCATCTGTAAAACTATAGTTTGCGGAACCCTTAAAGAAATTGCCATCTAAATCTCCAGAAACATTAATACCAAATTCCCCTAACACATTAAACTTACCAAAACTATTAGCGTAACTTCCTCCTGCTTCCAAAACATCACCCTTTAAACGATTAGTAATTGCATTGCCTTCCAAAATTACCAAAGCATCATAGCCGTAATTATAATTATAGTAATCCAGATTTACCTTAATATTACCAATTGTTTTCTCTTTGAAATCAACATAAAACCGATTTCTAAAATCTTCCAAGGTCACTTTGTCATTTATTTTGCTAGTCAAAAATGCTTCGCCAAAAAAATCGTTTCTGGAGCTTTGCACAAATTGGTAATACTTATCCTCAAAGGAGATAACATGCCCAACATAAAAGTTTGGCTTTTGAAGTGAATCATGGGCTTTCGTAACTTGATATTGGTGCACTAGATGAAAACGCTTCCCTTCCAAAATGTTTTCGGCATTTTCAAAAACGGGATCAAATACGGACCTATCCTTAAATTCCTTATTCCCCGATTCAAAATTAACCAAATCTATATCCCTTAAACCTCCGTTTTCCTCGTTCATTAAATCCTGCATGACAATATGCCCTCTAATTTTATAACGATTATTCTTGGTGGAAAAATTGGTAACAAACCTAAAATTACCAGTGCTTGTAAGTTGATGCTGGTATTTCCCTAAAGAGCGTAAACCTTTATAGGCTATAGTGAAGTTAAGCCGTTTAGAAGTATTCACACTGAATAAAGCATCCAAAAGATGTCCTTGCTCAAAGACCGTTTTATAACATAACTCAGTAAATGGTGTAGCCACTTCATAGTAGTAGATATCTTCAATTTCCATATAATTGAAATGTCTTGCCCTAGCCCCAAATACAGGCATCACATCTGTATTAGAAACATTATAACTTAGAGAATTGAATGTTTGCCCCGTATTCAAAAAATTAATCCGTTCAAAATTATCCTTTCTGAGGTAATTAAACTTGTAGTCTTTTTTAATGGTAAGTGAGGTATCTACAAAAGTGGTATCATTTTTATAAGACACCATTTTGTACATATCGATGGTGGCCGATTTATCTTTTGACTTACTTTTTTTGTCTCCGTTTATATTGGCCTTTGTTGTATCAATAGATGTCCTCCCTTCATTAGCTAATGGCTTCTCAAATTTCTTGACCTGAGCACTCATTAAAGTCGTTACCAAAACAAAAACACTGAAAAGTAATTTCCTCATACCTGTAGTAAAATATGGAGCAAAAGTAAGGATTTAAAACGAAAATAAAGTTAGAATATTATAGGCAAAACCAAGAGAACAATGTCTTTATATTCCTTCAAAATGATGTATCTCATGGAGTCCACAATAAAAAAAACGCAATAAGGAATTCCCTATTGCGTTTTTTTTACTTAAAACTCAACTCTAAGTTAAGTTCAATTGCAACTAAAAATTATTCAATAACAATTTTCTTGTTAAAGGTTTGTGTACCATTTTCAACGTTCAAGAAATAAACACCAGTAGAAAACTCCTTAACATTAATAGTATGCAACAAACTAGAAGATTTTAAGGCTCCATGATAAACCATACGTCCATGAATATCAAATAGACTAACTTTAGAATTGTTTTCTACAGAAGTTAATTTTAAATTGATAACATCTTTAGCTGGGTTTGGCCAAACAGCGACATTTTGAATTTCGTTATCCTCAACCCCCAAAGTAGCATCTATTCCTGTTACGATTAAAGAAAAATTTTGTAAACCTCCTTGCAAGGTTCCTTTATGAGAAACTGTGATAGTATACTCTCCACTTGCATTTGAAACTTCCACTTTTTCTACATTATCTACACTATTATCAGCTTTAGTGGCAGCATTTCCAGGAGATGCCACATTTAATTTCCAAGGATAATTAACTTCTGATCCTTTAGTTACTCTAACATCCAAATCATTTATCAACATTGCAATAGGATTATCTAACATCTGAGCTTGAGTACCGCTATAAACAGTCCCCTTTGGATCCGTCCAGCAAACAGTTACAACTAAAGCCCCCCCTCCTATGGCAGTTACATTTGTAGAAAAAGTTTCACCATTAGTAATTGACGTTTCAGATATTATTGAAGATGTTCCTTCATTTGTAATAGCATTTGCAGCAGCTTCCGCATTTAATAGTCCCCAACCAAATCTGTAATCTGGTCCATTTCCAAATCCTGCCTCATTAGCTGTGTGAATAGCCAAACCTTTAGCTGTAGCAGCTAACATATAGTTATCGTTCAAGTTATGATAATGCTCCTGCAGCAAAGCCAATGTTCCTGTAACACTTGGGGTAGCCATAGAAGTACCTTGATAAACTACATAAGCATTATCACTAGTTCCAAAAGAGGACTCTACTCCAACTCCCTTTGCTACTATATCTGGTTTAATTCTACCATCATCAGTCGGTCCCCAATTGCTAAAGTCACTCATAGAAACACTAAGAGAACTTGTATAATTGTTAACCTGATTAACAGCCCCAACAAGTAAGGCATTTTTAGACATGGTATGACCACATAACATATCATATCCTCCTTTATTAGTTGCTTTTGTACTTGACAATCTATCGTTTCCTGCCGCAATAACCGGTAGATAATGAGGAGCATTATAAAGTAAATCATCCATCTGCCTAGAGTTATTATCATATTTACCAAACCAATATACAGGAACACTTAATTCTCCATCGTCATTGAAAACTGATGTTCCATAAGAGTGATTTGATAAAATCATTCCAGAAGCAGCTTCACTTGCCATTTCAGATAAATCATCATACCAATCATATGCTACAATATCAGCTTCGTAAGCCATTCCTTTAGCATTCGCTTTTACACCAGAAGCAATCATAGTACCCGCCACATGAGTTGCATGGTTTGATTTATCATTAGCTTGTGTAAATAGTAGAAAATCTTGTTGATTAATTCTACCTGTTAATTCCTGATGAGTTTTTCTTACAGCATCCCCTTCCCACAAGCCTAAGGTTAGTCCATTACCTGAAAGATCTAAACCAAGTGAACCTCCTTCGTATAATTCATCTGCTTTAACTGTAGTAGCGGCGCCAGCATTGAAACTAGTAATATAAATAGGACTTCCATCAATACGTAAACCTTTTAAAGTAGCACGTTTGCCATTAACGGATATAGTATCAGTATACTTTTTCCTAGCTTCCCTTAAAGATCTATCAGAATCCATTTTAATTTTTTCCGATAATTCGATTAATTTTACCTTATCCTCTTGCTTTAGATATTTCTCTATACTCTTTGCATCTTGTGCCATCACACTAACTTGTGCTAAGATTAGAGCAATCAATGTAATTTTTTTCATTTTGTAGGTGTTTTTTTAAACCGGCCAAATATAACCTTATAGATCAGATAAAACAAAAAAGGAAGCCTTTTTAACGCTTCCATTTTTGTTTCCAAATCTTTTAACAATAAATGTTACTAAACCGTTAATTACATCCTATAGTAAATTTTATAAACTTAATTTTAAACATAAAAAAAGCCAGAAAATCTATCAACTTTCTGGCTTTTCATTATCTGTATCTTGATTTTAATAAAGAGCTAATTCAACCTCTACATTAAAAGGCTGGGTGAATAAGCCTTGTGTCAAACTTAGATAAATAGTTCCTGTAGCTTGATTATACTCACCAGTACTATCTTCATCACCAGCAACTGCATTCGTAGTTGTAGGCGTTACATCCACACTAAAATCACAACCTATTTGGATAACAACAGGATAATAATACTGCCCTAAGTAATCATCAGACCCTGTGGCCGCAGCTACAAACTCTCCCCAAGCATTATCAACAGCATACTCATTCAATCCGCCTGTTGGCACTAACTCTCCTTCAAAGTTATTAACCAACGATGTACCAATATAAGCAGAGCCATTAAATGATGTTCCAGGGATATCAATCAAACAATATTGATTTAAGCTTAAAAGATAGGTATTGTCAAAACCAGCAACTTCACCTTCCTGCATATCAACTAAATCTATCGCCAATGTTGACCCATCTGTTGAGATGGCATCAAAATTTCCATAAACTTCAATATAGCCAAGATATTCATTTGCAGGAATAGTAAATGTATATGACTTAAACTCATATTGATCAGGTGTTGCAGTAGTTAAACCTTCATTCACAGCCACTGTAAATGTTCTATCTGAAGAAGAAGCTTTTGTAACCCCAACACCTATCTGAGTACTTGATTCAGCAGCATCTTCAACAAAAAACTTACTGGAAGTACTTTCGGTAAAATATAATAAACTGTTACCATTATATACTTCCGCCTCTTGCTCCTCACACGAAGTCAAGAAAAGCGAAAATATAGACAGTATAAATAAATACTTTTTCATTTTTTTATTCTTAAAAATTAATATTGATTGTTTTGTTGAATAACATCATTGGCAAAAATTTCCGCTGACGGAATAGGCAATGCCATTCTGTAATCAGTAGCATCTAATGCACAAGGGTCAGCAGCTTGAGAACAATCGTCAGCATTTCTGTTTACACCCAATCCATATCTTCTTAAATCAAAAGATCTATGCCCTTCGAATGCCAATTCAAAACGTCTTTCTCCTAAAATGTCATTAACTGCGTTACTTACATTATTATAAGATACAGTTACTGCTTCCCCTCCAGGTACTACACGAGCATTTCTTAAAGTTTGCACATCTGCCGCAGCTAAATCTAAAGATCCAGTTCTAGCATAAGCCTCTGCTCTAATTAAATATTGCTCACCAGTTCTGAAAACTTTAATATCGTTAAGACCAAAATTAGCATCTGAACCTAGATATTTTCCAACCATAAGGTTATTTTCATCAAAATTAGCAACATCAATATTCACATAAGTTCTAATATCATTCGTGAAACCATTTTGAGCCATATGATAGTACAAGCCATAGGATAAGTTAAAAAACACATCTCCGTTAGTATCTGTAAACAAAGTTCCTACAGAACCATCACCAGTAGTTCTAGCTAATTTAAAAACAACTTCAGTTTCCACTTGATCTGTAAAAACTCCTTGAAACTCAGAAGATGTAGCCAAAGGGGATGCATTGATTACTTGAGTAGCAAAGCTAATGGCTGAAGCATAATCCTTTTCATATAACGCAACTCTTGCTCTTAAAGCGGCAATACCAGTTTTAGTAAATCTTGTATTATCTGTATAAGATGCACTCAACAAATTATAGGCTTCTGCTAAGTCAGTTTTTACAAAACCAAACACCTCGCCTACGGTATTTCTCGGGAATTGCTCAAAAACATAAACACCATCAATGATTGGCACAGCTAAAGACGCTGATTCGTAATCTTGTGCATACAATCTCATCAAATCAAAATGTTGCATTGCTCTAATAGCCAAACATTCAGCTTTAATTCTTTGCATTGCCGCTTCTTCCTCTTCATTTAATGGAGAAATTTTATCAATTGCCTCCAATAACCTGTTCGTTCTTGCAATAACGTTGTACATATTTCCCCACAAACTTCCAACTTCATCAGTCCCTGGGTTGATAGACCATCTGTGTACCTGAATTCCTTGTCCTCTATTGGTTTCTCCAATTCTACAGTCATCTGAAAAACGTGATGACCAACCAATGATATTAGAACCAGATATACCAGCATAAACGCCGTATACACCTCTTTCTAAATCGTCAACATTCGTGAAAGAATTTTCCTCTAAAATTTCATCATCTGGATCTACATTGTATGCATTCTCACAAGAATAAGCAAAGCCAAGGAGTAGAGCCAACAATAGATATTTTGATATTTTTTTCATATTATTTTTTTTTAAAATTTAAGATCCAATCCAACTGTAAAAATTCTTGGTGTTGGATACTCATACTGTGCAATATTGTTACTATCCTCTGGATCGAAACCAGTAAACTTAGTCCAAGTATATAAGTTTTGACCTTGAGCGTATACTCTTAATCCAGTGATATATCCAATGCTATCAATATATCTTTGTGGTAAATTATAAGCTACCGTTAAATTTCTCCACTTTGTAAATGAAGCGTCTTCAATATCCTTAGAAGAGAATTCTCTATTATACAAGTAACTTTGTACTTCTGTAATATCTCCAGGTTGTTGCCACATATCTAACATGATTGTTGACAAGTTATATTGAGCAAAGTTAGGGTTTTCTTGGAAGAATGTTTGGTTGTTAAATCTATAATAATCAGCAGCAAAACTAAACAAAGTAGATACTTCAAATGCTTTGTACTTCAATTTAGCACCAAAACCACCAGTCCAAACTGGGTTATAACTTCCAAAGTCAGCTACTGAGTTAGCTTCACTATATACATTGGTTACATTTCCATCAATATCATAATATAATGGCTCACCATTTGCTGGGTTAACTCCTGCCCATTTAACAATATAATGAGATCCTAAAGGCAAACCTTCTCTAATAATTGAAGTTCCTTGTTCAAATTGGCTAACTTGTCCTAAATCCAAGATTTCGTTCTTGTTATAGTTGAAGTTACCATTTACCTCAAACTCAAAATCATTAGTTCTAACAAGAACGCCAGTTAAACTTACATCAACACCAGCATTTCTCATAGAACCTGCATTAGCTTGGATACTAGATACTCCAGAAGAAGCTTGAGACAAGTTATAAGTTACAAATAAGTCTGTAGTTTTATTATTATAGTACTCAACTGTACCAGACAATCTGTAATCAAATAAATCATAATCAATACCAACGTTAAATTGGTTAGAAGTTTCCCATTTCAAATCTTCATTTCCAATTCTTCCAAAAGCAATACCTGTATTTCCATTATAAGAAGTTTGACCATATTCAGTAGCATAAGCAAAATCAGCTACTGCGTTTTGGTTACCTGAAGTACCATAACTTGCTCTAAGTTTTAAATTATTGATTGTTCTATTACCTGACAAGAAGGCTTCATTAGAAATATTCCATCTACCAGCAACAGAATAAAATGTCCCCCATTGATTCTCATCTGAAAATTTAGAAGAAGCATCTCTTCTTAAAGAAACATCTAAACCAAAACGACCATCATAATCATAATTTGCAACACCAAAATATGAAAATAAACCACGCTCAGTTACAGAACCACCTACTGAAGGAATTAACTCATTTTCAGGAGTACCTTCACTAATACCTGCTGGAACTCCTGGCAATGTAGGGTTGATACCATAACCAGTAAAACTACTAGATCTAGCATGTGTTTTTACGTACTCCATAAATACCCCTGCAGAAAAATTGTGCTTGTTTGCAAAAGTATTTTCATACATCAATCTTGTTGTAGATGTAATATTTGCATAATAACTATTAGCCTCTGTATAGAATCCTGCAAATCCAGGCTCAGTAATACTACCATAATAAGTTGAAGGGTCAGCAAATCTAAAAGTATTATCTTGACTATAATCAACCCCCAAATCTGTACGCGCACTAATATTCTTAAACAATTCTCTTTCTGCAAAACCAGAACCTACAAATCTTATCTGCTTATTCTCTCTCCCGTTTACATGAAGATTCTCCAAGGCATTAGCACCTACGTTACCATTACTTGTATTATAACTTCCATCTTCTTTGTAAGGAGTATAGTAAGGAGAAGCCAAGTATACAGCTGCATAAGGGTTTTGCAATGTAATTGAGCTTTCTGAGTCAATTAAATCTGAAATGGCATAAGCAACTAATGTATTCAAACCAATCTTAGTTTTATCATTAGGTCGTACTTCATAGTTGTTACGTAAAGTAAAACGCTTAAGATTTGATCTATCAGCAATACCTTCCTGATCAAAATAACTAATACTGCTATAAAAACGAGATTTTTCAGAACCTCCAGTCATCGCTAATTCATGACTTACAGTTTGACCTGTTCTAAAGAAATAATCTTCCCAATTAGTATTGGTTTGAGATAATTCTGCGATTTCTGCATCAGACAAGCTTGCTCCCGTACCTCTCCCCACTAACTTTTGAAAGTTAAGTAATTGAGAAGAATTCATTAAATCAAAACGAGAGTTCCCCACATGAGAAACCCCATATTGAGTTCTATATGTAAAACGTGTCTTTTCACCGAAAGCTCCTTTTTTAGTAGTAACTACGATTACCCCATTAGCTCCTCGAGAACCATAAGGTGCAGTTGCACTAGCATCTTTAAGAATAGAAATGTTTTCAAAATCATTAGGGTTGATAGCAGCAAAATCCCCAGCAGAAACTTGAATCCCATCTATAATATACAAAGGATCATTACTTCCATTGATAGACCCATTACCTCTAATTCTTACTCTAGCAGATGCTCCTGGTTGACCAGAACCAGCAGAAATCTGAACCCCTGGCGCCTGACCTTGTAGAATTTGATCAAAAGAAGCTAACGGTACTTGTTCAATAGCCTCTGCATTTACAACAGAAACCGCCCCAGACACTTTAGTTTTGTCTTGGGAAGAATACCCTACTACTACCACTTCTTCCAAAGCAGCAATATCTTCCTGCATTGAAACATTTATAGAATTACTTGTGCCTACTACAATTTCAACAGCTTTCATACTAACAAATGAAAATACCAAAGTTTCCCCTACATTTGCGGTAATAGTATAATTACCATCAAAGTCAGTTTGAACACCTCTAGTAGTTCCTTTTACAATTACATTTACACCAGGCAATGGCAAGCCATCTGCTTCTGATATAACTGTTCCAGTGACCGTTTTTTCTTGCGCGAAAGAAAACTGCATCACTAACGCCATAAATAGCGTCATTAACCATGTTAACTTTAATTTCATAAAACAATTATTTGAGTTAGTCTTGCGCAAACATCATAATTAAATATTAAATAAACAAGTTATTTTATTAAAATAATGTTAACACTCAACACTCTCAAAACCAGCATAAACACTGGTCCTATTAAAATAATTATTCATAAAAATTTAAATTATAATTACATTTATTCAGAACAAAATATAATATCATTAAAATTTTAACATTTTGACTCTTAAATCTAACTTTTCAAAATTCTCAATAGAATGTGGAACCGATGAAGCTGGCCGTGGTTGTTTGGCAGGACCTGTAACAGCCGCTGCCGTTATTTTACCTTCTAACTTAAAAAACGATTTGATAAATGATTCAAAAACTCTTACAGAGCACAAACGACTGCTTCTTAAACCTGTGATAGAAGAAAAGGCTGAAGCATTTGCCTTTTCCCATATTTGGCCCGACGAGATAGACAGCATCAATATTCTGAACGCTTCCATATTGGCGATGCACAAAGCAATTGAGCAATTGCATACTCAACCAGAATTCATCATAGTGGATGGCAACAGATTCAAACCTTTTAAGTATATTCCTTTTGAAACTATTGTCAAAGGAGATGGCAAATATCTAAGTATCGCAGCTGCTTCTATTATTGCCAAAACAGAGCGCGACGCTTATATGAATAAAATCCACGAAGAATTTCCAATGTACAATTGGAAAAAAAACAAAGGTTATCCCACCAAAGAACACAGAGAAGCTATTAGAAAATATGGCATTACCAAATACCACCGAAAATCTTTTAGGCTACTGCCTGAACAATTAAAATTTGAACTATAACTGAAAAAATTCACCTTACCTATATATAATGGTATACACCTAAAACGGTGAATCATTTTTTTTGATTCTGTTTCAGTATATTTGCCTTGAAAAGTCCATTTTTCTCAAAACCCCTCTTAATGAAATACGTTTTTGCAAGTCTCATGATCCTGCTTTTTTTTAGCTGCGATTCAAACTATACCAAGCAGACAAAATTAAGCCACCTAATTCCAGAAAATACCAATGTTGTTCTAAAAACATCAAATCTTGGCAACCTGAGAAGCAATTTTAAAAACAATGATTTAATTGAAGCACTTTCAGAAAACAAAAATACCAAGAGCTCTTTCAAACACCTTGAATTTTTAAAACACCTCAACACAGACAACCCTGTATTAATTTGTTTCAGCTCCAACCCTAAGGACAGTTTGAATGTTACGTTAATCACCAAAAATACCCCTACCTTAATAAAATTCGATTCTCTTACAAAACATAAAGACGAGATTCTCAAAACCAAATACAGAACCATCCATAAAACCACGGTAGAAGATCAGATATTTTACAGCACCATTATTGATAGCATATTGTTTGCTTCCAATTCTAAAGAAACCGTTGAATTGGCTACCCCAAAACCAATCACCGATTTAGAATTTCAAAAAGCGTTAAACGCTTCATCAAACGACAAAACGGTTTCTGCTATTTTCACATCCAACAAGCAATTCCCCTCTATTTTTCAATTGGAAGAATTGTCTAAAGTGAAACTCTCAGACTACCTCATGGTAGACCTAACCATCTCCCAAGACGACGTTAACTTAAACGGAATCACCAAAGCTCTGGATTCTACCAAAAGTTTGATCAACATATTTAAAAACACTATTCCCCAAGAAAACAAAATAAGCCACGTTTGCCCTCCTGGAACAGAGGCTTTTTTGAGTTTCACCTTCAATAACTATAAAACTTTTCACAAACAACTAGAGCTGTTTTCTAAAAGAGATTCCATAACAATACAAAATCCTCTTTTTGAAAACATCAATGAAGTTGGTGCTATTGACGAAAATGACTCTAAAGCAATATTCTTAAACTCTATAGACCCAACTTCCACTTTGGAACATTTAAAAGAAAATACCTTAGTAGAAACCTATAGAAACATTTCCATTTACACATTTGGGCAACCGGATGTATTCAAAAAAGAATTTTACCCTCTTATTACTTTTGACACAGCAAGCAACTTCATCAATTTGGATGACTATTTTGTGTTTAGCGACAGCATCGAATTACTAAAAGAGTTTATTGCCAATTACCAAAACGACCATACCCTTTCCTCTGAAAGTTATTACCAAAACCTTACAACACAACTAAGCGATGAATCATCCTTACTATTATATGGTAACAACAAAGCATTGCTTTCAGTTTTAAAACAAAACTTTTCCGAAGATTTAGCTATAGATGCAGACAACTATAAAGCCTCTGCCCTACAATTTATTTATGACACGGATTTTGCCCACTTAAATGCTGTTATAAAAAAGCACAAAGCCAAACAAAGCTCCAACGACATTTCAGAGGAGTTCACCATTACCTTAGACAACGATCTTTTAACCACACCACAATTTGTCACCAACCACATTACCAAACAAAAAGACATTGTGGTACAGGACGTCAAAAACAATCTATACCTCATTTCCAACGAAGGGAAAATTTATTGGAAAAAACAACTTCAAGGAAAGATTCTAGGCAACATAGAACAGATAGACATGTACAAAAATGGGCGTCTGCAATTGGCATTTGCCACACCAAATCACGTATATGTCATTGCCCGAAACGGTAAAGACGTATCACCGTTCCCTTTAAATTTCAAGGACAAAATAACCCAACCTCTATCGGTTTTTGATTACGACAAAAAGAAAAACTATAGATTGATGGTGACTCAAGGCAAAGAGGTTTTGATGTACGACCAAAAAGGAAAAACTGTTAATGGCTTTACATTCAACAAAGCCAAGCACACCATATACACACAGCCGCAACACTTTAGAATAGGAAGAAAAGACTACATTGTGTTTGCTGAAGGAACTACGCTTAAAATTCTGGACCGCGTTGGAAAAACCAGAATTAAAGTGAACGATGCCATCAATTTTTCAGACAACGACATTTACTTATACGAAGATAAATTTACCACAACAACTTCAAACGGAGCTCTGCTACAAGTAAATCAAAGTGGGAAAATAAACAGCTCCAATTTAAACCTGAATGAATCCCACAAAATTGACGCCACCAGCAAAACCTTTGTGACACTTTCCGAGAACAAACTGAACATCAAATCACATCCTATTGAATTGGATTACGGCGAATATACGGCTCCCAAAATCTTTTATGTAAATGACAAGATTTATGTCTCCGTAACCGATTTGCAATCCAAAAAAGTATATCTGTTTGACAGCCAAGGAAAATCCATCCCTAACTTTCCAATTTATGGAAATTCAGCAATAGATTTAGACAGCATCGACAAGGACAAAAATGTTGAAATAGTCACCAAAGGAGACGCTAACAGTTTGATTATCTACAAAATAAACTAAAGACATTAAGGATTATATTATAAGACAAGTAAAAGTTCTATTTGCAATCACGGCCAAAATTTTGTATATTTCACTTTATTACAATTAGTTATACAAACACCAAAAGTATAATCTTATACGCCAAGACAGCCGAATTATAGTCCCTCGGATTAAACGCCAAAGTTTTCTTTGGCGTTTTTTATGATCTAATCTCTTCAATTTTTAGTAGTATTGCAGCTTGAAAATTCAGAGTTCCAAATCATGATCAAACGCACAAAAGCTTCTATATCAAAATGCATCATCCACAAGGTGGGCAACAAATTCAACAGCACCAAAAATGCTTTTTCAGAAAACCTTTTAGACTTTGATGAAGTTAGCTACGAACTACTGCTCCCCTATTTACTTCGCCCTTTTGGATCTATTGCAGAGACCTATCGTTTCAATCACCATTCCAATATAGAATTAAATGAAATAAACAGTTACGCATCACAACTTTTGGCAGACGACACAGATTTTATTGACGTTTCAAAGCATGTAGTCAACCATTTGTTTGAGCAATCCAATTCGGCACAAATAAAAACTGGAGATGTCATTGTTTGCATATTTCACGACATTCAGTACGAAGACTATACAACAGACGCCGTGGGGATTTTCAAAATTGAAAACAAAACCAATTTTTTCCAGACCTATATGGAAAATGGCAGCTACGACATTTATGTTCAGTCCGGGATTCAAACTAAAAAAGTAGACAAAGGTTGTTTGATCCTGAACGCTGCAGACGCCGAAGGTAAAATTGTGTTGAGTGTAGACCATAACAACTATGACACCCAATATTGGATTAAGAGTTTTTTAAATGTAAAATACCCTGATGATTCCAATGAACACACCAAAAACTACATCGAGATGTGCCGCGAATTTTCAAAGGAAGTGGTACAGCCTAATTTTGGAGGACAGGAACACAGTAATTTCTTGGCCAAAACAGTAGATTTCTTTAAGGAACGTGAAATTGTAAATGTTGAAAATTTTAAGGAAGAAGTCTTTGAAGAAGAAAAACACAGAACTTTGTTTGACGACTTTAAAAAGGACTACGAAACCGATCACAACATCGTAATCCGCAACCAATTCGACATTTCCGAAGTGGTCCTTAAAAAGCAAAAGCAAAAAATTAAAAGCGAAATCAAACTAGATACCAACATCCAAATTAAACTGGATATTGATGCGCCCGATGCCTCTGAGGATTATTTAGAACGCGGTTATGACGAAGCCAAAAAAATGCACTATTACAAGGTATTTTTTAACAAAGAATTCTGATTTAAATCTCTAAATATTCTGTAAATTTGCACCCGATTTTAATACTATAATTATGAAAAATGCAGTTTACACCTTAATTTTTGCGTTATTTTTAAATTTTAACAGTTTTAGCGCAACGTCTAACATTCAAGATTCAGTAGTAATAGGAGATGTTTTAACCATCAACACTCCCGAAAGTCAAACTTTTAAAGATATTGATTTTCCAAAACTTAATCTCGTTGTCAAACGTGGTGGAGTTGCCTCTTACAATAGTGTAGATAACGTTCCCGTAGTAGTATCTGAAATTAAGGCAGATAAAAACGGAAACACCATTGTGGTACTGAAAAGACAAGATGGCAAAAAATTCTTCAACCAATACAAAGAAGTATCGGCCAATTTACAAGATGCTTTGGCTTCTGGAGAATTGAGCGTAATTAAATAAGCTTATAATTTAGGCCCCTTATCTATAAAAAACCCCAAAGGACTCTTAAGGACTTTGGGGTTTTCTATTTTAAAAATATATCATTAAGATTTACAACGTAAAGGGCATCGTACTCAATTCCGCCTCAAAAAGCTGTTGAAAATGTTTCAGAAGCTTTTCCTTGACTTCATTTTCATCGACTTCTTTAAGGCCTAATTCAACATTTAATGAGGTTACTGCTTTCCCTTTGATACCGCAAGGGATGATATTATCAAAATACCCCAAATCTACATTCACATTCAAAGCAAATCCATGCATTGTCACCCAACGGCTAGCCCTTACTCCCATAGCACAAATTTTTCTGGCAAACGGAGTTCCTACATCCAACCAAACACCTGTTTCGCCTTCGCTTCGTTCTGCCTTTAAGCCATACTCATCTAAGGTAAGGATTACCATTTCTTCAAGGAATCTAAGATACTTATGGATATCTGTAAAGAAATTGTCCAAATCCAAAATAGGGTATCCTACAATTTGTCCTGGTCCATGGTAGGTAATATCGCCTCCTCTATTGATTTTATAAAATGTAGCTCCTTTAGCCCTTAACTGATCCTCATTTAACAAAAGATTGGCCAAGTCACCACTTTTCCCCAAAGTATACACATGCGGATGCTCTACTAACAATAAATAATTGGGAGTAGGCTCATTGCTTGCCTCCCGCCTATTTTTAATTTTTAAATCGAGAATACTTTTAAAAAGTGACTCTTGATAATCCCAAGTGTCATTATAATCCTTTAATCCTAAATCCTGTATTTGTACTACTTTGTTCAAACTCATTTCTCTAATATCACTTCTAGATTCAACGCTTCTGGGTTCTTTAGATATTCCATAAATCCAAACTCTACCGTTACAGTTTTTCGGTCGTCGCTAAACAAGGCCGCTTCATTGGAAACAGATTTGATGGGACGTGGAAAATGATAGTTCAACTTATAGGTTGAAGACTCATACACCATGGCCATTTCACTCAAGCTATCCACCATTTGTTGATGCAATTCTTGATTGATAATCTTGGATTTCCTAGTAAATTTTCTACCATTATAACTGTATTTCAATTCCGAAGTTCCTTGTTCTAAAGAAGAAAACTTATTGTTTCCACCAGCTCCCTTTTCGTCTCCCATTGCCTGCATTTTGGTCATGGCTGCAAACATGTCCTGTAATTCGTCTACATCCTTAAAATTGGTAAACAGATCGAACTTCATGGTTTTTGAAGAGGGATCCATAAGCATGTGCATAGAATAGTTTTCCAAACCCTTCAACACCTCTTGCTGTTCCTTGGACAATTTGGGAATGCTGTCCTTCCTCTCTTCCAAAAGCTCTTTAAACGTAAAGGTAGAATCTACTTTTTCCTCGCTTTCTTTGGCCAATTCATCCCCTGTCATTTTCATCATTTCAGAAGCATCAAAGGTAAATTCCATTTTTCCAGAACCATTTTCGTAGATATAGATGTTCTCGGAAAATTCGCAACTCGTTGCAGTAGTCAATAGAATCCCCAAAAGGACCCAAATAATTTTGTTCATTGGTAAAAGTTTAGATTGCCCTACAAAGATACATTATAAAAGGCACAAACCTTTACATCAAAGCCCTACAATCTACTCCTACCTTTTTGGATTGTTAACAATTACCAAGGCGGCAATCACTCCAGGGACCCAACCGCACAACCACAATAAAAACACGATTAAAACAGAACCACAGCCTTTATCCAAAACAGCCAAAGGTGGGCAAATTATGGATATCAAAACTCTCCAAATACTCATTTAAAAAAATTATAATTATTACACCCTATCTGTCTTGCAAGACTACACATTCGTTACACGTCCTTTTCCTTTTATTTCTTAATATTTCGCTAAATTTTTCTATCCAAAAATTCAAACTGAAAGTTGTATGCTAATTTTGGCAAATAATGTAATTTTGCAGTTCAAAATTTATTAGCATGCAACTTTCAGAACAAGAACTCGTAAGAAGAGAGAAATTAACCAAACTTCGTGAATTGGGAATCAATCCCTATCCTGCCAACCTCTACCCTGTAGACCACACGTCTAAACAGGTGAAGGAGAATTTTGAAGAAGGCAAAAAAGTGGTGGTAGCTGGTCGATTAATGTCCATGAGAGTTCAAGGAAAAGCATCCTTTGCACAGCTTCAGGATTCTGAAGGAAAAATACAAGTGTACTTCAACAGAGACGAAATCTGTCCAGGTGAAGACAAAACCAAATACAACGAAGTCTTCAAAAAACTATTGGATTTTGGAGATTTCATAGGAATTGAAGGCGAATTGTTCCTTACACAAGTAGGCGAAAAAACCATAATGGTAAAAGACTTTACCGTATTGAGCAAGTCCTTAAAACCACTACCTCTTCCTAAAGAAAAGGACGGTGTAGTATACGATGCCTTTACAGATCCGGAACAACGTTACAGACAACGTTACGCCGATTTGGTGGTAAACCCACAAGTGAAGGAAGTGTTTGTTAAACGTACCAAACTCTTCAATGCCATGCGTCAGTTTTTTAACGACTCTGGTTATTTTGAAGTAGAAACTCCTGTATTGCAACCTATTCCGGGTGGTGCAGCAGCAAGACCGTTTATCACGCACCACAATTCTTTGGACATTCCATTGTACATGCGAATTGCCAACGAGCTTTACCTGAAACGTCTGATTGTTGGTGGTTTTGATGGGGTATATGAATTCTCCAAAAACTTCCGTAACGAAGGAATGGACAGAACCCACAACCCAGAATTTACGGCTATGGAAATTTATGTAGCCTATAAAGATTATAACTGGATGATGGATTTCTGTGAACAGTTGTTGGAGCACTGTGCTATGGCAGTTAACGGTACTACAGAAGCTACTTTTGGAGAACACAAAATAAACTTCAAGGCACCGTACAAACGCGTAACCATGGCCGACTCCATCAAGGAATTTACAGGCTTTGACATCACAGGAAAATCTGAAGATGAAATACGAGCTGCCGCTAAAGGCATGGGTATTGAAGTAGATGATACCATGGGTAAAGGAAAATTGATTGACGAGATTTTTGGAGAGAAATGTGAAGGTAACTACATCCAGCCAACCTTCATTACAGACTACCCAAAAGAGATGAGCCCATTGTGCAAAGAGCATAGAGAAAATCCTGAGTTGACAGAGCGTTTTGAATTGATGGTATGTGGTAAGGAAATTGCCAATGCCTATTCAGAGTTGAACGACCCTATCGACCAAAGAGAACGTTTCGAACACCAATTGAAATTGGCCGAAAAAGGAGACGACGAAGCAACGCAGTTTATCGACTTCGACTTCCTAAGAGCTTTGGAATACGGAATGCCTCCTACATCTGGAATGGGAATAGGAATGGACCGTTTGATCATGTTCTTGACCAACAACCAATCCATCCAAGAAGTACTGTTCTTCCCGCAAATGAAACCGGAAAGAAAAGGCCCAGAAATGAACGAGGAGGAAAAAGCCCTGTTCGAACTTTTAAAAACAGAATCTCCTATAGACTTAAACACCTTAAAAGTGAAGTCTGGATTAAGCAATAAAAAATGGGACAAAACTATTAAAGGTCTTACCAAACATGGCGTGGCCAAAGTAAACAAAACTGAAGAAGGACTATTTGTAGAAGCCGTAAGCTAACATCCGGTTTCAACATCAAAATGTCCACGAAAAAGAACCGTTCCCCAATGCGGTTCTTTTTTTATACCCATAAGTCAGGGCTCATCTCCCTGAAACCAATCAGGCTTTAGCGTTCCACTCCAATATATAAAATAAAAAATTAAGATAATTCTGATAAACCCTACCTGAAAAGCACATTTTAATTACATTAGTAACAGTTATTTATCTTAGTTAAAAAAATATTAAAACCCAATTGGTATTTAACACTTTATACGCTTATCCTTATTTTCACGCAATCAATTTAAAACAGCTATATTTTGAGAAATTTTTACCTTAAACTACTTCCAGTGATGTCGGCCTTCATGGTCATGACATGTTCCTCCACAAAAGAAGCTAGCAAATCTAAGGCCACAGTATCTGCTGGGCCAGTATCGTCTCCAGAGAAATCTAATGGAGACATGAAACCTTATGATAAAGTAATTACAAGCAGTGCAAAAACTGACGAAGGTCTTTTTACTGTCCATAAAATAGACGAAAGCTATTTTTATGAAATTCCAGATTCCCTTTTCGAACGCGAAATGCTTATGGTAACCCGTATTGCAAAAACAGCCAACGGATTAGGCTTTGGTGGTGGCAAGCAAAATGAGCAGGTGTTACGCTGGCAAAAAAAGGACAAAAAAGTATTGCTCCGCGTGGTTTCCTATAACGTGGTAGCAGCAGATTCGTTACCGGTACACGAAGCGGTTGTAAATTCCAATTTCGAACCAGTTCTTTACACCTTTCCGATAAAAACGATCGGTAAGGATTCTACCTCAACCGTGATTGATGTTACCGATCTTTTTGAAAAAGATGTAAAAGCCATCGGACTTCCTGAAAGCACTAGAAAACGCTATAAAGTCACAAGATTGGAAAGTGACAAATCCTATATTGAAAGCGTTAAAAGTTACCCTCAAAACGTGGAGGTAAGACATGTAAAAACCTACAACGCCGGAAACCCTCCTTCCAACTCAAGTACAGGAACCATTTCTATCGAATTGAGCAATTCGATGATTTTGTTACCTGAAATCCCAATGAAACGTCGCTATTTCGACGAGCGCGTTGGTTGGTTTACCTCCTCACAAACCGATTACGGTTTGGAAGCTCAAAGAAGTAAAGATGTGGAGTTTTTGGATCGTTGGAGATTGGAAGTAAAAGATGAAGACATCGAAAAATTCAACCGTAGTGAATTAGTGGAGCCTAAAAAACAAATTGTATACTATATAGATCGTGCCACTCCAGAAAAATGGAGAAAGTACATCAAGCAAGGGATTGAAGATTGGCAAGTAGCCTTTGAAGCCGCCGGTTTTAAAAATGCCATCATAGCCAAAGATCCTCCCACGCCTGAAGAAGACCCAGAGTGGAGCCCTGAGGACGTTCGTTATTCCGTAGTGCGTTACTTGGCCTCACCTATCCCAAATGCCAACGGACCACACGTAAGCGATCCTAGAACTGGTGAAATTTTGGAAAGCGACATTAACTGGTACCACAACGTGATGTCCTTATTGAGAGGTTGGTTTTTTGTACAGACAGCTGCCATCAATCCAGACGCCCAATCACCTGAGTTTAAAGATGAAGTCATGGGGCGTTTGATCCGTTTTGTATCTTCTCACGAAGTTGGACACACTTTAGGATTGCCTCACAACTGGGCCAGCAGTGTAGCCTATCCAGTTGAAAAACTGAGAGATCCAGAATTCACAAAAAAATACAGCACTGCTCCTTCCATTATGGACTATGCGCGTTTCAATTATGTAGCACAACCTGAAGATGGCGATGTAGCCTTGATGCCGAATATTGGAATCTATGACAAATATGCTATTTCTTGGGGATACCGCCCAATCTTAGGTAAAACTGCCGAGGAAGAAAAAGCAACTCTAGACCAATGGATTTTAGAGCACGCAGGCGATCCTTTATACCGTTTCGGCCACCAACAAGTGGGTGACATCGTGGACCCAAGTTCCCAACGAGAAGATTTGGGAGACGATGCAATTTTAGCTAGTGAATATGGAATTAAAAACTTAAAAAGAATTGTTCCTAACTTAATTAAATGGACTTCAGAACCAGGCGAGGATTATTCCGATTTGGATGAAATGTACGGTCATGTGGTATCGCAGTTTAAGCGTTACATGGGCCATGTGTCTGTTAATATTGGAGGTGTTTATGAGTACTACAAAACTTCCGATCAAGAAGGCCCTGTGTACATTCCAGTTCCTAAAGAACATCAAAAGAATGCCCTTAAATTTGTAAACGAGCAATTGTTTACAACTCCTGAATGGTTAATTGACACCGATATCTTTGGAAGAATAGAATATTCTGGAGCTGTGGAGCGTATCAGAAAACTGCAATCTGATATCTTGGACGACATTTTAAGTTTGGGAAGGATGCAACGCTTAATTGAAACACAAACGCTATATGGAAATTCGGCTTACGTTTTAACCGATATGATGAAAGACCTTAGAAATGGTGTTTGGAGCGAATTGAAAAGCGGAAAGTCCATTGAAACCTACCGACGTAACTTACAACGTGCCCACATTGATAGGTTAGCCTATTTGATGACGGCCGACAGCCAAAAGAAAGCACCAACCTTTGGAGGCTATCAAAAATCGACGGCAGTAACGACAAGCCAATCGGATATTAGAGCGGTTGTTAGAGCTGAATTAAAGTCTTTGGAAAGTGCCATTAAATCTGGTTTAAACAGAACCAACGACCAATTGAGCAGAATTCATTTGCAAGATGCCCTAGAGCGTATCGATGCTATTTTGAATCCTAAATCGTAAACGAAGAACATATTCAAAATAAAAAAGCTTCAGAAGTAACTCTGAAGCTTTTTTTGTGTTTATATAAATTGTATGCTACAATCCTAAAACCTCTGTTCCTTGCTCGTAAATAACGTCCACAGGAATATTGGAAGCACTCAATCTATCCAAATCACTTTGAAGCTCATTTGAAATAGCAGCCTTTTCAGCCACCAATGCTTCTACTCCAGCATAATCACCGTCACCTTGAAGTTTCAAAATCAAACCTGACAAATCTTTCATGGCCACAATCATGTTATCGTAGTTCACTTTATAAGTTCCATCTTCAGATCGAGAGAAAGCACCTTTTTCCTTAAAGAAATTAAAACGGATCATATTAGCCTTTCCATGGGCCGAGGATGCACCAAAACGCACCGAACGGAAAATACTGGCCATAAACGTGGTCATATAATCTTTCATATCCCCATCTATTTCACCTTTTTCATGTAATTGCTGAACCATATACAAGCCTAAAACATCAGCCTTTCCTTCTTCCAAAGCACTAGACAATTCCTTAAGCGACTCTCTAACGGTTCCTTTTCCGTTAATCGTGTTTTTAACACCTAAACCGTGCGCCACTTCATGAAACATGGTATTGGCAAAAAAGGCATCAAAAGTAATATGGTTGCGCTGACTCTCATCAATTAAAACTTCAGAAATAGGAACCAAAATTTTATCAAATTTAGCACGCATAGCATTTTTCAACTGCAAACGTCTTGTACCTTTTTTCAATTGCACTTCTTCATCATTGGGTAAGTTGATGGCAATGGTTTTACTACCAGCATTACAATCTCCAGCATAGTATACCACATCATAAGCATTCAGGTCGCTATCGGTTCCAGGAGTTTCTGTTTTATAAGCTTCTTCCACCGGCAAGTTCTTTTGAAGTTCTGGCAAAAAGCTTGCAAAACGTGCCAATTTAGCACTCCAATCTTGATCTTTAATCAATACATAAGCTTCGTGTGATGCCTTGTTTCCAAACATCTGATCTTCATAAGTTTCGATTGGACCAATCACGATATCCAAAGTATTTGATTTCATATCCATCCAAGCCAAATCACTTGGTTGGTAGTTATCCGTTAAAAGGGCATTTGCTCTCAACTCTAAATAAGCCTTCAAACCATCATCTTCCGCCAAAGTAGAAGCCTCCATTAATAAAGCGGCCACTTCCTTAACTTCCGTTTCAAATTGTTGGTGGTAAGGAATGGAATATAGTTTTCCGTTGTCATCACGACGTACAAAATTGTAAATACTGTTTTTATCTTCAATCTCAGCAGCTTTAAACTCTTCTGCCGTCATATCTTTAGGATAATAATTAGCACCTAAAGGCTTCTCTCCAACACCTTCTACAAATGGCTTGTTACCATCCAAGCGGTCCCACGGTCCATAATTGATAATAGTAAAAGTTTTCGTGTCTGCGTCGGAAATGGAATTCAGCAAAGCGTCCTTGTCTCCATATGCTTCATACCAAAACAAATCGTTCATCTTTTCAGCCGCCTGAATTAAAATAGGCAACATTTTACGGCCGTTTTCGGTAAGCTTAGAAATATCGGAAGTAAGTTTAACCGAAACATATTTGTTTAACTTTTTGGTCATGTCTACCTGAGAGGTTTCCTGAGGTTCTTCTGAGACTACCTCTTCTTTAGTTTTTTCATTTTTACATGAGGTTGCCAACACCATTAGTGCCAACATTGCAACAATGTTTTTCATATAGTTTAGAGAATTTATTTACTGCCAAAGTTAGCTATTTACACATTAGTTTTCAACATAATTGGCAATTGGCTCTTCATTGATAATAACATTGTCTAAAACCTACTTTATATTTCTTATAAAAATAAACTCAAGTATTTCTATTGGGGCAATCCTACAAACAAAAAAGCAAAAAATGTTAACAACCAGTTAAAATTCAAACCTTTATTAAACCATTTTTCAAATAAAAAGTCTTAAAAGCAGAGTAACGTAAAATCAAAATACCATGAAAAAAATAATTTTAATGATGGCCATAGCACTAATTGCTTTTCAGGCCAACGCACAACAAGGCCCTAGAGACTTTCAAAAAGGAAATAGAGGAGACCGCATGGGAATGCTACAAGATTTAACGCCCGAGCAGGCTTCAGAAATACACACCAAAAGAATGACGTTGAATCTAGATTTAACAGAGGCCCAACAAAAACAAATACAGGTTATCAACCTTGAAGAAGCCACATATAGAAAGGCTCAAATGGAGGCTAGACAAAACATGACCCAGAAGCCTACCAGTGATGAAATAGCCGCGAGAATGAATGCTAGATTGGACCATCAAATTGCGTATAAGAAAAAAGTAAAAAACATTTTGACTGAGGAGCAATACCAAAAATGGGAAGAAACAAAGGCTCAGTATCAAAAACAAATGAAAGGACAAAAAGGGAAATCCCCTAGAAATAGATAGATTTTTGGTTGGTTAGTTAGTTTTAGTTAGTGGAGAAAGCATTGGTTGTAAAAATCAATGCTTTTTTTATTCTTCCGTTTTTAAATTTATTACTTTAGAGTTTAATTTAAAACCTAAACACCTACTTATGAAAAAAATAATTACACTTTGCCTCTTTGTAGGAGCCCTATTTTTTGGAGCTGAAAACTTAACCGCTCAAAACACTATTGAAATTAATAAAGTAGCTTCTGAAAAAGCTGAAAACTTAAGAAAGGTCATCAAATTCGACACGAATACTCTTGAAGAAGTATATGAAGCTTACAAAGCTTACGAAACAAAATATCAAGTTATCAGTAAAGACCTAAATGCTAATTGGGAGTCTAAGGTGAAACTTGATAAAGAATTGGATCAATCCATGAAAAGCATTTTAACCGAAGACCAGTATTTCCAATACAAGAACCTTTCGTCCAATTAATTTTCAGATAAAAAATACATATAAAAAAAGCGATTCTAACTGAATCGCTTTTTTTTTATACTTTATTTTAATGTTGCGGCCACTTTGTCCACCGCTTTTATAGTGGCATCCAAATCTTCGTAAGAAAGCGCATCACTTATAAACCATGTTTCAAAGGCACTAGGCGCGATATACACCCCTTCATTAAGCATTCCATGGAAAAAGGCCTTAAACGTATCGTTATTTCCCTTAGCAGAGGATTCAAAATCCACTACAGCATCTTCCGCAAAATGTACCGAAATCATAGACCCCACTCTATTGATGGTATGCACGATTTCGTGTTGCTCCAACACTTCGGCTATTCCTTTATGTAAATAGGCCGTCTTTTCTTCTAGTCTAGTGAATATTTCTGGGATATCGTTCAATTCCGATAGCATGGCCAAACCAGCAGCCATTGCCAGTGGGTTTCCACTCAAAGTCCCTGCCTGATAAACGGCTCCCAACGGCGCCAAATAATTCATGATTTCGTTTCTAGCAGCAAAAGCTCCTACAGGCAAACCACCTCCAATTACTTTCCCAAAACATACGATATCGGCATCTACATTGAAGAGTTCCTGAGCGCCTCCTTTGGCCAATCTAAAACCAGTCATGACCTCATCAAAAATCAACAGAATTCCATGTTCATCACAAAGTGCTCTCAACTTCTGGAGGAAATTATCTCTTGGTGGCACACAGCCCATATTTCCAGCCACAGGCTCCAAAATAATACAGGCTATTTCCCCTGCATTGGCCTCAATAAGCGCTTTTACATTCTCAATGTCATTATATTTAGCCAGCAAAGTATCTTTTGCCGTTCCTTGCGTTACCCCTGGACTGTTAGGACTCCCGAAAGTTACGGCACCACTTCCTGCTTGGATCAAGAATGAATCACTATGTCCGTGATAGCAACCTGCAAACTTTATAATTTTATCTTTTCCTGTAAACCCTCTCGCCAAACGCACGGCACTCATACAAGCTTCGGTTCCAGAATTCACAAAACGGATTTTATCAATATTAGGCACCATAGAAACTGCCAATTCAGCAATCGTGGTTTCTATCTCTGTTGGCATCCCAAAAGAAGTGCCTTTTTTAGCTTTTTCAATAACCGCTTCAACTACGGGAGGGTGTGCATGACCTAAAATCATAGGTCCCCAAGAGTTGATATAATCTATATAGTGATTGTCATCTTCATCATATACATAAGCACCTTTGGCCGATTTGGCAAAAATTGGTGTTCCTCCTACCGCTTTAAAAGCCCTTACTGGGGAATTCACCCCACCAGGAATCACTTCCTCTGCCAATTTAAACAGTGTACTGCTTCGTTGATATAACATCTTTAGTTATTTTTAATAATTAACATTTGACCAATACTTAAATCGTTCCCTCTCATACCATTCAATTCCCTGATCGATTCCACCGTTGTATTATAACGCTTGGAAATTGAATACAAGGTATCTCCTTTTACCACTTCATGAGTAGTAACATTATCATTGCTTGCTACAACATCTTTGGTTGGAGGGGTATAACTTTCCCTTTTCCCCAGAACTTGTTCATCATATTTGTACAATTGGTACCGTTCAATCAAACTGATCAGTTTCTCTGGATATTTTTTATCGGTAGCATAACCGGCAGCTCTCAATCCTCTTGCCCAAGATTTGTAATCGTCCTGTTTGTAATCGAACAATTTGGCATAGCGGCTTCTCGAAGTCAAAAACGCCGAATGGTCTTCAAAAGAAGATTCCGCATGTGTATACTTTCTAAAACATTCCTGTGAAGCATCATCGTCGTGGTAAATTTTCGGGCCCGTCCATCCGTGGCATTTGATACCAAAATGGTTATTGGCCTCAACTGCCAATCGTGCTTGACCGGAACCAGATTCCAAAATACCTTGTGCCAAAGTGATACTTGCCGGAATTTTATACTTACGCATTTCTTCCATAGCAATGGCATTAAAATTAGCTATGTAAGCTTCGGTAGCACTGGCATAGGTTTTCGCCGGAGTCGTGGTACTGGTTTCTTGAGAACTTTTAGGCTCTTCAGGTTTCACATCCACCTGAACAGAAACGGTTCTTCGTGGTACATCTTTCTTTTTGGTAACCACAGTCCTTTTGGACCCACATCCTACTAAAAACATTCCTGTCAAGGCTACTAAAACTATGCGCTTCATATGCTATTTAATCTATTATCGGTAATTGCTTTCGCTTTAAATTAATGTTCATTCCTGCAATGCCCTGTAAACCGCCCGTATGGATGGCCAATATTTTGGATTGCTCTGGGAAATACCCTTTTTTGATCAAATCCAAAATACCATACATCATTTTACCCGTGTAAACAGGATCTAAAGGAATTTGATATTCTTTCTTAAACTGATTAATAAAACTGATTAAATCTTCATTTATTTTGGCGTATCCTCCAAAATGGTAATCCTCAATCAACGACCAGTTTGTATTTCTTGCAAACTTACTAATATCCTTGGACAAAAAACCACCTTTCAAGGCGGGAAATCCCAGAATCTTTTGGGCTGAAGTACTGCCATTGACCAGCCCTGAAATAGTGCCTCCTGTGCCCACGGCACAACAGATATAATCAAAATCATCTTGGACGTCCTTTAAAATTTCTTCGCAGCCTTTCACCGCAAATCCATTGGTACCGCCTTCCGGAACCAAATAGAACGATCCAAATCTGGTTTCTAATTGCTGAATAAACTCAGGGGAAGTTTTGTATCGATAATCCTCCCTGGTGACAAACTGAAATTGCATGCCACATTCCTTGGCAAATTTTAAGGTGGGGTTATCGGCAACTTTATAGGTCAGCTCTTCTCCCCTGATTACCCCTATGGTTTTAAATCCTTCTGCTTGTCCTGCAGCCGCAACTGCGGCAATATGGTTGGAAAAGGCGCCTCCAAAGGTGAGCAAGGTATCAAATCCCCCATCCTTGGCCGCTTTTAAATTATATAAAAGCTTACGGTATTTATTGCCTGAAACATGCTCGTGAATTCTATCTTCACGCTTTACAAACAATTGAATAGAACCGAATTCTGGTGGCAATAGCACCTCTTGAATGACGGCATCTTCCAGTTTAAATTTCATGTTTGCAAAGGTACTTCAAAAAGGCGAAAAAAGGTCTTGTCTTTAAGTATTCCATATTGCTTTCCTGCAAAAAAGCTTCGCGTTCAAAAGAAATATTTCGGTAGGCTCTTCTATGGTTTCTGTATTTCATCAAACCGAACAAATACTCCAAAAAATACCACACATAAAAAGGTAGGATCAACAATTCCAATTGCTGTTTTAAATGAATGTATTCATGGTTGATCAAAACTATATCGGACTTCAATGCTTTCTCCTTCAAAAACACAAAAGGGTACATTGTCATCCCTGTATAGCCTTTCGGCACTAAATATTTGGAAACAAAAATCATAGAATTTACCCTTTCAAAAATCACTCCAAATTACATTATCTTTGCCACATGAAGAAAATAATTCCTATTGAAGAAGGAGATTACTACCTCACCCCCGAAGGATACCGTTGCTTTACAGAACAATACCATTTAAAACGTGGCTACTGCTGCCAAAGTGGCTGTAGACACTGCCCCTATGGCTACAATAAAAATACGGGATCCACTAAAAAATAAATCCTTTTATTTCGTAATTTTAGTTTTACAATTAGCTAATCCTTCAATATTTGAGTCAAAAATATTGGTATGATTATTGATTGCTTTTATGTTGAACCAAAAATGGACTAACTTAATTTTTGGCACTTTCAACAAACCAAACACCAAATTAAAATTGAAAACACGATGAAAAGATTTTTAACTACACTCACACTGGCCATTGTAGTATTAACAGCAACTTCCTGTAGTTCTGTACAGGTAGCTTCCGATTACGATAAAAAGGTAGATTTTACGCAATACAAAACCTTTGCCTTTTTCAAAACAGGGATTGACAAGGCCGAAATTAGTGATTTGGACAAAAAACGTATCCTAAGAGCCATTGAAGCGGAACTTTTGGCCAAAGGCTATACAAAATCTGAAAATCCAGATATGCTGGTAAGCATTTTCACCAAATCTAGAGAAAAGGTGAATGTCTATAACAATGGCTATGGTCCTTATGGTTATGGCTGGGGCTGGAGTCCTTACTACTGGAACAATTACAATACAGTTTCTGTAGATACCGAGGGGGTTTTATACATAGACCTTATCGATAACGCCAAAAAAGAATTGGTTTGGCAAGGACAAGGCACTGGTTACTTAAGTAAAAATATGGACAAGAAAGAAGAACGTATCAATGAGTTCGTTTCCAAAATCATGGAGAAATACCCACCGGAAATGATCAAGTAAGATAACCTCACACTAAAACTTAAAGGTGCTGATTTATAAAAATCAGCGCCTTTTTTATCGCTTATAAATCAGGATGCTCCAAGCTATTTTAGTCTTCATTTATAAAACCCTATCTTTGCCGACTTTTAGTAGAAACAAATCAAGAAACTCGGTTTAAAGATGTTCAAGAACTTTACCCAAAACCCTAAAAACGACATTTTCGCTGGTATTACAGTATCATTGGCGATGATTCCCGAAGTGGTTGCCTTTGCCTTCGTAGCACAGATAGACCCCTTGGTAGCATTGTCCGGTGCCTTCATAATTGGATTGATCACCGCAATTTTTGGTGGAAGACCAGGATTGATCTCTGGTGCGGCGGGAGCTGTTGCCGTTATTTTTGTTCATCTTATTTCAGAAGGACATGCCAAAGGAATGTTATTTGATACGCCTGTTGAAAATATGGGCTATTTCTACCTGTTAGCGGCTGTTATTTTAATGGGAATTATCCAAATAGCTGCTGGTGTGTTTAAATTGGGGCGTTTTGTACGCTTGATACCGCACCCCGTAATGATGGGATTTGTAAACGGTTTAGCCATCGTAATTTTTTTGGCGCAAGTCCGTATGTTCTCCCACAAACAATTGGAAATTGGCGCCGATGGCCTAAAAAAATATATCGACATCCCTATGCAAGGTGTAGAACTTTACACCATGCTTGGCCTTGTTGGACTTACCATGGCCATTATTTGGTTGCTGCCTAAAGTGACCTCCAAAATCCCAGCGGCCCTAACCGCAATTCTTGTTACCACCGGTATTGTAGTGTTCTTCAACCTTGATGTCAGCACGGTTGGCTCCTATATTGTAGAAGGCGGAGGTGAAGGTCTAAAAGGTGAATTCCCGACTCCAAATCTTGAACTTTGGCAACATTTACCTTACAATTTAGACACTCTGAAATTCATTCTTCCATATGCTTTTTTAGCGGCATCTGTGGGGCTTATTGAATCATTGATGACCATGAACTTGGTGGATGAACTTACAGAAACCAGAGGAAACGGAAACCGTGAATGTGTAGCTCAAGGAGCAGGAAATATTGTAAGCGGTCTGTTTGGAGGTACCGGCGGTTGCGGTATGATTGGCCAAACGGTGATTAACATTAATGCTGGAGGTAGAGGACGTCTTTCTGGAATTATGATGGCCTTAACCTTGTTGACCTTCATCTTATTTACCGCGCAATATATTGAGCAAGTCCCAATTGCCGCATTGGTAGGTGTCATGTTTATGATGGTTATTGAAACCTTTGCTTGGTCCAGTTTTAGAATTATCAGAAAAATCCCTGTAGCAGATGCCGCTGTATTGATTATTGTATCGGCTGTAACCGTTATTTTTGATTTGGCAATTGCGGTATTTATTGGGGTTATTTTATCGGCTTTGGTATTTGCCTGGAAAAACGCCACCATGATTAGAGCACGCAAACGCATGCAACCGGACGGTACCAAAACCTATGAAATTTGGGGGCCTTTATTCTTTGGTTCTATTCAAAATTTCAACGAGAAGTTTGATGTAAAAAATGACCCTGAGAAGGTAGAAATTGATTTTGTAGAATCTCGAGTAAGCGACCACTCTGCTTTGGAAGCCATCACCAATTTGGTGAACAAATATGAAGCCGAAGGGAAATCCATCAAGCTAAAACACTTAAGCGAAGATTGTAAAACCTTGCTTTATAAGGCCAATCCTAAATTTAAAGATGTGGTGATTGAAGACATCGACGATCCTAGATATTATCTAGCCGCCGATCCTGAGAAATTTACTAAACCACTATCTGAATACAACCTATAAAAGAAAAGCGACTCAATCGAGTCGCTTTTTTATTTTTAATATTCCAATAACTGAATAATTTTCTCTTTCACTTTTTCTGTAGACGGAATCATTGTCTGCTCTAAAGTGCTATTCAATGGAATGGCTGGCATGTTTTCACTACCTATGGTCATCACTGGTCCATCCAAATATTTAAAACATTCCTCCTGAATTTTCCCTGATAAAGCCCTAGCAAAACTATTGTTGGAAGGCTCCTCAGTAACCACCAAACACTTACCGGTCTTCTTCACCGATTTCATGATAGTCTCTTCATCCAGAGGATAGAGCGTACGTATATCGATCACTTCTATTTGGTCTTGCATGCCCAATTCCTCCGAAGCATTCATCGCCCAATGCACTCCCATTCCATAGGACACAATTGTTAAGGTTTCAACCTCCTCCTGTTTCCATATTTCCTGAAGTATCCAAGCTTGCCCGAATGGCAATACATAATCCTCGGCAGGCTCCACTGAAGTAGCTCCTTGGGTTCCTTTCACCTTACTCCAATACAATCCTTTGTGCTCAAAAATTACCACTGGATTCGGATCGTGGTAAGCGGCTTTCATCAAACCTTTTAAATCGGCACCATTACTTGGATAGGCAATTTTAATCCCTCGGATATTGGTCACCACACTCTCCACAGAAGACGAGTGGTAAGGTCCACCACTACCATAAGCTCCAATAGGCACACGTAAAATCATGCTTACCGGCCATTTTCCATTGGATAGATAACAGCTTCTACTAACCTCAGTAAACAGCTGATTCAATCCTGGCCAGATATAATCGGCAAACTGAACTTCAACAATTGGCTTTAAACCAACAGCACTCATGCCAACCGTGGACCCTACAATAAAGGCCTCCTGAATCGGCGTATTGAACACACGATCGTCTCCAAACTTTTGAGCCAAGGTAGCGGCTTCACGGAATACTCCTCCCAATCTTCCTCCAACATCCTGTCCGTACAACAAACACTCCTTGTGCTGTTTCATCAATTCTTCTACTGCAAACAACGCACAGTCTACCATCACGACCTTTTCGGCTCCTTTTGGTGTTCGCTCTCCTTTTTCTTCGGTGATTGGTGTGGCAGCAAAATCGTTTGTAAACAAGTCTTCCGGTTGCGGATCTTCGGCTTGTAAAGCTCTTTCATAATCGGCTTCAACCTTTGCTTTGGCAGCAGCATCTATTTGCTCAATTTCTTCAGCTGAAAATCCATGATCCAACAATTGCTGCTTCAACACAGGGTATGGATCTCTTGTTTTGGCTTCTTCCAAATCATCGCGATACCACTCCATTCTCACCCCTGATGTGTGGTGATTCAACAACGGTACTTTGGCGTGCACCAAGAAAGGCCTGCGCTCCTTACGAATGGTAGCAATTACCTTTTCAATAGCCTCGTAACTCTCAATAAAATTAGCGCCGTCAATAGAAATAGCTTCCAATCCATTAAACCCTTGGGCATATTCAAAAGCACTTTGGGCACGGGTTTCCGCTTCATTGGCGGAAATATCCCAACCATTGTCCTGCACCAAATACAGAATTGGCATTTGTTTTAAAGCGGCCATTTGAAAGGCTTCGGCAATTTCTCCTTCGGTAACCGAGGCATCTCCTAAACTACATACAGAAATAGGTGCGTCATCTGTCAATTCTACATCCCCAAGAACAGGGTTTTTCAATCCTTGCTTTTCCAAATATTGCATCCCCATGGCAACACCTGTTGCAGGAATGGCCTGCATGCCCGTAGCCGAAGACTGGTGAGGGATTTTAGGCTTATCCAAATCCTTTAAACTAGGGTGCGAATAGTAGGTTCTTCCCCCAGAAAATGGATCGTCCTTTTTGGCTAATACCTGTAGCATTAAATCGTAAGGCTGTAATCCAAACGAAAGCAACATGGCGTCATCTCGGTAATATGGAAAGGCATAATCCTGCGGCAATAACTGCATCCCCAAAGCCGTCTGCACCGCCTCATGGCCTCTTGAAGTGGCATGCACATATTTGGAAACGACCTTAAAATTGGCTTCGTACAATTCGGCCATGGCTTTGGCCGTACATAAATTTAAAAATCCTCTTTCTAAAATGTCCTTCTTCATTAAACTAATTCCTTTTCAATTTTAATGATCCAATTAAAGGGATCTTCAATCTTTCCTGTTTTGATCGCATTAAGGGTATCGTTCACATCCAAACCAACAGGGCTTTCATCGGAAACATGGATTATCTCATCTCCCATTCCAATCTCTTGGATATAGGCAATTCCTACAGCCGTTCCTGTTCCAAAAGCTTCCTCTAAGATTCCTGATTTCGCAGCTTCCTTAATTTCATCTATGGTTATTGGGCGCTCCACAACCTCATAACCTTTGGCTTTTAAAACATCCATCACACTCATTCTTGTGATACCATCCAAAATAGCACCGTCACGTTTTGGTGTGATAAACTTCCCTTCTATTTTAAAGAAGATGTTCATGGTACCCACCTCCTGAATATATTTATGCTCCACAGCATCCAACCATAGAACTTGATCGTAACCCTTGGCCTTCGCAAGTTCTGTTGGTCTGATGGCCGCCGCATAATTACCCGCGGCTTTGGCTTCTCCCGTTCCTCCTTCAACTGCTCTCACGTACTTTTTCTCTGCCCACAACTTGATACGTTTGCTAAAAAACGGACCTGACGGCGATGCCATAATAATGAACTTGTAATGATTTGCGGCACGCATTCCAATAAAAGGTTCATCGGCGTACATAAAAGGGCGTAAATACAACGCACTTCCTTCTGCTGGCGGAATCCAATTATGTTCCAAAGCAACCAACTGCTTCAAACCTTCAACAAATAAATCTTCAGGAAAATGAGGCATTCCCATTCTATCGGCGCTGGTATTTAAACGTGCGGCATTCTTTTCGGCACGAAATAATCTTGGGCAACCATCGGCGCCTACTGTTGCTTTCATTCCTTCAAAAATGGCCTGTCCATAATGCAAAGCCATAGCAGCAGGGTGTGTTGCTATGGGAGCCAAAGGCTCAATCCTTGGGTTAACCCACTGCCCATTTTCATAATCACAAATAAACATATGATCGGTAAAGGTGGTTCCCAAAGGGATATTGTTAAAGTCTACAGTATCTACTTTCGACTTTTCTACTGTTGTTATATGTATGTTATAAGACATGACTTATATTTTTCTATTCGTATCAAACTGTTCAAAATAATCGGCTACCCGACGCACAAAACTACCTCCCAAATAGCCATCAACCACGCGGTGGTCAAAAGATAGGGACAGGTACATCATGCTTCTAATAGCAATTTCATCGCCATTTTCGGTTTCGATGACTTCAGGACGTTTTTTAATAATCCCCAAAGCTAAAATGGCTACTTCTGGTTGGTTAATAATTGGCGTTCCCATAACGCTTCCAAAGGTTCCCACATTGGAAATAGTAAAGGTGCTTCCCTTAATATCGTCACCACCCAGCTTATTATCTCTAGCCTTGCCTGCCATTTCATTGACGTTTTGAGCCAGCGTTTTCAAATCCTTGGTATTGGCATTTTTCACTACGGGAACAATTAAATTTCCTGAAGGCAGAGCAGTTGCCATCCCAATATTGATATCCTCCTTTACAATGATGTTTTTACCATCCACCGAAGCGTTGATATTTGGAAAATCCTTAACAGCCTTGGCAACAGCTTCCACAAACAAAGGGGTAAAGGTCAAACGCTCTCCGTACTTTTCCTCGAAAGCCTTTTTATTGTCATTACGCCATTGTACCATATTGGTCAAATCGGCCTCCACGTAAGCAGTCACGTGTGGGGACGTATGCTTTGAATACACCATATGGTCGGCAATCATTTGACGCATACGGTCCATTTCAACAACCTTTCCTTTTCCTTTGTCAAAACTTAACTTCGGAATGCGATAAGCTGTTGGATCTTGAACTACAGGCTGCGCAAACTTATAAGGTCTGCCATCTTGGATATAATTGAAGACATCGCTTTTACGTAACCTGCCTTCATGCCCAGTAGCAGGAATTCTGGAGAGTTCCTCAAAACTGATATGGTGTTCCCTTGCAATTTTTTCAACCAAAGGCGAAAAAAATGTATTGGTATTATTTACCGAAAAACTAGCCGTATCAATTACTGATGGCTGTATATTCTTTACTTTTTTAGGTTGAGAATTCGTATCCTTTTTGGATGTAACGGTCTTTGTCTTATCAGATGTATTCTTCCCATCTTCAGAAGAATTCAACGTTTCCGAAACTTCCAAAACAGCAATCACCTCTCCGACTGGCACTACATCTTTAGCTTGGAACATGGTTTTCACCAAAGTCCCCGAGCTCGTTGCCGGCACTTCATTGTCAACCTTATCTGTAGCAACTTCTAAAAGAATATCCCCTTCCTCAAAGCTATCCCCTTCATTCACCAACCAATTGATAATGGTTCCCTCTGTTATACTTTCGCCCATTTTGGGCATTTTCAATTCGAATTTCGACATTCTTATGAACTAATGTTTGTTAGTTTATTAAACTTACTTTTTCATAAAATCACGAAGCGTGTCATAGGCACCCTCCTGAACTTTCATGTTTTCCGGAATCTTCCTTAAAGGTTCAACCTCCTTCAGACTCTCATGGCAATCTGCTGGTAATTGCTGATACAATTGCGTCCCTTTAGTCTTCCATGCAATCATGTCATCGGAAACTTCCTTGACAACTTTGGCTGGGTTTCCAACAACAAGACTTCGGTTTGGAATGATGGTTTCTGCCTTTACAAAGGCCATAGCACCAACGATGCATTCATCCCCTATTTGGGCATCGTCCATAATGACACTGTTCATCCCAATCAAGCAATTTCTTCCCAAATTAGCACCATGAATCACGGCTCCATGACCAACATGGGCACTTTCTTTAAGTGTAATTGATTTCCCAGGAAACATGTGCACCGTACAGTTTTCCTGAACGTTCACACCATCCTCCAAAATGATTTGTCCCCAATCGCCACGAATAGCAGCTCCAGGACCTATATAGCAGTTTTTCCCGATGATAACGTTTCCGGTTACGGCCGCCAAAGGGTGCACAAAACTACTTTCGTGTACTACTGGCGTATATCCTTTAAAACTGTAAATCATGGTTTACTTAAAACGTTTCAAAATTTCCTTTGTAAACTCTCCCAACACCAAACGTCCACTAATCGCAGCACGTTCCGAAAGCAATTCATCCCAATGCTCGGTTCCTTGCCAGAACATAGTTTTCATTTCTTTCATGGCCTCTGGATTGTAAGTACACAAATTTTCAGCCATAGCTTTTATCGCTTCATCCATGTCTTGAGTGGTATCAAAAACCTGAGTAAACAGACCTTTGTCTGTAGCCCATTCTGGAGAATAAAAACTATTGGCATCCATAGCAATTTGCGACATGGCACTCACGCCCATTTTACGCTCTATGGCAGGACCAACAACAAAAGGACCAATCCCAATATTAAGTTCGCTTAGTTTGATTTCAGCGAATTTGGTCGCCATACAATAATCGGTTGCCGCTGCCAGGCCAACACCACCACCAACGGTTTTGCCCTGAATACGTCCAATGACAAACTTCGGACATTTGCGCATGGCATTGATCACATTGGCAAAGCCTGAAAAGAATACCTTTCCTGTGGCATCGTCATTGATATTGATCAATTCCTTAAAGCTAGCTCCTGCACAAAAGGTTCTATCGCCTCCACTTTTAAGAACGATGACCTTAACATCATCATTGTTTCCTGCATCTGTAATAGTTTGGGCTAAATCGGCCAATACATTTCCTGGCAACGAATTATGTTCTGGGTGAAAAAACTCCACATACCCGACATGATTTTCTATGCTTAACTTTACGTATGGACTATTTTCCATCTTCAATTTCTTTTATAATTATATCAATCCGAATTGCTCGAAATGATGATTTAAATGTTTTCTCTCCAATAAATACCACTCGTATCTATTCAACTCTCCAAAAACAACATTTTTGGTTTTAGCTTCTGGATGTTCTTTAAAATAGGCCAAATAGGCTTCACGAGCTTCTTTCAATTTTTCTTTGGCCTCCTCTAAACTGGCATGCTTTAACTCAGTAATTCGAGATCTTTCTGCCAAAGGAAAATCATAACCACTTGGCATTTTATCATAGTTATATAGCGTGGCATGTACTTTTTCCAAAATCTTTTCAGGCGTAGCTATTTCAAAATCCTGAATTTCGCCAGAAGCAATTCTGTAGGTATATTCCAAATGCTCCAACATTAACTGAGGTGTAAGATTCCCCCACTTTGCTTTATCCTCTTCGGTAAGCTTGTTGATACATTCTGCAATTTTAGCTTCGGTCATTTCCACCAAAGTTTCTTGTTTCTTCTGAACCATGGTCAAAATAGTTGCAAAAGCTACCATTTCATCATTATTGGCATCAAATACCTCTACAAACCATTTTACAATCCCACTAGGATGTTCGGCTCCTGCCACATCGCGATCTACTTTTTGCTTACAAGTCAATCGTACGTATACCGTATCGTTATGGTACAATGGACGCAGGAATCGACATTCTTCCAAACCGTAGTTTGCTGCCACAGGGCCTTTGTTTGGATATACAAACAATCCCGCTGCTGCGGAAATGATAAAATACCCATGAGCCGTGCGTTTTTCAAAAATGCTACCATCCAGCGAGGTGATGTCTGTATGGGCATAAAAATGGTCCCAAGTCAAATTCGCAAAATTGATAATGTCGGTATCTGTAAAGGTTCGCTTATGGGTTTTAAGTGACATTCCTGGTTGGATGTCTTCCCAATGGTATTTAAACGGATGCTGCTCTGCTTCCTTATAGGCCGCTTTTTGCTGATATATCCCAGTTATTTCGGTCAAAGTAGTTGGTGAGCCCTGAATTGCAGTACGCTGCAGATAATGTTTGATACCTCGCATACCTCCCATCTCTTCGCCACCTCCGGCACGTCCTGGACCACCGTGAACCAAATACGGTAATGGAGACCCGTGACCGGTACTTTGTTTGGCACTTTCACGATTCAACACTAGAATTCGGCCATGATGCGAAGCTGCATTTATCACATATTCCTTAGCAATCTTATCATCATTAGTCGCTATGGAAGACACTAGAGACCCTTTTCCCATTTGGGCCAAAGTAACCGCTTCGTCCATAGTTTTATATGGCATTATGGTACTTACCGGACCAAAAGCTTCACGTTCGTGAACCACGGTGTTTTGCAACGGATTATCCGTACGGAACAAGACAGGGCTAATAAACGCTCCTTTCTGGGCATCGGCTCCTATGGTATCCAATGTATCTAAATTCCCATATACCATTTCGGCTTCTTTGGCAATATCTGAAATGGAATTCTTCACGGCTTCCACTTGTTGTTTGCTTACCAAAGATCCCATTCTCACTTCTTTCAATCTCGGGTCTCCTATGGTAACTTTATCCAAAGCTTTTCCTAAAGCAATCTGAACATCCTCAACAATACCTTCAGGCACAATGATACGACGGATAGCCGTACACTTTTGTCCTGCTTTCACCGTCATTTCATTTCGAACTTCCTTTATGAACAGATCAAATTCTGGAGTCCCTGGCACAGCATCTTCACCAAGGATAGAAGCATTCAAAGAATCTGCTTCCATAGTAAATGGCACAGCCTCCTGTATTAATCTAGGATGCGCTTTTAACAAACGTCCTGTTGCTGCAGACCCTGTAAAGGTCACCACATCT
Organism: Mangrovimonas sp. DI 80; assembly: GCF_001975575.1. Lineage (NCBI taxonomy): Bacteria > Pseudomonadati > Bacteroidota > Flavobacteriia > Flavobacteriales > Flavobacteriaceae > Mangrovimonas > Mangrovimonas sp. DI 80. The sequence goes on along the minus strand of NZ_MSDT01000003.1, from coordinate 310,570 downwards.
TGAGACTCTACCGTATCCAATATGGATTTTACGGTACCATTAATAATTTGTAAGGCTCCCTCTGGCAAAATTCCTGAGGCTATGATTTCTCTAGCTACAGCCTCTGCCAAATAAGATGATGATGGGGCTGGCAACACGACTGCAGGAACCCCTGCCATCCAATTTACCGCACACTTTTCCAACATTCCCCAAACCGGGAAATTAAAGGCATTGATATGTACCGCCACCCCTTTTTTAGGAACCATAATGTGGTGTGCCATAAAACGGCCTCCACGAGATAAATCGATTGGGTCCCCTTCAACATGATAAGGTTGATTAGGAAACAATTTTCTTAAAGAGGCATTAGCAAAAAGATTTCCAAAACCTCCTTCAATGTCTATCCAACTATCTATTCTAGTAGCACCTGTACGGTAACTTAATTCGTAAAATTGCTCTTTGCGTTTGGTAAGATATAAGGCCAACTTTTTAAGCATGTTCCCACGCTCCTGAAACGTCATTTCCCTAAGAATCTCCCCTCCCTTGGTTCTTCCGTAGTTTAATATTTCTGGAATGTCCAAACCTTCAATGGCCACACTGGTAAAAGCTTCCCCAGTAATAGCATCTAAAACCGGAATTCCTTCTTCTTTACCTTCGGTCCATTGACCTTGAACGTAATGTTGTATTTTTTTCATATTACACTCTTTCAATAATTGCTGCGTAACCTTGCCCGACACCAATGCACATGGTCACCAAAGCGTAACGCTTATTTTGTTCCTGTAATTCCAATGCTGCCGAATAAGCGATACGTGCGCCTGTCACTCCCAGTGGATGACCAATAGCAATTGAGCCTCCATTTGGGTTCAATCTAGGGTCGTCGTCCGCCAATCCCCAAGCACGTGTACATGCCAAGGCCTGAGCAGCAAACGCTTCATTTAGTTCAATAATATCCATATCGTCCATGGTCAAACCTGCCTTTGCCAAAGCTTTATTGGAAGCCTCTACAGGGCCAATCCCCATAATGCGAGGCTCAACGCCAACCACCGCGGAACTAACAATTCTAGCCAATGGTTTTAAGTTATATTTTTCAACCGCTTCTGAAGACGCGATAATGGTCGCTGCTGCTCCATCATTCAATCCAGAGGAGTTCCCTGCTGTGACGCTTCCATCCTTTTTAAAGGCCGGACGCAATTTCCCCAACACTTCCATAGTGGTTGTTGGTTTTACAAATTCATCTTTTGCAAACAGAATCGGGTCCTTTTTGCGTTGTGGAATTTCAACCGTCATTATTTCTTTTGCCAATCTCCCATTTTCTTGGGCTTTGGTCGCCTTCATTTGGCTCCAGTTGGCAAACTTATCTTGATCCTCACGTGAAATATCGTGCAACTCTACCAAGTTTTCAGCGGTATTCCCCATACCATCTGTTCCATACATCTCGTGCATTTTTGGATTTACAAAACGCCATCCAAAACTGGAATCATACATTTTGGAATCTGTTCCAAAACCTGAAGACGGCTTTGAAACTACCAAAGGTCCACGTGTCATATTTTCAACACCGCCTGCAATAAAAATGTCGCCATCTCCAGCTTTTATCGCTCTATTGGCATGAATAATCGCCGACAATCCTGAACTGCACAAACGGTTCACCGTTTCTCCTGGAACGGTATATGGCAAGCCAGCCAACAACAAAGACATTCTTGCTACGTTGCGGTTGTCTTCCCCGGCTTGGTTAGCACAGCCCAAAATCACATCATCGTAAGCTTCTTTTGGAATGTTTGGATTTCGTTTAACTATTTCTTCAATTACCAAAGCCCCTAAATCGTCCGTTCTCACAGCCGACAAAGTGCCTTTGTAACTTCCTATTGGAGTACGAACTCCATCTATGATATATGCTTCTTTCATATTTATGCCCACGAAAGTGGGTATCTTTTCAGTTTAATTCTCACGAAAGTGTGAATCCTATTTACTATTATATTTTTACGCATTCCTAAACAATACTTTTCTGTTTAGGTTTCGATATTTCTTTTGAATTAAGAGATTCCTGCCTTCGCAAGAATTCATTCCCATTCTTTTTGAGTGCGATATACCACACCTTTGAACAGTGCTACCAGTTCATCGCCTCGCTTTACTTCAACAATATTGAAGCCTAATTTGTTATTTACTTTTTCTATCACGGACTCCGCCACCAAATAATCACCCTCGTTTAGGGCTTCGATATGATTGATACTGGTTTCAATGGAAACCGAAAATCTACCGTGGGTATTTGCTGCAAAACCAAAGGCTGTATCTGCAAGCGAATAACTAATGCCTCCATGTGCTTTGCCCATGCTGTTGAGCATTTCCTTTCTAACGGTCATCCCTACCTTGCAACGACCAATTTCGCATTCCAAAATTTCTATGCCCAACCAAGTACTAAACGGATCTTGGTGCAACATTTTGTGCGGTATTTGTTCGCCCTGCATTAAAAAAAGCTTTTGTTTTCTTTGTTCATTTTACGCAATAACGGACTGCACCTGTAACGATCTTCATGATACTCGTTATAAAGCTCATCCAACTTGGCTACACACCAATCAATTCCTTTTTCATCTGCCCATGCCAACAGCCCTTTGGGGTAATTCACCCCTTTGGTCATGGCATTGTCAATATCTTCAGCCGACGCAATATTTAAGAACAAAGCATCTGCTACTTCATTAATCAACATCACCAAGACACGGTCAAAAATTTGTTGGGCTAATTCTTTGTTCTCTGTTGGAGTAGGCATTTCAACTCCTTCGGAATAATCGTAATATCCCTTCCCGGTTTTTCTGCCTAAATATCCTGCTTCGCTCAAACGCTTTTGCGTAAAAGATGGTTTGTATCTAGGGTCGAAATAGAAGGATGTAAACACTGTTTCGGTTACGGTATAATTCACGTCATTCCCTATGAAATCCATCAACTCAAAAGGTCCCATACGGAAACCTCCAATGGTTTTTAAGCTCCAATCAATGGTTGCAAAATCGGCAATCCCTTCTTCATAAATTCGCAAGGCTTCCCCATAAAATGGACGTGCCACACGATTCACAATAAATCCAGGGGTATCTTTAGCAACCGCCACAGTTTTATTCCAATCGGAAATAGTCTTTACCGCCAAATCCAAAACGTCCTTGGAAGTTTGCACGGCAGGAATCACCTCTACCAACTTCATCAAAGGTGCTGGGTTAAAAAAGTGAATTCCAATGCAGCGTTCCGGCTTTTGAAGCGATGCCGCAATGGAAGCAATGGATAAAGAAGAGGTGTTTGAAGCGATGATACAGTCATCACTCACATAGCTTTCCAATTCTGAAAAGACCTTTTTCTTGATGTCCAAATTCTCAACAATGGCTTCAATGGTAAGGTTGGAACCTGCTAATTCCTTTAGGGTATCCACATATTGAATATTGCTTTGAATCCTCAGTTTTTCATGAGTATCAATGCGCCCCTTTTCCACCAATCTGGCTAATATTTTTTCCAATGACAATCTTGCTTTTTCCAAAGCTGCTTCATTGGTATCATATAATTTAACGGTACATCCCGCGGTGGCTGCCACTTGTGCAATGCCACTCCCCATGGTGCCGCTTCCTATGATTCCTACGTTCATTTACTTTCCTTTAAAAGTTGGTTTTCTTTTCTCTACAAATGCCGAAACCCCTTCAGCATAATCCTCGGTTCCTGCAGCTTCAATTTGATATTTTGACTCCAAAGCCAACTGCTCTTCCAAGTTGTTGGTCAAGGATTGATTCAAACTTTTCTTGATCAATCCCAATGCTTTGGTTGGCATGTTTGCCATTTTTAAGGCTAGTTTAGATACTTCTTCCTCAAAACTTTCCAATGGCAATACTTTATAAATCATCCCCAAGCGCTCGGCTTCTTCAGCAGACACTTTATCTCCCAACATGGCCAAAGCAGACGCTTTTTGGAAGCCAATCAATCGCGGCAAAAAGAATGTCCCGGCACTGTCTGGAATCAAACCAATCAAACTAAAAGCCTGAATAAAGCTCACCTGCTCATGGGCCACTACCACATCGCAGGCCAAAGCAATATTGGCTCCTGCGCCAGCAGCTACGCCATTTACAGCTCCTATGATTGGTTTTTCTATATGTCGAATTCTGGTAATGATTGGATTGTAGTGTTCTTCCAATATTTTCTTGAAGCCAGGGTTCAATTCTGGTGAAGTAACTTCCTTTAAATCCTGTCCCGCACAAAATGCCTTTCCGTTTCCTGTCAACACAATGGCTCTTACCTCTTCATTTGTTTCACAAGCATCCAGAGTCTCTTGAAGTTTCAAGGCCATTTCGCGATTGAAACTATTGAATACTTCTGGACGGTTAAGCGTGATATAGGCTATATTATTTTCAATTTTCAATTCAATTGAACTCATATCTATTTTGGTAGTTTAAATTCTGGATTATAAATAATTCCAATGATATTTTTCCAAGGATCATACACGCTCGCTACAACTATGTCGCCTCCAACATTATTGGGTGCTTCATGCTTGGTGGCTCCCATTTCAACTAAGATATCATACACCTTTTGGATATCCTCAACACCCCAATAGGTTTGCACCGTTCCATTATCGGTGCCTTGTACCTTCTCTTTGGGATGCAAGCCCAATTCGTAGCCTCCAATATTAAATCCCACATAATAAGGGGTATCGTAATATGGCTGCGCATTGAAGGCCTTGGCATACCACGCTTTGGCTTTCTCAAGGTCCTCCACCATGTATACAACCGTACGAAGACCCAACATTGGTGATTGTTTATTTTCCATTGTATTTTATTATTTCAAGCATTTAAAATAATCGAAAGGTTCATGACAATCATCACATTGAAACTGGGCCTTACAGGCCGTAGAACCAAATTGGCTTACCAACCGTGTATTGGTTGAACCACATTGAGGACACTTCACAATTCGTTTGCCATGAAGAAGCACATCTTTATCGGCTTCGGCTTCCAAAGGAGCTGCAATGCCATACGCTTCCAAAGCCTTTCTTCCTCTGGGTGTGATCCAATCGGTTGTCCAAGCTGGGGCTAGAATCAACTCTATTTCCGATTCATAACCAGCCTTTTTTAATGCGGCTTTGATATCGTCCCCAATAACATCCATGGCAGGGCAACCACTATAGGTTGGGGTGATTTTTACCTTGACAAGGTTATTTTCAATAACGGCAGAACGTACAACTCCCATATCCATAATGGACAACACTGGAATTTCAGGATCTGACACCTGTTCCAGAATTGGGATAAGAATTTCGTCTATATGTTGTTTTTCTTCTACCATTTTAAACCTCTCGATTTCTCTCGAAACCACAGTTAATTTTAGATTCCTGCTTTCGCAGGAATTTTACCACTCCATATTTGGGTAGGCGCGTTGCATGTATTGCATATCGGCCAACAAATAGCCCATGTGCTCTGTGTGAATTCCTTGTTTTCCACCTTTTTGGAAATACTTGGATTCTGGAATTTCTATCCTTGCTTCTTCCAACACTTCAGAAACCGTCTTGTAATAAGCGTCCTTAAGTGTCGTCACATCCACTCCAATGCCTTCTTCAACCATAGCCTTATCTGCATCCGTTAGATGAAACAACTCATCAGTATAAGTCCAAAGATCGTTGATAGCGGTTTGAATGCGTGTATTGCTTTCTTCAGTTCCATCGCCCAAACGTTTGATCCAATCGGAAGAGAAACGTTGGTGATAGCTTACTTCCTTGATAGATTTTGTAGCAATGGCCGATAAAGTTAGATCGCTACTTTTTTGCAATTCGGTTAGGAACAGCAAATGATACACATCAAATAAAAACTGACGTGCCATAGTGTATCCAAAATCTGTATTAGGCTGCTCCACCAAGAGTACATTGTAATATTCACGTTCCTTTCGAAGAAATGCAATGGTATCTTCGGAAGCGCCTTCTCCTTTTATTTTTGCGGCATATTGATAATAACTGCGTACTTGCCCCAACAAATCCAAGGACATATTGGTACAGGCAATATCGGTTTCCAAATTTGGCCCGTGCCCACACAGTTCCCCCAACCTTTGACCCAAAATCAAAGAGTTATCGGCAATGCCTAGTATATATCTATATAAATTGTCTTTCATATCTCTTTCCCACGAAAATGGGAATCTGTTTAATTACTTCTCGATACAATTTGTTACTATCGTACAAATTACTCGAAGTGACATTTGTTTTACTTACGAATTTCCTGTTTTCAGGAAACTATTACATATGTTTTACTTCGTCCGGCAAGTCATAAAAGGTAGGATGACGATACACCTTATCCTGCGCCGGCTCGAACATTTCACCATTATGTTCTGGGTTTGAAGCAGTGATATACTTTGATTCTACCACCCAAATGCTCACACCTTCATTTCTTCTTGTATAGACATCACGTGCATTTTCCAACGCCATTTCAGCATCGGCCGCATGTAAGCTACCAAAATGCCTGTGTTCCAATCCGTTTTTACTTCTTACAAAGACTTCCCAAAGAGGCCAGTTTTTTGTTGACATAATATTATTTTTAAACTGCTTGTTTTTCTTTTCTTTCTTGTTGCTTTTCGGCATGCGCCATGGCTGCATCACGCACCCATTCGCCGCGTTCCCATGCTCCCACACGAGCTTTCATACGCTCCTTGTTCATTGGTCCGTGGCCTTTTACCACTTGCCAAAACTCATCCCAATTGATTTCACCAAAGTCATAGCTTCCTCGTTCTTCATTCCATTTTAAATCTGGATCTGGAATGGTTAAACCCAGAATTTCCGCCTGAGGTACCGTTTGGTCAATAAACTGCTGACGCAATTCGTCATTGGTTTTACGTTTCAACTTCCATTTCATGGATTGTTCAGTATGGGTTGATTCTGCATCGGTAGGACCAAACATCATCAAACTAGGCCACCACCAACGGTTTAAAGCATCCTGAGCCATTTCTTTTTGTTCCGGAGCTCCTTGACAAAGTTTCAACATGATTTCATAGCCTTGACGCTGGTGGAAACTTTCTTCCTTACACACTCTCACCATAGCTCGGGCATAAGGTCCAAATGAGGTATTGCACAAGGGCACTTGATTGATAATGGCTGCGCCATCTACCAACCAACCAATGGCTCCCATATCGGCCCAAGTAACGGTTGGATAATTGAATATCGAGGAATATTTAGCCTTACCGGAATGTAACTGCTCATACAATTCGTCACGAGAAATCCCTAAAGTTTCACATGCTGAATACAGATACAAACCATGGCCAGCCTCATCCTGGACCTTGGCCAATAACGCCACTTTTCTTCTTAACGAAGGCGCTCTAGTAATCCAATTCCCTTCTGGCAACATCCCCACAATCTCTGAATGGGCGTGTTGTGATATTTGCCTAATATGGGTCTGGCGGTATTTCTCCGGCATCCAATCTTTAGGCTCTATTTTCTCGTCACGTGCAATACGTGCTTCGAATTGTTCTTCTAAATTTTTAATTTGTTCTTCACTCATAATTTATGCCTGCCCAAACAGGTATGTTTAAATTAATTGTTTCAATAGTTTAAAGAATTCTTCCTTAGGAATTCTTACACATCAAAGTCAACCACCACTTTGTCTGTCGTCGGTACCGCTTGGCAACTTAACACATAATTTTGTGCTACCTCTTTTTCTTCCAAAGCATAGTTGATTTTCATTTTAACCGAACCTTCCTTCACTTGACATTTACAAGTAGAGCAAACCCCACCTTTACAAGCAAAAGGTAAATCGGCTCCTGCGGCCAAAGCACCATCCAAAATGTTGTCGAAATCGTCATCCATGATGAAATGGAATTCTTTTCCACCATCGATAATGGTCACTTCTGTACCATCTACTTTCTCTTCCAAAACTTCAGCGATGTGCTTATTTTCTTCTTCGGAACTTCCAGAGAAAAACAATTCATAATGAATGTTCTCTTTAGGCAATCCTGCCGCCTGAAGTTCATCTCGAATCAAAAAGATCATGTCTTGGGGTCCGCAGATAAAGGCATGTGCCGTATCTGGAATATCAATAAAGGTCTTGGTTAAAATCTCTAGTTTTTCGTGGTCAAATCGTCCATTTAAAAATGGAATATCGCGTTGCTCTTTGGTTAAAAAGTAGAACACTTGAAAGCGTCCAAAGAACTCATTTTTAAGCTGCTCTATTTCTTCCTTAAAGATAATGGATTTCACCGTGCGATTCAAGTAAAACAACTTGAATGTACTCTCCGGTTCCTTGTGCAAATGGGTCTTGATAATGGATAGCATTGGAGTAATTCCGCTACCTGCAGCAAAGGCGATATAATTTTTGGAACTTTCGGGCTCGCATTCCACAAAGAACTCTCCGTGTGGCGGCATCACCTCTAACTCATCGCCCGCCTTTAATTCGTTAAAAGCATAGTTGGAAAACAGCCCTCCTCTAATGGTCTTGATGGCCACTTTCCACTCATTGTCCAACGGACTAGAGCAAAGCGAATAATTTCTTCGCACGTCCTGCCCATTTATTTCTTTTCGCAAAGTTAAATGTTGCCCTTGCTTAAACTTGAATACCTCTTTTAAATCTTCGGGAATCTCAAAAGACACCACTACGGTATCCTTTGTTTCCTTATATATATCTGAAACTTTTATTCGATAAAACTCTGCCATATTTTGTTCGATGCATTTTAACTAACACTTGTTAGTTTGATAGCAAATTTACAAAATATTTCGAGATACAAATGTTAATTTCCAAAGCTTAACGCTTTATAATTGTAGATATCGAAATTTAGCTGCCAAAAAATTGCAGCCAAGTGCATAAAATTCAACTTTAAACAATGCCGTTAATAAGTACGTTGCTCAAGTTTTCGGAGAGTTCTTCAGGGTTTAAATCCTCCTTTTTCGGGATCCAGATATAAAGGGAACGTAATGTGGACAACATGGAAAACAACATGACATCGACATTGGAATCTTCAATTTCCCCTGCATTGATGCCCTCAATTAAAATATCACGAAACTCCTCCTCATAATCTGTGCGTAAGGTTAAATAATACTCCAACTTTTCCTCCAAATGCATCCAATCATTATTCAAGGATGCCATCCCGGAGGTATTGTTTGACGTGATATCTACGTGCAATTTGACAATTTTCCGAAGTTTTTCGATACTGGAAATTTCAGCAGACTTGATCTCTCTCATCCCTTCCGTAAAGGTCTCCGCCAAGGAAATAATAATATCCTTGAGGATTTCCTGCTTGGAACTAATATGGTTGTACAAGCTTGCCGCCTTGATCCCCATAGTCCCAGCCAAATCCCGCATAGTCACAGCACTATAGCCCTTTTCCTTAAAAAGTTTGGCCGCGGTTTTTATAATTTCGTCTTTACGGGTATTTACAGGAGTACTCAATTTTTAGAAGTTTAGATTGCCTAGGGAAGGCTGTTAATTTTGAAGGTTTATTTGTTGCAACTCATCCAATACATAAATAGGAGTTTCGTTGTATTCCAAGGTCCAACCCAATGAATTGGTCAGGATATAAAATTTGGACAGTTCGCTAATCAATCGATCTTTGGCATTGGCCTTCATTTGTGAAGCTTCCAACTTTTTAGCCAAGGAAGCCTTTACTTTTTGATTGATGATGTTGTAGTCTTTGGCTTCAAACGGATTGAAAAAATCAGATTGCACATCATAGTATTCCAAATCTGGACTGATCTTAATTTCTTCTTTGGGGATGCTTTTTATTCTCAGGATTTTGTTGGTTTCATCCACTTCGTATTCAATCTTGCTCAAATCATATGAAATGGTCACCTCGGCATTCACCACTACCAAAGCCTTTTTATCTGAAGTAAAGTAAGAACCGAAGAGCTCTTTGGAATTTTTATAGTTGAACACTTCGCTGAAATGTCCCTCGATTACCACCAATTTCCCAACCTTCCGAATCTGCTCCTGAATCAATGCAGAACTCTCCAAAAGCACCGCTTCGTCTTTCTTTTGATCAGCACAATATTTGAAAACAAAAAGTGCCGCAAGGGTTATTAAAATTCCTAAGAGGATTTTTCGCATAAGGCTAATTTAAACAAAAAAAACATTAGTTGCTTTCTCCTGTGAAAGCCTAACTAATGTTTTTAAATAATTGATTAATAGCCTTGTAAAAATAAAAATAACCCGAACTAGATGTGTTACTAAAAAGTTACCGAATTATTAAGCTAAAAATCAAGTGATTATTTCTTTTTCAACTCCAACTTCTCTGCAAAATAATCGCAGAAATCCTTCATAGTTGCCGTCATCTTTTCATCTTGGGTAGCACGGTGAAAAGTGTCGCTCATAGCCACTAAGGTTTGATGGAAAAACAGTTTCATTTCATCAACTGGCATGTCTTTGGTCCATAAATCGATACGCAAAGTTTCCTGTGCTTTACTGTCCCAAACCGACAATAACATAGCCTTTGCCTCTTCATTTTCAATACCGCCATCCTGCGCCGTCCAGCTTAAGTTTTCAGGAATGCGGTTTTCGTCCAATTCTACATTTAATGTAATTGTTGATTTTATATTCTCTGCCATTATTTACGTGGTTTATATTTTGAATTATTAAAAATTTCGGACGCTTCCATTTGAAGCATCTCCTTAAAATCTACGTCGTTGTGCTCCATATAGGAACGCACAATTTGCCAGCCAATGAATTGTCCCAATCGTCCTGGGGATTCCCTATCCAATTCCAAATAAAATTTTGAAAACGGTGCAGGCGCAATAAACCTGCCTGCCAAACCTGTATCGGTGCTGTACAGCATTTCCTTGTCGATAAAATACCTCCAGATATAGCTTTCGTTCTCCTGGGACCAAGCCAATTGCTCCGGTAAATACCCAATTTTTTCGGCATCCGTTTTAAACGGAATCATCCTATCCTTAAAATACAACAACTTCCCATAGTAAACCATTTCATCCAACAAGGTTTTACGCTGCGATTGGAAGCTGTATTTTTCAGCATAATTAGTTGCCAAATCCGGTACAATTTGTGATTTGGTCATATTCTGAACAATATACTTTTGGATTCCAGAATAAAATTCATGGTCTGCCCCCAAATAAGTATCTAGAGCTATCAATGCAATGGTATCGGTTACAATAGTTTTGTTTCGGTAATCTACATCCGAAGTCAAGGTAATCACCCTTGGAGCAGCAAAAGTTTTATCGTAATATTTTAAGTGTTGAAATAGTTTTTCGATTTCCAATTCCACATCATCAAAATCGTGGTATACTTTATCTACTTCTTCAAACAACTGTTCCTGTAAAGTGTCCTGCATGCGGTTGATCCACACAGAATCACTAATTCTTTTTGAAAACAAAAACGGATAGCTAGCTTTTAGTTTTGGTAAATCTTCCGGGGTAGCTTTAGCAAAGGCTTCATCAAAGCGCTCTACCTTAAAAGGAATGTCTATTTTTGAAATTTCCTGTTCTGTTTTTGAGGTTTTATCACATGATAACGCAGTGACAAGAACAGTAAAAAGTAAAATTATTTTCTTCATAAAACTTAAACTGTGTTTATTTTTATTCCTAACCCGTTTAGTTTATTTTTGTTTGCAAAGGTACTATTCTTAGATTTAAATCGTAACTAAAATGCAAACAGAAAAAATTGTTGACCACATCGTAAATTGGCTAAAAGACTACGCAACCAATGCTAAAGTAAATGGTTTTGTAATAGGAGTTTCCGGAGGAATTGACTCAGCCGTAACCTCTACCTTATGCGCCATGACAGGCTTGGAACTACTATGCTTGGAAATGCCCATACATCAAGCCCCTTCACAAGTAAGCCGTGCCTTAAATCATATCAAATGGATGCAATCCAAATTTGATAAAGTGAGCATGACACAAGTGAATCTAACTCCTGTTTTTGATAGTTTGGTAGCTGTTTTACCTCAGGTAGACAATGAAGCAGATCGTTTTATGTCGTTGGCCAATACCAGAGCAAGGTTAAGAATGACTTCACTGTACTACTTTGCTGCCCTTGATAAATTGCTCGTAGCGGGAACAGGAAACAAAGTAGAAGACTTTGGCGTAGGCTTTTACACCAAATATGGAGATGGCGGCGTTGATTTAAGCCCGATTGCCGATTTATTGAAAACCGAAGTCTACGAAATCGCTAAATATTTAGGGGTTAACCAAGAAATTATTGAAGCTGCACCAACCGATGGTCTATGGGGAGATGACAGAACAGACGAAGACCAAATAGGCGCTTCATACCCTGAATTGGAATGGGCTATGAAGATGAAAGACGAAGGACAAACAGCCAATGATTTTGAAGGCCGCGAAAAGGAGGTTTTTGAAATCTTCATGCGCTTCAACAAAGCTAACCAACACAAGATGAACCCTATACCTGTATGCACTATTCCGGATAGTTTAAGATAATTCTTATTAATTTTCGAACACAAATCTTTAAACCTGTTATTTTTTTCATTACATTTACAAAAAGAACTACCCCATATACCTCTTAATCTTGTCTGAGTTTCATCTCTGATTAATAGCATATTAACTTAATTACTTAATTTTTTCCTATTATGATTAAAGTATTAGTCGTTGACAACCATCCGATTGTTAGAACAGGGTTACAGTTGCTATTTGAATCTAGCCCCGAAATACAGGTTATTGGCAGTGTAGGTAGCGGTATCGAAATTTTTGAATTCATCCGGCGACATTCTGTAGATGTTGTGGTTTCAGAGATTGATCTACCAGAATTGAACGGGATTACCGCCTTAAGAGCCATAAAGAAGGAACACCAAAACTTAAAGGTGCTCTTTTTTAGCCATCACCCAGAAGAAATCTATGCCATTAGCGTATTGAAAGCAGGAGCTTCTGGGTACCTTTCCAAAACAGAAGACACGGACACTATCAAAGAAGCTATTTTAAAGGTTTATAATGGCGGTATTTACTTAAGTAGTAACATGGCCAAACACCTTAACTATAACGACACCAAAAAGTCTCCGAGCAAGATGTACAAGCGTCTATCCACTCGTGAAGTTGAAGTGTTAAAACTATTGTCGTCTGGTAAGAAGAATAAGGAAATTGCTCAAGAATTGGATATCAACGAAAAAACTGTGAGCACCTATAAAGCAAGGTTATTCAAAAAATTACACGTTACCAATCTTGTAGATTTAATCCATCAAGCGAAACATTTGGAATTAACCAACGGTTAACCCACCACTTTACCAAGTTTTCTAGATAACAACATTTTTAGACCCAGGTAGTCTTTGACGTCCTCTATAATGGCCATTCTATCGACATCTTCCCGTAAGGTGTCGTTTTTGTATTCTGCTACTTTTTTATCAATCAAAAAGCAACGCAGGCTTAAAATAGTTTGGTTTACCAACTGTGCTATCGATTCGCTCTTTTGTTTAGGCACAATCAAATTGCGCTCCCAATCGTGAAGCGTATAGCGCTCGTCTTCCATAAGAATACTGGTAACTTCACTGGCCATATCCTGATCCAGCCTATTCACAAATTCCCTTGTGGAAAATGGCTTGTCGCTATGTAGTTCTTCCATCAAAGAATTATAGATATTATGAAAATTAGGATTAGCAAACTGCATTTCGTCTTCCTGTAAATCGAGGAAAATTTTATCAAATACCTTAGTAGTATTAATAACTGGTTCCAGTTTTAAGTCGCCTGTTTTTTCGTCTTCTTTCAGCACCAAATCATCAAAATCTTCAGTTTCGCTACCATATAGGAGTAAAATTTCAATGATTTTTCGCTCCAATTCGTACTGCAAATCGATTTTCTGCTTGGGCTCTTCCCTTTTTACTACCTGAAAAGCTTGCTGCTCTGGACGGTCATTTTTACTTGCCTCCTGAACCTCCTTTTTACCCATTTGGGCCAAGGTAGTAAATAGCACATCTTCGCTAATGTCCATTATTCGGGAACACTCTTGAATATACACCTCCCTTTTGATATTGTCAGGAATCTTTGCAATACTATTGACAATATCTCTAATGGTTTCTGCCTTTTTGATAGGATCATTATTGGCATCTTCCACCAAAACTGAAGCCTTAAACTGGATAAAGTCCTTAGCATTAGCATCCAAATACTCCTTAAGTTCCTCTAATGTATTTTGCCTTGCAAAACTATCCGGATCTTCTCCTTCCGGGAAAGTACACACCCTAACGTTCATGCCCTGCTCCAGGATTAAGTCAATCCCTCTCAAAGAAGCTCTCATACCTGCCGCATCACCATCAAAGAGCACCGTAATGTTTTTAGAGAGACGGTTGATCAGTCTAATCTGCTCTGAAGTTAAAGCGGTTCCAGATGAAGCCACCACGTTTTTAATTCCTCTTTGGTGAAATTGAATCACATCGGTATACCCTTCTACCAAATAGCAATTATCTTCCTTTGCAATGCTTTGCTTGGCGTGGTAAATACCATAGAGCACTTTACTTTTATGGTAGACCTCACTCTCTGGGGAATTTAAGTATTTGGCGGCCTTTTTATCGGTCACCAAAATCCTTCCTCCAAAACCCAAAACACGACCACTCATACTTTGTATTGGAAACATCACTCTACCTTTAAAACGATCAAAACGCTTGTCTTCCTTAACAATGGTCAACCCTGTTTTCTCTAAATAATCGATCTGATAGCCTTTTTTCAAAGCCTCATCGGTAAAGGCCTGCCACTCATCTAGGGAGTATCCCAATTGAAAGGTCTTGATGGTATCATTGGTAAAACCACGCTCTTTAAAATAGCTTAAACCAATGGCCTGACCTTTATCGCTTTTAAAAAGAATTTTCTGGAAATAATCCTTGGCAAACTCGTTGACCAAATACAAACTTTCACGCTCGTTGGCTTCCTGTTTCTGTTCATTGGTTTGCTCGGTTTCTTCAATTTCAATATTGTATTTTTTCGCCAAATATTTAATGGCTTCAGGATAGGTAAAATGCTCGTGCTCCATTAAAAAAGTGACGGCATTCCCTCCTTTTCCACTAGAAAAATCCTTCCAAATTTGCTTTACGGGAGAGACCATAAAACTAGGTGAGCGCTCATCACTGAACGGACTCAACCCTTTATAATTGGTTCCAGACTTTTTTAATTGCACAAAATCTCCAATAACCTCCTCTACACGAGCGGTTTCAAAGACTTGTTCTATAGAGGCTTTTGAAATCAAATCAATACATTTTTGAAAAGGTAAATTTAGGACATTATTGGATACAAAAAAAGCTCCAGTCAAAGCATGACCGAAGCTTTCAATTATGTCGATTTCTTTTAATCCATATCAAACCTAATACCCAAGGAAATATTGTTTTGATCTACTGGTTGATCTTTAAAAATTGGCGATAAATCATACTTAGCATACAACCCAATACTACCAAAAGACAGGTAACCACTCACCCCATAGACCAACTCATTAACGTTATACCCTTTATATTTATCCTTTTCACGGTCTCCGTCTACTCTATATTTCACTTTTTGCTTGGACTCCAAATTAAAACCTGCGTAGCCTCCAATCCCAATTTTAAACTTTTTATAGGTAGAATATCTGAAATAAGTATCCCTTTCTATCTTTTTGGATGGCCCAAATTCAAAATGAACTGGAAACACCAAATTGGTTGTTCTAAATTTCGATTTCCTTACATCCTCAGGAAATTCCGACAACATTACAATATCGTTAGTTTCCGTAAAATACATATTGTCTTTGATATCTAATTTATTCCATTGAAATGAAAACCCGTATTTAAGCCTTAGTGCATTAGAATTTTCAAAGACTCTTGTTTTCCATGCATACCCCAATTCTACAAAACCAGAGCCACCAAATTTATAGGGTGAGTCTCCAAAAGACTCGCCTTCAATAATAGCGTTGTTAAAACCTATGGCAAAAACTAAATCACCAGTAGTGCGTTTATCATAAACAGTAGGCTTTAATTTATAATCTGCCCTTTCCCCAATATAAATCACACCTCTGTCATACTCATCCGCATCTTCCCCCTTACCTAATTCAAAAACAAAGGTTGTACTCTTGTCTTCTGAAGACCACAATTCTTCATTTCGTTCCAAAAGAGCAATTTTATTGTCAATGATTGCTAAACGATTTTCTATATTTAAAGCGTGTTTTTGAGCTGCTTCCTTTTTGAGTTGATCCGCTTCCTCCTGAGTAATTTCACCATTATCGAAACGTTGATTAATTCGTTCGACTTCGGCTTTCAAAAGTTCCTTTTCCTGATTTTCAATTTCTATTTTTTCTTTTTTTAGAGCTTCTATCTTAACGCTATTATTAGCTTTTGGAATGGTATCCTGGGCATAAACGTTGCTTAAACTTAGACATAGGATTAGCAGCACTACATGTTTTGTAATGGTATTCATAACTGTTTGTTTTTTAATTGATGTTTAATTTATGTAATCTCCATATACGTGGCCTGAGCATATTTCAATTTGAATTTCCTCACGGAACTATTTACTGATTACGCTGGGTGACTGCAGTTTTCACGGTAACGTAACTTTCTTTTAGGGCTTTAAAAACTTTATCTCTAAAGGAGTCTTCTAAATCCATTTCCACACTCTCCAAGAGCGCATTGGCATCCACGGTTCTTGTGGATTCATTATATAATATGCTTTGTTGTATTTCCAATTCCGCCATCTGTAACAAAGAGTCTATTTCTCTATCGGTTACTTCTGTATTTTGGGCTGCCAATTCGGTAATTAGAGTCACGACATCCTGAACCTTTAAATCCAGTGGTTCCAAATTTTCAGAAACTTCTTTATGGTCTTGCACTGCCACATTTTGTTCTATAGCCGATTCGTTTAAAGGCAAAGAATTTTCCAATTTATTCTTTTCGGAAGGAAGCTCACTGTTAGTAACCTTTGCTACAGTTTCTGATTTTGATATTTCAGATTTGATTAAATCTCTATTAACTTCTTCTTCATTATTAACAGATACACCTTCCTTAACTTCAGATTCTGTTACTACAACCTTTGTTTCTCCCTTATACTTGGGTGTGATATCTCCCTCAACATCAACAATCACAGAGGTATCTATATTTATACTATCCTTTTTAAAGAAAAGACTGCTTACCAAAAAGATCCCAACTAAACTGGCGGCAATGCCCATCCACCAAAATCTTTTGTTTCTGTGTTTGTGTTTAGTGGTTTCTACATCCAAACGGCTGGACAACTTGTCCCAAGACGCTGGAGACGTCTGGATGGCACGTTTCTCCAAGGTCTCCTTTATGTCATTTTCAAACTTAATTGGCGCCATAACTTGTGTTATTTAATCTGTTCAATTTTTCCTGAAGCATCTGTCTCGCCTTAAACAACTGCGATTTTGACGTCCCTTCAGAAATCTCCAATTCCTCAGCTATTTCGTGGTGCTTATACCCTTCAATAGCGTACATTACAAAGACCATTCTATACCCTTCCGGAAGTTCATCAATGAGCTGCTGAATGTCATTTACTTCAAGTCCTGAAGTTGTACTATATACATGCTCTTGCGGCATGCTTTCCTCTTCTGTAGGAAATTCCAAGGATTTTCGTTTTCTAAGAAAAGAAATGGCTTCCCTCACCATGATCCTCCGAAGCCAGCCTTCAAAACTCCCTTCATTTTTAAAGGATTTAATGTTGGTGAAGGCTTTAAAAAAACCATTCAACATCACTTCTTCCGCATCCTGTACATCCTTGATGTAATACCTGCATACGCTCAACATCTTTGGCGCATGAATTTCATAAAGCACATGCTGTGCCTCGCGATTGTCCTTCGCCGCTTTTGTGATAAGCTCTTTGGTATTTTTATGCAGTTGAATGACTTTCAAAATCTACAAGGTGTTGGTCTTTATATACAAAGACGCAATTATTGAACCAATGGTTGCCTGTAGGTTGAAAAAAATTATTTTTTTCTGTCAATTACGTAGTTCACCATAAGTTTTAGTGAACTTTTGAATTCAGATTCGGGGTAAGTTTCCAACAAAGTAAGTGCTACTTTTTGAAACTCTTTCATTTTAGCGATGGCATAATCCAGGCCGCCATTATCTTTAACAAAATTAATGACTTCCTTAACACGTTTTTTGTCCTTATTGTGATTTTTTATGGAATTGATCAACCACTTTTTGTCCTTCTTATCACATTTATTAAGTACATGAATCAACGGAAGTGTCATTTTTTGTTCCTTGATATCGATACCTGTAGGTTTACCAATGGCATCTTCTCCATAATCAAACAAATCGTCCTTAATTTGAAAAGCCATCCCAATCAACTCTCCAAATTTACGCATGGTTTCCACCTCTGATGAATTTGGTTTTACCGAAGCAGCTCCCAAACTACAACAGGCAGCGATTAAGGTTGCCGTTTTCTGACGAATGATTTCATAATATACGGCTTCCGTAATGTCCAATCGGCGGGCCTTTTCTATTTGCAACAACTCTCCTTCACTCATCTCCCGAACGGCTACGGAAATGATTTTCAACAAATCGAAATCATTATTATCAATGGAAAGCAACAAACCTTTAGATAACAGAAAATCCCCAATCAAAACAGCGATCTTGTTTTTCCAAAGGGCATTGACGGAGAAAAAACCGCGACGTCTATTACTATCGTCCACAACATCATCATGAACCAATGTAGCCGTATGGATCAACTCAATAACCGAAGCACCCCGATAGGTCCGTTCACTGATTTCGCCATTGTTGACCATTTTCGCCACTAAGAAGACGAACATTGGGCGCATTTGCTTCCCTTTTCTGTTAACAATATAAGTAGTAATTCTATTGAGCAATGCCACTTTAGAAGACATGGACAGTTGAAACTTTTGTTCAAAAAGGTCCATTTCGTAAGCGATGGGCTGCTTTATTTGCTCTACTATTTTCAACAGAAAAATTTAGTCATTTAGGTAATGACAAACCTACTAAAAAAGCTTGTAAAATACTATTTCAAGTTTCTTTGGAAAGAAAAATCTTTAACTCTTATTTGCCAATTGACCACAGGCCGCGTCAATATCCTTACCTCTGGAGCGTCTCACGGTCACAGTAATATGATTGGCTTCCAATAGGGATACATACATATCAATTGCTTTTGGATTGGCCTGTTGGAACTCTCCATCGTCGATAGGGTTATACTCAATTAGATTCACCTTACTTGGAGCAAACTTACAGAACTGAACCAAAGCCTCAGCATCTTTTTTGGCATCATTGATCCCTTCCCAAACCACATACTCATAAGTAATTCTATTTTTGGTTTTGGCATACCAATACTCAAGGGCTTCGCGTAAATCCTTTAAAGGAAATGTAGCGTTAAAGGGCATTATAGAAGTGCGCACTTCATCAATAGCAGAATGCAGCGATACAGCCAATTTGAATTTTACCTCATCATCGGCCATTTTTTTAATCATTTTGGGTACCCCTGACGTAGAAACTGTAATTCGCCTTGGAGACATGCCTAATCCTTCAGGAGAAGTGATTTTATCAATTGCCTTAAGCACGTTATTGTAATTCATGAGTGGTTCTCCCATGCCCATAAACACAATATTGCTTAAAGGCCTATCAAAGTAAAGTTTGCTTTCATTATCAATGGCCACCACCTGATCGAAAATTTCATCAGGATTCAAGTTACGCATGCGCTTTAATCTTGCCGTAGCACAAAACCTGCAATCCAAACTACAACCTACTTGCGAAGACACACAGGCCGTGGTTCTGGTTGCCGTAGGAATTAACACCGATTCTACAACCAATCCGTCATGCAACCTTACCGCATTTTTGATGGTTCCATCCGAACTACGTTGCATTTGGTCGACCTTCACATGATTAATCACAAAATTTTCATGAAGCATGGCTTGGGTATCCTTGGCAATATTGGTCATGTCCTCAAACGTATGGGCGCCTTTATTCCAGAGCCATTCATACACCTGGTTTCCTCTAAATGCCTTATCCCCCTGCTCCACAAAAAAATCACGCAATTGTTCTTTGGTGAGTGCTCGTATGTCTTTCTTCTTTACTTCCATAGATGCTGCAAAAATAGTGAAAGGAATATCGATTTACGATTTTTCGATTTAGTTTTATAGAATTCTTAGGATTTCCCAAAAAATAAAGCCTTGTAAATTACAAGGCTTTATTCGTATTATATTATTTGGATTTACTTTTTTGATTACAAAATCAACATAGCATCTCCATAAGTATAGAACTTGTATTCTTCTTTTACCGCTTCTTCATAAGCTCTTTTGATGAAATCGTGACCAGCAAAGGCAGACACCATCATCAATAAGGTAGATTTTGGCGTGTGGAAGTTCGTAATCATACAGTTGGCAATGCTGAAATCGTATGGAGGGAAAATAAATTTATTGGTCCATCCAGCGAACTCATTCAAGGTACCATTGGAAGACACGGAACTTTCAATAGCTCTCATAGAGGTTGTTCCAACTGCACAAACGCGTCTCTTGTTCATAATACCTTTGTTGATTACATCAACGGCCGCCTTATCGATAATGACCTCTTCACTGTCCATTTTGTGTTTAGACAAATCTTCAACCTCAACTGGATTAAAAGTTCCCAAACCAACGTGAAGTGTAATTTCCGGCAATTCTATACCTTTAATTTCCAAACGCTTTAATAAGTGCTTAGAGAAGTGCAATCCGGCAGTTGGAGCTGCCACGGCACCTTCATTTTTCGCAAAAATGGTTTGGTAACGCTCTTCATCTTCAGGCTCCACGTCTCTTTTAATGTATTTAGGAAGTGGTGTTTCTCCCAATTCGGTTAGCTTGTTTCTAAATTCGGCATATGATCCATCATAAAGAAAACGCAAAGTTCTTCCTCTTGAAGTGGTGTTATCAATAACTTCTGCTACTAACGTTTCGTCATCACCAAAATACAGCTTGTTACCAATTCTTATTTTTCTTGCAGGATCTACCAAAACATCCCAAAGACGTTGCTCTTCATTCAATTCCCTTAAAAGGAATACTTCAATTCTTGCTCCTGTTTTTTCTTTATTTCCATACAATCTTGCAGGGAACACTTTGGTATTGTTAAGGATCATTACATCTCCTTCATCGAAGTAATCAATAACATCCTTAAACAATTTGTGCTCGATGGTTTGCTCTTTTCTGTTCAAAACCATCAATCGCGCTTCGTCTCTAATGTCCGAAGGACGGTCTGCCAATAATTCGTCTGGAAGTTTAAAGTTAAAATTTGATAATTTCATTTGTTATATTTTATGGGAAGTGGCAAATATACAATCTCAAGATAGGGGTTGTCAAGTAAATGGCAGATTATTATTGGTTTATTTGAAATCCAATAGCCGCCAAGTCCTCCCAAAACGTTGGAAAGGATTTTGAAACCACCATAGCATCTTCAACCTGCAGCTCCGTTTTAAGAGCTAAAGGCGCAAAAGCCATAGCCATTCTATGATCATTATAAGTAGCCACTGTAGGATTTGATTTTAAATTTGACACTGGAAACAATTTTAAGGAATCATTAGTGATGTGCACCTCTGCCCCAAATTTCTCCATTTCTTTTTTAAGTGCCACCAACCGATCGGTTTCCTTAATTTTTAAGGTGTGAAGTCCCGTTAGCTCACACCCAATTCCCAAACCTAAACAGGTTACGGCAATAGTTTGTGCTATATCGGGCGCATTGACTAGATTGAATTGCTTTGGTTCAAGATTTTGAGATTCTTTTCTTAGAATAATCTGGTTTTCGTCATAAGTAGTAGTCACTCCAAATTGCGAATAAATCTCAGCGAGTACGGAATCCCCTTGTAGCGAATGTTCTTTATAGGAAGACAACTTGATTTCTGTACCAATGGCACTCAAAGCAACAATACTATAAAAATATGACGCCGAAGACCAATCGGATTCTACTGTCAACTTTGTTGTTTTTAATGGTATTTTTTTAGGAGCGACAGAAATAAGGTTTCCTTCAAATTTGGTATCAACTCCAATTTGATTTAGTAAATCCAAAGTCATTTTGATGTAAGGCACCGAAGTAATCGTACCTTCTAATGTCAACTCCAAACCATTTTTCAATTTTGGTGCTATAAGTAACAAGGCTGAAATATATTGACTGCTCACATTGGCCTTTAAATTCACTTTGGATTTGGTTAACTTTTGTCCTTTGATTTTTAAAGGAGGGCAACCTTCTGTTTCCAAATAAGTAATATCAGCACCTAAGATATTCAAAGCATCTACCAACACCTGAATGGGCCGCTCCTTCATTCTTGCCGACCCCGTTAACACAACGTCACTTCCTTCTTTAGTGGCAAAATAGGCCGAAAGAAAGCGCATAGCTGTACCAGCATGATGGATATCGATGAGATTGGAATGAGATTCCAAGGCTTTTTGCATCACCTTGGAATCATCAGATTCCGATAAATTTTCTATTGATATTTCGGGAAATAAGGCCTGCAATAACAGCAGCCTATTGGATTCGCTCTTAGACCCGGTAATGGTAACACTCGACGTTTGTTCAACAACCGATTTACGGAGTTGGATATTCATAGCAATGATTTGTAAATTACTTATTTGAGCAATTTACTTTAATTTTTCATTATTATGGTGCCTATCGTGATCGCGTTTGGT
Organism: Mangrovimonas sp. DI 80; assembly: GCF_001975575.1. Taxonomy (NCBI): domain Bacteria; kingdom Pseudomonadati; phylum Bacteroidota; class Flavobacteriia; order Flavobacteriales; family Flavobacteriaceae; genus Mangrovimonas; species Mangrovimonas sp. DI 80. Next base: position 288,110 of record NZ_MSDT01000003.1, on the reverse strand, counting down.
TTTTTTGTCCATTTTTTTATCGAATGCCGCCTGCAAGTCAATACCTGTTTGATTGGCTAAACACAACACCACAAATACTACATCTGCCAACTCTTCCCCCAAATCCTTATCCTTGTCACTTTCCTTTTCACTCTGCTCCCCATAGCGTCTGGCAATAATACGGGCCACTTCCCCAACTTCCTCTGTAAGCTGCGCCATATTGGTCAGCTCATTAAAATATCTTACCCCGTGCTCTTGGATCCAATCATCAACTACCTTTTGGGCATTTTCAATATTCATTATATTATTTTTTTAAGTACTACCTTTTCATTATGCTTTTCTATACTAGATTTAAAAAAGCCTTTAAAATACTCATAATCTTCTGGAAGCACTAAAGTAGTATTTAAATCAAGATTTACAAGTAATTGAAGATATTTACCACTTTTCTTTACGACATAAGTTAATTTTGCTCCTCCATTATTAAAATCTACAGCACTGCTTTCCGGAAGTGTTTCAACCTCATACCCTTCAGGGATCATAACATTTACCATATACTTTGTTGAAACTGGAAAATCCATGGTTATAGGGTAATTCCTCTTAATTTGTTTAAAAGGATTTTCAGATGTTGCCAAAAATAACATTGGTGCAAAATAAAGTTTCCCTGCTATTTCTTCAACTGCATCATTCGATTGAAATTCATAGGTAATTTGCAGTGGTTTCTCAACATCTTTAGCATTATTAATTTCTAGATTTTCGATAACAATCTCACCTTTGTTTTTTTCGAATATCTTAATCAAATCATCAGGACTTATATTGGCATATCTATTTCGATGCTGCATAGCCATATAATTTGTATAATTTTCACGCACTTTCCCTCCAACCGTTAAATCAGTATTAATTGCAATGTTTAAAAGCACTGTCTCCTCTGATTTAACCTTAGGTTGTAAATCAATCCATGCCGAACTTCCATTTTCCCTAATCACTCTTCCTTGCCAATTCAAAGCTCTTGTTGGCAATATATCTACGGTACTATAGTCATTTGTAGCATCCAATAAAACATTAAAATTCACATCTTCTATCATGCAAATAACATAGTTAAAGCCGTCTCTAGTTGGAAAAAGAGGTATTCCATTATTTTTAGTACTTATCAAAACAGGATTTGCTTTAACACCTGCACTTCTAAGCATAGATACCAATATTAAATTTATATCTCCAACATTACCTGTTCCCTCTTTATAAGCTTTACGTACGCCATTATCTATTCGATACCCATAATACCCATTCCACTTCACTTTTGATTTTACATGATTATAAATTAAGGTTATCTTATTTGAAACATTAGTCTCTCCTGCAATTAGGTTCTCAAGATCCTCTTCATAATACCCTGTTTTATCCAACTGAATACCAAACTCATCACTATCATAAATCGTTTTGGTTACTTTCTCCCAACTAGAAGAAAAAGACTCCAAAGGTTTATTAGGATATTTAATAGCCGTTAATTCCAAAATTAGTTTTGCCCTGTAATTATCTATATTACCAACCAATGGTTCATCTTTTAATGCAGGAATATTTACCTCATTTATGGTTATAACGTTATCCATATAGTCAGTCTTAGATTGACTAAACTCAGTTTTAGTCGCAGTCAATCCCCCCGTAGTTGATCTTGCCTTACTATTGATAGTAAAACTATTATGTTCTTTTGTTAAATTGAGTTTTGGAATGTAACTAGATTTAGGGTTGAGTAATTTATTATAAATATAATATTCTGGAGTACTTATCTTTAAATCAGACTTTAAAATTGGAATGGTATACTGAAAATTAATATCATCAATTTGCAAATAAGGTGATTTAATTCGGTAGGCATATTCTATTACACAGCCATCTTTTACATTTGGCATCGTAAAAGACTCAAACTTCCAATACTTATTGGCCTCCTCTTCAAATATACTCTCCTTTTTCAACTTCTCTTTTTCTATCTTACCATCAATAAGGTTGAAAGTATACCCCTTTAAAGAAGATAAATTTTCTGAATTTGATGCTGAGCTATTATACAGTCTAATCTTTTTTGTTGCCCAATGAAAACCCTCTTTATTATAGATTTTAATACGTTCATGAACTTCCCTATTCTGCATAAATCCTTCTCCTTGAATATACTCAAAACTTATTTTTTCATTCTTATATAACACTACAGCATTAGCTGAAGAGTCTTGGGGGCAGATTTCCCCTTCCAGTTCCTGTTTTGAAACTTTCCCAAAATCATAATCTTGAGCATATTGCACATAGCCCAAGAACAAAATCAATAATGTTGTAAGAACCTTTTTCATTACTTTTTAGAGTTTTAAAGTTAATGCCAGTTTAGCTTTATCATTTTTTGCCACAGAGGCCACAAAGTCTCTAAATCTGGCATATTCTTCTTTAGGATAATTTCCTTTATTTAGGCTATAAGTCCGCTTGTAAAGTATTTCATGCTCATTAAGCACCATTATTGAAAATTGATAGAAACCATACTTAGTATCAATGCTTACCGCATCTGGTAAAGCATCAAAACTTAGGGATTCGTCAATTTCAATTATAAACTCATCAGTATCAACAAAGCCCCTTTCAATTTCAAAATCTAAAGTTCTATTTCTATATCGTGTAGGTATGTGAGTTTCCCTATTGAATATATTAGGACTAACCAATAAAAGGTTTCCTGTTTTTGAGGCATAATTCTGTGCGGAAACCTTAATATTTTCAGTAAATAGAATACTATCTTTTTCATTCTCAAACTCCATTTCGGTTATTGATAAATTATTGACATAATCCCAATAGTTTTTAAAATGTAAGTCCTGATTCCTGGGTTCTTCATTCTGAATCCCCTCATGCAGAGCATACTGATATCCTTGGGTTTTAATGGTTACTTCCCCATTTAAAGATCCATCATTAAGCAGTTTTACTCTAGCTTTAGTAACCTGAGTGCTTTTCTCTTTAGGATATGTCGTTGTGTGGATTATTTCACCTCCTTCAGGTGTCACAATCAAAGCATCTCTATCATCTGTAAAACCTGCAATAAAACCAAAAGGATTTGTTTGACTAGTACATTCCAACCATACTCCATTCTCATGATTTGGTAAATATAACACTACATGATTTCCTTGTGTAGAAGAAAATTCTTTATCTATACTTCTTATATTTCTCCCCCCATAAATAACGGCATAATTAGCATCAACTCCTACCTCTTTCAGCAAAGCATAGGTGTAATTAGACAAGCCTTTACAATCTCCATAGCCCAAGCGATCAACATCGGTTGCCAACATAGGCTTCCAACCACCAATACCAACCTGTACACTTATATAGCGAGTTTTATCTTGCACATACTTATAGACGATTTTTGCCTTTTCCAAATCATTTGAACTATCTTTTGTCAATTCTTTTATCTCTTGTTTTACTTGATCTGGCAATTGATCAGTTCCATTTAATAAGTCCTCAAACATCCATTTACCAAAATCTGACCAATTATTATTAACACCTTTCACCCCAACCATATCAAACTCAACTAAAGCTGCCTTTAAAACAGGGGCATAGGTTTTAAAAGGAGGACTATAAGCTTCTGGCTTTAATGAGCTTAAATCATTTGCTTTGTAATGAAAATTATTGAGCTTTGTAATATTATAGTTTTCAAAATTTTGAGTCTTAATTTTAACTTCAACTTCAGAAGAATTTATAATTTCATACTCGCTATTTTCCGTACTTACATAAAAACCTTCAATGGGTCTCCAACCAGGCAAAAATGCCGTGGAATTATATTCTATTTCAGCATCCAACAGTACCGTATAGGGATAACTTATAGGAGTGTAGTCCAAATACTTAACCCGACTATCGGAATACAAAGTCCCTCCACTAACAGCACTTACATCCTGAAAATCCTTCTCCTTAATTTTTTTCAACTCTTTTCCATAAGCATCAAAAATCTTCACTTCCAAATTTTTAATATCAATCCCCCTTCCATAATGAAATACAGCATCAATATCAGAATTCCCTGCTTTACTTAAAACCGTCACAATTCTTTTTTGAGTAACCAAAATTTCATTATAGGCTTTAATTTCAATTTTTTGATCATTATATCTTACAACAGCATTAGCCTTAGATTTCAATTCCGAGGGAATAGTCGCGGCAGAATAAAGTTCTTCTTGAGAATATACTATAGAGGCAATGAAGAACACCCCTAAAAAGGATAATATTTTGGTAGTCATGGGTTGGTTTTTGGTCTTTAAATCTAATAAAATTCTCCAAATTAAAGGAGAAATCTATAAAGATTACGCCCGTTTACTCTTTAACCAATTGAACATCAAAACAATAAAACACGGCGCAAAAATGTAAAGCAACTCGCTCATTATTACTTTAGCACCCCATTCTGAAAAAAAGCGTTCCACACCAATTGGTGACACTTTGATAACCTTCCAAGGAAAAAAATATCGATGATTGTTGAATGGGATAAAAAAGCCCACACCTTTGCCGCCAGTAGTTAAAGCATCCAAAAGACCATGGGACAAAGTGCTCAATAAAATTACAATGGCATAAAGAGGCTTCTGCTTTTTACCAAAAGCCAAGGTTAGAAACAAGGTCCAAATAACTGCAAACACAATGGAATGTGTAAAACCACGATGTCCCCAAGGTGACTCATATGGAACCCCAAACATAAATCCCAACACATCAGCGTCTGGAATTATGGCTGACAAAACTGCTAGAAATATTAAAGATTTTGACACTTTTTTGGAGGCAACTTTACCAATAGTAAAGGCTAGCATTCCATGACCAAATAGTGAAGCCATTACACTTTATCTTTTGTATCGATAATAATGGTTACAGGACCATCATTTACCAAGGCAACTTTCATATCGGCACCAAACTCTCCCGTTCCAACGGTTTTACCTAAATCGGCTTCAAATTTAGACACAAAAGATTCGTACAATGGAATGGCAATATCTGGTTTCGCAGCATTAATATAACTAGGACGGTTTCCCTTTTTTGTACTGGCATGCAAAGTAAACTGGCTCACAACAATGGCATCCCCATTTACATCAATCAAAGATTTGTTCATCACCTCATTCTCATCTGGAAAAATTCGAAGGTTGGCAATCTTCTTGGAAAGCCAGTCTATGTCCTCTTGAGTATCCTCATCCACAATTCCCAATAATATCAAAAGGCCTGTATTAATATTGGCTACTTGCTCACCTTCAATAGTTACACTAGATTGCGATACTCTTTGAATGACTGCTTTCATTGTAGTGTAAAATATTATTCTTTGGAGTAATTATCGGTACGGTAAGATTCGTCTTCGCCTTCCAAAATTTGAAGGTAACTTCTATATCGTGAATAGGCAATTTCATCATTTTCCAAAGCCTCCTTAACGGCGCACTTTGGCTCATCCACATGGATACAATTATTGAATTTGCAGTGTTGCTTCAGTTCAAAAAACTCAGGAAAATAGTCTCCCACTTCTTCTTTGTCCATATCTACCACTCCAAACCCTTTGATTCCTGGAGTATCGATGATTTTTGCCCCAAACTCCAAATCGAACATTTCGGCAAAAGTTGTGGTATGCTGTCCCTGCATGTGCTGCATGGAAATTTCCTTGGTCTTTAAATCCAAAGTTGGCTCAATGGCATTTACCAAAGTAGATTTCCCCACTCCAGAATGGCCTGCAAACATACATACTTTGTCCTTCATTAATGACTTTACCTTATCGATATTTTTCCCAGTCGCTGCCGAAATACCAATACATTCGTACCCAATTTTTCTGTACACATGGGCCAAATACCGCACCTCGTTCAATGTATCTTCATCGTAAGTATCAATTTTATTGAACAGAAGAACCGTAGGTACCGAATATGCTTCGGCAGTCACCAAAAAGCGATCGATAAAAGTTGTGAAAGTTGGCGGATTATCAATGGTCACTAACAAGAATACCACATCAATATTGGCGGCAATTACGTGTGTTTGTTTTGAAAGGTTTACCGATTTCCTAACAATATAGTTTTTGCGATCCTTGATATGATGAATAACCCCAGTAGTTTCATCATTGTTGGTCTCCAATTCAAAGTCCACCACATCACCCACGGCAATGGGGTTGGTACTCTTAATTCCCTTAATTCTAAACTTCCCCTTCATCCTACATTGATAGGATGCACCGAGCTCTGTTTTAACGGTGTACCAACTTCCTGTAGATTTATATACGATTCCTGTCATCCATAAAATTGAGGCGACAAATTAAGGAATTTATTGAATTTACTCAGTGAAAAACCGCTTTTTTAACAGGTAACTTTTCTCCATCACCAACCAAGTTTACGAGGTATACACCAGATGGAAAACGTGACAAATCAAGACTGATATTTTCAGTTAGTCTTTTCAAATTTTGGGAAAGGACTTTTTGCCCTGTAATTGCATAAACATGCATCTCGAGTGTTTCATAATCCTTGGCCAACTTTATATTAAAAATTCCAGTTGACGAAGGATTAGGATAAAGTACATTTTGCTTCACAGCCAACTCTGAGGTTTCAATTTCTAGTCCTTCCTGACTTTCTTCTTGAGATCCCTCCTCAATCTTCACAACACAACTACCACATGTATATGTACGACAAGTTCTAGTATAACTGTAACAATTCAATACAACTGTATCCAACATTACCATGGAAACCTCAATTTCTTCTGAAACCTTTTCTTCTGATTGAGCAAACGAGCAAAATGACCAAGTCATTAAAACTAAAAAAAGTAGCATCTGTTTCATAATTCATATTTTAAAAGTTATGAAACAAACCTACTTTTATAGAAGGAATCCTAAAATCTAAAATGAGTTAACTCATCGTTTGAATGAGTAAACTTATTGATACCATCGGTTTATGAATTTATAATCTTCTCTTGATGGTTAATGGACTCTTGGTGAATGGCTTTAAATACTCGCAAAATAAATTCCTCGCTTAAATTTTTCTCCTCACCTTGAAGAATCATTTTACCTAAAATCTCATTCCATCGTTTAGACTGTAATACAGCTACGTTTTTAGACTTCTTAAGCGCCCCAATATCATCGGCAATCTTCATACGCTTACCCAAAATTTCAATCAGTTGATGGTCAATAAGGTCTATTTGCGTTCGCATCATGTTGATTTTATTATTGAACTCAGCAGCATCGTCAAACTCCTTTCTTATCTTCAAATCTTTGGTAATCTGAATCAAGGTCTTTGGTGTGATTTGTTGCGCGGCATCGCTCCATGCATTATCTGGATCGTAATGGGTTTCTATCATCAAACCATCATAATTTAAATCCAAGGCAGTCTGGCAAAGATCAAAAATGATGTCTCGCCTTCCTGCAATATGTGACGGATCTAAAATAAGTGGCAAATCTGGAAAACGGTTTTGCAAATCAACAGCAATTTGCCATTCAGGGTTGTTTCTATAATTTGTCTTTTCATAGGTTGAAAATCCTCTGTGGATTACCCCTAAGTTTTTAATATCGGCCGTATAGAATCGTTCAACAGCCCCCAACCACAGGGACAAGTCTGGGTTTACGGGGTTTTTTACCAACACCGTTTTATCCGTTCCCTTAAGGGCATCGGCAATATCCTGAACTATAAACGGGCTCACCGTCGTTCTGGCGCCAATCCATAAAATGTCTACATCATGCTCCAAGGCCAAATCAACGTGATGGGCATTGGCAACCTCGGTGGTGGTTAACATTCCTGTTTCTTGTTTTGCCTTTTGCAACCATTTAAGCCCTAAAGCTCCCACACCTTCAAAGTTGCCAGGTCTTGTTCTTGGCTTCCAAATGCCTGCTCGCAATACCGTAGCATCACTATCTTTTAATTCATGTGCAATTTTCAACAACTGCTCCTCTGTTTCCGCACTACATGGCCCTGCAATTACCAACGGATGCTCCAATCCGAAGTTGTCTAACCACGATCTAAGTTCTTTCTTGTTTTCCATAATGCTTTGTTTTAAACGATTCCTTTTAATATGTCTTTAATATGATTGGTACTTTTCATTTCATTGTAAATTTCATCAAACTCATCTGCCTTCATAAACTCCTTGAATCTTGTGAGGTTGTCTATATACTCTTCCAAAGTTTCAATGACATTGACTTTGTTCTGCTTAAAAATTGGAGTCCACATTTCTGGTGAACTTTTAGCCAAACGCACCGTACTCTCGAATCCACTTCCCGCCAAGTCAAAAATATCACGCTCATTTTTTTCCTTTTCAATCACAGTTTTCCCCAACATAAAAGAACTGATATGCGACAAATGCGATACATAGGCAATGTGTTTGTCGTGCGCCTCTGGATTCATATACCGAATCCTCATGCCCATAATTTTGAAAATATTTAATGCCAACTCCTGTAGTTTGAAGGCCGTTTTTTCCACCTCACAAATAATATTGGTTTTCCCAACAAACAACCCTTCAATAGCAGCCGAAGGCCCAGAAAACTCGGTTCCCGCAATGGGATGGGTGGCCAAAAAATTTCTTCGTTTTGGATGATTTTCCACCACTTTACAAATGTCATTCTTGGTGGAACCGGCGTCAATTACCAAGGCATCGTCATGTACCAAATCTAAGACTTCAGGCAAAAGTTTTACGGTCGCATCCACAGGCACAGTCACTATAACAATATCTGCTTGGGATAATGTTTCCAAAGTGGACTTTTCATCTATAATTCCCAATTCCTTGGCCTGGCCCAAATGTTTTGGATTATGGTCAATACCATAAATCACTGAGTCCGGGGTCAAACGCTTAATATCTTTGGCAATGCTTCCGCCAATCAATCCAATTCCTATGATGTAAATATTTTTCATACTACTTAACTCTAGCTATCGCTTCTTCTATATCTTCAATCGAGGCACACAATGAAAACCGAATATAGCCTTCTCCATTGGTTCCAAAAACAGTGCCTGGGGCAATAAAAATGGAATTGTTCTTCAACAATACATCTATAAATTCTTCGGCCTTTACAAAATCGGGCAACTTTGCCCAAACGAACATTCCTGTGGCAGTTCTATCAAATGTACAGTTAAGGGCTTCTGCCAATTTCCAAACCAACTCTCGACGTTTTTCGTAAACACTATTAAGGCTTACATACCACATTTCAGAACATTTTAAGGCTTCAATGGCACCTTTCTGAATGCCGTAAAACATGCCAGAATCCATATTGCTTTTCACCTTAACAATGGCATTAATGTAATCTGATTTTCCCAAAACCATTCCCACACGCCAACCGGCCATGTTAAAGGTCTTGCTCAATGAATTCAATTCCAAACAGCAATCCTTCGCGCCTTTGTATTTCAAGATACTTCTAGGATGTTCATTCAAAATAAAACTATACGGATTGTCATTCACCAATAAAATGTTGTTGCGTTTGGCAAAAGCAATCACATCATCATAAAACTTGTTTGGCGCTACAGCTCCAGTTGGCATGTGCGGATAGCTTAGCCACATCAACTTCACCTTACTCAAATCCCTTTTTTCCAACTCAATTAAGTCCGGCAACCATTTACTGTCTTCATTTAAATCGTAGAACACAGGCACAGCACCTACCAATTTGGTTACCGACGTATAGGTTGGATATCCCGGATTGGGAATCAACACCTCATCGCCTTCATTTAAAAAAGCCATGGAAATATGCATGATTCCTTCCTTACTTCCCATGAGCGGCAACACTTCCGTTGTCGGGCTTAAAGCCACTTCAAACCTCTCTCGGTAAAACACCGTAATGGCTTCCCGCAGCTCTGGCAAACCATAGTAGCTTTGATATTTATGCGCCGAAGGATCAGACAGACTATCTGTAATAGCTGCCAACACTTTCATGGGCGGCTCCAAATCTGGACTTCCAATGCCTAAATTGATAATAGGCTTGCCATGTGCCTTTAGCAATGCCACTTCCTTCAGTTTTTTCGAGAAATAATATTCCTCCACTGTATGTAACCTGTCAGCTACTGTAATCATAGTTTAGCGTTTTTATATTCGCCCAATATTTTTAGGTCCTGAGACATGATTTTTAAAATAGACTTCGCCTTGTCATAATCGGCATAAGCTTCAAAAGTGACATCTACAAAAAAGGCATACTTCCATGGCGTCTCTATTTTTGGCAAGGACTGTATTTTGGTTAAGTTCAATTTACAATCGCTCATCACATTAAGCACTGTAGCTAAGCTACCACGTTTATGGTCCAATTCAAACTTTAAAGACGCTTTATTGATTTCCTCTTTCGGAATTTCAGAATTTTGCTTTTTCACAATCACAAAACGGGTCTCGTTATGAGCGATCGTTTGGATACTTTCCCCCAAGATTTGAAGCTCGAATAATTCCGCCGCCAACCTACTGGCAATGGCCGCCACATTTTTAAGCCCCTTGGTTTTGATTCGCTCAGCTACCTCTGCCGTATCCTTGTCTTCAATCAACTTGATGTGCGGATGTTTTTTAAAAAACTCCTTACACTGCAGCAAGGCCATAGGATGTGAATACACTTCGTGAATCTCCTCGATGGACTGATTTGGCAGGGCCATTAAATGATGCTGAATATCTAAATAATGCTCTCCAATAACATGTAAGTTGTGGGTATCAATCAAAGCGTAATTAGGAATAATAGAACCCGCAATGGAGTTTTCTATGGCCATAATTACCGCATCACTTTTACCGGTAAGCAAACTGTTTACCGCTTTATCAAAAGACAAACATTCATCAATGATGACATCATCATCAAAATATTGTTGGCAGACAATATGATGAAAAGAGCCTTTTATTCCCTGTATTGCAACTGACTTTATCATGTAAAAAAAAAGTCCCGATTTTCATCGAGACTTATATATTAAATTTATGGCTATAAATTATACATACAGAGTCTCGTTCCTTTTGCTAAAAAAGAAATAAAACCAGTTAAAATATGTATAATTATTTGTGTTCATTGTATTTACGAATTGCTAAAGTAATTAATATTTCCACAAATCAAAGTACTCGCCTCTATTTTTTTATTCATTTCCATTTTTTTTCACGAATTTACTTCCATAGAAGGTTTAAACTATATAATTACTATTTTTGGACAAACAATTCTCTATATGTCAATAGCAGTTGCCCACATATCCAAGGTTTATGGTACGCAAAAGGCCCTGAACGATGTTTCTTTTCAAGTGAAAAAAGGTGAAATTGTTGGTTTTTTAGGGCCCAATGGTGCTGGAAAATCAACCATGATGAAAATCTTGACCACTTATATCGAAGCCAGCAGCGGGGAAGCTAAAGTGTGTGATTTTGATGTGAACTCCGCGTCTAAAGAGGTACAGAAACATGTTGGCTATTTACCAGAACACAATCCGCTTTATCTGGAAATGTATGTAAAGGAATACCTCCATTTTAATGCGGGTGTCTATAATGTGGGTAAAGAAAGAATCGCTGAAGTGATTGAACTTACAGGATTGACACCCGAAGCCCACAAAAAAATCGGTCAGCTCTCAAAGGGATATCGCCAACGTGTTGGATTGGCAAATGCACTCCTTCACAACCCAGATGTGTTGATTTTGGACGAACCTACCACAGGATTGGATCCCAACCAATTGGTAGACATCAGGCAATTGATTAAAAATGTTGGAAAGGAAAAAACCGTGTTTCTATCTACGCATATCATGCAAGAAGTGGAAGCTATGTGCGACCGAGTAATCATTATCAACAAGGGTGAAATTGTAGCAGACAAACGCCTTTCTGAACTTAGGGAAGGGAAAGACCAAACCGTGATTGTTGAATTTGATTATCGCGTGGAAGAAGCCTTTTTACAAAAATTGCCTCATGTGAAATCGGTAGTTAATGTTCATGATTTTGTGTATGAAATCACGTTTTCCACAACGAAGGACATGCGTTCTCATGTGTTTGATTTTGCCCATGACAATGAACTCAAAATCCTTCAACTGAACCAAAAGAATGAAAGTTTGGAAAGTCTGTTCAGGGAATTGACCAATAAATAAAGGAATGCTCTTCTAGTTCTGAAAAATCAAATTTCCAGTATACAGGGTTTCCAAGGTAACCTCTGAAGGTTCGTTTAGAGAAATCACATCTCCAGGACCAAGAATTTTTCCTGATAGTGACTGTTGCGGATTTACAATCATATCATTGCTCCCGCGGTGATAAATATCCACATGTTGCGCAATCAGGGCTTCACCTTCAAAACGTCCTGCTCCAGCATAAAAACCAACGAATAAATTTTCGGTTTGCCCTGTTATGTAGAAAGACGCCATGTTGTTGGCTACAATTTTCACTTCAGAAGCATTGACATCCAACTTAAAATCTCCAGTCGTAAAACTATCAGGTGCATTGTAATCTTCTGACAGCAATTGAAGAATCGGAAAATTCAAGGTCCCTTCCGAAGAAATATCGTATTGGGTAGAACTTCTGATGGTTTTAATATTTGGTGCCGTTACATAAATCTTGGTCACACCATAGTCCCGCACATAGTTACAAGTATTATTGTCGGCTAATTGCAACTCTCCATCCACTACTTTTACAGATACATCGTTGATAAGATTTTCTCCCGTTTCAACCAGAACCTGAAAATCACCTTCGGCCAGAATCACTTCTATATCCCTATTCACCAAAATCCGTTCAAATTCGGACACTTCAAACTCCTGCTGAATGATGCTTCCTGAAGTTTGGAAACAATCATTGGCATTTTCACTGTCGCAAGCAACTATCAATAATAAAACGAAAATGTAAATTAACTTTCTCATACCTATAATCGAATTCCAACTCCTAGTTCAACGGCTTCTGCTTTAGCTCCATGCGACTTCAATGTTAAAGCGGCAAATATTTTATCTCCAAAATAACGCTTTAATCCCACTCTAAAATAGGTGCGCCCCTCAAAATCGAAAGGATAATACACATAGTATCCTACTTGGGTTACCACCGACATTTTATTGATGAACAATTCGTGACCTGCAAAAATCCCCACACGTTTCCAATCTTCATCCCCAGAAACATTTTCCTCTGGAAAAGCTACCGATTGGTAGTAAATCAATTCCTTTAGAAATTTTGAGAAAAACGCATCAGCTCCTAACTGAATAGCACTTTTATGCCCTAAACGTTTATCGGCATAAGCAGACAGCACATAAAACGGGAACCTGCCACTGTCTATAACGTCGCTTTCATTGATTCCTGTTCGAAACACCAAATTATACTTAATGGGTTCAGTAAATTTCTCCTTTGTTAAATCGTCGATATACTCAGGATCACTTTCCTCCAAACTGTAAACCACCCCTACATTTAACGTCATGGAATTCACGCTAGTATTGGGCGCCTTTACATTGGCATTGGAATAATGAATCAAGCTCAAACCTCCCTGAATTCCAAATCTATCAAAAATGCGTTCTTTTTTGTAATTCAGCATCAAATAAGTACTGCTCAACACATGCGACCCAAAGGCCACATTTTTAAAGTTATCATACTTATCATAAGGATTTGTGGTATAGGCCAATCCTTGACCAATTCGCAACATTAAATTACGCTTAAAAAAGTAGAAGTTATAATGGGCATATAGGGAATAGTTGTTCCCCAAAACATCATTCTTTAAATTTTGATAGGCAAAGGACACACCATAATCTGGATAATTATAGCGCTGTTCCCAATCATTGAACCCAAAGGTTTTCTTGTTCCAACTGACAATAAAACCCTCGGGATGTCCCTTGATTAAATGTAGAATGCTGTTGTTATGAAGCGCTATGTTCCCTTTAAAATAATTGACTTCCACAGTAGAAGACTTGGACTCAGTTTCTTGAGAAAAAAGAACTCCGATCCATAAAAAAAATAGGCAGGAAAATAGATACTTCATAGGCTGGATTCTGGGGCAAAAATAGCAGAATAATTAAAACAAATGTTCTGCAATAGCCTTTATATTGTCACTTTTCCCCATAGAATAATAGTGCAACACAGGCACTCCTGCTTCCAATAATTCCTTGGATTGTTGAATGGCCCATTCTATTCCAACTTGACGTACCGCCTTATTGTCTTTACTGTTTTCGACTGCCGAAATCAACTCTTCCGGCAAATCAATTTTGAATACCTGTGGCAACAATTGTAAATGGCGCTTCACGGCAATAGGTTTGATTCCCGGAATGATTGGCACATCAATGCCTGCTTCTTTTGCAGCTTTTACAAATTCGAAATAACGCTTGTTATCGAAGAACATTTGTGTCACCACATAATCCGCACCGGCATCCACCTTTTCCTTTAAACGCTTCAAATCGGTTTGAAGTGAAGGTGCTTCGATGTGTTTTTCTGGATAACCAGCTACACCAATACAAAAATCAGCTCTATCGTCGGCTTCAATAACATCATGAAGGTATTTCCCCTCATTCAAATCCTGAATCTGTTTTACCAATTCACTTGCATAAGTATGACCTCCTTTAGCAGGCTCAAAATACTTTTGGTGACTCATGGCATCGCCACGTAACGCCATGACATTTTCAATCCCCAGATAATGACAATCTACCAAAACATATTCTGTTTCTTCCTTTGTAAATCCACCGCAGAGTACGTGAGGTACCGTATCGACATTGTACTTATGTTTTATCGATGCACAGATTCCAACCGTTCCTGGACGCATTCTTGTAATCTTTCTATCCAACAAACCATTTCTATCAATATACACGTACTCTTCACGAGATGTAGTGACATCAATGAATGGCGGTTTAAACTCCATTAAAGGATCAATATTGTTGTATAGCTCCTGAATATTGCTCCCCTTTTTTGGAGGTATGATTTCAAATGAAAACAATGTTTTGCCCTTGGCCTGTTTGATATGATCTGTTACTTTCATAATATTTCCCTAAGTTGGAAAAGTGTTTAATTACTGTCTATTTTTATTAAGTACGGCTTCTAAATTAATCAGCCATATTTGGATTTAGCCATTTTTCGGCCTCATCATTTGAAATCCCCCTGCGCTTCGCATAATCCTTCAATTGGTCTTCGGTTATTTTACCCAACCCAAAATATTTGGCGTCTTTGTTGGCAAAATAGTAACCACTTACACTAGCGGCTGGCCACATAGCCAAACTATCGGTCAATTCTACCCCGATGTTTTCCTTCACCTGCAACAATTTCCATATGGTTTTCTTCTCCAAGTGGTCTGGACATGCAGGGTATCCCGGCGCTGGACGGATCCCTTTATAGTTTTCTTTGATTAATTCTTCATTGGATAAATTCTCGCCTTGCGCATAACCCCAAATATCTGTTCTAACCTCCTTATGCAAATATTCAGCGTAAGCTTCTGCCAAACGATCGGCAAGGGCTTTGATCATGATAGAACTATAATCGTCATGGTTATCCTCAAATTGTTTCGCTAATTCAGCCGTTCCAAAACCAGTACTCACACAGAAACAACCTATATAATCCTGTTTTCCTGTCTCTTTAGGCGCCACGAAATCAGACAAGGCAAAATTTGCCACGCCTTCACGCTTATCCAATTGCTGACGTAAGGTTAAGAACGTTGCTTCTACAGCTCCAGATTCATCATACACTTCAATATCATCATCATTCACTGTATTGGCAGAAAACAATCCAAAAACTGCTTTGGTCCCCAATAACTTCTCATCAAAAATGCGTTTTAGCAATACCTGCGCATCGGCATACAATTCAGAAGCATGCTGTCCAACCACCTCATCTTTCAAGATTTCAGGATATTTCCCGTGTAAATCCCAACTTCTAAAAAATGGACTCCAATCTATATAGGCTTCCAATTTGGTGATATCGAAATCTTCTACCACCTGAACCCCCAGTTGCTTTGGCTTTACAATGTCAGCAGCATTCCAATCAATTTTGAATCTGCGCTTTCTAGCTTCTTCAATGGTGACGTAATCCTTCTTTTTCCCGCGCTTTAAAAACTGTTCACGGAATTTCTCATACTCCTCACGAATCTGCTCTTTGTAGACTGCATTGTCCTTCTGCAATAAATTCCCAACCACAGTTACTGCTCTGGAAGCATCATTCACATGCACCACAGCATGTGTGTAATTTGGCGCAATTTTCACAGCGGAATGCGCTCTAGATGTAGTTGCTCCACCAATAAGCAATGGAATCGTAAATTTCTGTTTTTCCATCTCTTTAGACAGATATACCATTTCGTCCAAAGACGGTGTAATCAATCCACTCAAACCAATAGCATCCACCTTTTCGGCTTTTGCCGTTTCTATAATTTTTTCTGGTGGCACCATTACTCCAAGGTCTACAATTTCATAATTGTTACACCCCAATACCACACTTACAATATTTTTACCAATATCGTGGACATCCCCTTTTACGGTCGCCATCAAAATCTTTCCAGCATACTCTTGCTTTCCGTCCTTTTCTGCTTCAATAAATGGTTGTAAATAGGCTACTGCCTTTTTCATCACCCTAGCCGATTTCACCACCTGAGGCAAGAACATTTTTCCGCTTCCGAACAAATCTCCAACCACATTCATCCCAATCATCAAGTGACCTTCAATAACCTCTATCGGTCTTTCAACTGTCAATCTTGCTTCCTCGACATCCTCGATGATAAAAGTGTCAATTCCTTTCACCAAACTATGAGTGATACGGTCTTGCAAGCTATCACTTCGCCATTCCAAAACTTTGGCGACATCTTCCTTTTTATCACCTTTTACGGTTTCTGCAAAATCTAATAAACGCTCCGTGGCATCATCTCTTCTATCCAACAATACATCTTCGACGTGTTCCAATAAATCCTTTGGAATTTCGTCATACACCTCCAACATCGTTGGGTTCACAATACCCAAATTCATTCCGTGCTTGATGGCATGGAATAAAAATGCTGAATTGATGGCTTCACGCACCACATTATTTCCTCTGAAAGAAAAGGACACGTTACTCACCCCTCCCGAAACGTTCGCATATGGTAAGTTTTCACGAATCCATTTTGTGGCATTGAAAAAATCCAACGCATTTAACCTGTGCTCTTCCATCCCCGTTGCTACAGGGAAAATGTTAGGATCGAAAATGATATCTTCTGGCGGGAAATTCACCTCATTCACCAAAATATCATAGGAACGTTTACAGATATCGATACGTCTTTGGTAAGTATCAGCCTGCCCTTCCTCATCAAATGCCATCACAATCACCGCAGCTCCATAGCGCTTTACCAATTTGGCATGATGCACGAAAGTTTCTTTTCCTTCTTTTAAACTGATGGAATTCACCACCGATTTCCCTTGTACCACCTGCAAACCAGCTTCAATGATCTCCCATTTGGAACTATCGATCATAATTGGTACACGGGCAATATCAGGTTCCGAAGCAATTAAATTCAAGAAAGTTACCATGGCCTCCATACCATCCAGCATTCCCTCATCCATATTCACATCGATGATTTGGGCACCACCTTCCACCTGATCTCTGGCCACATCTAGGGCCTCCTCGTACTTTTCTTCCTTTATCAACCTTAAAAACTTGCGAGACCCCGTTACATTGGTTCGCTCTCCTACATTGATAAAATTACTTTCAGGAGTGACTATTAAAGGTTCTAAACCTGAAAGCTTTAAATATTTTGTATGTTTTTCTGACATTGTAATTCTTTTCAAAAACTGTCCCTATGCAGACACTTCAATTTTGCGTGGTTTATATTTAGAAGCCACCTCAGCAATAGCCGTAATATGCTCTGGAGTTGTTCCACAACAACCTCCAATAATATTGATCAAACCATCTTTAAGATAATTTTCAATAAGTACTTGCATTTGCGCAGGAGTTTGGTCGTATTCTCCAAAGGCATTTGGAAGTCCCGCATTTGGATGGGCAGAGGTGAAAAATTCGGTTTCATTTGCCAAACGTCTCAAATAAGGTTGCAACTGATCGGCTCCAAGCGCGCAATTAAACCCTACACTTAGCAATGGAATATGGGAAATGGAAGTTAAAAATGCTTCCACAGTTTGCCCAGAAAGGGTTCTTCCCGAAGCATCCGTGATCGTTCCGGATACCATGACCGGAATATCGATACCTCTCTCCTCTTTTACTTCTTCAATAGCAAATAATGCTGCCTTGGCATTCAAAGTGTCAAATACAGTTTCCACCAACAATAAATCTACGCCACCATCAATCAAGGCCTCTACTTGTTGTTTGTAAGCAACACGCAATTCTTCAAAAGTTACGGCACGAAATTCAGGACGGTTAACATCTGGAGATAAGCTGGCCGTTCTGTTTGTAGGCCCAATACTTCCGGCAATAAAACGAGGTTTATCAGGATTGGCAGCTGTAAATTCATCGGCTACTTTTTTGGCAATCTTAGCAGACTCATAATTCAGTTCATACACCAAATCTTCCATATCATAATCAGCCATACCAATGGTAGTTCCCGAAAACGTATTGGTTTCCACGATATCGGCACCAGCCTCGAAGTATTTACGATGTACTTCGGCAATAGCTTGGGGCTGCGTAAGCGACAACAAGTCGTTGTTCCCCTTCAACGGAGACGGATAATCTTTAAAACGCTCCCCACGAAAATCCTCTTCAGAAAAATTATACCGTTGCAGCATGGTCCCCATAGCACCATCCAGAACTAAAATTCGGTCTTGTAAAACCTGATTAATATTTGACATTTTATTGTGTTTATATTAAAATGTCATCAAGAAAGTAAAAGAAATTACTCGAGGTTATCTGTCCAATTGAGTAGTATTCAACTAGTAGAATTTAGCACCTTCTTTAAAGTTAAAGGGTTGCTAAGGCTTCAACGGGTCTATTCCCTCTGCCTTTCGTGATAACATTTTATATGTTTATGAACTAGGCTGCGAAATTACAGGATAAATAGTTTATAACCAATTTTTATTGAAACAAATCTGAAGAAAGGTAACGATCTCCTATATCGCAAATTACGGCGACGATAAGGCCTTCTTCAATTTCATCGGCTATTTTTAATGCGGTAGCCACGCTTCCGCCACTGCTCATACCACAAAACACCCCTTCTTCTTTGGCCAATCTGTTGGCCACAGTTCGGGCATCTTCTTCGCTTACCTCTATAATTCGATCTACTTTGGAGCGATCGAAAATCTTGGGCAAATAGGCCTCTGGCCATTTTCTAATCCCTGGGATTTTCGCGTCATCGGTTGGTTGGGCACCTACAATGGTTACTGCTTCATTCTTTTCTTTCAGATAAGTGGATACTCCCATGATAGTCCCGGTAGTGCCCATTGCCGAAACAAAATGCGTCACTTGCCCATCCGTATCTTTCCAAATTTCCGGACCTGTGGTTTTGTAGTGGGCTTTCCAGTTGTCATCATTGGCAAATTGATTGAGCATGGAATAGCCTTTTTCTTTTTGAAGTTTTTCAGCCAGATCACGCGAACCTTCTATGCCATCAGCAGCAGGTGTCAGAATAAGTTCCGCTCCATAGGCACGCATGGTTTTGATACGTTCTTCCGTAGAGTTTTCAGGCATGATCAATACCATATTCAAATCCAATAACTGAGCTATAAAAGCCAAAGCAATCCCCGTATTTCCACTGGTAGCCTCAACCAAAGTGTCTCCCTCCGAAATATCACCACGTTTCAATGCTTCAGAAATCATATTGAAAGCGGCTCGATCCTTCACACTGCCTCCTGGATTTTTTCCTTCCAACTTCAAAAATAACCGCACGTTTGGTTTGGAAATGATTCGTTTGACTTCAATAAGTGGTGTATTCCCGATTAAATCGGTTATGGATTTACTTTGAATCATTTGTTGCGTGTACTGATTTTAATTTCTGACTGATAGGTCACCAACGAATTTTCCGGAACCGATTGGGTAATCCAAACATTGGCACCAATAATGCTGTTGGCACCAATCACGATGTCTCCCCCCAAAATTGTGGCATTGGCATAAATGGTGACATTATCCTCAATGGTCGGGTGACGTTTGGTATTGGACAAACTCTTCTTCACCTGAATCCCTCCAAGTGTTACCCCTTGATAAATCTTTACATTTTTTTTTATGATAGAAGTTTCCCCAATCACAATTCCTGTTCCGTGGTCTATAAAAAAGGAGTCTCCAATAGTGGCTCCCGGATGGATATCAATGCCTGTTTTCCCGTGAACACACTCACTCATCATTCTTGCTACGACAGGTACATTCAACTTAAAAAGTTCATGACTCAAACGATGAATGGCAATAGCGTGAAATCCTGGATAGGCCAAATAAATCTCTTCCAAACTTTTACAAGCCGGATCGTTTTTTTCGGTTGCCAAAGCATCCAATTCAATGCGTTTTTTAATGGATGGAATCTTATTTGAAAAGGCGTCCCAAATTTCATTTCCATTTTGAACATTCAATTGCGATACCACATCCAAAAAGACCTGCTTTAAAACTTTCAATTCTTTTTGCTGAACTTCTTCCTCATCAAATAGTGCATAGAAGAGCCGTTTTGTAAAAGTCGCGATATCGTCCTTTAAGCGAAGTTTATATGCCATAGTTGTTATTTCAAACATCTAAATTTAGGGATTACAATTTAAACTGTATTCTAAATAACCGTTAATTTATAGCCTGCACTACTGCTTTTGGAGCTTCTTTTCTCGTGCCGTCAAAACCATCAATACCACTTACGGTAGTATATTTCAATACATACTTTTTACCCGGATTGATGATTTTATAAGCAGATTGACACATTAAAGTCGCTTCATGGAACCCACAAAGTATCAACTTCAATTTACCTTCGTAAGTGTTTACATCTCCAATGGCAAAGATTCCAGGAATATTGGTTTGGTAATCCAAGGTATCCACCTTTATGGCATTTTTTTCAATTTCCAATCCCCAATCACCAATTGGCCCCAATTTTGGAGACAAACCAAACAAAGGAATAAAATGATCGGCTTCGTGTAATATTTTTTCACCGTCTTTGAGAATCGTTACGCCCTCTAATTTGGAATTGCCATGCAAGGCAGTCACCTCTGCTGGAGTCACCAAATTGATTTTCCCCAACAGCTTTAACTCTTGTACTTTTTCTACGGAATCCAAGGCGCCACGGAATTCATTTCGTCTATGGACCAAAGTGACCTCTTCGGCTACATCTGCCAAGAAAATACTCCAATCCAAAGCAGAATCTCCCCCTCCTGAAATCACCACTTTTTTGTTGCGGTACACTTCTGGATCTTTGATAAAATACTCCACACCTTTATCTTCGTAATAAGAAATATTTTCAATCAATGGTTTTCTAGGCTCAAACGACCCCAAACCTCCCGCAATAGCAACCACAGGAGCATGGTGTTTTGTCCCTTTATTGGTGGTTACAATGAAACTTCCGTCTTCCAATTTTTCAATGGTTTCTGCGCGTTCTCCCAAGGTAAACCCAGGTTCAAATTGTTTGCCCTGCTCCAACAAATTATTGGTTAAATCTCCAGCCAATATCTCCGGAAATCCTGGAATATCATAGATTGGTTTTTTAGGATATATCTCCGAGCATTGTCCTCCCGGTTGCGGCAACGCATCAATTAAATGACACTTCAATTTCAATAATCCAGCTTCAAAAACTGTGAACAACCCCGTTGGTCCTGCTCCAATAATCAATATATCTGTTTTTATCATGGTCTCAATTTTTAGTTGATTTTGGATATAGCTATCCCGTAAAATCAATGATTTTTAAAAAATTTTGTTTCTATTTATTCTATGAAAACTGTTGAATTTCTTGGCGTATCGAAGTCAAATGCACTCGGTCGTTGACCACTTCACCCACAATAATTATGGCTGGATTGGATAACTTTTCTTGCTCCACGATTTCACAAATGGTGGCAACTGTACCAATGCCTATTTTTTCTTCTTTTGTAGTTCCATTTTGAATGATTGCTACCGGTGTTTCAGCTTTCCCTTCCTTTTGAAAAGCCTCCATGATTTGAGGCAGCTTGCTCATCCCCATCAAAATAACCACTGTGGCCGTAGATTTGGCCGCAATAGGAATATCATTGGACATTTGATGGTCTTTGGTAGTCCCTGTAATCACCCAAAAACTTTCGGAACTTCCTCGCTTCGTCAAAGGAATGCCTTGGTAAGCGGGCACTGCAATAGCCGATGAAATCCCGGGCACCACATTGCCTTCCACACCAAACCTCTGGGCATATTCCAATTCTTCGGCTCCTCTACCAAACACAAATGGATCGCCTCCCTTTAACCGCACAACATGTCCGTGAATTTTGGCTCTTGCCACAATCAATTCATTGATTTGCTCCTGTTGATAAGCATAGCACCCTTTTCGTTTTCCCACAAAAATGAGTTCAGCTTCCGGCGCTGCATATTCCAACAAAGCACTATTTATCAACGCATCGTACAAAATGACTTGGGCCGAACCAATAGCCTTTACTGCCTTTAGGGTGATCAATTCCGGATCTCCCGGACCTGCTCCCACAACTGTCAATCTTGATCTTAATCTTTCCATCCCCACTTGATTTGTTCATTTAACTGGCCACTTTTTGTGTTTCTGCCCTAAACACTTTCACATTGGACAAGAACACTTTGGCGCTTTCAATATAATTCTCTGCAAATTCTTTAGTAGGGGCATTATTTTTTATTTGATATACCAATTCTGAAAATGTCACTCCCAAACGCACTCGATTCGTTTCCACAAATTCAGCATCGAATTGAGAAATAATCCCTGCTTGGGTATTCACTGAAATATCTTCGGAAATTAAAATTGCTTTTGCCGAGTTCACCATGGAACTGTAAGCGTGATACACTGCCGCCGAATACACTTTATCCTCAAAGGACTGTTCTGCCAATTCAATTTTTTCCTCACTTTCCAAAAACAGTGTCGATACCAAATCGATGACCACACCAGCACATTCTCCAACCCCAATAGCTTTCACATACTTTTCATTCGTTCCCCAATCAATAAAATCTTCTTGGGTTAGGTTGGAAACATCAGACAAATCAGTCAAGAAATCGTAGAAATACTTCTGTCCCTGCTCCAAATAATAGTCCACAAAAGGCTTTCCTTTAGCATTGGCTTCATAGTCATTCAAGATTCTACGCAAGGCCTCAGGCCCTCGTCTACTCGGAACTTTTACCACTTTATCAGCGAAAATCCCATTCCCGTTTCCTTTGTTACCACCTCCTAACAATACTTGCAATGCCGGTGCCACCAATTTATCAGACGTACGAATGGACATTCCCTGAAATCCTATATTGGCCATAGTGTGCTGTCCACAAGCATTCATACAACCACTAATTTTGATAATCAAATCTTCATTATCCAAATATTGCGGATATTCGGCCTTAATGACACGCTCCAACTCTTCGGCAATTCCAGTACTGCTAGCAATTCCTAAATTACAAGTATCTGTTCCTGGGCATGCGGTGATATCTACAGCTTTATTATAACCAAGTTCGGTAAAGCCTAACTTGCTCAACTCTTGATAAAAGAATGGCAACAATTCCTCCTTCACAAAGGGAATTAAAATATTCTGACGTAAGGTCAACCTGATTTCACCGGCAGCAAAAGTCTCTACCAAATCTGCGAGCAATCTGGCTTTATCCGTATAAAAATCACCTAACAATACTTTGATACCAATAGCCACATAACCTTCCTGTTTTTGAGGAACAATGTTAGTAGCCTTCCATTTATTAAAGGTTGCCACATCAACCAATTCAACATTTGGGATAGCAACTTCAACAGGCTTTGATATTGGATACGAATTCGTATCAATAGGCACCGATTTGTATTCTATAGCAGCTTGCTCCTCATCCACCAATTGTTTGAAAGCCTCCAAGCCAATATCCTTTACTAAGAATTTGACACGTGCCTTGGCGCGACTTTTACGCTCTCCATGGCGATCAAAAATTCTCAGAACACCTTCCATCACAGGAATAATTTTATCTGAAGGCAAGAACTCATATAGTACATCGGCATGACGTGGTTGGGAACCCAAACCACCCGCCAGCATTACCTTAAAACCTCTAGTACCATTTTGAATTTTGGCAATGAAGCCCAAATCGTGCATGTAAGACAGTCCTGTATCAGCATCGGAAGCCGAAAATGACACCTTAAACTTGCGCCCCATTTCCTGACAGATAGGATTTCTCAAAAAGAATTTGAACACAGCATCGGCATAAGGCGACACATCGAAAGGTTCACCAATGTCAATTCCCGCTGTTTCACTCGCGGTGACATTTCTTACTGTATTGCCACAAGCTTCACGCAAGGTCACCTCATCACGCTCTAATTCAGCCCAAAGTTCTGGGGTTCTATCCAAATCCACATAATGGATCTGGATGTCCTGACGCGTAGTAATGTGTAATCTCCCTCTAGAATATTCATCCGATACATCTGCAATTCTTCGCAACTGCTTGCTCAATACTTTCCCGTAAGGCAATTTGATGCGAATCATTTGCACCCCATGTTGGCGTTGCCCATAAACTCCACGAGCCAAACGCAGGCTTCGGAATTTCTCCTCATCGATCTTGCCATTATGGAACAGCTCAATCTTATTAGCCAATTCAATAATGTCCCTCTCTACAACCGGATTTTCTATTTCTGTTCTAAAACTTTGCATAATGCCTATTTGCTGTTATTGCAAGTGTATACCACACTCTCTGTTTTTCAATGCCTTTATAGGATCGAAATAATCATGGTTTTTGGGCAGTCCGTGGACTTCCAAATAATTGTCTAAATCTGCATCCGTCCAATAATAAAAGGGGCTCACCTTTAAAATACCGTCCTTACTCAAACTCAAAATATCCTTCTTGCTTCTAAGTTCTGTTTGTCTTACTCTAATGTTGGTAAACCACAAGTCCGGCTGATGTTCTTTAAGCGCTCTTCTGAACGGCTCCAATTTCACAACTTCCGAAAATTCAGCATGATTATCATCTTCCAATCCGGGTAAACCAATAGTGGCATCAATTTCAGCCTTACTTTTTAGGGACTGATACCTATAGATATTCAAATTGTATTGTCTAATCAAATTTGAGGCATGCTCATACGTACTGTTTTCATTATAAAGGGTATCACACCAAATCACCTTAATGCCCTTATCCTTCCTGACCATGGTGCTCAACAATACTGAAGAATACACTCCAAAACTAGTAGTGACAATTCGGTTTTCTGATACAGTTAAAGCCCAGTCAATAATTTCATCTGGTGTTTTGTCTCGCAATACTTGATTCCAATATGCGATATCAATGGTATGTCCAATCATAATTTAAATTTTAATCCCCATTACCCCATCGGAATAGTAGGATTTAAAAACAAAAGTATATAAAATAATTTAAAGTGCTGTGAATTTTAATGTTAAATAATCAAATTATGTCCGCCAAGGACTTATTGTTGAAGATATTAAGCGTGCTATCCCTTACTTCCATCATCAATTTATGGACCGAGCACGTTTTTTCATTCGGGCAGTCTTCACACTTCTCATAGAAGTTCAAACTTACGCAAGGCACCATGGCAATGGGACCTTCCAAAATACGCATTACGGCAGACATTTTGATATCCTTGGGATCCCTAAGTAAGTAATAGCCTCCGCCCTTACCTTTCTTGGATCCCAAGAAACCATTTTTCCGCAATGTTAATAGAATACTCTCCAAAAACTTTTGGGAAATATTTTCATGTTGGGAAATTACCCCTATTTGTACTGGACTAAAATTCTCCTGTCTCGCCAAGAATGTTAGTGCCTTAAGACCGTATTTGGTTTTCTTTGAAAGCATTGCTCAAATATAACCAAATTCTAATATCAATCTAAGGCCTGTTTTAAATCGGCAATAATATCCTCAAAATGTTCCAAACCTACAGAAACCCTTACCAATCCATCGGTAATCCCAACTTCCAATCTGTCAGCTTCACTTAATTTACTATGTGTTGTTGAGGCCGGATGCGTTACAATCGTTCTCGTGTCTCCCAAATTAGCTGAGAGTGAGGCCATTTTTAGAGCATCCAAAAACTTACGCCCAGCTTCCACGCCTCCTTTAATTTCAAAAGCTACAATATTCCCGCCTTGCTTCATTTGCTTTTTGGCAATTTCATACTGCGGATGTGATTTTAAAAATGGATATTTCACAAAATTGACATTGTCATGGCTTTCTAAAAATTCTGCCACCTTCAAGGCATTTTCGCAATGTCTGTCTACGCGAACAGGCAAGGTTTCTACGCTTTTGGACAACACCCAAGCATTAAATGGCGACAAAGACGGCCCTGTATTTCTTGAGAACAAATAAATCTCTCTAATCAACTCCTTACTTCCAACAGTCACTCCCCCTAACACGCGACCTTGTCCGTCGATTAATTTAGTTGCTGAATGAATTACCAAATCGGCACCAAACTTAATTGGGTTTTGCAAATAAGGTGTGGCAAAACAATTATCAATAACCAATAGGATGTTATGTTTCTTCGCAATCTTGCCCAATAACTCCAAATCCAGAATATCTACCGCTGGATTGGTAGGCGTTTCAGCATATAGAATTTTGGTGTTAGGCTGAATCAATTCCTCAATTTTATCAACTTCGCTTTCCTTAAAATAGGTAGTTTCAATATTCCACTTTGGAAGATAGGTGGTAAACAAAGCGTGTGTAGAACCAAATACACTTCGGCAGGACACCACATGATCTCCTGCATTCAACAAAGCCGCAAAAGTTGAAAACACTGCCGACATTCCCGTGGCATAAGCATAACCTGCTTCAGCACCCTCCAATTTGCAGATCTTCTCCACAAACTCCGAAGTATTTGGGTTGGTAAAACGGCTGTAAATATTGCGTTCCTTTTCCTCTGCAAAGGAGGCACGCATGTCCTCGGCATCATCAAATTTAAAACTTGAGGTGAGATACAAAGGCGCTGAATGCTCTGAAAACTGCGAACGCTCCAACTGTGTTCTGATAGCTTCAGTTTCGAAATGTTTTTGACTCATGACAATAGGTGTTTTGTGTTCCAAATTGAATTTTGGAATTGTGTTTTCTTATTAGTTAATGTGTTTAGACAATCGCAAAATATCACCAAAGACACCTCTTGCGGTTACTTCGGCACCTGCGCCTGCCCCTTGAATTACGATTGGCTGCTCTCCATACGATTCTGTGAAAATCTCAAAAATGGCATCGGAACCTTTTACATGACCCAAAGTGCTGTCTTCTGGAATAGAAACCAGTTTTACTTCCAAATTACCCTTCTCCTGAGACAGGTCACCAAACAAATCTCCAACATATCTCAACACATGGCCCGGTTCCTGTTGTTCTTTGATTTTTTGGAATTCCTCATCAAGCACATCCAATTGCCCCAAAAATTCCTGAACTGAAATATTTCTATAAGCTTCAGGGATTAAATTTTGAACCGACACATCTTCAAATTCGTTATGCAAATCCAACTCGCGAGCCAAGATTAATAATTTACGTGCTACATCATTCCCAGAGAAATCTTCTCTTGGATCTGGCTCCGTAAATCCTTTATCGATAGTTTCCTGAACAATGGCGCTGAACGGTTTGTCCTGAACAGAAAAGTTATTGAACAGGTAACTTAAGGTTCCCGAAAACACCCCTCTAATTCTAGTAATGTTTTCACCAGATTCGTGCAATAACTTGATGGTGTCAATTAATGGCAATCCAGCACCTACCGTAGTTTCGTAAAGGTATTGTTTGTTGTGCTCTTTTAAATGTTCTCTCAAGTCGGTGTAAAAATCGTGGGAAATAGTGTTGGCAATTTTATTGGACGACACCAAATCAAATCCCGCTTCCACCAATGGCTTGTAATTTTCATGGAACACCCCGCTTGCAGTATTATCCACAGCTATCAAGTTTTCCAAATGGTGTTTTTTGGCAAAATCCACTATATCCTGAAGTTGATATCCTGAAGTTTCAGCTTTTAAGGCTTCTTTCCAATTTTCATCAACACCATTTTTATCTAAAATCACCTGTTTTGAATTGGCTATAGCGAATACATTCAAACTAATTCCTTTACGCTTTTCAATCTCATCTTTTGATTTCAAAATCTGATTGATCAAAGCACCTCCAACCAATCCGTGGCCAAAAATGGCAATGTTGATTTTCTTGGAAATCCCGAAAATCTCTCCATGAATAACATTGACAGCCTTATGCAATTGATGCTTTTTCACCACCAAACTCACATTTCTACCAGTCACCGTATTGTTAAACAATAGCGGTGTAATTTGGTTTTTGATCAAGGCATTGAATGGCTTGTGGAACGAGCTCAACTCAATCCCAATAATAGAAATTACCGACACATCATCTACCACGCCAATTTTGTTAACGTCTTGAGTGTAAAAATCATTTTCAAATTCACGCTCCAAGGCCACCACAGCTTGCGTTGCTTTTGAAGCATCTATGATCAAACCAATTCCTCTTTCCGAAGATCCTTGCGACACAATGCTTACACTAATATTTTGATCACTCAAGGCTTTAAAAATTCGGGCATCCACACCAACTTTTCCTAAAAGACCTCTTCCTTCAAAATTCAATAGCGCCACATTATCCAAAACCGACAATGAAGTTACTTCCTTATTGCTTGGTTTGGCCGTAATCAAGGTACCTTCCCCATCGGAATTGAAGGTGTTCAAGATTCTTAAATTGATATTTTTTTCCACCAATGGAATGATGGTTTTAGCATGCAGTACACTGGTTCCAAAGTTTGCCAATTCATTCGCTTCGCTAAAGGACAGCTCTCTAATTTTTTGGGCATCGGCAACCAAATCTGGATTGGCCGTATAAATACCATTTACATGTGTGTAATTTTGCAATTCTTCTGCATCCAAGAAATTGGCCAACAAAGAAGCAGAATAGTTGCTTCCGTTACGTCCCAAAGTGGTAGTTTCTCCATCCAAATTCGATGCAATGAACCCTGTAACAATATTCACCGTAGAGCCATTGAATTTCTTAAAATGCTCCACAACTTTCTCTTTGGAAATCTTTTGAATAGGCTGAGAGTTTCCAAAGTCCCCTTCGGTTTTTATCAAGGTTCTCGAGTCCGTTGCATTAGCATTAATGCCTTTTCCTTTTAATATTTCTGCAATAATTTTTGCAGACAATAATTCCCCGAAAGCCAATACTTGGCTTTTGATTTTTTCACTGTAATCCCCAAGCAAAGCCACCCCTTCGAAAATATTTTCCAAAGCCGAAAACTCACCTGTAAAATCAATACTTGGCAGTGGCTCTACTTGATAGGCTTTGAAAGCTTCAAAATCGGGTTTGTACACTTCCTTCTTAGAAGCTTTTTCAAGCAAAGCTTCCAATTCGTCCGTGGCATTCCCCCTAGCCGATACAACCACTGCTATTTTTTCGCCATCATTAACCTTTTTCTCTATGATTTCAAGGGCTCTTGTAAGACCTTCTCCATTTCCTAAAGACTTCCCGCCAAACTTCAATATTTTCATTCTCTTGTGTTTTGTATCTGGGCTAAAAATGCCCTCTATAATTTTTTCTAACTGTTCAAATTCTATTAAAAATGCATCGTGACCATGATCTGAATGGATTTCGTGATAGGTCACATTTGGATGCGTTGCGGCCAGCTGTTTTTGGGTTTCCCTGTTTTCTTCCGCTGTAAAAAATAAATCGGAATCCACCCCTACAATGGCAATTTTGGAACTGATGATGTCCAATATATTTTCGTTGGCTTCTCTTCCTTTGGTAACGTCAATGGTTTTCAGCAACTGGTTCATCAATTTGTAGGCCGACAACTGAAAACGTTCCTGCAACTTATTACCATGATGTAACAACCAACTCTCTACATTAAAAATTTCCAATTCATTATTAATACTTCTTTGGAAACGCTCCTTAAACGACTTAGGTGTTCTGTAGCATAGCATGGCGTGCATTCGGGCATCATGTACTGGATTGTTGGAATTCACCAAAAACTGCTCTTGAATTTGACAATTGGCAATCAACCAATCGGTCGATTTCCAGTCGGTTGCCACCGGGATTAAATACTCGGCTAGATTAGGTTTCAAAACGGCCATTTCCCAAGCAATCCCACCTCCTAGCGAACCGCCTATCAAGGCAAACACCTGTTGAATGTTTAGTTCTTCCAAACCTTTTAAAAACAATTTGGCAACATCACGCGCTACAAAATCCTTATAGTTTTCAATTAGGAATCCGTCGTACCCATTACCTGGAATATTAAAGGCTAGCACCGTGAATTTTTTGGTATCGATAATTTTATCGTCTCCAATCAAGCTTCCCCACCAGCCATCGTCTCCGGCAACATTACTGTTTCCTGTAAGAGCATGATTTACCACTACTATTGGGGCTTCATGAAGCGGTAGCCCAAATGTTTGATAAGATAATTGTATTGGCAATTCTACTCCGCTTTCAAGAGTAAAATTATCCAGTTGTATGAATTTAAGTGCTTTCATTTCAAAATTAAAAATTTAAAAACAAAAAGCTCGAGCCCAATTGGGCATACCTAAATAGAATATGTTACAAAGAATTTATAGAAAATTACAGACTGTAATTCTCGTTGGGTTATCTATCCAAAAACACGTTGCTTTTAGTAGAATGTAGCACCTTCTTTATTGCTAAAGGGTTGCTAAGGTTTCGTTGGGTCTAATCCCTCCACCTTTCTTGATAACATTTTCAATAAGTGAGTGAACTTTGTGAGTGCAAATATTCAGTTAGAAAAACTTAAAATCCAAATTTATTCTCCACTTTTTGAATTTTTTATGATTTTATCATGAAAATTCGGCCAAATACTTTTCCCTGATAATTTGGGCTACAGGCTTGTTGTAAATTTTGCTTTCCAACCAAGAAACAATATCTAAATAAAGGAATGCACGTCGCTCATAGGGATCATTTTCATAAGTTTTAAAGGTTTTATGAAGTTCTATAAAAGCTTTCTTAATATCTTGGGGGTACACATCCTGAAGCCCTTTAATGAACTTAATCATTTCTTTTTGGACTTCGTAAAGATCGTTGATCTTCAACAGAAATTTATACGTGCTCCTCAAGAGCTTTTCAATATGATAATCATACCCGCCTTCGTAGTGAGCAACTAGGTTCAATACTCTTGAAAAACAGAGCAAATCTTCACGCATGGAAAGTGATTTATTAGAGATAATTTTGTCTAGATACGCAATACATTCCTTGTTGTTTCCTGCTCCAAAATGCATACTCGCAAACTTGTAATAAAACACCATAGTATGATGTTCGTCGATACGATCTTTATAAGACTGTAAATCCTTTTCAATTATGGGGATTAGATACAAACCTTCCTGAAAACTGCCATCTATGAAGTAATAATTAAGTCTGTTAACATTCAAATACAGGAACGTAAGCGCTTCCACATTTTCATCTTTAGGAAAGGACTTTGCCGCTACAATACTTTCAAACTTTCTTAAATAATGGTCAAACTTGCGCTTGTTTTTGGTGTAGAACAAGGCTTCCAATAGGTAATTGTTTCCTTTAATAAAAAACACGGGATTTAAGTCTACCATGTCTGGGTGCTGCTCAAAAAGCTTTACCCAACGTAAGGCATATTTATAGCAATTCAAAAAATCCTGAAGTAAAAAGCTGTACCATAAGTTGGCCTTATAAAGCCATAAACGCTCCCTAAATCCCAGTTCGTTGATATCATACTTTGGCAAACGGGCTTGAAAATAATCCCTTATTTGCTTGGCTTCGGCTTCATTTTTAACGTAACCTATCTTTAGAAACAAGCCATAAAGCTGCAAGGATAAATTGGAAAGTTTACTTGCTATAACATTGGCCTTGCTCAGTTCTTTCGCCTGAATGGTCAACTCATCGGCTCGCCCACTGATACTTCTTGTTATGTATTGTGATTCGATGATTTTTTCAAGCTCCACAATTTCAAAAGCTAAATTCTTTTCTTCACTTTGAATAGCCAATTCCTTGGACTTATCTAATATTTTCAAGGCTTGTTTATAAAGTCCTTTATGGTATAAAATAGAAGCAAAATCTAATTGTTCCCTTAATTGTGATCTTGTGTTTTGGTGAGATGGGTTCAATCTAAGGCTAATCAGTATTTGTTTGTATAAATGAGCCTTAACATTGGCCAATTGTTGTTTTTTGACCACTCCACTTTTTAGGATAATAGCCTCATCATACACAGAAAGCCTATCCATGATATTGAACAGGTTCAAAAACTTGGAATCCTCATTAACTCCCAACCGTCCTACATACAGTTTAAACTGGCGTTTTTCCGATTTTGTCATGGACTTCACCAGTAGAAACAAATTGTCTTTCAAATCCTTAGTCATCGAACAAAAATAAACGTTAAATACTTATTTTACAGCGTTTTACAACGCAAAACAACAGTTGAACATCGTAATACATATTAAAAACCGAAGTATAATGTATAACCAAAGTATAAATTCGTAAGACAATACAAAAATATATTTCTATAAATGTCTAAAGAGCACGTACAAATTTTTGACACCACCTTAAGAGATGGTGAACAGGTTCCTGGGTGTAAGCTAAATACAACCCAAAAGTTGATTATTGCCAAAAAGTTGGACCAACTAGGAGTAGATGTTATTGAAGCAGGATTTCCGGTTTCCAGTCCTGGCGACTTTGAATCTGTTGAGGCCATTTCCAAATTAGTAAAAAATGCTACAGTTTGTGGTTTGACTAGAGCTGTTGAAAACGATATTAAAGTTGCCGCAGAAGCCTTGAAGTATGCTAAACGACCTAGAATACATACAGGTATTGGAACTTCCGACTCCCATATAAAATTTAAATTCAACTCTACCAGAGAACAAGTTTTGGTACGGGCCTACGAAGCCGTAAAATATGCCAAATCCTTTGTTGAAGATATTGAATTTTATGCCGAAGATGCGGGAAGAACAGACAATGAGTATTTAGCTCGTATTTGTGAAATGGCCATTAAAGCTGGTGCTACCGTTTTAAATATTCCTGATACAACGGGTTATTGTTTGCCTAGTGAATATGGAGCAAAGATCAAATACCTAAAAGAAAATGTAAAAGGTATTGAAAAGGCCATCTTGTCTTGCCATTGCCATAACGATTTAGGATTGGCCACAGCCAATTCCATAGAAGGAGTCATCAATGGAGCACGCCAAATTGAATGTACTATCAACGGTATTGGCGAACGCGCAGGAAACACCGCTTTGGAAGAAGTCGTCATGATTTTAAAACAACACCCGTACTTAAACTTGGATACCCACATTAAAACTCCAGAGTTATACGGTATCAGCCAATTGGTATCTGAACAAATGGGCGTGTACACCCAACCTAATAAGGCCATCGTAGGCTCCAATGCCTTTGCACACAGCTCAGGAATTCATCAAGATGGCGTCATTAAAAACAGAGAAACCTACGAAATCATCGATCCTAAAGACGTAGGCGTTACTGAATCTGCCATTGTATTAACGGCCAGAAGCGGGAGAGCTGCCTTGGCCTATAGAGCCAAAAACATCGGCTACGAATTAACCAAATTGCAATTGGATGAAATCTATGCCAGTTTCTTAAATTTTGCCGATAGTAAAAAAGAAGTCGATGACAGTGATATTCACCATATCATCGAAACTAGTAATGTATATCAACAAATAATTAGCGCGTAATGGGAAAGACCTTATTTGATAAAGTTTGGGATGCGCACGTTGTGGACTCCATTCAGGATGGACCACAAATATTATATATTGACAAACACTTAATTCATGAAGTTACCAGCCCACAGGCTTTTAACGAACTTGAAGAACGAGATATTCCAATATTTAGGCCAAACCAAATTGTGGCCACCGCAGACCATAACACTCCTACAAAAAATCAACACTTACCGGTTAAGGATGAGCTGTCCAGAAATCAGTTAAAACAGCTCGCCGAAAACTGTCATAAAAATAATATTACACTCTACGATTTAGGACATCAATACAATGGCATCGTCCATGTTATGGCTCCTGAACTAGGCATCACACAACCAGGTATGACCATGGTTTGTGGCGATTCGCACACCTCTACCCATGGAGCTTTTGGTGCCATTGCCTTTGGTATTGGGACCAGTCAGGTAGCACAGGTATTTGCAAGTCAATGTTTGTTATTGACAAAGCCTAAAAGTTTACGTGTAACGGTTAATGGCAAGTTAAAGAATGGCGTCCTACCCAAAGATGTCATTCTTTATATCATTTCAAAATTGGGCACCAATTCAGGGACAGGCTATTTCTGCGAATATGCGGGAGACGTGTTTGAAAACATGAGTATGGAAGGTCGGATGACCGTTTGTAATATGAGTATTGAAATGGGTGCTCGAGGCGGTATGATTGCCCCAGACGAAACCACTTTTGAATACATCAAGGGCAGAGAATTTGCGCCTAAAGGCGAGGAATTCGAAAACAAAGTTGCCTATTGGAAAACATTGCCTACAGATGCCAATGCGACCTTTGACAAAGAATACGTTTTTGATGCCCAAGATATTGAACCCATGATTACCTACGGAACCAATCCTGGTATGGGTATTAAAATTTCTGAACAAATCCCTATTTTGAATGATGCTTCTTTTGAAAAATCCTTGGAATATATGGATTTCCAAAAAGGAGAATCCTTGATAGACAAACCTATCAACTATGTATTTATTGGTAGTTGTACCAATTCTAGAATTGAAGATTTTAGAGTAGCTGCCAATTACATTAAGGGCAAACATAAGGCCGACAACGTCACTGCGTGGTTGGTTCCTGGAAGTAAGCAAGTAGAAGCCCAAATTATAGAAGAAGGCTTAAAAGATATTTTTGAAACTGCCGGTTTCGAATTGCGACAACCAGGTTGTTCTGCTTGTTTGGCTATGAACGATGATAAAATACCCCAGGGCGAATACTGCGTTTCTACTTCCAATAGAAATTTTGAAGGACGTCAAGGCCAGGGTGCCAGAACCATTTTGGCAAGTCCATTGGTGGCAGCAGCTACAGCAGTTGCAGGAAAAATAGTTGATGTATCAAAAGCCTTTGAAAATGCTTTTGAAAAAGAATTAATGAGCTAAACCTTTCAACGGAAAGGAATCAAATATGGAAAAGTTTACAACATTACAGTCAAGAGCCATTCCGTTGGCCATTGAAAATATAGATACCGATCAAATCATTCCTGCTCGCTTTTTAAAAGCAACAGACAAGCAAGGATTTGGCGACAATGCCTTTAGGGATTGGCGTTACGACAAACATGGAAATCTCAATACAGGATTCCCTTTAAATGACTCAAAATACACGGGAAGCATTTTGGTTGCCGGAGATAATTTTGGATGCGGCTCCAGTCGCGAACATGCTGCATGGGCTTTGGTCGGTTATGGTTTTAAAGTAATCGTTTCAAGTTTTTTTGCTGATATCTTTAAAGGAAATGCTTTGAACAATGGGTTGCTGCCGGTTCAGGTGAGTGAAGCCTATCTAGAAACTTTATTGAATACCATTAAGGCAAATCCAGAAACCGAACTCATTGTTGATTTAGAAAATCAAACCATTGGCATTAAAGGTACCGACCAACAGGAAAGTTTTGAGATTGACGCTTACAAAAAAACCTGCATGATTAATGGGTATGATGATATTGATTATTTATTAAGTAAAAAAGAAGCCATTGAGGCTTTTGAATTAAGTAGAACAAACTAACAAGTAGAGAAGGCTACAAATGGTCCTTCACATAAAGAAATGAAATTAGATATTGCTGTTTTATCAGGAGATGGAATTGGTCCAGAGGTGACCGATCAGGCAATTAAGGTATTAAAGGCCATCGCACAGGAATTCAACCATAGCTTTAGATTCAAGTCGGCTCTTGTTGGAGCCATTGCAATCGACGAAACAGGTTCCCCTTTACCAGATGCCACTTTAGACATTTGCAAACATAGTGATGCCGTGTTATTTGGAGCTATTGGCGATCCTAAATATGATAACGACCCTTCAGCAAAAGTGCGTCCCGAACAGGGGTTGCTTAAACTTAGAAAGGAGCTGGGATTGTTTGCCAATATCAGACCTGTAAAAGCTTACGACAGTCTTGTAGGGGCATCACCACTTAAGGAAGAAAACATAAAAGGAACCGATATTAGTATCTACCGTGAATTGACTGGAGGCATCTATTTTGGAGACAAATATTTAAGTGATGATGGCAACACTGCTTCTGATCTTTGTTTGTATACACGGGAAGAAATTGAACGCATTGCCCACTTAGCCTTTAAGGCTGCTCAAACGAGAAGCAAGAAACTCACCTTGGTAGACAAGGCCAATGTTTTGGAATCTTCCCGTTTATGGAGAAAAGTAGTGACCGAGCTTTCCACCTCTTACCCTGATGTAACTTTAGATTTCTTGTTTGTAGATAATGCTGCCATGCAAATGATTCTCAATCCAAAACAGTTTGATGTTATTTTAACCGAAAACATGTTTGGAGACATCATCAGTGATGAAGCCAGTGTTATTGGAGGGTCTATTGGGCTTTTGGCCTCGGCGTCTGTAGGTAATAAACACGCCATGTTTGAACCTATTCATGGCTCCTATCCACAGGCAAAAGGCAAAAACATCGCCAATCCAATTGCATCTATTCTATCCGCCGCTATGTTACTAGATCATTTTGGTTTGCATGATGAAGCGGATATGGTTAGGAATGCCGTAGAAAAATCGGTTCAATTAGAAATAATGACCCCTGATTTGAATTCAAAATATAACAACATAACAACTGCTAAGGTTGGTGATTTCATTGAGGATTTCATCAACAATCCTAAAGACAGTAATATTAATTTCACTAACATCCATTTGGGTCAGTCTACAATAATCTGAAACGTTTAAGAAAACTATGTCTTCTTTAGGATATAAAAAAGCACTCAATTGAGTGCTTTTTGCTTTCATACTCTTTAAAAAACTATCCGTTCTTAATAATTATGACTCACTTTTTACGAGGGGTTCTCTAATAGATTTATTAATTTTAACATTCAGAAAATTTAATTCTATGGAAATTTTAGGAATCGATGTCGGCGGATCGGGCATGAAGGGAGCATTAGTGAATACCATCACAGGAGAACTTGTCACCAAAAGATATAGAATACCAACACCTCCATCGCGAAAACCGGAAGACATGGCAAAAGTGTTTGCACAGATAGTAAAACATTTTGACTATTCGGGCCCTATTGGTTGCGGGTTTCCCAGCATAATCAAACATGGAATTTGTAAAGCTTCCGGAAACCTCCATGAAGAATGGGATCACGTCAATGTAGAGGAGTTATTTTCGAAAGAAGTTCATTTACCCGTTACGGTTATTAATGATGCTGATGCAGCTGGATATGCGGTAATGAATTATGGCATTGGCCAAGGAAAACCTGGGTTAGTCCTAACCATTACCATAGGTACTGGTTTGGGTAGCGGTGCTTTTTATGACGGTAAATTGATTCCTAATTTTGAATTAGGTCAAATCCCTTATAAAAAGTATGAAAAAATTGAACAGTGGGCTGCCGCTTCTTCAAAAAAGGACAAGAATTTAAGCTTTAAGAAATGGGGCAAACGCTTCAACATCTTCCTTGGTTTGGTTGAAACATTGGTGTGCCCCGATTTAATTATTCTTGGAGGAGGCACATCAGACGATTTTGATAAATTCAAAAAGTACATTACTATTGAAACGCCTGTTGTTCCTGCCCATTTAGGAAACCATGCTGGCATTATAGGTGCCGCTTGTGCTGCCACACACCAAATTCCAAAAACCTATTAAGCTACTTTGCGAATTTAGCCTTGATATCCTCTAAACGCAAATTCCCCATGCTTCCAACATGAGTATGTTGTTTGGAAGTGTCTGGTGTATAAGTTCCTTCCTGTACCTGCTTACCAATAACTTGATACGCTTCTCTAAAACTCATCCCGCTTTCAACCAAGGTATTCATATTGTCTACCGTAAAAAGGTAACGATATTTAGCATCATTCAAATCGATATCCTTTACTTCCACCTGATTGATGGCATAGTTGAAAATATCCAACAAATCCTTTACATCCTCTATTCCTCCTATGATAGATTCCTTCAACAATTGATAGTCTCTATGGTAACCACTCGGAAGGTTATTGGTAATTAAAGTCATCTCGGTTTGAAGCGCTTGAATTTTGTTGCATTTGCCTCGAAGCAATTCAAAAACATCAGGGTTTTTCTTATGAGGCATTATGCTACTTCCCGTGGTCAATTCATCCGGAAATGAAATGAAACCAAAATTCTGGCTCATATACAAACAAATATCCATTGCAAAACGCGCCATGGTGTTACTTAAACCTCCTAAAGCAGCCGCGATGGTTCTTTCACTCTTACCGCGGCTCATTTGGGCAGCAACAACATTGTATTTTAGAGTTTCAAATTGAAGCTCTTTGGTGGTAAATCCCCTGTCAATTGCAAAGGAACTTCCATAACCAGCAGCCGAGCCCAACGGGTTTTGATCCACCGTTTTTAAGGCCGCCTGCAATAGATAACTGTCATCAGCCAAAATCTCGGCATAGGCAGAAAACCATAATCCGAAGGAAGACGGCATCGCCACCTGCAAATGCGTGTAGCCAGGCAACAGTTTATCCTTATGGGTATTAGCCAAGTCTAAAAGTGATAAAAAGAACGTTTCTGTTTTTGATAGAATTTCTTGAATATTTTCCTTGTAATATAACTGTAAGGCCACTAAAACTTGATCGTTTCTAGAACGTGCTGTATGGATTTTTTTTCCAACTTCTCCATAAGTTTTGGTCAGTTCAAATTCTATTTTGGAGTGCACATCTTCAAACTGGTCTTCAATTACAAATGTTCCCGCTTCTATTTGTTCCTTCAAATGTTGCAATCCTTCTTCCAACTGGCCAAGCTCTACTTCATTTAAAATCCCAACATGTTGTAACATTTTTGCATGGGCCAGAGATGCCTGAACATCATATTTTGCAATATGCAAATCTATTTCTCTATCGTTTCCTACAGTAAACTGTTCTATTTTTTTATCAATGGCCAAGCCTTTATCCCAGAGCTTCATAATACGTTGTTTAGCAATTCAATATAAATCTTAATTCCTTCTTCAATTTCGTGCAGATAAATAAATTCATCGGCAGAATGAGAGCGCGTACTGTCTCCAGGTCCCAATTTTAAAGATGGACATGACAGTACAGCTTGGTCCGATAACGTAGGTGACCCATAGGTTTCCCTTCCCAAAGCGATTCCTGCTTTCACCAAAGGATGTTCTACAGGAATGGAAGAAGAATTCAATCGTAAACTTCTCGGAACAATGCTATCGCATGGTGCTTCCTTCATCAAAATATCTGCAACTTCCTGATTGGTGTATTGGTCATTCACCCTCACATCCACCACTAAATCAACATTGGCAGGAATGGCATTGTGTTGTTTCCCTCCATTAATTTGAGAAACGGTTAATTTCACCTCTCCTAAAGTTTCGGACACTTTTTCAAATTGAAACTCTTGAAACCATTCCAAAACCTTAATAGTATTGTATATAGCATTATCATCATTTGGGTGCGCAGCATGACTTGGAGTCCCCTTTACCACGGCATCAAACACCACCAAACCCTTTTCTGCAATAGCTAAATTCATAAGTGTTGGTTCGCCTACAATTGCAACATCCACCTCCGGAATGATTTCCAGCATGCTATTCAAACCATTAGGTCCACTACTTTCTTCTTCCGCAGAAGCCACAATCACCAAGTTATATTTTAAATCTTCTTTGGCATAGAAATATGTAAAGGTTGCCAAAAGTGACACCAAACAACCTCCAGCATCATTGCTTCCCAAACCGAAAAGCTTCCCATCCTCCACAATGGCTTCAAAAGGATTTTTGGTATAGGCATTATTAGGTTTTACGGTATCGTGATGGGAATTAAGCAATAAGGTTGGTTTGCTCTCATCAAAATATTTATTGATAGACCATACGTTATTATTATATCGCTTATAAGGAATATCATGCCCTTTGAACCAATTCTCTATATGCGCTGCCGTTTGGTCCTCTTCCGAAGAAAAAGAAGGAGTGGCAATGAGCTGTTTTAACAAATTTATGGCATGCTGTGTCAGTTCTTGAATCATTTGGTAATTGTTGTAAATTTTGTGGCAGCTTGGGTTAACATGTTTGGTTTACCAATGCAAACCTTGGTTACATTCTTGTTAATTGCATGAAAACAATTATTTAATTTAGGCAGCATTCCATCGGCAATAACCCCTTCGGAAAGCAAGTTTTGATAAATTGGTTCGGTGATGGTTTCAATTACAGAATCATCATCATTCACATCACGCAGCACGCCATTTTTTTCAAAACAGTAATACAGTTCTACATTGTACTTTTCAGCAAAGCCTATGGCCAATTCCGAAGCAATAGTATCGGCATTGGTGTTGAGTAAACTCCCCTGTGCATCATGGGTAATGGCACAAAATATTGGAGCAATATCTTGCCCCATCAACAACTCTAAAATTTCAGTATTTACGATTTCAACATCGCCTACAAATCCATAATCAATATCTTTTACAGGACGTTTTACAGACACAATAGTATTTCCATCAGCACCTGTAAATCCAATGGCATTGCATTGAAGAGCCTGAAGTTTTGCAACAATATTTTTATTGATTTTTCCTCCGTATACCATCGTGATGATGTCCAATGTTTCAGCATCCGTAATACGTCTGCCTTGCTCCATCTTCACTTCCACCTCCATCTTTTGAGCCAATTGAGAAGCTAATTTCCCTCCTCCATGCACCAAGAGTTTTGGTGATTCCATCTCGGAAAATTGTTCTAAAAATGCATCCAAAGCTTTAGAATCGTCTATAATGTTTCCTCCTATTTTTACAATTTTAAGCGTTTCCATTATTTCAGATTTTCTAAAATTTGTTTCAATACTATTTGTGCGGCAAAAGTTCTGTTATTGGCTTGTTGCATCACAATGGATTGCCCACCATCCAAAACAGCATCTTCAACCACCATATTTCTACGTACTGGTAGACAGTGCATAAACTTGGCCTTACCAAGTTTTTCTGCAGTCATCATCCAATTAGGGTCTGTATTTAGCACTTTTCCGTAGTCATTAAAATTGCTCCAGTTTTTTACATACACAAAATCGGCATCGGCTAAAGCTTCTTCCTGATCATAGATAATTGGAACATCTTTAGTGATGTTTGGGTCCAATTCATAACCTTCTGGATGGGTGATTTGAAAATCGACATCCATTCGCTGCATCATAGATGCAAATGAATTGGCCACCGCTTGAGGCAAAGCTTTGGGATGTGGCGCCCAAGACAAGACCACTTTGGGACGTTTTGTTTCTGTAAATTCCGAAATAGTCACGGCATCAGCCAAAGCCTGCAGGGGATGTGCCATAGCGCTCTCCATATTGACAATTGGTACCGTGGCGTACTTTTCAAAACTTTTTAAAATATATTCCGACTGATCCTTGGCTTTATTGGTCAAACTTGGAAATGCTCTCACGGCAATGATATCAGCGTATTGCGAAATCACTTGAGCAGCTTCCTTAACGTGCTCTGATGTATTGGCATCCATTACCGTTCCGTCCTCAAACTCCAACTGCCAAGCCTCATTAACATTAAGCGACATAACTTCCATACCAAGATTCCTAGCTGCCTTTTCCGTACTTAAACGCGTCCTTAAGCTCGCATTGAAGAATAGCATTACCAAGGTCTTGTGCTTTCCCAAACCATGATATTCAAAAGGTGCCATTTTCAACAAAATGGTTTCTCTTATCAAACTATCAAGGTCAGTGATATCGCTTATTTCGGTATACTTTTTCATCTATAATTCGCTTTTCAAAGCAGTTAAAAACTGGTCGATATGTTGTTTTTGCACCGTTAGTGGCGGCAAAATCCTGATCAAGTTTGGATTATTCGCACTTCCAGTGAAAATTTTATGTTTATGAATCAACTGTTTGCGCAAATCGGCCACTTTAAAATCGAACTCCAAGCCAAGCATCAAACCTCTTCCTTTGATATTCTTTAGACCTTTCAAAGATTGTGCTTGTTCAATAAAATAGTCCGAAACTTCTTTTACATTGGCCATCAAATTTTCAGACTCCAATACCTTTAATACTGCCAAAGAAGCCGCGCAAGCTAAATGATTTCCACCAAAAGTGGTTCCCAACATTCCAAAAGACGCTTCAATTTTTGGATGGATTAATATCCCTCCAACAGGAAAGCCATTCCCCATTCCCTTCGCCAATGAAATGACATCTGGAGTTATCCCGTGTTTTTGGAACGCGAAGAAATCGCCTGTCCTTCCATAGCCACTTTGCACCTCATCGGCAATAAAAAGCGTATTGTATTGTTGACACAAGCTTTCAAGTCCTAGATAAAACTCAGTGGTGCTTTCGTCCAATCCCCCAACACCCTGAATGCATTCAACAATCACAGCACAGGTTTCATTTTTAGCTAGAATGGCTTCTACAGCTTCCAAATCTCCCAACTCGACAAAATCCACTTGGTGTTGCGCATTTAATGGCGCTACAATTTTAGGATTGTCTGTGGCTGCAACCGCTGCCGAAGTTCTTCCGTGGAAGGAATTTCTAAAAGCTAAAATTCGTTCTTTGCCGTTAAGGAAAGACGCCAACTTCAAAGCATTTTCATTTGCCTCTGCCCCTGAATTGCACATGAACAATTGGTAATCTGAACATCCGGATATCCTTGCCAATGTTTCCGCCAATTCCTCCTGCAATGGATTTTGAATGGCATTGCTATAAAAGCCCAATTGTGCCACTTGATTGGAAATATCCGATACGTATTCGGGGTGAGAGTGCCCTATGGAAATTACAGCGTGACCGCCATAAAGGTCTAAATATTCGGTACCGTTGTCATCATATACAAGAACATCCTTCGCCTTAACTGGTGTGATGTCGAACAACGGATATACCTTAAACAAACTCATATTTGTTCTTTTTTAATATTGTTGATTTTGTTAAATGAGGCTACCATACCTTGAATTAAAGAGGAGCTCAAGCCTTTGTGTTCCATCTCGTTCAAGCCTTCAATAGTACAACCTCTTGGCGTGGTTACTTTGTCGATTTCCTCCTCTGGATGATGTCCGTTGTTAATCAACAAACTCGCCGCTCCTTCTGAGGTAAACATGGCCAACTCCTGAGCCTCTTCTGCATCAAACCCCAATTGAATGGCTGCTTGGGTAGTAGCGCGTATCAAACGCATCCAAAAGGCAATTCCACTAGCACAAACCACGGTGGCCGCCTGCATTTGGGTTTCTGGAATGATCAAAGTATGTCCCAATCTTTTAAAGATGGCTTCGGCCACTTTAATACGCTTGGCACCTTGCTCGTTACTGCACAAACAGGTCATGGATTTCCCAACAGCAATGGCCGTATTAGGCATAGCTCTAATGATAAATTGATTCTCTCCTACAATGGCTTCAATCCTAGAAATGGTGTAACCTGTGATGGTTGAAATTAACACATGTTTTTCAGTCAGGTAGGGAGCTACTTCTTTCAAAATTGCTTCCAAA
Source organism: Mangrovimonas sp. DI 80 (assembly GCF_001975575.1). Classification (NCBI taxonomy): domain Bacteria; kingdom Pseudomonadati; phylum Bacteroidota; class Flavobacteriia; order Flavobacteriales; family Flavobacteriaceae; genus Mangrovimonas; species Mangrovimonas sp. DI 80. Next base: position 244,801 of record NZ_MSDT01000003.1, on the reverse strand, counting down.
TGGGACGGTTGCACTGCAAAAATGAGAATATCGGAATGCTTCACTGCCAACACATTGTCGTTGGTGGTGGTAACTCCTTTGTATCCTTCAAATTCTGAAATGGCCTCTACATGTCTTCGTGTTAAATACAAAGTTGTAACGGCATTGGTAGTGATTAACCCTTTGGCAATAGATTGCCCTAAATTACCTGATCCAATAACGGCTAATTTCATAGACTTATATGTTTAAAAATAATTGGCTTTTAAATTCAATCCTTCGGTTTCAAAAAATCCATGCATCAAGTTCATATTCTGGATTGCCTGACCCGAAGCGCCTTTCAGCAAATTATCAATGATACTTGTCACCAACAGCATACCATCGTGCTTGTGCAAATGCACAAAACAATTATTGGTATTTACTACCTGCTTTAGGTGCAATGGATTTTGGGATACGAAAGTAAAGGCATCGTCCTTATAACAGGCTTCATACAGCTCCTTGGCTTCTTCCAAATCACCATCAAATTTGGTGTAGGCCGTAGCGAAAATTCCTCTTGAAAAATCCCCTCTGTTAGGCATAAACAAAATATTGGAATCAAAACTGGATTGCAACTGTTTTACCGACTGGTTGATTTCCCCCAAATGTTGATGTGTAAAAGGTTTATAATATGAAAAGTTGTTGTCTCTCCATGTAAAATGTGTGGTATTGGACAATGAAGTTCCTGCTCCAGTTGCCCCTGTTACCGCATTTACATGCACATCATCATGCAATTTCCCTGCACTGGCCAAAGGCAATAATGCCAATTGAATAGCGGTAGCAAAACATCCCGGGTTAGCAATATAATCCGCTTTTCTAATGTCTGCTTTATTTAATTCTGGAAGTCCATACACAAAGGTTTTCCCTTGAAAGGTCTTGTCGGCTTCCAATCTAAAATCATTACTTAAATCAATAATCTTTGTATGATCGGCAAACTGATTGTTTTCCAAAAACGCCTTAGAATTCCCATGCCCCAAACACAAGAACAACACATCTACTTCAGGATTGATGGTGCTTGAAAACTTCAAATCCGTGGTGCCCAACAAATCTTGGTGAACGGTACTAATAGGGTTACCTGCGTTGGATGTACTATAAATAAAATCGATTTTGGTTTCCGAATGGTTCAACAGCAACCGGATGAGTTCTCCTGCTGTATACCCTGCGCCACCAATAATTCCGGTTCTAATCATGATTCTGAATTTACTTGGTGATAGATTTTGTTTTGGTTACCGAAGATTTTGATAAATCCTTTGGCGTCATCTGCAGTCCATCCCTTGTTCATTTCGCCATAGCTTCCAAACTTGGCATTCATTAAATCATGAGCAGATTCAATTCCGTCCAAGGTAAAATGATATGGTTTCAAACTTACAGTAACATCTCCAGACACCTGTTCTTGACTACTTTCCAAGAAAGCTTCAATGTTTCTCATCACCGGGTCTAAATATTGGCCTTCATGCAAATGCATTCCATAAAAACTTGCCAAATACTCTTTGTGTTGCAACTGCCATTTGGTCAAGGTGTGCTTTTCCAACAAATGATGCGCCTTAATGGTAATTAAAGCTGCTGCAGCCTCAAAGCCTACACGCCCCTTGATTCCCACAATGGTATCTCCAACATGAATGTCTCTTCCTATAGCAAAAGGCGCTGCCAAATCATTCAATATTTGAATATTCTTTTCAGGTGTATTTTCTTTTCCATTTACAGCAGTCAATTCCCCTTTTGTAAACGTCAAGACTACTTTTTGTTCACCTTCTTTTTGCAACTGCGAAGGATAGGCATGCTCTGGCAATGGCTTGCCTGAAGTCAAGGTTTCCTCGCCACCAACACTCGTCCCCCAAAGCCCTTTATTCACCGAATATTTAGCCTTTTCCCAAGACATTTCAATACCATTACTTTTCAGGTAATCGATTTCTTCCTGTCTTGATAGTTTTTGGTCCCTGATAGGTGTAATGATTTCAATCTCTGGAGCCAAGGTTTGGAAAATCATGTCAAAACGCACTTGGTCATTTCCAGCGCCAGTACTTCCATGGGCAATGTATTTGGCTCCAATGGATTTGGCATATTCAATAATTTCAATGGCCTGAATAATTCTTTCGGCACTCACAGAAAGCGGGTAGCTATTGTTCTTTAACACATTTCCAAACACAAGATATTTCACAACCTTGTTATAAAAGGTGGCAACAGCATCAATATTTTTATAGGTAGACACTCCCATTTTATAGGCATTGGCTTCAATATGCTCAATTTCCTGTTTTGTAAAACCTCCCGTATTCACACTTACGGCATGCACATCATAGCCCGCCTTTGACAAACTTACTGCACAGTAGGATGTGTCCAACCCACCGCTGTACGCAATTACTAACTTCTTACTCATTATTTCTCCTTTTTTAAAAACAGGTTCTCCTTAATGCTCTTTAACCTTTTATACACCTTTGTTTTGATCTGCTTTTTTTCCTCTACTTGTTTTTTAGGATCGTAGAGCATTCCTGTACACAAGCACATTTTTTGCTCAGTTCGTTGTAAAACATCATAGTTCTTACAGGTTTGGCAACCATTCCAAAAAGTTTGATCATCTGTCAATTCCGAAAAGGTCACAGGTTTATAGCCCAGTTCACTGTTCATTTTCATGACAGCCAAACCAGTGGTTATACTAAATACTTTTGCGTCTGGAAATTTGGTCCTGGAATGCTCAAAAATCTTTGCTTTAATTTTTTTGGCCATCCCCAAGCCTCTATAATCTGGGTGGACAATCAAACCGGAATTCGCTACAAATTTACCGTGGCCCCAGGCCTCGATATAGCAAAAACCAACAAATTTATCGCCGTCTAAAGCAATAACGGCATTACCATTTTCCATTTTGGTAATGATATATTCTGGGGTACGTTTAGCAATACCAGTACCTCTAACTTTTGCTGATTCTGAAATGGTTTCGCATATTAATGGTGCGTAAACCGCATGAGATTTATCTGCTATAACAATCTTCATTGCCTTTCTTTTTATTAAAAATATTAAATAAATGTTTTGAAAGCGGAATCGGACTCACCTAAAATTCCAAGAATAGGACACACACCCCTACGGGCGGCGGTTAAAAACAACACGTAGTCTAGGATTGCTATTGAAAGCAATAATAGAATTTGTAAAGGATCTTATTTGTGCTGTTTTTTTCAATTTAAAAAATAATTAATGAGTGAATGCTTAGTCTATAGAATGAAGAAAATACTAAACACGGCGGGGTTTGCTATAGGGCAAACACCTACCAATCACACCATTATTATTTTTTAATTTTTGCATGGTCCAAATTTAAAACATTATTCAATACCGTATTCATTTGCCCCTTAATTTTTAAGAATTATTATGATTTTTTTGATTAAAAGGGGCAAACATTACGAAGATTCCATCCCAAAGGGACAGAATCTTTTTTCAAAGCATTAAAGAATATAGTCTGTACTCACAAAGTTGGAAGCTTTGGAGTCTAATAAATTGTTCAATATCGCATTGTTATAGTCGTTATCCTTTGAGGCTACAAAAGTCCTGATGGAAAACGAACGGAGCGCATCGTGCACACTCAAAGTGGCTACCGCCGAATCCTTTCTACCCGTAAATGGATATACATCTGGTCCTCTTTGGCAGGAACTATTCAAATTCACACGGCATACTAAATTCACCAAGGTATCGATAAGTGGTGCTAATGTTTTCACATCACTTCCAAACAAACTTACCTGCTGTCCATAATTGGAATCGGCAATGTCACTCATTGGCTCTTCAATATCCTTGAAAGATAACACCGGAATTACTGGACCAAATTGTTCTTCTTCAAATACCCGCATCTCTTTATTTACTGGATACAGCACCGCTGGAAAAATATAATTTGGAGTGGTTTCCCCTCCTTTGGCATTCACAATTTCCGCACCTTTCTCAAGCGCATCATCTATCAATTCTTGGATGTATTGTGGTTTTTCAGGCTCTGGAAGCGGTGTTAACTGCGCGCCTTTATCCCATGGGTTTCCAAAATTGAGGGCATCCACTTTTTTAGAAAATCGCTTATTGAATTCTTCCACGATATCTTCATGTACATATAGCACTTTCAAGGCTGTACAACGTTGCCCATTAAACGACAAAGTCCCTGAAATACACTCTGAAATAGCTAAATCCAAATCGGCATCCTTTAAAATAATTGCAGGGTTTTTAGCCTCTAAGCCTAATACCAATCGTAATCTGTTCTGTCTTGGGTGATGGCTTTGCAATGCATTTGCGGATTTACTGTTGCCTATCAAGGCCAAGACATCAATTCGGCCAGTTTCCATAATTGGAGTAGCCACAGTACGGCCACGCCCATAGATAATATTTACCACCCCTTTCGGAAAACTATTTTGGAAAGCCTCCAACAGCGGCGACAACAACAAAACTCCATGCTTGGCGGGTTTAAATATGGTGGTATTTCCCATCATAATGGCGGGAATCAACAAGGCAAACGTTTCATTCAAAGGATAATTATACGGGCCCAAACACAACACGATTCCCAAAGGCCCCCGACGAATATGGGCATGAACGCCATCGTGCTTTTCAAACTTGGCACTATCCCGATCCATTTGCTTGTAGTCTTCAATGGTATCGTAGATATACTCCACAGTTCTATCAAATTCCTTTTGGGAATCCGGTAAATTCTTTCCAATTTCCCACATCAATAGTTTAACCACCTCGTCGCGCTTGGTTTTCATTTGCTCAACAAACTTTTCCATACAAGCAATACGATTGGCTACTTTCATAGTAGGCCACAGCCCCTGCCCTTTACCATAGGCATCGCAAGCAGCGTCAAGAGCTTCCAAAGCCTCCGTTTTTCCTAAGGTTGGAATGCCCCCCAATAAGGTAGGTTGATAATCTTCGGTGGAAGAAATGGTAGAATACACATTTGACGTTTCACCATTCCATTTTTTTAACTCGCCCCCTACCAAATATGTGTTTTGATGTACGAGATTTTTAATTTGATATTGTTCTGGAATTTCTGTAAACGTAGACGTCATAATACAATAGTTTTTTAATGAAGAATGCTTTGCATAAAGATACAACAAAGTACACTTCCAAGCATTACTTAAAAGTTATTAAGCTATACTAAAAACTGAAATAAATCCGGCTTGTTATTGAGGTAATCGCCATAAAATTTATGTAGTTTCATTTTGGTAATCAAGGGCTCCAAATCCTGAGGAGATTTCAACTCAATCCCCACGACTGCAGAACCATTATCACGATTGGATTTTTTAGTGTATTCAAAATGCGTAATGTCATCGCCAGGACCTAAAATATCTACCACAAATTCCTTAAGTGCACCTGCCCTTTGAGGGAATTTCACAATGAAATAATGCTTCAAATTTGAATATAACAAGGCGCGCTCCTTAATTTCGGCCATACGGGTGATATCGTTATTACTTCCACTCACCACGCACACCACATTTTTACCTTTTATTTTATCGGCATAAAAACTGAGAGCAGCAATACTCAAGGCGCCTGCAGGTTCCACTACAATAGCTTCTTTATTGTAAAGTTCCAAAATGGTTTGACAAATTTTCCCCTCAGGAACTGTGATAACATCATCTAAATTCTGCCGACAGATTTCAAAGGTTTTATCACCAACTTTTTTTACGGCAGCGCCATCCACAAAATTCTCAATATGTTTAAGCTTGGTATTTTTATTATTCCGCAATGAAACCGACATGGAAGGGGCTCCTTCTGGCTCTACACCAATGATTTTGGTATTTGGTGACAATTTCTTAAAAACGCTTGACAAACCTGAAGCCAATCCACCACCACCAATAGGCACAAACACATAGTCTATGGGTTCTTTTGCCTGCTGAATGATTTCCAAACCAACGGTAGCCTGTCCTTCAATGACTTTTTCATCATCAAAAGGATGTATAAATGTTTTGTTCGACTGCTCCTGTTCTTGGATTGCCGCAGCGTAGGCATCATCAAAAGTATCGCCTTCCAACACCACTTCGATATAATCCTCACCAAACATTTTAACCTGATCGATTTTCTGCTTTGGTGTAGGGGCAGGCATAAAAATGCTCCCTTTAATTTTCAACAATCTGCAGGACAAGGCGACTCCTTGAGCATGGTTACCAGCACTTGCACAAACCACCCCGTTTTCAATTTCAGAATCCTTGAGTTGCGCCATTTTATTGTAAGCTCCCCTTATTTTATAGGAACGCACCAACTGTAAATCCTCTCTTTTAAACAATATATCGCTCCTGAATTCCCTTGAATAAAACATATTGGAAGTAAGCGGCGTGTGATGGACGACAGATTGTAATTTATCTGCCGCCGCTTTTACCGCTTCCAATGTTGGGAAATAGGTTGTGGCTGTATTTTCCATACTTTTAATTTCTGCTTACATTCTACTTACATTCTACTTAAGACAACACTGCTTCATTGACTTCAGCTGTCTTTATCACTTTCATGGCCGTCATGGCACTTCTCAATCTTTTCCCAACCGCTTCAATTGGATGGTTTCTAATCGCGTCATTAACCGCAATAAGCTCTAAATTATCAACTACATTAGATTTTGAAAATGGTCTCCCTACCACATTCACTGAAACTGTCTCCATAAACCCTTTTAACAGAGGTTTTGCCGCATGGTCAAACAAGTAACAACCATATTCAGCAGTATCAGAAATCACACGGTTCATTTCATACAATTTCTTTCTTGCAATGGTGTTGGCAATCAATGGCAATTCATGCAAAGACTCATAATAAGCAGAATCTGCAATAATACCGGCACTCACCATAGTTTCATAGGCCAACTCAACCCCTGACTTCACAAAAGCCACCATTAGGGTTCCATGATCAAAATATTCTTGTTCAGAAATATGATTAGGCGTTAATGGTGTTTTCTCAAAATTTGTTTCAGCTGTGGCCGCTCTCCATTTCAAAAGATTTACGTCATCATTGGCCCAATCTTCCATCATGGTTTTCGAGAATTCGCCAGAAATGATATCATCCATATGCTTTTCAAACAAAGGCTTCATGATGGTTTTCAATTCTTCAGACAACCTGTAAGCTTCAATTTTGGCTGGATTGGAAAGACGGTCCATCATATTGGTAATCCCTCCGTGTTTCAATGCCTCCGTTATGGTTTCCCAACCATACTGAATCAATTTTGCGGCATATTCCTCATCAACACCTTCCTCAACCATTTTATCAAAACATAAAATTGAACCTGTTTGCAGTACGCCACACAAAATGGTCTGTTCCCCCATTAAATCACTCTTTACCTCAGCCACAAAGGACGATTCCAAAACTCCGGCACGATGCCCTCCAGTTGCCACGGCATAAGCTTTTGCCTGGGCCAAACCTTTTCCTTCTGGGTCATTTTCAGGATGCACTGCTATAAGTGTCGGTACCCCAAAACCTCTTTTATATTCTTCGCGAACTTCAGTTCCTGGACATTTTGGCGCCACCATAATTACGGTAAGATCTTTACGCACCCGAGTGCCTTCTTCCACGATATTAAACCCATGTGAATAAGACAACGTCGCTCCTTGCTTCATCAATGGCATCACCGCATTCACTACACTGGTATGCTGTTTATCCGGTGTTAGGTTCAAGACCAAATCGGCATCCGGAACAAGCTCTTCATAAGTTCCTACGGTAAATCCATTTTCCACAGCCTGTTTATACGAAGCACGCTTTTCAGCAATCGCTTGCGGTCTTAAGGCATAAGAAATATCCAACCCAGAATCTCTCATGTTCAACCCTTGGTTCAATCCTTGAGCTCCACAGCCCACAATCACTACTTTTTTATCTTTTAAAACGTTTACGCCATCCTCAAACTCTGAGGCGTCCATAAAACGACATTTTCCTAATTGCTCTAATTGTTTTCTTAATGAAAGTGTGTTAAAATAATTTGACATTGTTTTGTATGTTTTAATTGCTGAATGCTGCTAGCATTTCTGATATTTTCATTTCGTCTTTGGTTACGGCAATCCTTCCGGAACGGACAAATTGCATGATTCCATAAGGAATTAATTGATTGTATATTTCCTCAATTTCATTGCGCCTTCCAGATTTTTCTAGTACAAAAAACTTCTTGTTCACAGTGACAATATTGGCACCGCTATCCTTGATAATGTTTTGGATTTCGCGCTCCTCAAATAGTAAATCCGATTTGATTTTAAACAAGCAGGATTCCTGATAAATGGTATCTTCATCCTTATGGTAATAGGCCTTGATAACCTCTACCTGCTTTTCAATTTGTCCAACAATTTTCTTGATCTGCTCTTCTGAAACTTTGACCACAATAGTCCACCGAGATACCCCTTTGATTTCAGAAACCGAAGAGACTATACTCTCAATATTGACATGTCTTCGTTGAAAAATGGCCGAAATCCTGTTGAGCAAGCCAATATTGTTTTCGGTATAAATTGAAACTGTATATGTATGAATTGTTTTTTCCATAATTAACTTAATCTTACGTCCGACACTGAAGCTCCAGTAGAAATCATTGGGAATACATTATCCTCTTTTTCCACACAAACCTCCAAGAAATAAGGCCCTGCGTTACCCATCATTTCAGCAACTGCATCCTTTAACTCTTCCCGTTTAGTGACTTTTTTAGCTTCTATATAATAACCTTTTGCAATAGAGATAAAATCCGGATTGATCATCTCTGTGGATGCATAACGCTTATCAAAAAACAATTGCTGCCACTGCCTTACCATTCCTAAAAACTCATTGTTCAACACCACAATTTTTACAGGTAAACGCTGTTGGAATATCGTTCCCAACTCCTGAATGGTCATCTGAAAACCGCCATCACCAATAATAGCTACAACCTCTCTTTCTGGCGCCGCCATTTTAGCGCCAATGGCCGCAGGAAGCGCAAACCCCATAGTTCCCAAACCGCCTGAAGTAATATTGCTTTTGGATTTATTGAATTTCGCATAGCGACAGGCAATCATTTGATGCTGCCCAACATCACTTACTATTGCCGCATCTCCTTTACTCTGCTCATTAATTTCTTTCAACACCTCTCCCATAGTCAACCCTTCCTTTGTAGGATATAGGTCTTTTTTTATCACCTTTTCAAACTCCACAACATGAAGCTTTCTGAATTCATCATGCCACTGCTCATGATTCTTTTGATCCAATAAAGGAAGTAAAGCCGCTAAAGTTTCTTTGGCATTTCCCAAAACAGCAACATCTGTTTTAACGTTCTTGTCCACTTCGGCAGGATCAATTTCAAAATGAATGACCTTAGCTTGTTTTGCATAGGTAGCCAAGTTACCGGTAACACGATCATCGAAACGCATCCCTATTGCAATCAGTACATCACATTCATTGGTTAATTTATTGGGCGCATAATTGCCATGCATTCCCACCATGCCCACATTTAACGGATGGTCTGTAGGAATGGCCGAAGCCCCCAAAATAGTCCACGCCGAAGGAATACCTGACTTTTCAACAACAGCCTTAAACTCCTCCTCCGCTTGACCAAGGATTACCCCTTGCCCCCAAACAATCATTGGTTTTTTGGCTGAATTGATCAATTCAGCGGCAGCCTTCACCTGTTCCAAATCCATTTTTGGGATTGGTGTATAACTTCTTATTCCAGTACATTTTTTATACTTGAAATCAAATTCTGCGAATTGTGCATCTTTGGTAATATCTATCAATACAGGTCCTGGACGTCCACTTCTAGCAATATAAAAGGCTTTGGCCAAAACCTCAGGAATATCTTCTGCCCTTGTCACCTGATGGTTCCATTTGGTTACAGGTGTGGAAATCCCAATGATATCAGTTTCCTGAAACGCATCACTTCCCAACAAATGCGAAGCCACCTGCCCCGTAATGCACACCATAGGGGTAGAATCAATTTGTGCATCGGCAATTCCTGTAATCAAGTTAGTTGCACCGGGACCAGAGGTCGCCATGGCAACACCAACTTTTCCTGAAATACGCGCATAACCTTGCGCCGCATGGGCAGCACCCTGCTCGTGCCTAGTCAAGACATGATGAAGTTGCTCTCTGTATTTATATAATTCGTCATACACAGGCATGATTGCCCCTCCAGGATACCCATAAATTGTATCCACGCCTTCCTCCAACAAACAGCGCACAATGGCTTCACAGCCAGAAATACGCTCCGTAGTTGCTACGGTTACTTTTTGTTCTTTCAATGTTTCTGTATTCATAGTCTCAACTTATGTTAAAAAAGACCCGTTTGGAAACTAAAATTCATCGGTCACACATCCTTTGGAAGCAGACGATACGGTTCTTGCATATTTATACAGCACCCCTCTATCAAATTTTAACTTAGGTGCCTTCCATTGTTTTCTTCTTTCTTGTAATTCTTCTTCCGAAACCTCCAACATAATGGCATTGGTTTCGGCATCTATTGTAATCAAATCACCATCCTTAACTAAAGCGATATTCCCCCCCTCTTGGGCTTCAGGGGTGATATGCCCCACTACAAAACCGTGGGTTCCACCTGAAAATCTTCCATCGGTAATCAACGCTACATCTTTCCCCAATCCAGCACCGATAATAGCAGCTGTCGGTTTCAACATTTCGGGCATACCAGGCCCTCCCTTAGGACCTTCATAACGAATCACCACCACATCACCTTTTTCAACTTTACCATCTCGAATCCCGTCATTGGCAGCATATTCCCCATCAAACACCTTAGCTTTCCCTACAAAACTCAAGCCTTCTTTCCCTGTAATTTTTGCCACACTTCCCTCTAAAGCCAAATTGCCATAAAGCATACGTAAGTGTCCTGAAACTTTTATAGGACTTTCCAAAGGTTTGATGACATCCTGATCGGGAGATAAATCTGGTACGTCCAAAAGATTTTCTGCAAGTGTTTTTCCGGTCACCGTCAAACAATCCCCATGAAGTAATCCTTTTTTCAATAAATATTTTAGCACGGCCGGGATACCACCTACGGCATGCACATCTTCCATCAAATATTTTCCGCTAGGTTTCAAATCGGCCAAAAAAGGCGTGTTATCACTAATTTTCTGAAAATCCTCTAACGTGAATTCTATCTGGGCCGCTCTAGCAATTGCCAAGAAATGCAGCACCGCATTAGTGGAACCTCCAAGAATGGTCACCAACCTTATGGCATTTTCAAGAGACTTTTTGGTAATGATATCCGAAGGTTTAATATCCTTTTCCAACAGCAAACGCATAGCCTCACCTGCTCTAACTGATTCATCTTTTTTCTCCTGACTCAATGCTGGGTTGGAAGAATTATATGGAAGCGTCATCCCCAAGGCTTCAATAGCCGAAGCCATGGTGTTGGCTGTATACATACCTCCGCAAGCACCAGCTCCCGGACACGCCTTTTCCACAATACTTTGATAGTCTGTTTCGGTCATAGTTCCCGCCACTTTACTTCCCCAAGCCTCAAAAGCCGAGACCACATCCAACTTCTTACCATTATGGCACCCAGAGTCAATAGTCCCCCCATAAACCAAAATGGAAGGACGATTCAATCGAATCATGGCCATTAAAGCTCCAGGCATGTTTTTATCACAACCTACGACTGTCACCAATCCATCATAACTCATCGCCTGAACTACTGTTTCCATAGAATCGGCAATGATATCTCTTGAAGGCAAAGAATATCTCATTCCTGGAGTTCCCATGGAAATTCCATCGCTCACCCCAATGGTATTGAATATCAAACCAACCACATCTTCTTTCTGAGTTCCCTCCTTCACCAATTTTGCCAAATCATTCAAATGCATATTACAAGGATTACCTTCATAGCCGGTACTTGCAATACCAATAATTGGCTTAAAAAAATCTTCATTCGTCAATCCTATGGCGTGCAACATTGCTTGAGCCGCCGGCTGAGTAGGATCCTGAGTTACTGTTTTACTGTATTTATTAAGTTTATTCATTCTTATTATTATACTTCTCTCAATAATTAGTTCTAAATTAAAAGTTTGTGTTTTATGTTATTTTTTCGATTGTAATCCAAGGTTAAACTCAAGCGAATCAAATATAATTTAACTAATTGATTTTCAATTATTTAAATGCACAACAATATGATGTTCAAGGGCTTAATTTTACCAATAAAAAAAGCCTTCCCAAACAGGGAAGGCTTTGACTTTAAATATTGACAACACAGCATTCCCTACCGTCGCGAAATAATCGCGATGATAATAATGGAAATGATATGGAATACGTTTCTGTTCATGATGTTCATCAAATATCAAAAATATCCAACAGGAATCCAAGTTTTCAGGCTAATTTCTTAAACTCGCGGCAAATCGCTATCATCCTTTAGTGGCAGGTCGGTAGATCCCATCAAATATTTATCAATATGATGGGCCGCTTGCCTCCCTTCTGAAATCGCCCAAACAATTAGAGATTGTCCCCTACGGGAATCACCCGCCGCAAAGATTCCCGGAACATTGGTTTTATAATCAGAAACCGTAGCCTGAATATTACTTCTAAAATCGGTGTCCAAACCAAATTGTTCCACCAAAGTTTTTTCTGACCCCGTAAACCCTAAGGCCAAGAGCACCAAATCGCAGTCCCATTTTTTTTCTGTATCTGGAATTTCTTTTAACTGAGGTCGCTCACCATCTTTAAAAATCCATTCTACCTCAACCGTTTTAAGACCTTTTAGATTCCCATTTTTATCCCCTAAAAATTCTTTGGTCGAAATACTAAAAAAACGCTCCACTCCTTCTTGGTGGGAAGAGCTTGTTTTCAACTTCATAGGCCAATAAGGCCAAGGCTGATTGGCTGGCCTCCCCACGGAAGGCTTACTCAATATCTCAAAATTAACAACGGATTTGGCACCATGCCTATTGGAAGTTCCAATACAATCAGAACCAGTATCTCCACCACCAATCACAATCACATTTTTATCCTTAGCACTCAATATATCGTCGAACTCCAACTCCCTGTCAACATATTGATTGTTCATTTTCAGGAATTCCATCGCCTGATGCACCCCTTTTAAATGTGCTCCTTTTATAGGAATACCACGTCTCTCCGTAGCACCGTTACACAATAGAATGGCATCAAATTCATCTTTAAGTGTTTCCACACTCACATTATCACCTACATGTGCATTAACCTGAAAAATGATTCCTTCTTCTTCCAAAATGGCAATCCTCCTGTCGATAATTGATTTTTCCAATTTGAAATCCGGAATTCCATAACGAAGTAAACCTCCCACTTTAGCATCACGCTCAAAAACCGTCACGTTATGCCCCGCTCTGTTCAACTGCTGCGCAGCAGCCAATCCTGATGGTCCAGAACCAATTACCGCCACGCTTTTTCCCGTCCTCACCTCAGGCGGATTGGCCACAATCCAACCTTCTATAAAAGCGGTTTCCACAATATTTTTTTCAATATTTTCTATAGTTACAGGATCTTCATTGATTCCCAACACACAGGCCTCCTCACATGGCGCAGGACATAAGCGCCCTGTAAATTCAGGAAAATTGTTGGTAGCATGCAATATCCTCACAGCTTCTTTCCATTTCCCTTTATACACATTATCATTGAAATCAGGGATCAAATTGCCCAACGGGCAACCACTGTGGCAAAATGGAATACCACAATCCATACATCGCGCTCCTTGATTTCTCAACTTATCCTCCGCTAAAGGAATTGTAAATTCTTTATAGTTTTTAACCCGATCCTCAACATCGGTATATTTTTCAACCTCTCTCTCAAATTCCATAAATCCGGTGATCTTTCCCATAATTCTATTTCGTTACAAGGTTATTTTCATTTTCCAATCTTATCAAAGCCTGCTTGTATTCCTCAGGAAGCACCTTGATAAACTTAGGCAATTCACGCTCCCAATTTTCAAGAATACGCTGCGCCAAGGCACTTTGCGTGGCGTTATAATGATTTTCTATTAAGCGTTTCAATTCTTGAATATCCTCAGGAATCACCACAGGATCCAAATTCAAGCCTTCGGTATTACATTTTTTTACAAAGGTTTCGTTTTTGTCATACACATAAGCGATACCTCCACTCATACCGGCCCCAAAATTGCGCCCCACCTCACCGAGTATTACAGCAATTCCACCGGTCATGTATTCACAACCATGGTCACCAATACCCTCAACAACTGTTTTAACTCCAGAATTTCTAACACAGAAACGCTCTCCCGCCTTTCCGTTGATATAAGCCTCCCCTGAAGTAGCTCCATAAAAAGCCACATTTCCAACAATCACATTTTCCTCAGGAACAATCGTCGCTTCATCCGGCACTTTCACCACCAATTTGGCTCCAGAAAGTCCCTTACCGATATAGTCATTGGTATTTCCGGTCACAATCAAACTCAAACCATGGGTAGCAAAGGCCCCAAAACTCTGCCCCGCCGACCCTTTAAAATTGATTTTCAAAGTATTTTCAGGCAGTCCTTGAGCCCCATAAATCTTCGAAATTTCATTACTCAATATGGCGCCAATCGCACGGTCTTCATTAGTTATTTTGAAATCCAAAATAGTTTTTTCCTTTCTAAACAAAGCAGGATGCGCCTGACTGATAATTTCAAAATCCAAGGATTTTTCCAAATGATGATCTTGCTTACAAGTATTGTACAGCTTAGTCCCCTCTTCCACTTCTACCTTATGCAGAATAGGAGACAAATCGATGCCATGAGCTTTATAATAATCAATAGCTTTATTTCTATCCAACTTTTCAACTCTTCCCACCATTTCATCTACCGTTCTAAAGCCTAGCTTCGCCATAATTTCCCGAAGCTCTTGAGCCACGAAATACATAAAATTGACTACATGCTCAGGTTTTCCCTTGAACTTCTTGCGCAATTCTGGATTTTGGGTTGCAATCCCAACTGGGCAAGTATTCAAATGGCACACGCGCATCATGATACACCCTGAAGCTACCAAAGGCGCCGTTGCAAATCCAAACTCTTCAGCCCCAAGTAGACAAGCAATAGCCACATCCCTTCCAGTTTTCAACTGACCATCACATTCTACTACAATTCTATTGCGAAGATTGTTCATCACCAAAGTCTGCTGGGTTTCTGCCAGTCCTAATTCCCAAGGTAACCCCGCATGCTTCAAGGAAGTTAACGGTGAAGCCCCTGTTCCTCCATCGTAGCCAGAAATCAGTACCACATCAGCTTTTGCTTTCGCAACACCGGCAGCAACGGTACCCACACCAACTTCTGACACCAATTTGACATTGATGCGGGCTTCACGATTCGCCGATTTCAAATCATAAATTAATTGCGACAAATCTTCAATAGAATAAATATCGTGATGTGGCGGAGGTGAAATCAAACCAACATAAGGAGTTGAGTTTCTAGTTTTAGCTATTTCAGGATTCACTTTAGGACCGGGCAATTGCCCCCCTTCTCCAGGTTTGGCCCCTTGCGCCATTTTTATCTGTATTTCTTGGGCATTGGTTAAATAATTGGAGGTTACCCCAAATCGGCCTGAGGCCACTTGCTTAATGGCACTGTTCTTCCAGTCGCCATTTACATCTTTATAGAAACGATCTTCATTTTCCCCACCTTCACCTGAATTACTTTTTCCTCCAATTCGGTTCATGGCTATCGCCAAATTTTCATGGGCTTCCTTACTAATGGAACCATAAGACATAGCTCCCGTTTTAAAGCGCTTCACAATATTGGTCCAAGGCTCTACTTCCTCCAATGGAATTGGATCATAATTAGCAAACTCAAACAAGCCCCGGATGGTCATTAAGTGCTTAGACTGATCATTGATAATCCTAGAATATTCCTCGTAAGTCTTAGGCTTGTTACTTCTCACAGCCTCTTGCAGTTTTGCTACAGACAATGGATTGAACAAATGATGCTCTCCATTTCTTCTCCAACGATACTGCCCACCAATTTCCAAATCTAGATTAGCAGCAATATGTTTACTTTGATATGCTTTTTGATAACGTTTATTGATTTCTTTTTCCAATTGATGCAAATCCACTCCCTGAATTCTAGTTGCTGTTTTCGGAAAATACTTCTCTACCACATCCGTATTAATACCGATACACTCAAACAACTGTGCACCTCTGTAGGAGTTAAGCGTAGAAATCCCTATTTTATTCATCACTTTCAGAATCCCTTTTCCAACAGCTTTATTATAGTTGTTTATGGCCTGTAGCGGATCTATGGAAGAATCATTCAAATCGGCCATTTGATCCTCGATAATCTCATTAACCATATATGGATTAATAGCACTAGCACCATAACTGAACAGCATTGCAAAATGATGCACCTCTCTAGGTTCGGCCGACTCTATAATAATACTTAACTGGGAACGTTTTCCCAACTTGTACAAACCGCTGTTCACATAGGAACAAGCCAACAAGGCAGGAATAGGCGCCTTCTGTTCACTTATATTTCTATCGGAAAGAATTATGATGTTTGTCCCTTCCTCTATACAATTTGCTACCTGCGCCAATATATCTTCCAAAGCATCTTCCAAACCGTTATGACCTTTGTTAACATCATAAAGTATTGGAATTTGCTCCACATTAAAATGAGGATTTCTATAACTTTTTATTTTATCCAAATCCTGTTTGGAAATCACTGGATTTTGGATTTTCAGCTTTTGACAATGTTTTTCGTCAATCTCGAAAATATTGGAATCACTACCCAAAGTAAGACTGATATCGGTAATCAATTCTTCACGAATACCATCCAAAGGCGGATTGGTAACCTGCGCAAATAGCTGCTTGAAATAATTATAAATTAATTGGGGACGCTCAGACAACACGGCCAAAGGCGTATCGCTCCCCATTGAACCAATAGGCTCTTTACTATTCTTTGCCATTGGCAAAATGATAGTATTGATATCTTCCTGAGTATACCCAAATACCACTTTACGTTTGTCCAAAGGCTCTTCATTGAAAAACACAGGACAATCATTATACGGAATATCACGAAGCTGAATTAAATTATTATCCAACCATTTGCGATACGGATGCATGGCTGCAATACGCTCTTTAATTTCCTCATCGTTAACAATCCGCCCTTCTTTCATATTCACTAGGAACATTTTCCCTGGCTCCAAACGTCCGTGATGCTCTACATTTTTAGGCTCAATTTCAATAACCCCAATTTCAGACGACATGATTACATAACCATCTTTGGTCACCGAGTATCGTGATGGACGCAGGCCGTTTCTATCCAAAACCGCCCCGATATAATCGCCATCCGTAAAAGGAATGGATGCTGGACCATCCCATGGTTCCATCAAACAAGAATTATATTCGTAGAAGGCCTTTTTACTATCAGACATTTCTGGGTTTTTCTCCCAAGCTTCTGGCACTAACATCATCATGACCTCAGGCAAGGAGCGCCCAGTCATCAACAACAACTCCACAACCATATCCATAGAAGCAGAATCTGATTTTCTCGGGAGTACAATTGGTAAAATATTTTTGATTTCCTCTCCAAACAATTCACTTTCCATCAATTCTTCCCTAGAATACATCCGGGAAATATTCCCCCTTAAGGTATTGATTTCTCCATTATGGCACATATAACGGAAAGGCTGCGCCAAATCCCAAGTTGGGAATGTGTTTGTAGAAAAACGTTGGTGCACCAATGCCAAACGCGTCACCAATAAAGGATCGTTCAAATCCCTATAGAACAATTTGATATCCTCAGGAATTAAAAGGCCCTTATATATTATGACTTTGGTTGACAAACTAGGCAGGTAGAAAAATGCACTTTCGGAAATCTTAGAACCAATAATTTCGTGCTCTGTTTTTTTTCTTGCGATAAACAGTTTTACATTAAAGTGAAAATCATCTTGATTCTTATCTCCCTTACCCACAAACACCTGCTTAATGTAAGGTTGAGTTACTGCAGCAATTTCTCCAAGCACAGATTCATCAACTGGCACATCACGCCACCCCAATACTTTAAGCCCTTGCTCCTCCATATGTTTTTCCAACACCGAAATACAGAATTTCCTTTGGTTTTCCTTTTTAGGTAAAAACACATTACTTACGGCGTACTCCCGTTCCTTAGGCAACTTAAACTTACAATTTGCAACAAAAAACTCATGCGGAATATCCACCAATATACCGGCACCATCCCCCGTTTTCCCATCAGCACTTACCGCACCACGATGCTCTAGTTTTTCAAGTATTTGAAGAGCTTTATGAATAATGTCATTCGATTTAATTCCTTTTAAACTACATATAAATCCCGCACCACAATTATCATGCTCAAATTCCGGCAAATACAACCCTTGTTTCTTCAACATAACCTTAAATTTTAACGTAAATCTTTAGAATTGGATTTACTAATATAGGAGAGAAAATGCATTAATTATAAAACACTTAGCATTATTACGATTTCACCAAATTCAAGCCTGTATAATTAGAATTATCCAATCAGACCCTTAAAAAACTAAAATTTACTTAATGAATTTTTATTATCAAAAACATCGTTTGAATAAAAAGACTTCAAATAAACACAAACTAACATGTGTTAACCTCATTTTTTTACTTAATTTTTTAAGATTTCAACATTTATCAAATTAAAATATTCTCAAAGAAATTAAAAAAATAAGAACAACCCCTAATTAATAAAGGGCAAAAAGTACATAAATCATAAAAATACTCACTTCTACCCTATTTTTTACAGGGTGTAATATATTTTTTACATAGTTTTAGGTAGTAATTAACCAAAACAACTTTGTATGAAAAAACTTTTTTTCCTTTCCTTGCTATTAACAGCAATTTGCAATGTAAATGCACAAGAAGAAGCCCCAAAAAGTGATTCAGAAGACAAGAAGAAATTTTCCCTAAGTGGTAGTATAGATGCTTACTACAGGGTAAATTTTGGCGCTCCAAACAAAGAACTTGAGGATGGCAGCATTGTCGCCCCAGGATCTTCATTTGCCAACCTACCGGGATTTGCACTTGGCATGGCCAATGTTGTTGCCGCCTATGAAGGCGAAAAAGTAGGCTTTGTAGCCGACTTGGTTTTTGGACCAAGAGGTACAGATGCTATTTTTGCTTCCCCTATGTACTCTGCTACTGGAAACATTGTCAACCAACTTTATGCCTACTGGAATGTTTCAGACAATGTGACACTTACCTTTGGAAACTTCAACACTTTCCTTGGCTACGAAGTCATTTCTCCAGTAGCCAACTTTAACTATAGTACATCCTATTTATTTTCTTACGGACCTTTTAGTCACACCGGACTGAAAGCAGACTTCTCTCTTACAGACGATTTTAGTTTGATGCTAGCCGTAATGAACCCTACCGACCTTACGGAGTTCAACCCAACAGACAAATACGCCTTTGGAGCCCAACTAGGATTTAAAGGACAGTTTCTTAACTTCCTTACCGATGATGGCGCCTTTGAAATTGACTATACAGGAGGCTTCGATATAACTAGCAGTGTTTTCCTAGGAATCAATGCCGCCTATTACAATAATGACGATTTTGGATTTGCTGGAGTAGCACTGTACCCACAATTTGCGACAAGCGACAACTTCACTATTGGATTTAGAGGAGAATATTTCCTTGAAGACGGTGACTTTGGAGCTATTGGTACCGGCGTTGAGGATTCTAGCGTGTTTGCCGCTACCCTTACAGGCAGCTACACCATCAATAGTCTAATCATAAAACCAGAATTGCGTTTGGACAGCGCATCGGATGACGCCTTTATGGATAAGGATTTGGACGCTAAAAAGAGCCTAAGCTCATTCCTATTGGCTGCCATCTACTCGTTCTAGCAATCCGCTCAACATTTAATAAATAATAAACTATCTAATAATGAAGAAAATTGAAGCAATCATTAGAAAATCCAAATTTTCAGAAGTAAAAGAAGCTCTTCACAATGTGGGAGTAGTTTTTTTCTCCTATTGGGATGTTACTGGCCTTGGTAACGAAAAAGAAGGCCATGTATATCGCAGCATTACCTACAGTACCAGCGACATTCAAAGACGCTACCTCTCAATTGTTGTTAATGACGATTTTGAAGACATTACTGTAAAAACCATCATTGAGTCTGCAAAAACTGGCGAGGTTGGAGATGGAAAGATTTTCGTTTCAGACATCGCAGAATGCTACAGAATTCGCACCGGTGAAAAAGGCGGAGAAACTTTAAAATAAACTAATTAAGAAAAGAAATAATTAACATGGAAGAATTAACAAACCAAATAACTGAAATAAATGGTGTTCTAGATATTTTTTGGATTCTCGTTGCCGGTATCTTCGTATTTTTTATGCAGGCAGGCTTCACATTGGTTGAGGCTGGTTTCACCCGTTCCAAAAACACCATCAATATTGTAATGAAAAACCTGATGGACCTCTGCATAGGCTCCTTAGGGTTTTGGGCCATAGGATACACCATCATGTATGGTGATTCCATTGGAAAATTTATTGGAAGCCCTTCATTGTTCTATAACGAACCAGGAGACATGCACAATTTGTTTTTCCAAACCGTATTTTGTGCCACCGCTGCAACTATCGTTTCAGGAGCCGTAGCTGAACGTACAAAATTTTCAACCTACATTATTTTCTCCCTGATCATGACCACCATTATTTACCCAATCTCAGGCCACTGGGTATGGCAAGGAGATGGTTGGTTAACAGAATTAGGCTTTATTGATTTTGCGGGATCCACAGTGGTACACTCTGTAGGAGGTTGGGCCGGATTGGTAGCTGCAGCATTAATAGGCCCTAGGATTGGAAAATATACAGGAGGCAAATCAAACGCAATCCTTGGTCACAACATGATGTACGGAGCATTAGGTGTGTTTATTCTTTGGTTAGGATGGTTTGGTTTCAACCCAGGATCTGAACTTGCCATTTCAGGAGGAAGCGCCAACAATGTTGCCAATATTGTTATCACCACCAACTTGGCCGCTGCCGCAGGAGCAGTCACAGCTTTAATCCTAACTTGGGTTAAATACGGTAAACCTGATTTATCAATGACCTTAAATGGCGCCTTAGCTGGATTGGTAGGAATCACTGCAGGATGTGCAGCTGTCTCCCCAGTTGGAGCCGCCCTTATTGGAGCCATCTCAGGATTTACAGTAGTGGTATCTATTGCGGTAATCGATAAAAATTTAAAAATAGACGACCCTGTGGGAGCTATTTCAGTACACGGTGTTGTTGGAGCCTTAGGAACCTTATTGGTTGGTGTATTTGCTACCGATGGAGGCTTGTTCTACGGAGGAGGCTTTAAACAATTGGGAGTTCAAGCCATTGGAGTTTTCAGTATCGGGGCTTGGGCAATTGTAGCCACTTTCATTGTACTATTCATTCTTAAGAAAACCATAGGACTGAGAGTTCCAGAACAAGATGAAATAAAAGGATTGGACATTACCGAACACGGAATGAACGCCTACAACGATTAACTAATTTAACTTTGCAAATACAAAAAACCCTCGACAGCAAATGCTTCGAGGGTTTTCTTTTTAAAATATATTTTTTTTTAATCTAAGCCGAATTTCTACTGGCATTGATATTTCCGAACAACGAGCGCGTTACAATCTTCTCAAAGATCTCTATCTGCTGTTCATCTCTTACCTCTGCCTTCTCCAGCTCTTGGATTTTCTTCAATGCATATTGCTGAATGGTCAACAACGGCAACACAATAGATTCCCTTACTTCAATTGACGCCTTCCCTGCAGGCTCATCTTCCATTAGGGTTTTAAACCCTGTCAATTTCAACAGCAAGCGTTTAGTGGTTTCGTATTCTGTATAAATGATTTTCCAAAACTCCCCAAACTCAGGATCGTCTGCCATATATTTAGTTAAGTCAAAAAAGGATTTTGACAAGGACATCATACTATTGGCGATTAAGGTTCTAAAGAAATTGGAGCTTTTATACAGATGTTTCACTTTATCAAATTCTCCAGCATCTTCATAAGTTTTCAACGCTGTCCCCACACCGAAAAACCCAGGAACATTCTGTTTCAACTGACTCCACGACCCCACAAAAGGAATGGCTCTCAAGTCAGAAAAAATAAGTTTGTCGGATTTTCCACGTTTCGATGGACGGCTTCCAATATTGGTCTTCGCATAATATTTTAAGGTACTCATACGCTCCAAATACGGAATGAACATAGGGTGCCCTTTGAAATCCATATAAGTTTTCAAACTGATTTTAGCCAAATCATCCATTACGGCAACATTGTCCGGAGACATGCGGTTAACATCCTCGTGCATCTGATTATTGAGCCCAGAACTTATCAGCTGCTCCAGGTTGTATTGAGAAGAATCCAAAGTCCCAAAATTAGAACTGATGGTCTGCCCCTGTATGGTCAACTGTACTTCCTTATCTTCAATTGTTGGCCCCAATGAAGCATAAAACTGATGCGTTTTTCCACCACCTCTTGCCGGTGGCCCACCACGGCCATCAAAAAAGATCACGGTTACATCATATTTACGCGACACCTCAGTAAGGCGTTCCTTAGCCTTAAAAATAGCCCAGTTCGCCATAAGGTACCCACCGTCCTTCGTTCCATCGGAAAACCCTAACATGATAGTTTGTCTATTTCCCCTAGCCTTTAAGTGTACTTTGTAAGCTGGATTGGTATAAAGCTCCTCCATAACTAGGTGAGCATTTTCCAAATCGGTAATCGTTTCAAACAACGGCCCAATATCCACGGTCAATTCATCTTGGAAGGCCACCAACTTCAACATAGCAAACAACTGCATAACATTAAGCGTTGTTTGGTTGTTACTAATGATATAACGGTTTGCAGCACGCTCACCATTATTCGTTTGTATCTCTTTAATCACCTTGATAGTATTCAAGGCTTTTAACACTTCTTCGTCTTTTATCAAGGACAAATCAACTTTACCTTCCACTTCAGAAAGTATTTTCACCTGCTCTTGTTCGGAAAGTTCATTGTAGTTTATAGGAAAAATATCACTTCCACTTTCTATCAAGGTATCCACCATAGCAGTAAACACCTTGTCATGCGCCCTACTATCTTGCCTAATATCTAAAGTGGCAAAATGGAACCCAAACAGGTGCACTTTGTTCAATAAACTGTTGACTTCTTTATAATAAAGTGATTGATGCTTTTCCTCGATGGTATCAAGGATGAATTTCAGTTCAGACTGAAAATGCTCCAACGTAATATTATCCTCGGCATTCACATCAACAAACGCGTTATATAGTTGTGCTTCCAAAGCCGAAATGCGCTCTTCCACATCACGGAAGGTCAAACGCCTTCTTAAGGTCCTAACACTTTTATAATAATTTTTAAGAATGGTCATCTTAAGCCTATTGGCCACTTTTAGTGTTATTTCTGGAGTCACAAATGGGTTTCCATCCCTATCGCCTCCAGGCCAAAATCCAAGATTGATGATATCGTTATTTATATGTTTTCCATCAAAAATATTCTGCTGGATATAGTCGTAAATGGTTCCGAAGGAATAATAAAACACATTTTCCAAATACCATATCAAACTAATCGCTTCATCATATGGTGTTGGTTTGGTGTGCTTAAAAAATGGTGTTTTTCCCAATTGGGCCAACAGGTCATTGATCAACAACAAATCGTTGTTTTGGATAGCTTCGGTAAGATCTGTTATGATTCCCAAAACGGCTCCAGGATAAAACTGTGTAGGGTGCGCCGTAAGTACAATGCGTACTTTAAATTCTTCCAAATACTGACGCAACATCTCCAAATGCCCTTCAGAAGTAACAGATTCCTTCAAACTTCTCAAGGTGCCTATCCCATCCATGTTGTTTACTGTAGGGAAAGCGGCATCTTCAATAGCATCGAACAATACGACCTGGCGCTCGATATATTGAATGAAGCGAAACAACAAATTAATTTGACTTTCCTTACTGCGCCTTCCTTGGTACTTTGAAAAAAAGGTATCCACAATAGTTGTGGGGTCATCCCCTCTTTCAAACCCCTTTTTGCAGGTTTCATGAAACAGCGGCAATAAAACGCCGGTCTTGGAAATGGTATCAAAAGGTAAGGTCATAAATATACTGTTGTATATCTGATATTTGGACAATACTTCTTGATTAAATCGTGTTAATTTTGGTTGTGTTCCCATAAAATTTTTCTCGTAAGAGTGAGGATATAAAATTACTTAAGCTTCGTGAAAAGTCATAAGTTTTAAAAAGAAATACAGAATTTTCAGTTTTTCACCCTTAAATTAATGATTCTTTGCTGAAATGTATAGTATAGCATTTTTTTTTGAACATTAACCATTTATTCAAAAAAATCACCCAATTCATATATTAACAATTCATTAAGTTGCTTTTTAAGGCAAAGTGTTTTGTTCTTTTAATTTAATCAGTACATTTGTAGCCGAATTTTAGAGGAAAGATTTGACTGATTGCAACCTCATTAAAAAATGCTAAAGGACAGTGATAACTTCCTTTGACGCTACCGTCAAATCTCTCCATTTTAAGCATATTTTATTTATATTTTATGGCATATTTATTTACGTCGGAGAGTGTATCTGAAGGACACCCAGACAAAGTAGCGGACCAAATAAGTGATGCTCTTATTGATAATTTTTTAGCGTTTGACCCAGACTCCAAAGTAGCTTGCGAAACCTTGGTAACCACGGGACAAGTAGTACTTGCCGGTGAGGTTAAGTCAAACACCTACCTAGATGTTCAAAAAATAGCAAGGGACACCATTAATAAAATTGGATACACCAAAGGCGCCTACATGTTTGATGGGAATTCTTGCGGGGTGTTTTCTGCCATCCACGAACAATCTGAAGACATCAACCGAGGAGTGGACAGAGCCTCCAAAGAAGAGCAAGGTGCCGGTGACCAAGGAATGATGTTTGGTTATGCCACCAACGAAACCGAAAACTATATGCCGCTGGCATTGGATTTATCTCACAACATCCTTAAGGAGCTTGCCGAATTAAGAAGAGAAAATCAAGATATAACTTACTTGCGCCCTGATTCTAAAAGCCAAGTTACTATAGAATATAGCGACGACAATGCGCCTCAACGCATTGACTCTATTGTTATTTCTACGCAACACGACGACTTTGGTAGCGACGATGAAATGTTGGCTAAAATCCGTAAGGATTTAGTGGAAATTTTAATTCCTCGTGTGATTGCAAAACAACCAGAGCACATTCAACAATTGTTCAACGACAACATCACGTACCATATCAATCCTACCGGAAAGTTTGTAATTGGAGGTCCTCACGGAGACACAGGATTAACTGGACGAAAAATTATTGTGGACACTTACGGAGGCAAAGGAGCTCACGGAGGTGGTGCTTTTTCAGGAAAAGATCCAAGTAAAGTAGACAGAAGTGCCGCTTATGCCACTAGACATATTGCCAAAAACTTGGTTGCCGCAGGTGTTTGTGACGAAGTATTGATTCAGGTGAGTTATGCTATTGGTGTTGTAGAGCCTATGGGAATCTTTGTAGATACTTACGGTACTTCACATGTGGATTTAACGGATGGAGAAATTGCAAAGAAAGTAGGCCAAATTTTCGATATGCGCCCAGCAGCCATTGAAGAGCGTTTGAAATTACGCCAACCAATGTACAGTGAAACTGCCGCTTACGGACACATGGGCCGCACCAATGAAGTGGTTTCTAAAGTATTTTCACAACCAAATGGAGAAGACATCACAATGGATGTTGAACTATTTACTTGGGAAAAACTAGATTATGTAGATACAGTAAAGACCTCTTTTGGACTTTAATTGATTATAAAAACATCCTTTTTTAAAAAATGCCTCGAGAACCTCTCGAGGCATTTTTATTTCCATCCATTATGTAATTCAGAAAAAAATAAACGAAATTAGAACAAACCAAAACTTTAAAAACTGACACTTTTCTGAATGACTATTTCCGAAAAACCAGCCAAACACATCCTTCCCATTATTGTGATCTCCCAATTTTGTTGTACCTCACTTTGGTTTGCAGGAAATGGCATCATGGATAATTTGGTAAAAAATTTCAACTTAACCGAAACCGCCTTGGGCAACCTTACCTCTGCCGTACAATTTGGTTTTATAATCGGCACCTTAACCTTTGCCTTGCTCACCATTGCCGACAGATTTTCTCCCTCCAAAGTCTTTTTGACTTGCGCCATTCTTGGAGCGGTTAGCAATTCCTGTATGATTTTTAATGGTAACAACTATAGTACCTTATTGACATTTCGTTTTTTAACAGGATTCTTCCTTGCAGGCATTTATCCTGTAGGCATGAAAATTGCCGCTGACTACTATCAAAAAGGACTTGGCAAATCATTAGGATTTCTTGTTGGCGCTCTGGTTATTGGTACAGCTCTCCCTCATCTTTTGAAAAGCGCGATGCAAACCATTTCTTGGACCTATGTATTAACAGCTACATCTTGTTTGGCCCTCATCGGAGGGGTAGTCATTGCCGTTTTTGTGCCAAACGGCCCTTACCGAAAAGCTAGTAAAGGTTTAGATTTTAAAGCCATCTCAAGAGTTTTTAAAAACAGAGAATTCCGATCTGCGGCCTTTGGATATTTTGGGCATATGTGGGAACTCTATGCGTTTTGGGCATTTGTTCCCTTTATGCTGAAACATTACAACCAACAAACCCATAGTAACATCAACATCCCTTTAACCGCATTCTCTATAATCGCCATTGGTGGACTGTCCTGTGTTTTGGCTGGATATATTTCCCAACGAAAAGGAGCCAAACAAATGGCCTCAACAGCACTTTTACTTTCGGGTATATGCTGCCTTCTATTCCCTTTGGTTTTTCAACTTGAAAATTTCCTTTTTGTGTCATTTTTGATTTTTTGGGGAATGGTGGTCATCATGGACTCCCCAATGTTTTCTACCATGGTCGCCCAAAATGCCCCAACAGAAATAAAAGGAACCGCGTTAACCATTGTCAATTGTATTGGCTTTGCAATCACCATATTCAGCATTCAACTTTTAACCCAATTAAGTAGCCGTTTCGATTCGCCTCTCGTATTTTCGATGTTAGCTATTGGTCCTATATTTGGACTTATCGCACTACTGAAGCCTAAAAACTAATCAACACCACCCAACCTTTTCGGTGATTTCTGTTCAGGCCACAATTGCTGTTCACCTGTTTTAGGATCCATAGGCATGACTATTTTTTCACGGGAAGCAGTTTCAGGATCTTCAGATGCCATATAAGCCAAAATAGCCGTTAAAATAACGTTGCTCCTTAAATCATCAAACACGATTTTATCAAAAGTATCCCTATTGGTATGCCAAGTATAATCTCTGTAATCCCAATTTAGGGCACCCAAATAAAATGCCGGTACTCCTGCCGCTACAAAGGACGCATTATCCGAACCACCGCTACTAGGCGACCCTGGAAACGTAGTTTTCACCTGCTGTGAAATGTCTTTAGGTACGGCTGCCAACCATCTTGAAAGATATTCGTAGGAATTCAAAAAACCTGCCCCCGAGATATCCGTGATTCTCCCCGTTCCGTTATCCTGGTTCAAGACCACCTGCACGTATTCTACAATTTCAGGATGATCTTCAACAAAGGCCCTAGAACCATTCAAACCCTGTTCTTCACTTCCCCAATGCCCCACCAAAATGGTACGTTTTGGATTGGGATAGACTTTTTTCAGAATGCGCATCACTTCCATCATCAACACAGTTCCTGTTCCATTATCGGTTGCTCCGGTGGCACCATCCCAAGAATCTAAATGCGCCGATAAAATGACATATTCTTCAGGTATCTCAGACCCCTTAATCATTCCTATGGTATTAAACGCAGGCACCAAGCCCAAATCTTTGGAACGAGCCACCACCCTAACTTCGGGCTTCTCTCCACTTTCTGCCAAACGGTACAGCATGGTATAATCTTCCAGTTCTACATCTAGAGTTGGAATACCCTTTGTTTTAGATCCAAAAATACGATTCACTCCAAATCCTTTGGACCAATAACTTGAGATAATACCAACAGCACCGGCATTCTCCAATAACCTAACAATATCTGAACTTTTGTAACCTGTTCTTGCTATGTTTCGATACCATGCCCTTGTTATGGAATCGCGAGAATTCTTCAATTTTTCAAAAGACTCAGGCTTAGCAAACTTCTCCCAGCTACTATCAGGACGCCCTGTTAACTGATACATCGAAGTCAAAACAAACTTTCCTTTTACTGTCTTTAACCATTTCTGAAAATGTATAGAATCTTTCACAACGGGCAAGGTCACCACCTCTCCAACCACACCTTCTGGAGGAGTCGTTGGACTCCAAGCCAACTGAATCCCGTCTAAAGATTGCACACGAGGTGACACCATATCGATGTGGGTGATGCCACGCTCCCATCCTTTCCACTCGCCCCATTGCTCCCTTTTGGCTTCAATGCCCCATTTTTTATAGGTTTTCATAACCCAATCACTGGCCTGTTCCATTTGTGGCGTTCCTGTTAACCTGGGACCAATGACATCCAAAAGGTGATGTGCCAAATTTTCCAATTGGGAATTATTATTAGCCTCTTGCTCAATTTGAGAAATAATGTCTTGGGATTCCTGCGCATAACTCATGGAAGTCACTAATATTGCCACCGTCAGCACACATCTTGTAAACAGATTACATACCATATCTTCAGAATTTTCAACAATCTTAAAACCTCTAAAATAAAATTATTTTAACACATGGAAGCAACAGCCTGTAAGAAGCTTCCAAACAAGGTCAAAATCAATTTTTCCGCCAAAAACTTTAACATAAAACACAGGCCTCCAACTGATAAATATCATTTCAATTTTGTTTTTTTAAACTTATATTTAAGGCTCAATAGCTCCTCATTTTATCTCTCCAAGATTAAGCTTCTCTTAAAGAAATCCTATAAAAATTATTAACGTTCTACAATGTCATTTTCTGTGGCAGGAATCTTGGCAAACAACAATAATCCGCAAGTTAAACGAGAACAATACTTAAAAATTAGGACTCATGGAAACGCTAATAATCCAAAATTCAGATTTGCATTTTGAGCACAAACAATGGGAAAGAGAACTCTTTTTTTGGGAAGATGAATTGAAATCCTTCAACAAGCGTTTGGAAGAACTAGTAAAACGCTATACCAATCACAGCGTTTTAGCACAATTGGAACATTTCCAAAACCAATTTATCCGTCAAGTAGAAGTTATGGACACACTTCAACACGACATCAATGTACATGAAACAGACATGACCGAGCATGAAAAAAAAGGCGAGGACGTGATGAATTTCAATCTGGCAAAAAAACATTTTCTGTTAAGGGAACGCATGGAAACCCAAAGAATGATCTATCATGATTTAAAAACGGATTTCTTCAAGTTCCTCTCAAAACACATGTAAAAACACTTTCATAACAGGGTCGTAATGACAAAAATTACGGCCCCAAAAACGAACAATAAATAAAAGCATAAAAGTCATGAATACTGCAACAGACACTTATAAAAAAGGGACTATTCGGGTAATGATTACCGAAGTATTCCCAGAACTCATCCACCTAAAAAAAGTAGATGACAGGGAGACTTTCAACAATCTTATCCTAAAAATTTTACCGAGTATTAAAAAATATATCCGCGGAAGATTGGCCGCACTATCCACCCACCCACATTTTTCAAGAAATAAATACAGCGAGGACGATATTGTTGACCAACTCTTCATAGAAGTTTACGACCATATTGAAGAGGTAAAAAAAGCCGATGATTTTTATCTATGGTTATTTAAAAAAACTGACGAATTACTCGAAGACATCACCGTTGAAGAGGAATTTGACGACTTCTTCTACAAAAATATTGATGAGTACACCAAAGACGAATGGAATGAAATGGAAGAACAGTTTAGCACAGATGGCGACGGCGATTTATTGATGATTGAAGAATTGGACGATATTTCATACAACAAAAACGACTACCTGCTAAACCATGTCTTTATCAAAGATGACGAGCAAGACTACATTGAGAAATTGGACAAAGAACTCGACGAAACCAAAATTCAAAAGCACATTGCCATGGTACTCAAAAAACTTCCAATCCCAATGCAATCTGCCTTCGATTTGTTTGCAAACTACAATTTTACCCCAACCGAAATAGCAGATCTTAAACGGATGAAAACCATAAAAGCAATACAATTGATTCAAACTGCCAGAAACAGCATTCGAGACAGCTTAATAAGTAGATATTTATAATTCTTAGAAACCTTGAATTCACACATTATGGAAACTACACATACAAACCCAAAAACCGAGCTTCTATTGGGAGCTGGACTGAACGTGCTTCACTTTGAAAGCAAAGAATGGCTCGAAAACCTGGCCTTTTGGAAAGATGAAACTCGATTTTTTGAAGACCTTTTGTCTAAAAAAACTCCTATTACCGAGCAACAAAAAGAACATGCAGACATGCTACGGGAACTAGACCAAATTCACAAAGATCTTTTTGAGGACTTTCAACAAGTAATCATGAAACACGAGCGAAAACTTTCTAAAATTGAAAATGGAGACCAACAAATCTCCGATAGCAATTTTAGGGAAGAACACAGAAAAATAAAAGAGCGCATTACCACCTTTGAAAATAACTTCCGGTCATTTAAAAAAATCGTATTCAGCTTTGCGAAAAGTCTGTAATCGGAACATTGATTTGACACAACTAGACACGCCAACTAAAGATTGGTGTAGCACTGCCTTACCCTGAACTCAACATAATTCAATTCACCATAGGAAAACTTGTTGAATACAAATGAACAATTAAAGTTCGATTTCCAACTGTACCGGACAATGATCTGAACCAAAAACATCACTCAAAATTGTTACAGATTTCACCCTATCCACCAATACCTCGCTCACCAAAAAATAATCAATTCTCCAACCCACGTTGCGCTCCCGGGCCTTAAAACGGTAGCTCCAATAGGTATAGGCAACTTCATCTGGGTGCAACGTTCTAAACGCATCCACAAAACCAGAAGCAATAAAGGCATCCATGCCATCTATTTCTATTTGAGTATAGCCCGCTGTTTTGTTATAGTTTGCCTTGTCATTCTTTAGGTCTATGGGTTGATGTGCCACGTTAAAATCGCCACAAACTATAACAGGCTTCTTAGCCTCTAGAGTTTTTAAATACTTCAGAAAATCTTCGTCCCACTGCTTCCGATAATCCAACCTATCCAATTTTTGACCCGAATTGGGCACATATACATTCACCAAATAAAAATCCTCATATTCCGCACACTGCACACGCCCTTCGTCATCATGTTCTTCTACCCCAATATCATTGGCTACACCCAAAGGAACTGACTTTAATAGTAAAGCACTTCCTGAATAACCCTTTTTACTGGCCGAATTGAATTTTAGCGTGTATTCTTCAAAATCTCCCAAAGCCTTAAGCACCTCATTATCCTGGGCCTTGGTTTCCTGTAAACACAATATATCTGGCGCCATATGTTCTACCGCCTCTTTAAAACCTTTACCCAATATGGCTCTTATTCCATTAACATTCCAGGAAACAATTTTCATACGTTTAAGAATTTGATTTACTAAATATATGAAGGAAAATTAACAATAATACCCAAATTACGCCTTAAGCAATTTTGAAGGAATCAATAAAAATGGGATTTTCAAATTAAACCCAATTTGATTGATATTGGATTTGAAAAACAAATTCTCGAAAAAGGAGTGCTTATTATTGATCATGACCAATAAATTGATTTTTGCCTTGATCTGAAATTTTTCGATGGCATTTACAACGGTAGCATTACTCACACTATGAAATATATGAGCTATGTCCTTAAAGTAAGTCTCCAAGGTATCTTTATTCTTTTCTTGCCATTCAGAAAGTCCGTTTTCCGGAACCACATTTAAAATATTCACCCGAGAACTATGAGCAGACAAAATATCGCGGATAGGCTTTAACTGACTCTCCTTATAATCGATGGAATAATCGGTTGGAAACAGCACCTCATGAGGTGTTTCAAAAGGAAAATTTTCTGGAATTGCCAATACAGGACATTTTACATTTTTAAACACCTGTACTGTATTGGATCCAAACAAAACCCCTTTGGTTCCCGAAGCCCCCTTGGTTCCCATCACAACATAATCAATGGCCTTTTCCTTTACAAAAAGGATAATTTCCTGAATTAAGGTATTAAAAATAGCCATGGTCTCAATTGTGTGCTTAGGATTACGAAACTCTTTATGCATCCGGTCCTTAAAATCATTCAATTGCTCTACTGAATTTGACCTAGCCGTATCCACCATTCCCAGTTTGTCGGGAATCATCAATGCATATTCTATCTGATAAATTGGAGGTGTATAAGTGTTAAGCAAATAAAACTTGCAGGTTTCATGTTCAAAAAGCTGCAAGGCATATTTGATGGCATTCCAAGAATTCTCAGAAAAATCGGTGGGAAGAAGAATATTTTTCATGACATTTAAATTTAATTTTCATGCGCTTTGGGCCCTTCTTCTGCTATACTTAGGAATAAACCTCAACTAATTCTCAATAAAATCTAGGGGTATTGCCAATGAAACCGTTGAAGCAGTTTAAATTTCGCTCCAAGATTCCACTACTAAAGTTACACAACTTAAACACTTAAAACAATGACATATATCAGCAGGAATTTGAACTCATAGAGTTCCTAATTTTAAAAGAGAAGCCATTAAAACAGGAAGTATTTAAAAAGCAAAAAGCCTGCAATTTCTTGCAGGCTTCTGTTGTTTTAGTGGGGAGAGCAGGATTCGAACCTGCGAAGACATAGTCAGCAGATTTACAGTCTGCCCTCGTTGGCCGCTTGAGTATCTCCCCCAAAACCGAGCGCAAATATACTACAGTTTTTCATTTGCGCAAATAAAAAAGAGAAAAGAACTCAATTATTTTTCCTTCTGAAAGAATTAACCTTCTACAACGTATAAATCAACCTAAACGTAACATACATTGGCTGAATATAATACTCACTGGCCCTGATACTAGTATCACTGGTGCTACTTTCGTTTTGAGCCCTCGTGTCCAACAAGTTAGTTGCTTTTAGCTCATACTCCAATTTGGCATCTTGATTTTTTCTATAGGACAAGGATGCATTCCAAAACTTATAATCGTTGATTGTACCATCTTCATTGCTGAAATTGGTATAGGAGAAATCAGTTCTAAAAGTTATGGCCTTCCAAATGTAGGCATCAAACTCAACGGATGGCGTACTGGTATAAAACTTAGCTCTAGTATCGCCTTGGTCACTATCTTGAATGGTATAGGCATAGCTTAGTTCCACATTCGGTGCCTCTCTAAAATTGGTACGAAGTTCGGCTTTATAATTTTGGGTGTAGTTTTCATTCACCGAGGTCTGCGATTGGATAAATTGTGCAAATTTGGAATAGGTCAAACCTCCAATAACCGAAGCCTGCAATTTCCCAAAACGTCTTTGAAAACGTCCATTGGCAGAAGCCGTTTCATCTGCAAAAGACGAGTTAAAAGGGGAACTTGTACGAATCACACTTTCAAAATTAGACAGACTCCTAATTTGATCAATGCGCTTGCTGTAACTTACCATAGCAAACACATTGGTATAATTAAACATGTTGAAGCTGAAATAGGTCAGGTTGACGTTATGCGACACCGCATTATCCAAAGTCTCGTCCCCGGCAAAAATGGCATTATAGTTATTCAACACCAGCCCTTTTGCTAAATTGGTCACATCGGTAAATTGGGTTTGCATTCTATAATTCAAATTGATATTTTCACTCTTCTTCAACTGAATACGCATATTGAAATCTGGCAGTACTCGGAAGAAGTTGTCCTTATACGTATCGCCATACTGCACATTTTTTGTACTGTAGGCATGGGTGGAAAATCCAGGAGACACGGTAAACTTCCCTCGTTTGAAACGGTAATGAACCCCCAAATAAATATCACTGAAATTATAATCGGTATTATTGGTATCCAATCCGTCATTAAAGGTTGGCGTAGGGTCAAAAACCGAACCATCATCCAAAACCTGAAAGATCTCTGAGTCGAACTTCTGATTACTCAAAATGGTTCCGAAGGTAAAATTGATATCGCTTCGTTGGCTCAATACATTCCAATAATCCAACTTGGCATCCATTTGATTGGACTTGATTCGCTTGTCCTGCCCTATGTCATACACCAACTGGTCCGCGTTCATCCCCAAAGCGTTCGCTGTATTCTCATAATTCTCCTTATCCTCTAAAACAGCATTGTAAAATGGATCTTCATCCTGAATCAAATGCTGCACTTCCAAAGCGAAAATATTCTTCTCATTCAAGGTATAGTAATAGTTCAGATTTTGATTAATGCTATACGGACTGGTTTCTTCATACTGGTTGGTGTTTCCTATAACAGAAGAATTGAACAACTGGTCTTGCGACTCTTTGGACATCCTCCCCACAATATCATAATCCAACTGGTTATTTACATTAGGCTTGTACTTGGCACTCAGTTTTAGCATTCCCAAATCACTTCGTTGCATGGTATTGCTTTGGGTAAGCTCATCCGGAATTCCCAACTCTGGATTGGTGTATTGCACAAAATTGTTTTCTTGAAGTTCGGTTTTGGAGTTGGAGAAAATAGCAAACCCACTTAAGTCTAATGATTTTTTTGGCGAATAACTAAAGTTGGCCGCCCCAAACTTGGTACTGATAGCTTTGGCGCGATTATTTTGCAATGCTAGAAAGCCTAAGTTGTTATTTCCTAAATCAATGTTGGTACCACTTTGTCTACTCGGCATTCTAAAGCCTCCCGTAAAGTTGAAATAGTCGCGTCTAGTAAAGGCTACTTCCCCTATATTGTTCAAATCTCCAATAAGGTTGATGCTGTATTTAGGACTGTAATAAAACAGTTTGGGCTGCACCACATACAAACCATCCTCGTTGGCCACGCCGGAACCTCCCGTAACATGGCCAAACCAGAAGTTCTCCTTACCTTCTTTCAACTTAATGTTTATGGCAATATTATCTTGGTTATCTGTCACTCCTTTCAATTGCCCTACTTCTGCATAATTTTTAAGCACCTGCACTTTATCCACCGCATTGGAAGGGATATTTTTAGTGGCCAATTTTGAGTCGCCATCAAAAAAGTCCTTTCCATCCACCATCACCTTCGACACTTTTTTACCTTCAACTTCAATTTCCCCATCGTCGGTAACTTCTACCCCAGGCAATTTTTTCAGAACATCCTCAAGTTTCCGTTCCGTTCCATTTTTAAAGGAATCGGCATTATAAATCAAGGTATCCCCTTTTACCGTTACAGGCATTTCATACACCAATTCCACCTCATCCAGAGTGTTGTCCATTTGCAATGAAAAGTCCTTAGTAATATCTGCTTCTTGGGTTGAAATAATTTCTTCATGGGTTTTCATCCCAATGTAACTCACCTGAATCTTGTACTTGGAATTAGCCTTTAAATTCAACTTAAAACGGCCCTTATCGTTCGTCGTCCCGAAGGATTCCAAAGTATTGCTCTCTTGGTTGATGGCAATAACATTGGCCAGTTCCAAAGGGGTCCCGATACTGTCCTTTACAACGCCCTCTACTTTAATTTGGGCAAAAGAATAACTTGTCGCTAATAGCAACATGGCTAACAAAAGTCTTTTCATTTTAGTGGTTTGGAATGTTTGATACTATGGAAATTGCGATTAGAAACGTCTGCCTTCACCGTGACGTCTACCTCCATACATTTCGCGCATTTCCTCAATTTTCTTTTTCACAATGTCGTTATACTCTTCACGAGTAACTTCTTTCCCTTTCGAAGGTATTTTAATGGTTTCCTTCTCGTCTGGGTTCAATACTATTTTAGAACACAGTATGGTCGTTCTATCTGCGTTGACTTCCAAAATCAACCCTGGCAATCCCCAATATTCTCCAGGCCCCTGGTTGACTGGAATTTGTGGTGTGTACCAAGCGGTAATAATAATTTCCTTCGGAACCTCTACCTCATCCATGACATTTTTAGATGTAGAATCTTTGGCTTTTTCCTTGTCTTGCAACTCGCTACGGTCTTTTGGTGGACGTGGTCTCATACTCCTAAAATCCATGTCATCCACTTTTTTTACTGCCGTAGCTTTGAAACAGGTATACTGACCAATTTGCTTGGTTTCGCTTTCCATTTTCCACTCCAACTTTGGCAATTCGTCCTTGATTAAAAATTGCTTTCCAAAAAACTCCTGCTCCTGTAGCAATTGAGCATCCTTTACATTTTTATACTGTGGTCCCGCTGTGAAATTCCCCATCATTCTCATAGGTCCTCCTGCACCGGGAGTTTCCAATTTTTCTTCTTCTTTATATATGGACTCCGTTTTATTGAACACAAGAATGAATGTCTTCTCAAACATTTGTTTCATGCGCTCGGCCATCATCTTTTTTTGTTCTTCTGTAAATTGCCGGCCACCTCCAAAATTGGACATGTCGATGGTAGTTTTGGATTCGTAAATGGCTTTGCCTTGAAATTCTTGTGCATTTGCCATACTCGTCATGACAAATATGAACAATAGGCATAATTTGGTAGAAATCGATTTCATATGATAAGGTGGTTGATTGTTAAATGATAAAATTATCTCTTAAACACCATATTAGACTTATGAAATCTTTAATAGTTAACCCTACAAGTGTTAAAATTTTCTTAAATACTATCCACCAATCTTAATTTCAATGTTGTGACCGTCACCCCGCTCGGAATTATAGCGTTCTTCCATTTCCTTGAGTTTCTTCTCCATGATCTTGTCAAACTCCTCTTGGGTTACCTCTTTGCCCTTTTTAGGCTCTGTAATCTCAACCTTATCCGCAGGATTCATAACAATCTTGCTACAAATAATGGTTTCTGAGCCATCATTAACTTCAAGGATCAACCCCGGCAAACCAAAATAGTTGGCCGGCCCATTGTTTATAGGAATTTGGGGTGTGTACCAAGCCGTCACGGTTACCGTCTCCATTTCAGGCTCCCTTTCCTGACTTAAATCCTTGTCGCCATTTACACTAATTCCACTAACAAGCTTGGGTTGCTCCCTTGTAATGGTTGCTTTGTAACAGGTATATTCTCCTATATTTTTGGTATCTGATTCAAATTGCCAATCTTCCTTTTTCAACTGATCTTTTATTAAGAAAACCTTCCCGAACACATCATTTTGATTGGTATAGCGTTCTTCTTTTGTATTCTTATACAATATATCCGAACCTCCGGTATTTACTACCACCATTTGCATGCCTCCCATTTGAGGCGCTCCCAGTTTTTCTTCTTCTTTATAGATAGACTCTTCCTTGTTAAAAGACAAAATGAAAGTCTTTTCAAACTGTTTTTTAAGCATGTCCATCATTTTTTGGTGCATCTCAGAATTCACCTGACTACTATCCAATTGGATATCGATTTTACGTTTGGTTTTATACGTGGCAACGCCTGTAAAATCTTGAGCATTGGCAATGGTTGTAAATACCATCAATATTGCAAAAACTTTAATAACTGTTTTCATAAGTAGTTCTTTTTGATTTTTTATTGGTAATAGCCCAAGGCCATTTTTTGTATCATTTTAATTTGATTGCAAAAAGCTTCCAAATCATTGGAATTGCCATCGGCCTTCATGGACAAAGACGACTTCTTTCCGTTTTTCATTGGTTCGCCATAGCACACAATTTGGAATGACAATTCTTTATTGGCTTCGGAGTTTTTAAAGATATCCTGTATTTCCTCTAGATTCAAGTCCTCCAAGTCCTGCATAGATTCAGCATTAATACTTATGAAAATACTTTCAAATTTAACCTCGCCACTTCCGCCAAAGTCTGCTACGCTTGGTGATTGGGCCAAGCATAAAACAGACATCAGACTTGTGACTAACACAATAATTAATGTTTTCATAACTGTTCGATTTTTGATTAATTGACACTACAAATATGGCTGTTAATTTCTGCAATTACAGTTAACTAGTGTTAACGTGTGTTAACCGATTAGTTTTCCAATGGCATAACATTTACATTTGAGTTATGAACGATAAACGCTACAATTGGATTTTATACATTATTGTTTTGGTAATCCTTTGCACCATTGGCATACAGGTATATTGGAATTACAAAAACTATCTTTCCAACAGGCAGCAATTGATCAATGAAGTCCAAATAAGTTTGGACAACGCTGTAGACGCCTATTATACCGAGTTGGCCGAGAACACTACTATTGGCTTTGCTTTCAATGGTGATGGGCAGGATGAATTTATGAAGAATGGCGGTGCTTTTGACAGTATTATCAAGCAAATTGATTTTTCTACCAAACAACACAAAGGTTTAGATTCCTTGGAGCTGAAAGCTATAGACGGTGTTTCAATTTTTAAGGGCAAAGCAGCCGATTCCATGTTAAGCTCCCTAAACCTTCACAAACCAAAAATGGGAGACCATGTATTGGAAGCAGCCTTTAACAATGAAGTAGATTCCACAAAGCGAAAAAACTTCGAAATACTCACCTCGAAAGTGGTCATTTCATTGTCCAGCGATAGTATTTCACTTCCAAAAATAGACACCCTTTTTCAAAAGGAACTTTTGCGAAAGCATATTGACATTGACTACAAACTCACTGAAAATGTCAATGACAATGATACCATTACCCTAAACCAACTCTCGTTCACACCAAAGAGTCAAAAGCTAAAAAAACAACATGTCTTAAGCACAACTTCGGAATCCTCATACTTGCCAAGAGGCAACAATCTCACGGTATTTTTCGCCAATGAAACAGCAGAAATCCTACAGCGAAGTCTTTCTGGAATTCTTATATCTACCATCCTAATTTTAGCCGTTATCAGCTGCCTGTTTTATTTACTAAAAATCATCAAGCACCAAAAACAGTTATCTGAAGTAAAAAATGACCTGATCAGCAATATCACCCATGAATTTAAAACACCCATAGCAACCATTAGTGCCGCCATTGAAGGCATTAAAAATTTCAACATACAAAACGACCCAAAAAAAACAGAGACCTATCTAAACATTTCCAACCAGCAACTTTCCAAACTCAATACTATGGTTGAAAAGTTATTGGAAACTGCCACTTTGGATAGCGACAACTTACCACTGAATAAAGAGACCGCCAACATCACGGAACTCCTGGAAACGGTCATTAACAAACATCAACTTCAGCTTGAAAACAAAACTTTAGTTTTCCAACCTAACCAAAAAGATGTGTTAGCTCATGTAGACGTTTTCCATTTTGAGAATGTGCTCAACAACCTTTTGGACAACGCCATTAAATATGGTGGTTCCCAAATAAAGGTATCACTAGACCAAAATCAAAATGGTTACAACATAGAAATTTCCGATAACGGAAATACCATTACTACTGCACATAAAGACCAGATTTTCGAAAAATTCTATCGTATTCCCAAAGGAAACACACACGATGTAAAGGGCTTCGGTATTGGACTGTATTATACCAAAAAGATTATTGAAAAGCATGGTGGGTCCATTCAATTGGACCTAACCAAAGATTGGACTACTTTTAAAATTAACATGCCTAATGACTCCTAAAACCACCATACTCCTGGCCGAAGATGAGGCTGCTTTGGGCCAAATTATCAAGGAGAGCCTTGAAACCAGAGATTTTAATGTACTTCTCTGCCCAGACGGCGAAGTTGCTTTGAACACTTATAAATTGAAGCATCCAGACATTTTGGTTTTAGATGTAATGATGCCAAAAAAGGATGGTTTTACACTGGCCAAAGACATTAGAGCCATAGACGACAGCATTCCCATTATTTTTTTAACGGCCAAATCCCAAACCCAAGATGTGGTAGAAGGTTTTTCGATAGGCGGCAACGACTATTTAAAAAAACCCTTCAGTATGGAGGAACTGATTGTACGGATTCACAACTTACTGAATAGATCTAAACTTCAAAAAGCTTCTAAAACCTTTCAGTTGGGCAAGTTTACCTTTGACTTTCCAAAACAGACTTTACAATTCCTTGATGAAAACTCCATTCAATTAACCCACAGGGAAGCCCATTTGCTATTTCACTTGATCCAAAACAAAAACAAGGTTTTGGATCGTTCCGTAATTTTAAACAAACTTTGGGGAAATGACGATTTTTTCAGCGCCAGAAGTATGGATGTCTTTATCACCAAACTTCGAAAAAAATTAAAGGAGGATACTGACATTCAGATTTTAAACGTGAGAGGTTTTGGGTATAAACTCATTTACTAAACTTTTCTCCCTCATATAAAGCCATATATTTTTTAATGATTCTAGTCATTTGAATAACATTAATAAGTTGCCTATTTTTGCAGAAAATTTCGAAAGCATCCCGACAAAAAACTAAGGCTCTATGGAAAGACACATTTTATTAGCTGAAGATGATATAGACCTTGGCACTTCTCTTATACAATATTTAGAATTCAACAAGTTCAAGGTAAGTTGGGCCCAAAATGGAGAAGAAGCTTTTGAGATGTTCAAACAACAAACTTTCGATATTTGCATCCTCGATATCATGATGCCCAAAATGGATGGGTTCTCCTTGGCAAAAAAAATGGTGGGCAGTAACCCTCATATTCCTTTTTTGTTTCTAACAGCAAGAAAAACTAAAAATGACCGTTTCAAAGGATTACGTTTAGGTGCCGATGATTATATTGTGAAACCTTTTGAATTGGAAGAGCTCATTTTAAGGGTAAACAATATCATTAGAAGAACTCTCCAACAACAAAAGCTAACGGTAGAGACCCAAACTTCAGACCTTATACAAATAGGCAAATACACCTTCGATTTCAACAACCTTGAACTCCATCTAGGAGATTCTATTCAAACCCTCACAGAAAGAGAGGCCCAACTGATATACTTTTTTTCAAACTACAGAAACCAATTGATTCCAAGAGAAGATATTTTAACCAAAGTCTGGAATAAAAAAGACTTCTTCTCTGGCCGCAGTATGGACGTATTCATTAGCCGCGTCCGTAAGTTTTTTAAGGATGATGAAAATATCAGCGTAAGAAGAGTGAGAGGCGTAGGACTTGAATTTCAAATAAATGAAGAATCAGAATAAAAAAAGCAGCTAATTAATTAGCTGCTTTTTTTTCCTATCCACGCTTCCAAACTTTCAAATGCATTTTGTAATTTCAATTCCATGAAGTACTCCCTTTTTTTATTGCTTTTTTACAGCCTTCTTGCCAACGCGCAAACATCTATTAAAGCCACCTTTGATGATTCAAGACCTTTTGAGGCAGATAC
The DNA here is from genome assembly GCF_001975575.1 of Mangrovimonas sp. DI 80. NCBI lineage: Bacteria > Pseudomonadati > Bacteroidota > Flavobacteriia > Flavobacteriales > Flavobacteriaceae > Mangrovimonas > Mangrovimonas sp. DI 80. The sequence goes on along the minus strand of NZ_MSDT01000003.1, from coordinate 203,691 downwards.
CATCATTGCTATTGACAATTTTGAATCCCTCTACTACATCTCCAACAGTACTTTCCATAAGAAATATCAAGGAAAGGATATCAACTACGCCAATGTGCAATTAGGGAATCTTACTTCGGCAAATACTTTCAATCCATTAAAGATTAATTTGTTTTATAAAGACTTTAATACGGTTGTTATTTTAGACAATCGTTTGGCAGAAATTTTCAGAATTGATTTCAATACCAAACAGCCCTATAAAAATGTCTCGCATATAAGCACTGGTTTCGATAACAACATATGGATTTTCAATCAGGATTTACTTCAATTGGAACTTTACGATTACAAAACCAATACCACAAAAGCAGCCGCCATGCCCATCCAATCCAAAGTTTTGGACCTTAAAAGCAATTACAACTACTGCTGGCTACTTACCGAAGATTATCTGTACACCTACACCTATACTGGGAGTTTACTTTCCAAAATAAAAAATGAAGGCTTTACAGCTATGGGTACTGTTAATGAAATCCTTATCCTAAAAAAAGACAACCAACTTTACTTTTTGGGAAATGGGCAGAGCCAATTCCAAAGTATCGTCCTTCCCGAATTGTTAATAAAACAGTTTTTAGTAACCAACCAAACCTTGTATATTTACGATAGGGAAACCCTCAAACAATTCCATCTAAAAATTGATTAACATATGCATTTTGCAGTAGCAGGAAATATTGGCGCTGGAAAAACAACGCTTACAAAATTACTCGCCAAACATTTTCATTGGGAACCACAATTAGAAGATGTGGTAGACAACCCATATCTAGATGATTTTTACAATCAAATGGAACGTTGGAGTTTCAACCTGCAAGTTTACTTTTTGAACAGTCGATTTAGACAGGTATTGCAAATTAGGCAAAGTGGCAAGGACATTATTCAGGATAGAACCATCTATGAAGACGCCCATATTTTCGCTCCAAACCTCCACGCCATGGGCCTTATGACCAATAGGGACTATGAAAACTATCGCTCGCTTTTTGACCTTATGGAATCTTTGGTACAAGGACCAGATCTGCTTATTTACTTGCGTAGTTCTATCCCTAATTTAGTATCGCAAATCCACAATAGAGGAAGGGATTACGAAAGCTCTATTAGTATTGATTATTTAAGCAGGTTAAACGAACGCTACGAAGCATGGATTCATGGTTACGATAAAGGCAACCTTCTGATTATTGACGTAGACCAATTGGATTTTGTGTCGAAACCAGAAGATTTAGGTGAAGTTATCAATAGAATTGACGCCCAAATAAACGGTCTCTTTTAACCCCTTATTTAATAAATTTATTGGCTCTTGCATGGGCTATGGCCTCTTCGCTACTTTCTACCAAAAGTACAGGCGTAGTTTTGTAGTTTTCAAACAAACCGCGAACCCTTAACATTTTTTTGTTGTGTTTGACACTGCGAAGATAGATGGCCAAGATTCTATCTGGGTACATTTGCGCTATTTCGATATAGATATCGGCATCAAATTCACCACTATCCCCGATCAAGATAAACTTCATCTTAGGGTAGGTTTTCAAAATATTTAAAATCTCCTTTTGCTTTTGTGGTTTATCTCCTCTTTTTTTCTGCAGAATATTTTTAAAACTTCTTAGCAGAATAGGCCCTTTCGGAAATTGATGCTGCCTTAAAAACAACTCCAAATATCTATACATATTCCACGGACTATGGCTGACATAAAAAATAGGATTCGCATTTTCACCTGATCTTCCCCGATGCAACAAATGATAAAACCCAGGAGCTCCTTCTAAAGGCAACCGATGCTTGGCATTCTTAAAGATGGTATTATAAATTACACGCCATTTTAACAACGATACCACACCAGTATGCAAAAGCGTGTCATCAATATCGGTAACAACACCGTAATCCTCTTTTTCGGAAGGCACCAACAGCTCTCCCTGAAACCTATTATTGTTCTGAATTTTCCGCTTTGGATGGTCATCGCTATAGGACACCTCAAAATGCACCCAACCTTCCTCATTGGTCAATGCGTGTAAATCTTTAAGAGTGGTATCTACCAAAAAATAGCCGTGGTCATCAGTTTGGGTTTCAATTATTCTTGAATCTGGCAGGGTAATTTTAAGGTTGGCGTATTTAATTTCATCGCTTTCAAAACGCTTCCATGAATTTACCAATAAATGAAAAATATGATGCTGATCGAGATCAATCGATTCGTCTTCCAAAGCCCTTCCCCTCACATACAAATGGGAATTGGTCCCGTAACTTTGAAAAACAACAATTTGAAGCGGGTCTTTTTTAAACATTGAAACAAAATCATTTTATAAATGCCACCAATCTGGCCACAACCAAATAATAAAAAGGCCAACTACCAAGGCAATCCCAAACACTACACCTACCCATTTGGCAAGCTGTTTTGTGCCTAACATCATTGCCATAATACCTTTAAACACTAAATTGGAAAGTGCTGCTAGCAGAATAAGTTTCCATCCCAAATGCACGGAAATATTATCAATTTTCATCAATTGGGAAATCGACAAGGTAATGGCATCCACATCGGTTAGACCACTCACAATTGAGACCAAATATAAAGCTTCATTCCCAAATTTCTCTTCGGTAAATGCCACTGCCAACAAAATAAGCGCATACAGTAACCCAAACAAAAGGGCACTTTTAAATTGAGCAGGGTTTTCAGGTTCTGGCATTTCATCATCAGTTTCATCCTTATTCACCAAATAAAATAAGGCCGCACAAAGTAGAGCCAAGACTATAATTTCTGTCAATATCGGCAACAAAATAAAATTGAGTTTTTTAGGAACTACCACCGTTATTTCTATAAGCACCCGAACCAAGGACACCATGGATGCCGTGGCGATGACAAATGCCGCCATTTTATTTATATCACTGGTACTTTTGGTTTTTCGCGCATAACTTACCGTAGTAGCCGTACTGCTAATTAACCCTCCCAAAATTCCATTGGCAATCACCCCCACTCTTTTACCTGCAAATTTGTAAATGAAATAACCTACTACACTTATCCCTACGATCAAAGTTATCATCAACCAAATATTTCTGGGATTGAGCACACCATAGGGACCAAAGGTTTTATCTGGAAGAATGGGAAGAATCACCAAACTGATTCCTGCCAAGGTCATAATAGCAGAAAGATCCTTTTCACTCAAACGGTCGATAAAATGGTGCAACCGTTCTTTTACATACAACAAAATAGCCATCAAGGTCCCTACAATAACCCCAACCAACTGATCTCCCAAGACTAAATAAGCCCCAATGGAAAACATCAATAAGGCAGCTACCTCGGTGGTCTGACCAAAATCATGAGATTCGTCAGACTTATATTTGATCATATTGGCCGTCACAAACATGGCGGCAATAGATAATCCCAAAGCTGGTAAAATATATGGGTTATCATATACTTGGGATAAATACCCAGCCATTACGCCCAACACAGACAAAAGGGTAAAGGTCCTTACGCCCGCCATTTTATTATCGCTTTTTTGCCTTTGCACCCCAACTAGAAGGCCCAGTCCAAAGGCAATTCCCAATGTGGTTAGTTGATCGTAATTCATAAATTAAAGATAGTAAATCAAATGCGCTTCGTAGGGAGTTTCTTCCTTCAAAAATAGTTGACACAAAAAACCATGCCTCTCGGCATGGTTCTTCAAATTAACACTTAAAAGACCAAACGTCTTACTCTTCTTTTTTTATGTTTTCAAGGGCCTGTTTTACCTCGTCCAAACTTCCTTCTAAAACCACCTCTTCAGTTACTGTCTCTCCATCTTCGGTAAATACAGTCGTTACCACCGCTCTGGCATTTTCAGCCTCCACAGACTGCATTTCTATTTTTATTTCCTTTTTAATTTCTTGACTTTCCATAGATTCGCCTAAAGCCGAATGAAAAGAGTGCCCTCCCAAAATAGGCGCAATCACCAAACCAACCAAACAGGTCAATTTGATCAAGATGTTCATCGATGGTCCTGAGGTATCTTTAAAAGGATCTCCAACCGTGTCTCCCGTAACCGCAGCTTTATGGGCATCACTCCCCTTATAACTCATTTCACCATCTATTTCTACCCCAGCCTCAAAGGACTTTTTGGCATTATCCCAAGCACCTCCGGCATTATTTTGAAAAATAGCCCACATTACACCACTTACACACACACCAGCCATATACCCTCCAAGTGGCTCAGGACCAAAAACAAATCCAATAATAATCGGGGTAATAATTGTAATCAAACCTGGTAAAATCATCTGACGTAATGCTGCTTGGGTAGAAATATCCACACACTTTGCATATTCTGGCTTACCGGTTCCTTCCATAATCCCCGGAATTTCACGGAATTGGCGTCTCACTTCCTTAACCATTTCCATAGCCGCTTTCCCTACAGACTCCATGGCCAATGCAGAAAAAATTACGGGAATCATCCCCCCTACAAACAACATCGCCAATACATCTGCCTTGAAAATATTAATACCTTCTATCCCTGTAAAGGTTACATATGCTGCAAATAAGGCCAGTGCTGTTAAGGCGGCCGAAGCAATGGCAAACCCCTTTCCTATAGCTGCCGTTGTATTTCCTACAGAATCCAAAATATCAGTACGTTCTCTTACCTCAGGATCCAATTCACTCATTTCTGCCACACCACCTGCATTATCCGCAATAGGCCCAAAAGCATCAATAGCCAACTGCATAGCCGTGGTCGCCATCATGGCAGAAGCTGCTATGGCCACACCATAAAATCCGGCCAATTCATACGACCCGAAAATGGCAACAGCAAATAACAATACAGAAAAGAAAGTAGATTTCATTCCCACGGCAAGTCCTGCTATAATATTTGTAGCAGACCCTGTAGAACTGTTTTGAACGATCCCTCTTACTGGATCTTTCCCGAGTGCCGTATAATGTTCAGTAACGGTGGCAATTAAAGCCCCTACACACAGTCCTATTAAAGTAGCCCAGAACACATGCATGGAAGATACCGTTTTGTATCCTTCTCCAAAGAAACTCATGGTTAGAGTGTCCGGCAGCATATATTTTATCAAAAGAAAACTAGACAATAAGGTTAGAATAATGGCCGCCCAATTACCATAATCCAACGCTTTTTGAACCTGAGCTTCCTTAACATCATTACTTGAAATTTTCACTAAAAATGTCCCAATAATAGAGGCTAGAATACCAATTCCGGCAATTACCATTGGCAACAAAATAGGCCCCATATTATTGAAGGCATCCGTAAAAGGAGCATCTTGAGACATATCTTTGATCACATAATTCCCAAGTACCATAGCCGCTAAAACGGTAGCTACATAACTACCAAATAAATCGGCACCCATACCAGCTACATCCCCTACGTTATCACCTACATTATCAGCAATAGTTGCAGGATTTCTAGGATCATCCTCAGGAATTCCCGCTTCCACTTTCCCTACCAAATCGGCTCCTACATCGGCTGCTTTGGTATAAATACCTCCACCTACACGAGCAAATAAAGCAATAGACTCTGCTCCTAGGGAAAAACCAGCCAAAGCTTCCAAGGCCATGGTCATTTCTTCATAAAAAGAGGCATTTCCAACAATAAACATTTTTATGAAAATAGAAAACAAAAGGCTCAAACCCAAAACCGCCAAACTCGCAACCCCCAATCCCATCACAGTGCCTCCTCCAAAAGCTACTTTTAAAGCTTGTGGCAAACTGGTTTTGGCAGCTTCGGCAGTTCTTGCATTAGCTTCGGTAGCAATGCGCATCCCTATATTTCCAGCCAAAGCAGAAAAAATGGCTCCCAAAATGAAAGCCACGATGATTATCCAATGTGTTGTTGGAACAAAATATGAAATTGCAAAAAGCGCCACAGAAGCAATCGCCACAAAAATAGCCAGCAATCTATATTCGGCATTTAAAAAAGCGAGAGCGCCTTCCTTGATAGACGTTGAGATCTCCTGCATTCTTTCATTACCGGGAGCCTGCTTCTTTACCCATGCCATTTTCACGAACATAAAAAGCAGTCCTAAAATTGCCATTGCAATTGGCACAAAAATCATATTTGATTCCATATCCTAATGTTTTAAGTTACAAAAATTTACGTTAAATGTAGGAAAAACAAAGAATATAAAAAACCCCTTAATTTTATTAAGGGGTTTTTGAAAATAATTTATTTTTTAAGGGAACTTATATGGTAAAGCTTCCTTTTTTAAAGTGCTCACTCTCTTGGTAACGTTGCACACATTTGCTGAAAATTTCATAGGCTTCTTTGGCATCTCCCCATCCACCAACGTCAACTTTCTTTTCTTCCAAATCTTTATACACTTGGAAGAAGTGCTCGATTTCTTCCAGTCTATGTGGATTCAAATCGCTAATGTCACTTAATTTGTTCCAAATAGGATCCGATACTGGTACACAGATTAATTTTTCATCCGGTCCTTTTTCATCTGTCATATGGAAAACTCCAATTGGCTTTACTTCCATAACACACATCGGGAATGTTGGTTGATGCCCCATTACCAAAACATCTAGTGGATCACCATCCAAGGCCAACGTTTCAGGAATAAACCCGTAATCACCAGGATACATCATTGATGAAAACAACATTCGATCGAAACGAATTTTCTTAAGATCGAAATCATATTCATATTTGTTACGACTCCCGTTTGGGATCTCAATTAACACATCAAAGGTTAAATCATCTTTCGTACTCATTCAATATTTATTTTTCTACCTCCAAAAAGAGATACAATGTTTAGTTTTTTCGAAATTCAAAGGCGCAAAGATACGGAAGTCTTTATGCTTAGACAACTAAAAACTATTGGACTTTAGTTTAAGAAAGTGTAAAACGGGGCTAGCTTGCAAAGAATAAAGGTCATATCCTTATAAAAACTACATTAAAGTAAATTTCTAGAATTGGAAGTTAAACCCTCCTGTGATTCCAAAATCCCTTGCTGATGGAATTTCGAGATAATTCCCCCTGAAATTAAAGTCTAAACGGAACACCTTAAAAATATTGCCCACTCCCAAACTATACTCGTAATAGGGTTCATCTGTAGGGGATATATACTCCAGTCCGGAAGCATTCAAATCTCTATTTTCTTGGGATATTTTTCCCCATGCCGCCCTAAAACCAACAATGGCCCTTAAATTGAATTTCTTTATCACCGGAATACGGGAGAAAAAGCGTCCATTGAAATTATGCTCAAGGTGAAGTGAGGTATATGTATCTGTTACAAACTCGTAATAATCCAACAAGCTAAAAGTGTTGTAAATTGAAAAATACGATTGGTTCCCAGGAATGACACTCAACAATCCAAGAGGCACCGCTCCAAAAGTCTTTCCTGCCTCAATTACCGAAGTCAAACGTCCAAAGCCACCTAATTGCCATGGTTGGATATAAGAGAACTGTAATTTGGTATACTCAAAATCACTTTGAAAAACCACTTTATCCCCTCTACTAACCTGCGCAAATAAACTAGCATAAGTATCGTTGGCACTGGAACGCTCCACCCCAAAACCAGTCATTTTTCGCCCTGGAAAATAGGACAAGGAAAGTGTGGTTTGGTATTGACGGACTTCAGATGCAATTCCCGAAGGAGATTCTTCATCATAATAGTCCAAACTAAAGGTTTCCGAAGCTGAACGCAAGGTTCTATAATCACCAATAATGCGCAGTACCAAATTCTTTACAGGCTCAATTTCGGCTGCCAATGTGGTTAAATTGATATTGGTCAATTTATCGTTGACACTTGTGGTAAACACCGCTGACGAGGCAAAACTGCGTCCCAAAACATCGGTGGAATTGGTAAGGCTCGCCCCTATTTGTTCTACATCGCGACGGTTTCCTCCAGAAATAATGATACGGTTCTTTTTATCCAACAACCATTTCCCTGAAATCCCGTATTTAAACTTGTTGTCCTTAAAACCGTAGGCCGTAAATCCTTCAACACGCCACAAATCGTTATATCCAAAATAAGTTCGTCCCCCGGCCCGAAGCCTAAAACCTTCTACATCATTATAACCAAAGGTTGAAAAAATAGGTCCGTAATCAAAGTTTAATTCAGGAAACTCCTTGTACCCCGAGGCAAACATGCTCACCGTATTGTAGACACGCTGAAACTTTTTAACGGTTTTTAAGGTGTCGAGCATTTTGTAGACACCCTGCTCATCCTTATTGAGGGATTCCAAACGGTTTTGCTCCCAAAATTCATCATCACGATTGTAGATTTCCTTATTAAAATCGAAAACCTCCTCTACATAGAATTTAGGATCCTTAGGTTTATCGAACACATAATTGTTGTACAAAGTAGTTCGCTTTCCATAAACCCCTTTGGCTTTTTCCTTTTTCTGAAAGGCAAAATCGGACATAAAATAATCCCTTTTGATCAAAAACACTGAATCATTGAGTACTTCAAATTCCTGTTCGATATAGATTTCCTTCACCCAGTTGATGTTGGCACTCTTGGAGGCTTGCATGTTGATTTCCTTAATGGCAAAGGTGGTATCTGCTACCCAAAAATCCCCTTTAAATGTCAACTCGTTTTTACGCCTAGGGTAGTAAATAATGTTATAGCACCATTTGTTTTCTATAAAAGCACTATCGGAAAGTACATAGTTATAAGTATTGATTCCTGTTTTTGACAATGGACTCACAAAACTCTTATCGAAAAACTTAAGGTAATTATCATACACGTCATAATCGGCATACAAGTCATCCACAAAATCAATAAGCGCCTGATTATCGCTAAAACCAGAATTTTTATTCCCTTTTAATTCTTCACGCTCCTTTTTTATCTCATTGTCCCCATACACCCTACTAGCCGCTTCGTTGATGAATATTGGCAAATAGGTTTTTCCCGTGACATTGGAAGTATCCACTTGCTCAAAGACAAACTCCATCCCTTTAAACAAGTTCTTTTCCATAAAAGCACTGTCTATGGTGTTGATATCAAATTCAACTTTTTCATATTTATCGTACTCGTATTGCTTAAACATACGAAGTCCGTTTGATCGCTTATGAGCCCAGATTTTCTTTAAAATTCCAATGGCAGGATTCTCCGACTCTTTTTTGGATTGTTTACCGGTTACAATAACTACCTCCCCCAAGGAAGCAGCTTCCTCCTTGAGCACAAGATTCAAGTTATAGTTGACACGTTTAGGCAAGGCTAACTCCAAGGTTTCATAGCCCAAAAACGATACGGTTAAAGTATCCCAATTATTATCGGACTCTAGATAAAAACGCCCTTCTTCATTGGAGATGGTCCCCTCCGTAGATCCTTTGAAAATAACGTTGGCATAAGCCACTGGTTGGTTGTTTTCATCTATTACATAACCGCTAACTTTGGTTTGCGAAAATCCCAATAATAGCCCGAAGAAAAAGAATAGAGAAAATAGTTTTATGTTCATAAGCAAAAAAACTTCATCAGCACAAATATGCCAATGAAGTTTATATAACGCAAAAAAAAGCGTTTTATTTATACATTACCTTTTTTACAGCTTTAACAACATCGGTACTGTTAGGCAACCATTGCTCCAATAAAACTGGAGAATAAGGCGCAGGCGTATCGGCAGTGTTAATTTTTACAACAGGAGCATCCAAATAATCGAATGCCTCAGATTGTACGATATAAGTAATCTCGGTTGAAACGTTTCCAAATGGCCAAGCTTCTTCCAATACTACCAATCTATTTGTTTTCTTAACAGAAGCCAAAATAGTTGCTTTATCTAATGGACGTACAGTACGCAAATCGATGATTTCACAAGAAATTCCTTCTTTAGCCAATTCATCAGCAGCGATATAAGCTTCCTTAATGATTTTACCAAAAGATACAATGGTTACATCGGTTCCTTCACGCTTGATATCAGCTACTCCTAATGGAATCGTGTATTCTCCTTCTGGCACTTCTCCTTTGTCACCATACATTTGCTCACTTTCCATGAAAATTACTGGATCATCATCACGAATGGCTGATTTTAAAAGTCCTTTAGCGTCGTAAGGATTTGATGGCACAACTACTTTAAGACCTGGCGTATTGGCAAACCAGCTTTCAAAAGCTTGAGAGTGCGTTGCAGCCAACTGACCTGCAGAAGCTGTAGGTCCACGGAATACGATAGGACACTTGAACTGTCCACCAGACATTTGTCTGATTTTTGCCGCGTTGTTTATAATTTGATCAATTCCAACCAAAGAGAAGTTAAACGTCATGAACTCAACAATTGGTCTGGTTCCAGTCATTGTCGAACCCACCGCGATTCCTGCAAAACCAAGTTCAGCAATAGGAGTGTCAATAACACGCTTAGGGCCGAATTCATCCAACATTCCTTTTGATGCCTTGTAAGCACCATTGTATTCTGCGACTTCTTCACCCATTAAGTAAATGCTTTCATCTCTACGCATTTCTTCACTCATGGCTTCGCAAACAGCTTCTCTGAATTGAATTGTTTTCATTTGTATATTATTTAAATGGTCAGATAAAATTCACCTATTGCCCTGTAGAAAACTTACGGTTACAATAAGGCTCCTCTCATTTATATTTCAAGTTTAAATTGGATAGCAAAAATAGGAATAATTCATAAAAAAATAATCCCCTTTTCCCACGATTTGTAATTTTTAAAAGGCCCGAGATAAAACAGCATTCTATTTTCAAACCAAATTCACTCCTATTTTTAAGTAATTACCACAAAAGCGCATATATATTTTAACTTTTTTTACCATAAACGCCATATTTCTCTCAAAAAAGCAAAATTATATTATGCATGCATAGTAAATATTCAAATGAATTTATTTAACTTCGTAACCTCGAAAAAAAAGTACTTATTAAATAATAATATCAATATGAAAATATTAGTATGTATTAGCCATGTACCTGATACGACTTCAAAAATTAACTTTACCGAAGGCGACACTAAATTTGACACCAACGGTGTGCAGTTTGTAATCAATCCTAATGATGAATTTGGTTTGACCCGCGCCATGTGGTTTAAAGAAAAACAAGGTGCAACTGTAGATGTTGTAAATGTTGGAGGCCCTGAAACTGAACCTACCCTAAGAAAAGCCCTTGCTATTGGAGCAGATTCTGCTATTCGTGTAAACACAGAGCCAACCGACGGTTTTGTGGTTGCCAAACAATTGGCAAAAGTTGTGCAGGATGGTGGCTATGACCTTGTAATTGCCGGACGTGAGTCTATCGACTACAACGGAGGTATGGTACCTGGTATGTTGGCACGCTTAAACAATGCGAACTTTGTAAATACTTGTATTGGCCTTGAAGTTGAAGGCACTGCTGTAACAGCTGTAAGAGAAATTGATGGCGGAAAAGAAACCGTTACTACTTCTTTCCCTCTTGTTATTGGAGGTCAAAAAGGCTTGGTAGAAGAAAGCGACTTGCGCATTCCTAATATGAGAGGAATTATGATGGCTCGTAAAAAGCCGTTAACAGTTCTAGAACCTGTGGAAGCATCTGCCGAAACAGCATCTGTAAAGTTTGAGAAACCAGCTCCTAAAGGTGCTGTAACCTTAATCGATCCAGACAACGTAGAAGAATTAGTTAACCTACTTCACAACGAAGCCAAAGTAATTTAATAACCTACATATAGAACCCAATTGAATTTGATTCAATTTTAGTTTTATATATCAAATTAAGCTTATGTCAGTTTTAGTATATACAGAATCAGAACAAGGAACATTTAAGAAAGTGGCACTGGAAGTAGCGTCTTACGCCAAAGCTGTTGCCAACCAAATGGGCACTACCGTTACTGCCGTAACCATTAACGTCGAGGACACTTCCGTTTTAGGAACCTATGGTGTTGACAAGGTATTAAAGGTAAGTGATTCCCAATTAGAGAAATTCAATGCCAATGCTTACGCTAGTATCATTGCTCAAGCCGCTCAAAAAGAAGGCAGCCAAGTAGTAATTGTAAGCTCAAGTGCAGACAGTAAATATTTAGCGCCACTTTTGGCTGTAGACCTAAATGCAGGCTATGCTTCCAATGTAGTTGAAGCGCCAACAAGCACTGCTCCTTTCACAGTTAAACGTACAGCATTTACCAATAAAGCGTTCAACATGACTACCATCAATACCGATGTAAAATTGGTTGCGCTTTCTAAAAATGCCTTTGGTCTTGTTGAAAACAGTGCCGCCGCTGCTGCAGAAGACTTCACTCCTTCTATTCCGGAGTTTGGAGTAAATGTACAATCGGTGGATAAAGTAACTGGTAAGGTTACCATTGCCGATGCAGAGATTGTAGTATCTGGTGGTCGTGGTCTTAAGGGACCTGAAAACTGGGGAATGGTAGAAGAGCTTGCCGATGTTTTAGGAGCTGCTACTGCCTGCTCAAAACCAGTGAGCGATTTAGGATGGCGTCCGCACAGCGAACACGTTGGACAAACAGGAAAACCTGTGGCTGCCAACCTGTACATTGCCATCGGAATTTCAGGAGCAATTCAGCATTTGGCCGGTATCAACGCTTCCAAGGTAAAAGTGGTTATCAACACCGATCCTGAGGCCCCATTCTTTAAGGCTGCCGATTACGGAATTGTTGGAGACGCCTTTGAAGTTGTTCCTAAACTCATTGAAAAATTGAAGACATTTAAGGCACAACAATAATATTTTTTATAACTTGTATCTTTAAAGGACTGTTTAAATTTAGTTGACTTACAAAATCTGTCATTAGTTGTTGCTAAAGTCCTAATTTAAACAGTTCTTTGTGTTTTTTATTATGAGTTTAGTACGTCTTAACATAAAAGGAATTTCATATAGTCAAACACAAAATGGTGCCTACGCACTTATTTTGAACGAGGTTGACGGCGACCGAAAACTACCTATCGTTATAGGGGCTTTCGAAGCTCAGTCCATTGCCATTGCCCTAGAAAAAGAAATCCGCCCTCCAAGACCACTAACCCACGATTTATTCAAAAATTTTGCCGATCGGTTTGACATTATTGTCAAACAGGTCATTATTCATAAATTGGTTGATGGTGTATTCTATTCGAGCTTGATTTGCGAACGCGATAAAATTGAAGAGATTATCGATGCCCGAACAAGTGACGCCATTGCCTTGGCTCTAAGGTTCCAAGCCCCTATTTTTACCTATAAGAACATTTTGGACAAAGCAGGGATTTATTTAAAAGTAAACCCTAAAAGCGAAGAAGAAGGTGACAGCATCCTAGTGGATGATTTGGTTGCCGAAGAAGTTGAAGCTGGTATTCAGGAAAGTTTCAAGGACAAATCTTTGCAAGAATTAAATGCACTCTTGGAAGAAGCTGTTAAAAATGAGGATTATGAAAAAGCCGCGAAAATAAGGGACGAAATCTCCAAACGTTAGTTTCGCTGTTTAAAATGAGTGTTTGCTTGACGGTTATGGGTGCTTCAAATTAATATTTTGTAGCTCACATATGATCTAATAAACTCAAAACAGATGAAATATTTTTTCTTGGCTTTTACAGCTATTTTTTTTGCAATAAATACACTCTCATCGCAAAGCATTGAAAAAAAATGGCAATTTCAAACTATAGAAAACAAAACAGGTCAACCACTTTCTTCTGTTTCTGATTCAGATTTTTTTCAATTGGAAAACGGTTCGTTTTCCTATCAAACGTCTGCCGAAAATCAAGGACTTCATTCTGGAAATTACGTACATCAAAACAATGTTTTGGTACTGTACTACAACCAGCCTAAAGACACCATACGCCATTTCAGCATCAAGGAACTTACCGATTCCACTTTGGTATTCTCCGAAAAAGATATTACTTATCGCCTAGAACCAGTTCCTACAACCGCCCAAACTCCCGCTCTTGTTGAAGCCAATACGCTCATCAAAAGCAACGGATTTTCATTTGGCAGTTTTGGAAGAGGCGTTCTGGGCATGGTTTCCCTTTTGGTAATCGCCTTCCTCTTTAGCAGCAACAGAAAAGCCATTAACTGGAGAACGGTTGGTATTGGATTGGCAGCTCAATTACTCTTGGCTTTTGGTGTTTTAAAAGTCCCTTTTATACAAAGTATGTTTGAATGGGTTGGCGGTATTTTTGTCTCCATTTTAGATTTTACCATGGCAGGGACAGAATTCCTGTTCAAATCCTTTATTACAGATAAAATCGAAGATTCCCTAATAACGTTTGCTGTTTCCATTTTACCGACCATCATTTTCTTTTCGGCATTAACCTCGGTGTTGTTTTATTTAGGAATTATTCAAAAAGTAGTAAAAGGTTTGGCTTGGCTACTCTCCAAATTATTGAAGGTTTCCGGTGCCGAGAGTTTAAGTGTGGCTGGAAATATTTTCTTGGGACAAACAGAATCACCTTTGATGATCAAGGCCTATTTGGAAAAAATGAACCGCTCCGAAATGTTATTGGTGATGGTGGGCGGAATGGCTACCGTGGCAGGGGGCGTTTTGGCCGCATACATACGATTTTTGGGAGGCGGAGACCCCGTAATGGAATTGTTTTATGCCAAACATTTATTGGCAGCATCTGTGATGGCAGCTCCTGGAGCTATCGTGATTTCCAAAATTTTATATCCCCAAACTGAAGACATTGATGCCGAAATAAAAGTGACCCATGACGACATTGGCTCCAATATTTTGGATGCCATTGCCAACGGTACTTCTGAAGGATTGAAATTGGCCGTGAACGTTGGTGCTATGCTATTGGTATTTTTAGCCTTCATAGCCATGCTCAATGGTATTTTGCAATGGTTTGGAGATATAACCACGTTGAATACTGTTGTTGCTAACCATACCATTTACAACAGCCTCTCTCTTGAATTTATCCTTGGCTATATTTTGGCTCCCGTTATGTGGCTCATTGGGGTTGCCCAAGAAGATGTTGCCTTGATGGGACAGCTTTTAGGTGTCAAATTAGTGGCTAGTGAATTTGTAGGCTACATCCAATTGGCCGAGTTAAAAGATATTGGAAATGTCCTTCACCTGAAATACGAAAAGTCTGTGATCATGGCCACTTACATGCTTTGTGGCTTTGCCAACTTTGCCTCCATTGGGATTCAAATTGGAGGAATTGGCTCCCTGGCGCCTGGCCAACGAAAAACCTTATCGGAATTTGGGATAAAAGCACTAATTGGAGGAACGATTGCCTCCTTGATTTCTGCAACAATTGCAGGAATGATTATAGGCTAATCCATTTTGAAAGGTGCAATCTATTGTGCTCTTGGTTAGTTGATAACTTTTAATATCATTTCTAAGTCACACCAATTTCTTGTTTGCCTTTTTTCTAATTTAGCCCCATATTTAGACATGTAAGTTTACGGCATGTTTTTCAACTAAAAACAAAGAAATCCCAGAGATACAGAACTAGGAATATGAAACAATACCACGACCTTGTCAAGCATGTTTTGGAGCATGGTAATGAAAAATCGGACCGCACAGGTACAGGAACCAAAAGTGTATTTGGATACCAAATGCGATTTGATTTAAGCGAAGGCTTCCCGATGGTGACCACCAAAAAATTACACTTAAAATCTATTATTTACGAATTGCTTTGGTTTTTAAAAGGGGACACCAACATCGATTACCTTACTGAAAACGGCGTTAGAATTTGGAATGAATGGGCCGATGAAAATGGTGATTTAGGACCTGTTTACGGACATCAGTGGCGTAATTGGAACAGTGATGAGATCGATCAAATTAAGGAAGTCATCCAAACCCTAAAAACGAATCCAGATAGCAGACGTATGTTGGTTTCCGCATGGAATCCTTCGGTGCTTCCTGATACTTCGAAAAGTTTCAGTGACAATGTTGCCAATGGAAAAGCAGCATTGCCACCTTGTCATGCTTTCTTTCAATTTTATGTAGCCAATGGCAAACTTTCCTGCCAGCTCTACCAACGTAGTGCCGATATCTTTTTGGGGGTACCTTTCAACATTGCATCGTATGCCCTATTGACTATGATGATGGCTCAGGTTTGCGGTTATGAAGCGGGTGATTTCATCCATACGTTTGGAGATGCACATATTTATAGCAACCACTACGAGCAATTGGAACTGCAATTATCTAGAGAACCAAGACCTTTGCCTACCATGGTGTTAAACCCAGAAATCAAGGATATTTTTGATTTCACTTTTGACGACTTTACATTGGTGGGTTACGATCCACATCCTCATATTAAAGGGGTGGTAGCCGTATAAAACCTAAAACATATTTCAACAAAAAAGCGCTTTAAGAATTCTTAAAGCGCTTTTTATATGGAATTAAAAAAGGTTATAGGTTCAAAATACAATTGTCTGCCGAAGCGTAATCACTCCATTTGTAACCATCGGCTTGTTCGTCATTCACATAGGTTCCGTCTACCACATATCTAAATTCATACGAATGATCTTTCTCTAAATCCAAGGTTCCTTTAAAGGTCCCGTTTTTCAACTTTTTAAGCTCAACAGCTCCAGTATCCCAGTCATTAAAGGTTCCTACCAAAGCTACTTTGCTCGCTTCCTCTGCAGGCAAGGAAAAAGTAACTTTACAAATTGGTTTACTCTTTAGGTATTGTTTTGAAATTGCCATGGTAAAATGAATTAATTATACTCAAATCTATGAAAGAAAACTTCAGCAACAAACTGAAATTAAGACTGATAGTCAATATTTATCATTTTCTTAAAAATGGCTTCATTATAATTTAAAGAATAAAATAAAAACTTGTCTTTTTTGGTGTTTTGAAACCCGATCCTTATCAAAAACAGGCATATCAGTTTCATTTTCAATACATAAAACCTTCTCTTCTTGAATAAAAATTAATATTATTCCATTTACACTAAAAAGAGTAAATTTACATTAACTAATATTCAACCTATGTTCGGAAAGAAGAAACCAACGCCGCAAATAGACAAAGAACAATTGGAAATGCTTGAATACGCCCAAAAGCGTATCAAACAAAAAAAACGTTTATACTCCCATTTTGTAGTTTTCTTAATTGGCGCTGTGTTTCTAATCCTTGCCAACCTTGCCATGGGCATTGGCAAAGATGTCAAACCTTTTGGAGTGAATTGGTTTGTCTATCCTATCGTTATTTGGTTGTTCTTTTTACTCTACCATACCTTTAATGTGTTTGTAACCCACAGATTTATGGGAAAAGATTGGGAACAAAACCAATTAAATAAGTTAGTTGCCAAACAGAAAGCAAAAATTGAAGAGCTAAAAAAGACACTTCCAGAGCCAACAGTTACAGCTGCTAAACCAACTAAAAACAGTGAATTGACCATTATTGTAGCGGCGGCTGAAAACAATGTAATAGGGAAGGACAATGACTTGATCTGGCATTTAAGTGACGACTTAAAACGATTTAAAGACCTAACAAACGGACACCACATTATCATGGGAAGAAAGACTTTTGAAAGCTTCCCAAAACCTTTGCCAAACAGAACCCATATTGTCATCACTACCCAACAGGACTATAAAGTCCCTAGCGGTGTAGTTTTGGTGCACTCATTGGAAGATGCCATTGACGCCTCTCAAAGTGACCCCCAGCCTTACATTATTGGTGGAGGAGAAATTTACAAACAAGCTATGGCCATTGCAGATAAAATTGAATTGACCAGAGTCCATGAAAGTTTTGAAGGCGACACCTATTTCCCTGAAATAAATCCACTACAATGGAAGGAAGTGGCCAATAAATTCCACCAAAAAGACGACAAACACGATTACTCATTTTCATTTTTAACTTACGAACGCGCGTAATTCTCTAGCTTAATAAATCGCAATAAAAGCTACTTTTTCAGTAATTTTGCCACATGGTAAAAGACATACAGCTGCGTGTAACTCTGGAAGAGGAAAGGCAAAGCGATATTCTGCTTCTTAAAGCAGCTCAATTTTTGGATATTCCGGCAGAAGACATTTCAGGAATTAAAGTGTTGCGCAAATCTATTGATGCCCGCAAACGCCTGATCATTCTTAATTACAAAATAGCCGTATACATTAAGGAACCTGTTCCTGAAACTTCAGAATACCATTTTGATTACAAAGATGTTTCCAATGCCAAACCCATACATATTATAGGGTTTGGACCCGCAGGAATGTATGCCGCTTTGCGCTGTATTGAATTAGGATTTAAACCTGTAGTTCTTGAAAGAGGTAAAAATGTTAAAGACAGACGCCGCGACCTTAGAGCCATCAACCAAGAACATTTTGTGAATGAAGATTCCAACTATTGTTTTGGAGAAGGTGGTGCAGGAACTTATAGTGATGGAAAACTTTACACTAGAAGTTTGAAACGCGGTGATGTTCGCAGAATTTTTGAAAATTTAGTGTATCATGGTGCCACAGACCAAATTCTTGTGGATGCCCACCCCCATATTGGGACCAATAAATTACCAAAGGTGGTTACCAACATTCGTGAAACCATATTGAAATACGGGGGAGAAGTCCATTTTGAAACCCGTGTTTCCGATTTCACAATTAAGGATGGTACCATCACGGCCATCCACACACAACTAGGAGAAGAGATTCCTGTGAATCGCGTAATTCTTGCTACGGGACACTCCGCAAGAGACATCTTCTATTTATTGAACGACAAAAACATTGCTTTAAAAGCAAAATCTTTTGCAATGGGCGTTCGTGTAGAACACCCTCAGCATATAATCGATTCTATACAATATCACTGTTCTGGGCAACGTGATGAACTTTTACCCGCTGCAGCCTATAGTCTTGTGCAACAAGTGAACAATCGCGGTGTCTATTCATTTTGTATGTGCCCAGGTGGATTTATTGTGCCTGCCGCAACCGCTAATGGAGAAGTGGTGGTAAACGGAATGTCTCCCTCAAAACGCAACAATGAATTTGCAAATTCAGGGATTGTTGTTGAAATAAATGCAGACACCGATTTGCACAAATATGAGAAACACGGTATATTCAAAGCCTTGGAATATCAAAAAGATTTGGAGCGATTGGCCTTTACTGCTGGCGGCAGAACCCAAACAGCTCCCGCGCAACGCCTCACCGATTTTGTGGAAGGCAATTTATCAAACGATCTCAACCCGACCTCTTACCAACCGGGATTAAAATCGGCACCATTGCATTCGTTATTACCAAAACTTATTGGTGGTTCGTTGAGAAAAGGATTTAAAGCCTTCGGAGAAAAAATGAAAGGCTACTACACTTCCGAAGCTAACGTTATTGGTGTGGAATCTAGAACTTCTTCACCTGTGAATATCCCTAGAAACGAACAACTTGCACACCCTCAAATATCCAATCTTTACCCGTGTGGTGAAGGTGGCGGTTATGCTGGTGGAATTATTTCCGCAGCCATGGATGGCGAACGTTGTGCAGAAGCTGCTACAGAGAATTTATAACAAGATTACAAAACGCAAATCCAAGTTAAAATATTAAGTTTCAAAACCTTTTATAGTGCTGATAAAGGCTACTATCTTTTAAAGATATTATTCCTATTTTTGCATGACTAAAATTAATAACATGAATGCATATATATTCCCAGGTCAAGGTGCCCAATTTACAGGAATGGGTCTAGACCTTTACGAAAACTCAACTTTAGCCCAAGAACTTTTTGAAAAAGCCAATCAAATTCTAGGTTTTTCAATTACCGATATCATGTTTGAAGGAAGTGCTGAAGCCTTAAAAGAAACTAAAGTAACACAACCTGCCATATTTTTACATTCCGTAATCCTAGCCAAAACTTTGGGAGATAAATTTCAACCAGACATGGTTGCAGGACACTCTCTAGGTGAATTTTCAGCATTGGTTGCTAACGGCACCCTAACTTTTGAAGACGGATTGCGTTTGGTGTCTCAACGTGCTATGGCTATGCAAAAAGCTTGCGAACTACAGCCTAGTACCATGGCTGCTGTATTGGGTCTTGAAGATCAAGTTGTGGAAGAGGTATGTGCGTCTATTGATGGTGTGGTAGTTGCTGCTAATTATAACTGCCCAGGACAATTGGTAATTTCCGGTGAAGTGGAAGCTATCAACAAAGCTTGTGAGGTATTGAAAGAAAAAGGAGCGCGTAGAGCATTGGTTTTACCTGTAGGAGGCGCATTCCACTCCCCTTTAATGGAGCCTGCAAGGGAAGAATTGGCTGCCGCTATTGAAAATACAACCTTCAGCCAACCAAAATGTCCTATTTACCAAAATGTAACAGCTAGTGCTGTAACCAATCCTGCAGAAATTAAGGCCAACTTGATTTCTCAATTAACTGCTCCAGTAAGATGGACACAATCTGTTCAGCAAATGGTTGCCGATGGAGCCACACATTTCACCGAAGTTGGCCCTGGAAAAGTATTGCAAGGTTTGGTAAAGAAAATCCACAAAGATTCTGAAACTGTTTCGGCAACCTTAGAAACCAATAACTAAACGCTCATGAAAATTTCAAGAAGTTTAGGAATTGTTCTGCTCATTGCGGCCAATATTGCCGTGGACCAAATTTCAAAAGTTATCATCAGGCAAAGTGTTGATCCTAGAGAACAAATCTCTTTGATTGGCGATGTTTTTGTAATGATGAATGTTGAAAACACAGGCGCATTTTTAGGCATGGGAAGCGATTTAAACCCAACTTTTAAGCTCATATTCTTGTTGCTATTACCTGTGTTGGTATTAGGATATTTAATCTATTACATCTTCAAAACAATAACACTGGACCGCTTTAGCCTTGTGGCGCTGTGCTGCATTGCTGGAGGAGGAATAGCAAATGTTTACGACCGCATTGTTTATGGATCAGTAACCGACTTTTTGCATCTTGATTTTGGAGGGATGTTAAAAACCGGAATCTTTAACATTGCAGATGTATCGGTAACCACAGGAATGATCATGCTACTTGTGGCCAATTTTTTCCATAAGAAAAATGTAAAAACAGCATAAAAATAAAGCCTCAATATTGAGGCTTTATTTTTTTATCGTGCTAAAACACAATCTTCACAGTCTTTGATTTCTCCATAATAGGTCTCCCTATATTTATGGAGGGTTTTAAAAGGAATACTTAAAAATTGCTTTTTAATGTATGTCACTTTTGTACTTAACAATCCCATCTTTGGGGTGAATCGTTCTTCGGAAATAGTTTCCCTTTTTATACTTATCAATTTCATTATATATCATTTATCATTGGGTACAAAGTAAGGCAACCTATTAACCAATTCCAAATCACAACCAACAAACCATTAAAAATCAACCCATTAATATTACATCCTCAAACATTGTAGGATATCACTGAATATTTCTTAAAGATACGCAGCATTTGATACACTATCTCGAATTCGTACAAATTAAAGTAAAAACCTACTATTTTCGTCTAAATCTTAATCACTTTTTGATGCAAAATATGGCCATTTATTTTTACTGAGATTGTATACATCCCGCTACCATACCCGCTAAAATCCAACACATTTTCATGCCCTTTAAAAATTAGTTTTCCCGTATAATCATGTACGGTAATTTCCTCTAGTTTATCTCTTGTTTCTACAAAAAGAGAAGTCCTCACAGGATTTGGATACAGCTTGACTTCACTTTGATTAACTTCTTCAACATTTAGAATACTGCAATTTTCCAAATTAGGATTCAGCTCTATAGGCAGCCCAGGCGTGAGGTCCTTTCCTTCAAAGGCAACATAGTCGGGGGGATATTTGGTAGCCCTAAATGTCAAATTACTTTCGGGCACATCCCCTTGACTTAAAATACTCCCTGAAGTTTTTTGAGGATTGATGTACTCCCAAACCTTATTTTCTTCAGAATCGATTTCAAAAAAATACCCAGAATCCGAATCGCAAATTAAAGTATTACCGTTTGGCAACCGTTGCGCACTAGACATGATCCTTGAAAATAAATCGGTCATGGGTGTATCGGTATATTGCCACTCCGCCACCTCGGGACCATAGGCTTGCCCCGCTTCATAAATATAATTATTGAATTCATCTACGGGAGGCTCAATAATATCGACGCTGGAAAACAATTCAGGCCTACCATTACCATTATTATACAATAAAATCTTCCCTTCATCTACCAAACCTTCAGGAATCCAATGAGGCGTATGTTGCCCAAAAAGCTGCTGATCTTCTTCATCTCCATGGCCATAAGCTATTGGATTTCCCCACCGATACAAAAAGTCGCCACCTTTACCATAAAGTCCTCCGGTATGTCCCGCTGCCTCAAGTGTAGTTGTAGAATGATCTATGATATAAATTTCATTCAACTGCCGAGAGCTTAAAATGATTTGATCCAAAGTCTCGTTATACTGAATGGAATTGGCATGCATCCAATTGGATGCCCGTACAGACACCCCTAGATAATTAATATCCAAAAGTTCGGGATGCTCAGACACTACCCCAAAATTATCCTTAGAACCATCATAATCCTGAATTAAATGGTCCCAAACATTCCACTCCCAAACAACCTCCCCCGAATCAAAGCCTACAGGAGCCACTTCAATAATTTGTTCATTATACAAGGAATCCTCATCCAAAAGCAAAGGGTCTCTCCCTGCCTGAAAAGCCTCTGAATCTGTTCTCTTGGTAACTGCCAAAATAAGAACGTTCCCGTTTGGAAGCGGAAAAACATCATGGTGTTGCGAGTAGTTTTCAGAAGAATAGGTATACTCCCAAAGCACAGTTCCATCCCAATCAATCTTTTGAACAATGCCTCCAATTCCAGGCAATGTAAAATTGGAATTCTCCACAAAACCACATCTTAATATACTACCATCCTCCAACAAATAAACGGACTTCCCATCAATATACTCACTACTCCATTGATTGACCACCTCACCACAATTATTGATCAAATACGTTGTGGTATGATTGGTAAACAAGGTATATCCATTATAGGCTTCTGCTGTATTTGTAATTACGCCAACGGTATTTTGCGAATAAAACTGCCAAGAAAATAAGCACAATATCAAAGTAATTTTGATAGAAAAAATTCTTAAAATATGATAACTATTTGTCCACATAAGCCTTTATGAAAAACCTTCACTTTAATTAAAATGAAGGTTTCTTTAGATATTATTCATCACACAATCTTATCATTCCGTGAAGAGTGCCGGCCAATCGGCACCACCTTCTCTCGTAATCACTACGTCTCCAGAATCGCCATAATCATTGGACCATGACATAGACAATTCGGAGCCATTTACTCCCGTAATCACCCATATATAGGTGAGCCCATATTGATCTGTTCCTCCTGAGATGATTTCACCACACACTTCACTAAAGGTAGCCCCTCCACTGGTTGCGGGGGTATCTCCCCAACATGAAGATTCGTATTGGCCAAAACCAAGATCGGAGGTTAAATAAGTTCCTCCTCCCTGAGCGGTCCAAACTACAGTTCCTGTAACCTGTCCACTTGGGCAACCATAACCATAGGCCGCCTGCAAATTGGAAGACACAAACGAATGCGTTCCAGCTAAATCGGAGGCGCAGGACACCACATAATCCAGTTTGGCCGTAAACATTGGAAAGGCATCAAAATCGGGGGCATAGTAATTGGCTTCAGCATTTTCATTTAAGATATCAAAGCTACTTCCATCAGAAAAAGTAAACCCTGTAAACAATTTAAACACATCCCCTACTTGCACATCATCTGCACTATTGAGTTCTGGAAAGGCATTAATGATATCGGCTCCAGTAATCATATATTCCTTTGGAAATGTGGTAACATTCGCATCCAATGTTGCGGGTCCATAAAGGTCGCCATCAGTTGTGAGATAGAATGCCTTCAAATCGAAAGACTCTGGATTTCCCAACCCCACATCAACTGTAAACTGCAGAACCAAATCATCAAAACTTGTCAAATCAATAAAATCGGCACTACCCTCAACAATACTGAAATCAGGCAACGCCCCATATGATGTTTCAATCACCGAATCTCCACCGTCATTATCACAGGCCGTCACTCCCAGCAAGATAGAAATCAAGAGAATTATTATGTTATATTTTGTTTTCATAGTGTAAAATTTTGATTAGTTATCCCAGAAAATAGCATAGGTGGTCGCATCCTTTTGACTAGGCGCATTTTGATTGACATTCAACTCTGCTTGTGGCCAAAACAGTGAAATTTGATAGGATCTTGTCAACGTGGTTTCACTATCTACCAAGGGCCAATCATCTTCATTGTCCAATTGATATTCTGGTGAAGGTCCGTTAGGATCAGCCAAAACAGGATAGCCCGTTCTTCGGTAGTCGTTATATTGATCGAAAGGATCTCCAAAGGTCGACACCCACTTTTGGGTCATGATAATCTCCATTTGTTTTTCTGCGGAAGCTCCATCATACTCCTGCAAAATTCCTTCTACAAACTCCGAAGCAGCTCCAGACCCCGAAAGAACAGGCACATCCTGAGTAGTTTCAGAATTGGCCACTACATTATCAACTTTACTGAACGCCGCTATAATGGCTTCTTCCAATTTCCCTCTGGCATTTCCAGGAATCAATCCAACCTGCATCAGTTCTGCCTGAATAAACAACGATTCATGATAGGTCAAAATTCTATGAGGAGCAGCACCGGTTCCCGCACTGGCATTGGCACTTCCTCCCTGGCCGTCATCATATTTTCCTCCACAGACATAAATCCCAGGATAAGTCGAGGAATTTCTTGAGGTGAAATCCCTATTAGCACTTACACTACCAAACCTAATGGAATGGAAGCCTGTATTTCTGTCCCAATAATCTGCAAATGGATTGCCCGTTGTTGGATCTCCAACATCTGGTGGCAGTTGGTCCGGCACCAATTGATTGAAAAAATAATATGGCAATCTTGGATCTGGAACTCCTGTATGAATATTGGGATTCCATCCTTTTAGAATTTCATAAAACCAAGGACTGGCATACTGCGACGTTTGTCCTGTTAAATAGGAATCACGATACAATGGGTTTCGCTCATCGGCAGGAGATTGTGTTGATGTGTAAGGATATTGAAAATCATCTGCCAAACTTTGCATAAAATTATCTTCGGAAACCAACGCACTTAAATCTCCTGCATTAAACATCGAGGACAAACGGATTTCGTTATATAATTTCAACTTCAAAGTATTTACAAATCGGTTCCACTGGGTTACATTTCCTCCATAAAACAAATCCTGACTTCCTGGGTTTTGCCCAACACCGCTGTTGATATTGGCCAAACCTTCATCAATCATATCCAAGGCCGATTGATAAATAAACTCTTGATCGTCGAATATGGGACTTACCACGCCACTCTCCAAAAGTGCCGCTTCTGTAAAGGGCGCATCTCCCCAAACATCCACAATAATCACAGCTGTATAGGCCTTAATAATTTGAGCCATCCCAACCATGACCATTTCATTGTCTGCGGTTCCCTGTTCAATAATAATATTGGACTCCGTAAATACCGAATAAGCCACATCCCATGAATTCTGTACATCTGCATTATCCTGTTTGGTTCCATATTGATCCTGTTCTTCCCTGTACACTATTTGGTGTACGTAACAGGATAGTTCTTCAGCCATAAACAACTCAAACTCTGTTATCTGATTAAAGCTGCCTTCAACGTTAGTGAGTAGTTGATCCAAAGGCGCTGTAGTAGGATTATTAGGATCTGTATTGATATCTAAGTAGTCACTACAATTATACATACAGATGAAAAGAAGCCCAATAGCTGAAATTTTAAGGTATTTTATTTTGAATAGATTTCTCATGACCGTAATAATTAAAAAGTGACATTTATCTTAAACCCAAAGCGTTTGGAACTAGGAGCAGACTGTGTTTCTATTCCCTGAAGATTTGTAGAACCGTAAGAAGTAACATCAGGATCGAAATGGGTATATTTAGGCACATTTGGAGCAAAATACCACAGGTTACTTCCAATCACCGAAAAGTTCAAGGACCCAATAAAACTGTTCTCTAACCATTTTTTTGGAAGTTCATAGGAAAGAGACACTTCCCTCAATCTATAAACCGTTCCATCATAAATAGACGCTTCATCCACCGAATTAATCCCAAACGTATTACTATTGGTGGTTGGTGAAAAGTACAGGTTGTTCATACTTACTTGGGTCACATTAGGAATCTTATTTCCGTTGCTGTCCAAAATGGGCTGACCTGTATCCGGATCGCCATAGTATCCTGGAATAATGTAAGTGTGCTCTCTATCTTCAGTATCCTTGGTTACTCCTCTACCCAGCAACGACGCTAAAGTGGTAGAAGAAATATCCCCACCTTCTTTCCAATCTATCTGAGCTCGAAGGGTTAAATTCTTAAATCGAAACGTATTTGTAAATCCAATTTTGAAATCAGGTGTAGGGTCTCCAATTACTTTATTTTCCAAAGCTTGAATAATCCCTCCGCCACCTTCTTCAATCAAATAGTTTCCATCATCATCTCTTGAAAAAGCAGTACCGTAGAACACACCATAAGGCTTCCCTTCCTCAACAAAACCAATCTGATCTACATCAATAGGGAACCTATCAAGTCCTTCTATCAACTCCTTTACTTCATTTCTGTTTCTGGTAAACGACGTAAACGTAGTCCAGCTAAAATTATCACTTCTCACAGGGGTTATGGTAAGACCTATTTCCACTCCTTTATTTTCCATTTTACCAATATTGGTTAAAAGAGCGCTATAACCAGAAGAGGTTGGCACATTTACCTGCGAAATCAAATCGGTAGTTGTTTTTTGGTACCAGGTGAAATCAAGAATAATCCGCTTATTGAAAAACTCCAAATCGGTTCCTATTTCAAACTCTTCTGTATTTTCAGGTTCCAAATCAGGATTTCCTAAAATGGTTGGCACAAAAACGGTAGGCTGACCTGCATAAACCGCCCCCAAACTAAACACCTTGTTAATTTGGTAAGGACTTGCATCTCTCCCCACATTGGCCCATCCTCCTCTTATTTTACCATATCCCAAAACATCTCCTCCAATACCTAGGGCATCTGTAAAGATTAAGGACGCCGAGACCGAAGGATATAAAAACCGATTGTTATCCTTTGGCAAAGTAGATGACCAGTCGTTTCTTGCCGTAATATTTAAAAACGCATAATCTCTAAAATTCAGTCCAATATCTGTAAACACCCCAACAATGCGCTTACGGGTGGATACATTAAAATCGGAAACCACATTTGAGGTATTATTAATGGTGAAGATATCATCGGCAATCAATCCTGTTCCCGTATAACCAATATCCAAGGTTGAAAACTGGTTCACGTTATTCCCCAACAGCACATTAAGATTCAAATCTTTGGCTAAATCATGATTATAGGTAAACACCAATGTGGACTCTATTTCTTCGCTCGAAAAATCTTCTGTCCTTACCTGCCCCAATCCCGCAGCTGCTCTAGAACCTTTATCTGTGATTTCAACACGGTTTAAAACATATTTGTTGATTCCCAATTGGTAACGCGCACTCAAATGACTGTTGAAATTATACTGCAAACTCACATTGGAAACCGTTCTATTGACACTGGTAATGATTTGGTTATGCTTCCAAGACCATAAAGGATGGTCGTAACCATCATTAGGCGTCACCGAAGCTCCTGTAACAGGATCCTCATACGGAAGCGTAAAATCCCAGGTTCTACCAAGTACCAAAGCTCTCGCGAAAGAAGAAGCAGCTCCTGCAAATTGATTTTCTCCAAAAAATCCACCAACCTGCTCACTGTCCGCATAACTTAAATTGGCTCCTATTTTTAAACCATTTTCCAAACTTACATTACCCCCAGTAGAAATATTGGTTCTTCTATAAGTATTGTAAGGAATGTACCCCTCCTGATCCAAATTGGAAAGCGTCAAACTGAAGTTGTAGTTCTCATTGGCCGAATTCACATTAATGGAATTATCGGCAACCACACCTGTACGGAATAAATCCTTCACATTATTGGGTTGTGCCACATAAGGCACGGTTGGTCCAAACATATCCGGAAAGGCATTCAACAAATTCGGCCAAGTTGGGATGGTTTCTCGAGAATCAAATCTTGCCCCCCAAGACCCATTGGCGTTGTTATAATTGAAATTGGTACCATTTCCATAAGTGTTTTGGTATTCGGGCAACCTAGCAATGGATTCCAAATACAAGCCAGAGTTTATGGATACTTCAAATTTCTTATTCGAAAGTCCTCCCGATTTTCCGGATTTGGTAGTAATCACAATTACCCCATTAACAGCTCTCGATCCATACAACGCAGCTGCAACGGCTCCTTTCAGCACTTCTACGCTGGCAATATCATTAGGGTCTAAAGAAGAAATCCCCGATTCATAACTACCACCTGTACCGGTAGTTTGACTTGAAGTGGTTACCTCATTGTTACTATAAGGCGTTCCATCAACTACAAACAAAGGTTGGTTACCTCCTTGAAAGGAAGTAATCCCCCGAATGTTGATTTTGTTGGCTGCCCCAGCTACCCCTGTAGACACATTTACATTAACCCCAGGCACCTTACCATTCAAGGACCTTACCAAATCTGGCTCGGAGTTTTCTGTTATCTCTTCCGATTCGATAGATTTTACCGAATACCCCAAAGCTTTGGAATTCCGCTTGATTCCTAAAGCCGTCACGACTACCTCATCCAATTGACTGGCATCCTCCTGCATGGTAAGACTGATGTCAATTGTAGATGCGGTTACAGGCAACTCCACCGTCCTTAACCCCACAAAAGAGAACACCAGAACATCGCCGTCTTGAGCTTCGATGGTGAAATTACCATCAAAATCGGACTGGGTTCCAACTGTAGTTCCTTTAACTATAATGTTTACACCCGGCAAAGGAATGCCATACTCATCAATAATATTACCCGAAATGAGCTTTTGCTGGGCAAAGCTTATAGAGGAGATTAAAAACATTACAAGGAGCAGGCCTGAATTGTAAATCTTTCTCATAAGTTCGTTTTTAAATTAAGGCTACGGTGTAGCACTTTTACTTTCCTTTTTTAATAAGAATGGCAGACAACAACGCAAGAAAAAATGCATCGCAATGAGAAGGCTAATTCAAATTTCTTAACTACTGATTTCGAAAACAAGTTTAGTGGATTCCAATAAAAGTAGCTTGTCTGCCAAACTTTTATCTACATAAAGTAAGAGAAGATTTGTTGCATTTTTGGTAACCCCGATAAAGGTTAACCTTTTTTATAAGGACTGAAAAGATTGAAAATTATCATGAATTTTCCTTTCGGTATTGTGATGGTGTGAGCCCCGTACGCTTCTTAAAAGCATTGTTGAAGGTAACTTTATTGTTGAAGCCAACCTCATAGAAAATCTCACTGATATTCATTTTGAATTCTGGATTCGAAATCATCAACAGTTCTTTGGCTTCTTGAATTCTGTAATCGTTAACCAATTCAAAGAAGTTCTCATTAAAATGCTCATTAATGATTTGAGAAGTATTATGACGGGAAGTATCCAATTTTTCGGATAGCTTTTCAAGATTTAGAGAACTGTCCCTGTAGATTTTCTCATCAAGCAACAACCTTACAAGTGCTTCTTTAAGCTCATTTGAAAAAGAGGAGGTCAAACCTGATTTTTGATATTTATCCTTAACGGAAACATCCTTTCTTTTGAACATGGAGCTAGCAAATACCTTGGGCTGAATATAAACCATGGATGCTATGTAAATTACCATTAAGGACATAGAAATAACCTGTGAATGATATATAATATTGAGCCCTTGGGCAATTACCCCACTGATACTGATTCCATAAATAAAATAAGATAATACATACACCACATGAATTCGGTATAGGTTGTTCTTCCATTGGGTGGCCAATTCCTGGTTGGCAATACTTTCCTTTTGTTTGGAGCTAAAATATAATCTTCTAATTAATGCTCCATAAATAACCAAGGAAAGTAATTTTGGAACAAAAATCATCCATAGAAAATCAACTTTATCATATAAAGGACTTGTTCCCAGCATAATTCTCAACTTTTCCATGCCAGATAAGCTATAGATAGGAACCAAAACAACTAGCAATCCTACAGCTGGTAGCAGATGTAATAAATCAACAATTCTAAAGTTGTAGTTTTGGATAATTCGTTTAAAATAGAAGTACAACAATGGCCCATACAACAAGGCTACGGAAGAGGCCATTAGATAAGTGTGCACATACTTATATTGATAATTGGTATTATACAAAACAAACTCCAAAATAAACAGGGAATGCACACACAAAAATGCACTGATAAGCATTTTAGCTAGTCGATCATTCTTTTTGGAAAAATTTAAAAGTATCGCAATAAAAAATCCTATCAGAGCAATGTAAAGATAAATAAACGACAGTACTGTCATTTTGGGGGTAAAGCCTTCTTCCAATTCTGAAAATAGATTGGTGTCTCGAATGGAATCGTATTCCTTAAATTCCATTGCCTCAAAATCGGCTGAATTTCTAATATATTTTTCAAGGAAATTTACAGCAGGTAATGGCTGATTTAAATTGGCATAAACCAATGACTTTTCTTTAAAACCAAATACCGAATCATAGGATGTATTTACAGAAGTTACCCCAATATTTGAGCCATTTAAAGTAGAAGCGCTCATACTAACAGCCCCCAAGAGACAAATCCAAAAAGTTAGGAACCAGCAATATACAGATAAGGTATAAGGTAATATTTTACGATAAGAATGCATTTTTTGATTGAATAGCCTAACTAAAGTTATTCATTAATGCTTCCTAGCCGTCCTAAAAAAATCCTAAAATTTTGTTAATCAAGTATATCCCGATAAAGTTTTACCTTTTTAGGGAGCTGTAGATTTATAGATTTCACCCGATTTCATAACAAAGACTACATTTTCCATAGCAGCAATGTTCTCTGTTGGGTCATCGTTTGTAGCAATTATGTCTGCCAAATAGCCTTCTTTAATCTGACCCAATTCGTTTTGAATGTTTAATAACATGGCGTTGGTTACTGTAGCACATTTTAAAGTTTCTATGGCAGGCATTCCTGCTTCTACCATGTACGCAAACTCCTTACCATTCTCGCCATGGATAAACACTCCGGCATCCGTTCCAAAGGCAATTCCAACACCTTTTTTGTAGGCTTTTCCAAAAGTAGTTTGAATTTTCGGTCCGATATCTAATGCCTTTCCTACGATAACCTCTGGATAGTACCCTGGAATTTTAGCCTTGTCCGAAACTGTTTTTCCTGCCGTAATTGTGGGAACTAGATATACATCATACTTTTTCATGAGCTCCATAGTTTCATCACTCATTAAAGTACCATGTTCTATGGTTTTAACACCTCCCAAAATAGCACGTTGCATCCCTTCATCGCCATGGGCATGAGCTGCTACATGAAAACCATAATCCTTTGCTGTTTGGCAAATGGCCTTTATTTCTTCTAACGTAAACTGAGGATTTTGTCCACTTTTGGCAACACTCAATACGCCACCTGTCGCAGTTATCTTTATTAAATCAGCACCATTTTTATAACGCTGCCTTACGGCTTTTTTGGCATCCTCAACTCCATTGACAACACCTTCTTTAGGACCAGGATTTCCAATAAGTTCTCTATTGTTTCCATTGGTAGGATCGGCATGACCTCCTGTGGTTGCCAAAGCTTTTTCCGCAGTAAAAATGCGTGGACCAATAACTTTTCCTGAATTGATGGCATTTCGTAAAGACACATTCACTCCCGAGCCACCCAAATCCCTAACCGTGGTAAAACCCGACATTAAAGTAACCTTGGCATATTGTGTAGAGTTGAAGGCTACATCTGCTTCGTTAAGGGTATAACGCTCCAAATGGCTTTTGGATTGGTTTCATGCTCAATATGCACATGCATATCTATAAGGCCCGGCATGACCGTTTTGTCCTTTAAGTCTATCACCGAATCCTTTTTCGATTCTGGGATTACAAAACCATTTTTTATTGAGACAATTTTATTTCCTGAAACAACCACCGTTTTGTTGGTCAAAACTTTTTCAGCTTTCGTATCTACCAGCTTCCCACAATGTAAATAGAGGTCTTGTCCGGTTACCGAAAGTGAAAGTAACAGGATGCACAAGGAAATAAAATGTCTCATTATATTGGTTTTTAAATGTTCCTGATGTGCTTTTCCCACTTCCAAGCAGACTCCATGGCATCATCAAGGCTCAATTCTGCTTTCCAACCCAATACTTCATTGGATTTGGAGGTATCTGCAAAGGCTTGGATGACGTCTCCCGCTCTTCTCTCTGCAATTTTATAATTCAATTTAAGACCAGTTACCCTTTCAAAAGAATGGATAACCTCCAAAACAGAACTTCCCTTACCAGTCCCAATATTGAACACTTCATAATTTTCAGGATTCTTCTTCTCCAAAAGGCGCTGTAAAGCTACTACATGGGCTTTTGCTAAATCTACCACATGGATATAGTCTCTAATACAAGTACCGTCTGGCGTTGGATAATCATCTCCAAAAACAGCCAATTGCTCTCTAAGGCCAGCTGCCGTTTGTGTGATAAAAGGTACTAAATTTTGAGGTACGCCTAATGGTAACTCTCCAATTTTTGCACTGGCATGCGCCCCAATTGGATTGAAATAACGCAAGGAAATAGCATTTAGGTTTGGTCTTACCTTACAAGTATCAACAATAATTTCCTCCCCTATTTGCTTGGTATTTCCATAAGGTGACTCAGCTGGTTTTACAGGGGCACTTTCCAAAATTGGAAGCTCATCAGCTTGTCCATATACCGTACAAGAAGAACTAAAGATGAAATTGGCAGCATCCAATTGAAGTACTGATTTCAGAACATAAATTAGAGTATTCAAGTTGTTTTCGTAATACATCAATGGTTCATTGACACTTTCTCCAACAGCCTTACTAGCGGCAAAATGAATCACACCAACAATGTCCTTATGCGCTTTGAAGAATTCTTCTACTCTTGACTTTTCCTTTAAGTCTATTTCTTCAAACAAAGGTCTTACTCCTGAAATAGCCTCGATACCATCCAAAACCTCAATGGAGGAGTTAGAAAGATTATCGATAATGACTACTTCAAAACCTTTATTTTGCAATTCTACGACTGTGTGCGAGCCAATAAACCCGAGTCCTCCTGTTACCAGTACTTTCATTAAATTATTTGTTTATAAAATTAATAACTGTTGTTGTAATAAAGTCAATTTGTTCCGCATCCAATTCGGTGTGCATTGGCAAAGAAATCACCTCTTTCACCAATTGGTTGGTTACTGGAAAATCCTCCTCATTATATCTTTCGTCCTTGTATGCCTTTTGTGAATGCAAAGGAATTGGGTAATATACGCCACAAGGAATCCCGTTCTCATTTAGGTGTTTTGCCAAAGCATCTCTATCTGTATTCAAAACTCTCAAGGTATATTGATGGAACACATGGCAATCGCAACCATCACAGATACCTTCACAACAATCGCTCACCGTTTTTGGAATAATAATATTGGCCTGTCCTTCAAAAGCTTTGTTATACGCAATCGCCGCTGTTTGCCTTGCCTTATTATAAGCATCCAAATTTGGCAATTTCGCATTTAAAACGGCCGCTTGAATAGAATCCAACCTAGAATTAACACCAACCACATCATGATGGTAACGCTCATACATTCCATGGTTTACAATTCCTCTAATAGTATGGGCCAAATCATCATCGTTTGTAAAGATGGCTCCTCCATCTCCATAACATCCTAAGTTCTTAGAAGGGAAAAACGAAGTGGCCCCAACATTACCAATAGTTCCGGCCTTAACTTTTGTTCCATCGCTATAGGTATAATTAGCTCCAATAGCTTGGGCATTATCTTCTATCACAAACAAATTATGCTCTTTCGCTATTTCCATGATAGCTTCCATATTGGCACATTGTCCAAATAGATGCACCGGTACAATGGCTTTGGTCTTGGGAGTAATCGCATTTTTGATGGCCTCAATATCAATATTGAAATTTTCAAGATCTACATCCACCAAAACAGGCGTCAGTTGTAAAAGTGCAATCACCTCAACAGTTGCTGCAAACGTAAAATCGGCAGTGATGACCTCATCTCCTGGCTTTAAACCCAATCCCATCATGGCAATCTGCAGGGCATCGGTTCCATTGGCACAAGGAATGACATGTTTTACGTTAAGGTATTGTTCTAAATTGGCTTGAAACTCATGAACCTTAGGTCCGTTTATATAGGCTGTATTATCCAAAACTTCCTGAATGGAAGTATCCACGACATCTTTTATTTTGGCATATTGACCTTTAAGGTCTACCATCTGTATTTTTTTCATCTGAAATGTAATAATCGTTAAATGTAGAAAGGCCCATTGACACATGCGCCACAAAGGAGCGAATTTACGAAATTCAACGACGACAGCCAATGAATTTATGGTAAAGTAACGTATTTTAGCGGAAACAATTAACAGGTGAATTTATTATATAATTTAGGTATTTTCCTCACGGGAATTGTATTAAAAATCATAGCTCTTTTCAATTCAAAAATAAAATTGGGAGTTGAGGGAAGAGCCAATACTTTTGAAGTTTTAGAACAATCCATCCTGCCTGAAGATAAAACGCTTTGGTTTCACTGTGCTTCATTGGGAGAATATGAACAAGGGCTTCCAGTATTTAAAAAACTAAGGGAACTCTACCCAAATCACAAGGTAGTTTTAAGCTTCTTTTCACCTTCCGGCTATGAAATCCGAAAGAACTCCGAAATCGCGGATACCGTGGTTTACCTTCCTTTAGACTCTAAACGCAAGGCCAAAAAATTTGTAGATTTGGTGCACCCAGAAATCACTGTATTCGTAAAATATGACATTTGGCCCAACGTGTTAAATGAATTGCAAAAACGCCATCTCAAAGCCTATTTAATTTCGGCCAACTTCAGACCTCAACAGTCATACTTTAAATTTTACGGAGGGTATATGAGAAAGGCTCTAAGTAGCTTTGACCACATTTTTGTTCAAAATGAAAGCTCCAAAACTCTTCTTGATTCCATAGGAATCACTCAAACAAGTGTTACAGGTGACACAAGATTCGATCGCGTTTCAGACCAACTCAACCAAGACAATCATTTGCCATTTATAGATGACTTTAAGCAAGATGCGCTCTGTGTGGTCATTGGCAGTTCGTGGCCAGAGGATGAAGCGCTTCTTATTCCGCACATCAATGCACATGCTTCTGAAAATGTAAAATACATCATCGCGCCTCATAACATCAAAACCAACTTGATTGCCGACTTAAAATCACAGATTACAGTAAAAACGGTTCTCTTTTCAGAAAAAGAAGGCAAGGATCTCTCAGAATATTCCGTGTTCATTATAGACACCATAGGCTTGTTAAGTAAAATATATGCCTATGCAGACATTGCCTATGTAGGTGGTGCCATGGGAAAAACAGGACTGCACAATATATTGGAACCTGCCGTTTTTGGAGTGCCCGTAATCATCGGTAAAAACTACCAAAAGTTCCCTGAGGCCCATAACATGATTGCGCATGGCGGAGTTCAATCAATTTCTTCACATTCTCAACTTGACAGCACTTTAACCCAACTCATTGAAAATGAATTTCGAAGAGAAAAACTAGGAGCATTGAATACAAATTTTGTAAAAAAAAATAAGGATGCTGTCATCCAAATCCTAAATTATATTCGTAAATAGAGTGGCGACGTTAAAATATTTTTACTGAAAATGTTAAATATTTTCAATATTACTATTGCTAGTTAACGTTTTAGTAGTTAATTTCGCTGTAATTTTTAACACTAAAAAACTATTAACCATGAAAAAATTATTATTAATTCTACTTGCTGTTGGAATTTCATTTACAGCTTGTAAAGAAACCAAAGAGAAAACTGAAGAAGTAACTGAAACTGTAGAAAACACTATGGAAGATGCTGTTGACGCTGTTGAAGAAGCTGCCGAAGCAACAGGAGATGCTGTTGAAGAAGCGGTAGATGCAACTGAAGAGGCAGTTGAGGATGCTATTGACGAAGCTGTAGAAGGCACTCCAGTTGACGTAGAGTCTGTAACTGTTGAGTATGAGTATATGGTAGCTGGAAAATCGGTAACGGGAACAAAAACTTTTACAGGTTCTCAAGCTGAAGTAGAAACTGCAGTTAAAGCGCTTCAAGATTCTTTGACTAAAGTTGATCCTAAAATCAAAGTTTCTGTTAAGGAATAAACACATTACTTCTCTATAAAAAAGCCTCGCAATATGCGAGGCTTTTTTTTGTGTAATGCCTTTCAGAATAAGCTTGACTCCCTTCCTTTTTATACATACAAAAGCGGGATCAACTTTCGTTGATCCCGCTTTTAATATGCTTATAAAACCAGTTTTTGTTATTTCCAGAACAATGCATAAAGCACTACCAAGATAATCATTACTGCAAAGGCTCCAATATTAAACACAGGCCCTGTTTTGAACAGTTTTCCTGTTAATGGAATACCTTTAGGATCATCTTCACCTTTATTCTGCATTAAACTCACAGCAATAATTACAATCATCGTTAAAATAGCCGTATACCCCATTTGATCCATGAATGGTATATCTACGAAGATTGGGCTAGTAGACCATCCTTTAGGCGCCACCTTAAAGTACATTGCAATTGGAATAGACGCTAAAGCTCCCACAATAGCAGCCTTGTTGGTTGTTTTCTTCCAGAAAAGTCCTAAAATGAAAACTGCCAAAATACCTGGACTCACAACTCCCGTATACTCCTGGATAAATTGGAACGCCTGATCAATACCTCCTAAT
The DNA here is from genome assembly GCF_001975575.1 of Mangrovimonas sp. DI 80. Taxonomy (NCBI): domain Bacteria; kingdom Pseudomonadati; phylum Bacteroidota; class Flavobacteriia; order Flavobacteriales; family Flavobacteriaceae; genus Mangrovimonas; species Mangrovimonas sp. DI 80. The sequence goes on along the minus strand of NZ_MSDT01000003.1, from coordinate 167,146 downwards.
AAAGGCGCCATAATACAAGCCACAACCAAAGCTACCGCAGCAGAGATTCTTCCCATAGTTACGGTTTGTTTAGAACTTGCTTCTTTATTGATATACTGCTTGTAAATATCCATTGTGAAAATGGTAGACGTAGAGTTCAACATAGACGCTAAAGAAGATACAATGGCCGCTGCCAAAGCTGCAAATGCCACACCTTTAAGGCCAGCCGGTAAAAACTGTAGCAACCAAGGATATGCCTTATCTGCTTGCTCTGTTGAAGGCAAGTTTTGAAGTCCTGCTTCACCTAAACTTCCTAAAATTTCAGGATTATTAACCATTAAATAAGCCGCAATACCAGGAATTACTACGATTAATGGAATGATCAACTTTAAAAATGCAGCCAATAAAATCCCTTTTTGTGCTTCTCTTAAAGATTTTGCCGCCAAGGTTCTTTGAATGATGTATTGGTTGAATCCCCAATAATACAGGTTAGCAACCCACATACCTCCCACTAAAACACCAATTCCAGGAAGGTTTTTGAATTCAGGGTGCGACTCATCCAAAATCATAGCAAAACGCTCCGGAACAGTTTCGTAAACTGTTTTGATTCCAGCTACTACTCCGTCACCTCCAGACACGGTATTCAATGCCAAATATGTTGTGGCCAAACCACCTAAAACTAAAAATACTACTTGAATAACATCTGTCCAAGCTACTGCCGAAAGCCCCCCGTACAACGAATAAGCTGCCGCGAACAAAGCCAATCCCATTACACCATACATCATAGGAATTCCCATAATGGTCTCAAGTGCCAAAGCACCCAAATAAAGTACAGACGCCAAGTTTACAAACACATACAAGGCTATCCAAAATACAGCCAAAATGGTCTTTAAGTTGGTAGAGTAGCGCTTTTCAACGAATTCAGGGATGGTATACAGCCCTTTTTCAATAAAGATTGGAAGAAAAAATTTACCTACAATAAGTAATGTAAGCGCGGCCATCCATTCATAGGAAGCGATTGCCAATCCTGAGGCAAACCCAGAACCAGACATTCCAATAAATTGTTCCGCTGAAATATTTGCCGCAATCAGGGAGGCTCCAATAGCCCACCAAGGCAAAGACTTACCTGCCAAGAAATAATCTTCGGCATTTTTTTCATGACCTTTTTTATCTCTTGACATCCATAGACCTACCGAAAGAATAAGTATGGCATAGGCGACAAAGATAAAATAGTCTAAAAACTCAAAAGAAGTATTCATAAAGTGTTTTTAAATTTGTTAGTTAATTTCAAGGATGAAAGATACTAAAAAGTTACAACACGACTTCCCTTGAAACGGGAATTCCATGACATTTTCACAATAAAAAGCCACCTCATTTTTGAAAAACGAAAAATTAGCCTTTTACATTTTCAGATTCTAAAACGCATATGGATTCCCTATTTTCTGTTATCGATTACCTTAATGGGTTTACGACTCATTTTTGGAAACTGTAAAGCACTGATATCTTGAGCATCGTGGAATTCAACTTTGGGAGCCACACGCAATTTGGCCCTGAAATGATCCTTAATGGCTTGCTGCAATTCTTCTGAAGGACTACTGGCCGCAATCTTAATACAAATTTCATCCGTCCCTATCGAATTATTGGAAATTTCCACAATATAACTCTGCACCTCTTGAAAATCGTTTAAAATATTATCCATAGCCGGCGGATACAGAGTCGTCCCCTTGTATTTGATCATTTGTTTTTTCCTTCCTACAACAGGCCCCAAACGCATAGTATTTCGACCACATTTACATGGTGAGGTATGCGCCTTGACCATATCCCCAGTCTTAAACCTTAAAAGCGGCATCCCTTCCACGCCAAGGGTGGTAATAGTGAGTTCACCCACTTCACCATCTACTACAGGTAAATTGTCATCGTCCAAGATCTCTACAATAATCAATTCTGGATGGTGATGCCCACCTTGCTCATGTTCACATTCTGTGAAAGCTGTGTTCATCTCTGTAGAAGCGTAAGTAGAAAACAATTTGATGTCCCAATTCGAAGTAATTTTTTCAGCAAGTGTATTCAAGGTGAAATCCTGATTTCTTAAGGACTCCCCGATACAAATGGCGCCTTTCACACCTGATTCTTTTAAATCTATGCCATGCTGGTTGGCATATTCTATCAATTTCAACAAGAATGAAGGGACAGCAATAAGATAGGTCGGCTTGAATTTTAAAATGGAATCCCATTGCAATTCCGGAATCCCTGCTCCAACTCTAATAATTCCCGCTCCCAATTTACGTACACCCAAAAAATAAGCCAACCCTGCCATAAAACGTCTGTCGATGGTAGTCATAAGTTGGAGAACATCGGTTTCAGCGACCCCTGCACAGGCGAATGAAATAGCCTCATTATAAGCCAAACGCTCCAAATCGTTATCTGTAAGTGCAAAAGTTACCGGATCCCCCAAAGTACCTGAGGTCGTCACATAATCAATCACCTTGCGCTTTGGAACACATAAAAAATCGTCATTGTACTTCTGTAAATCCTCTTTGCTGGTTAAGGGAAGTTTTACCAAGTCTTCAAGAGTTTTAATGGTAGACACATCAATTTCCTGTTCTTTAAACACCTTTTGGTAATACTTAGAGTTCGCCTGTAGATAAGTTAAAAGCTCACTTAATTTTTCCTCTTGGAACAACTTAATGTCTGCCAACGACGCTTTTTCAATTTTTGGAATCATTACTGTAATTGTCGTTTTATTTTTTTTATATAATGTTGAATATCCTGCTTATAGGGCACTGTTGAAATTTCTTTGGACAACGCCTTCTCAAACGCATTTTGCCCTGCAGTATAGTATTTTTTTCCGTAATAATATTGCCCTAACAGGTAATAGGTCTCCCAATAATTAGGGTTTGATTTTTGAAACTCCAAAAGCAACTCTGGTTCCAGATGTCCATCATTTTGAATAGCATCTGCCAAGCTTCTACTCAACACTCGGTATTTCTCATAATTAGCATAGGCCTCAGTATATAGAAAGTCATCAGCTTCAATCATAAGCGCTTCATTTTGTAGGGAAGTTGTCTTTTCATTATCCGCTGCAAACACCTCATCCAAATCATAAGCTACAAATGCTCCCAACTGATACGGAGGTGCAGAAACCCATACCAGCCTCTTCGACGGCTGAAATACAATACCGTGGTGTGCCAACAATTGATTTAGGGATTTTTCATTGCCATAACCAATTAATTCATCATCGAGCCCTTCCTTGTTCCTTAAAATATCCACAGCCACTTCAGGAGACACTTTAGGAGCCTCATTTAAAAGTTCTTCCATTCTTTGATACCTGTACATGGAATGACTTTCTGCAATATGCTTTAAATTATCTTCATCATTCGCATAAGCCTCACTTTGAAAATGATTGGCACAAATCAATTCTTCCGAATTTGGCACTTCATAAACTCCAAAATTTTCTGGAGACACTTCAATAGTCACCGCCTTGTTGTCTGCCGCACTCCCAACAAAAATAGATTCGGACACAAACACCTCTCTTTTTTTGGCAATAGCAATAGCCTCCTCAATGGTAGAAGCATACTGTAAAATTTCACGAGTCACAATGGATATTGGCGTTTTGGCCACCATAGGCACCTTTGATTTTCCTGCATTTATGGTTACTGTCAAACCTTTTTCATTCATCCCAGACACAACACCAATCATCCCCGCCCAGGTAACCGACATGAATTTGTACCCATTTATTGGATTCACAAAGGCTACCAACTTATTTTCAGAAAACTCATCGCCAGCATAAAAGTCAAAATTTCTCCCTATTACCAAATTCCCATCCTCTGTATTTTTTCCCCACACGGCAAAAGAAGAACAGCCCACCAAAGCCAAATCCTGAAACGCATGGCCTATATCATGGGCACCGTGTAAATATAAAATCCGCAAATAATCATCGGCGACATAATCATAGGTGTCCCCTGCATATTTTGAAAGCCCCAAGATTTCAACCTTGTATTCTTCAGGTACATGCAAGTACATTTTTCTATTGTACCAGGCCAATATTTTTCGGAGCATGTATTGTTTGAATTTGGAAGGCACCATTTCTTCCACCTTGCCCAAAAGTGCTTCTTCCTGTTTTTCAAATAATTCCTGAGTCAAACTTCCAGAAACCATACCCAACTGATACGGGTTTCCTCCCACCGAAAGCTCCCATAAACCTTGTTGATTTTTCATCAACCTATTGGTTCCTGCCACAAACAACGTATCTGCTATTTTTTGTCTATCTGGAATTTGAGAATTGAAACTACTAACATTTGGAATGTCATGCAATGACTTTGAAACACCACAGGAGGTCATGACTACCAACATCAAACCATTCAGAGCTAAGAGCCCCTTTTTATATACCATACAACTAAGCTTCCCTTTTTAATAATTTATGAGTTTTGGCTATGGCCAACTCATTTTTATAATCTATCCATTGTTGCCCTTTAAGTTTGCGCATTACATTTTCAAAATGTCGCATAACAAACACATTGCTCAACATTTTCGCAAAGGTTCTGGGTCGTCTAGAAAAAGCCCTTAAGGTCATGGAGAACCCTCCATCCAAATACTTTATATAGTGCCAATAACCACTTGGCATGTAAAGGGCATCACCGTGTTTCATCTCGACTTGTAAACCATTAAGATTTTTTAATGCAGGATACATATTAAAATCGGGATTGTCCAGATCGATACATTCCAAATTGTGGACGGCATAAGGTATTTTATAAAGGTATTTGGTCTGTTCTGGAGAGAATAACATCACACTTTTTTTTCCATGAAAATGGAAATGCATCAAATCGGCCAAGTCCATATCAAAATGCGGCAACACCTTAGATCCTGTACTCCCAAAAAACATTACGGGCAGCCGCTTAAAAAACTTCAAACCAATATCCGGATATTCAAAATCATTGGCCAAATCTGGCATTTTATCTAAAATATTATAAAAGAAAATCCTTAAATCTGTAGGCTTGGTTTTTAAAATCTCCATATAGTCATGGAGCTTCATTTTCATAACAGGTTCTGCTGAATACTGCTTTCCTTTTGTAGGTTCGTTATTGTATAAATCTACAACTTGCTCACCCGCCCTTTGTTGGATATAATCCAGATTCCATTTTTCAAAAGCAGGCCAATCGTGAGTTAAATTTTCAATTAAAACGGGTATCTGAGGTTTGTAATAATGTTTGACGAAATCTTCTTTCGTAATATTCTTTACTCGTGCTACCGGGGATGTTTTAATTGTTTGCATATTACACTGTTTGCACTTTTTTGTTTGCTACCAAAATTTTATCCAGTAAATAGTCCCTTCCCAAAATCTCCGAACAGGTTATTACCGCTCCAATAGTGACCCCTAAAATCCCATGCATATTCAAACTCTGGCCTGTAAACATCAAATTTTCAACCTTTGTTTTTGGGGAAATAAAAGATTGCATCGGCTTGTTTACATCTTTTACGTATCCATACATCGATCCTCTATTGGAAGCTATATAATCACGATAAGACAGTGGCGTTGACGTATAAACTTCTTCTATGCACTCGCGTATATTGGGAAATTTCTTTTCAAGTTCATCAATCACCTTTTCGGCCTTTTCGGCTTTGAATTCCTCATAACTTTGCCCTCTCTCATTTTTATGCGCAACAGTATTAAAGGTATTCTCCCAGGGTTGCATTTCTTCATATCTCATATAGGTCATAATGGCAATACTATCACCATATTCCTCATTATTTTTATGCACCCCCATGGACATCATATAACTTTCAGGCCAACTCTCTTCTGTGTAATTTTGAGTGTCCCAAATGTTATTGACATCCTTAAAAAAGTAATAATTTTTATTGTGATATTTGAAAGTATTGGGCTTTAACACCAAATAAACCGTGAAGGCTGCAATGGTACTTTCAATATTTTCGACCCTATTGGTGTAAGCCTTTCTAAACTTATCTTCTCCCACCATTTTAAGGGTCAATTTCGGTTCTATATTCGAAATGAACAAACCGCCTTTCACCTCAGCTCCATTGGTACAGATTACAGAGGCTATCTTACCGTCTTGATAGGTAAACTTTTCCACTTCATGATGCTTATACACCTCCCCGCCATGCTCCAAAAGTCTTCTCACCAAAAGTTTTGTTATTTGGCTTCCTCCATTCACACAACGATAGGAACTTTCAATAAATGAGTTCACAGATAAAGCATGTACATAAAAAGGCGTTTTTGTAGCATCGCCGGCATACAGATAGTTATTGCCAGACAACACAGCCCTTAAGGTTTCATTATAAGTTAAGGAATCTATATAATCTTTGGCTCCCAAATTAAAAATCTCGGCATCATCATAATACGCCTTCCCTCGTTGCAATGCATACAATGGAAACTTGGCACAAACTTCCCTTAATTTACTACAGTATTTCTTTATGGCAATGCCTTCCTCTGGAAACTGTTCCAAGAGCACCTTTTCGTAATTCCCATATCCCTGAGCATGCCTGTATTCCTTATCATCACCTTCGAACAAAATGACATCGAAACCGTCCTCATCCATCTTTTTCAGTTGGAGTTCGTCCATAATGCCAATATATTTGAAATATTGGTAAAGGTTCTGTCCCTCGCTTAAGCCTCCAATATAATGGACCCCCGTATCAAAAATCGTTTTGTTTCTTACGAAGGTTTGAAGATTACCTCCATATTGATTGTTTTTCTCTAGCACACAGACACTATAACCTTCCTTTGCCAAAATAATGGCAGACACCAATCCACCCAATCCACTACCTATAATGACAATATCATATGACTCTTTTAATTTCAAGCTGTAAAGGTTTTGTTTAGAATAACTAGATGCTTTTGTTCAAATTGTACTGTATAATTTTCTAGACTGCAAAATTCTTTAGTGCCCATATTCAAAAGTACGAGTTGAGTTCCTGTGAAATTTTTCAACAATTTCCTTAAATCATTTTCTGGATATCCCCCTGTGTTTAGGATACATGTATCAGCTGGTGCTTTTAATAATTCCTCCACCGACTCTACATAAGCTATCTTACTGTTGTTGTTACTAATATAACTACTTTTTAATATGTCACGCACATTTTTATCGGTAATACAGCTTATAATTTTTCGGTCTGGACTATCTAAAGATAAAAGAAAATCCAATTGTCCACAATTTTTTGATAAATGCAAGATTGTGGCACGTTTATCCACTTGATCTAGAATGGTTCTATAGATTTCAGCATTCACCTTCAAATCGCTTTTCACCTTGGTATACAAGTCTACTCCCTTATATTTAAAATCCTCCAAAACGATACTATGAAAATACTCCTTACCTTCCAATTGTTGTCTAAGAACCTCATATTCTGCCTTAAAATAGGCACTGATATTTTTAGTTTGCTCCCTCGTTGTCTTCCCAAAGTTATTTGCTCCATAAGGAATTCTAGGTAAAACCTTAAGGGTGATTTCTCCATCCTTAACAACAAAACTACCTTTTGGCAATACTTCTGAATTTCCATGAATGATAACAGGAACAACATCCAACTGAAATTGCTCTGCCAAATAAAAGGCACCTTTATGAAAACGCTTAATCTTATTGGTTCTTGATCTTGTGCCCTCAGGAAAGGCCATTAATGAATAGCCCTGATCTACTTTTTGCTTTAGGTGGGAAACCCCATTTTCGATACCGCTAGACACCGGATAAAACCCTGCCAATTGTACCGCTTTTCCAAAAATTGGCGAATTATATACCCAATCATTTACCAAAAAAATGATTTTTGGATGGAGCATCCCAATTACTAAAATATCCAAGAAAGAGGTATGGTTGGCAATAATTACCGCCTGTTTTTCAAAAGTTTCTTTACTTGGATTAATAATGGTTTTCTTTACAAAGGGATTGGTGTACAACACCGATTTCATGAACTTGGACACCACTTTATGGAACCATTTCATCTTCACTTTTTTACTCATAGGAATCAATGGCATAATGGCAACACTGTACAAAGACAACAACAAACCTCCCAAACCATAATACCCAAAAGAAACCACCGAATGCAACAATAAACGCAAATTAATTGGTCGCTTTGTTTTACTTCCTATAAACAACCAGAATAATGCCGGCTGAATGGTAAACGACACAATCATGGCCGATAAAATCCCGATAATGGAAACTACGGAAATAGTATATAATGCAGGGTGCTTGGCAAAAATCATCACGCCAACCCCCAAAATTGTTGTTATTACCGATAGTATTATGGAAGTTTTATAGGTCACCAGCATAGGCTCCCCCGTGCGGTATTGATGCAGTAATCCATTGGTGACAAAAATGCTATAATCAATCCCCAATCCAAAAATGAAAGACGAAATGATAATATTGAAAATATTGAACTGAACTCCAAAAAGTCCCATTAAACCTATAGTTAAAAACCATGTCAACATAATTGGTAACATGGTAACCAATGTAAGCGACACACTTCTATAAAATAGCAACAACAATAGTACTACTACCAAAAAACAGTAACCCAACAGGTTGTTGAAATCGTTTTTAAGATGTCCCAAAAACCGTTCGTTCATCTGTTGCCTATCAATAACCAATACATTAGGTTGGTTTCCAAAAACTCCAAGGACCTCCTCTACCTGCTCCTCATTTAACTTAACAAGAGAGGTTACGGTAGTAAAACCATTTTTGGAACTTATATAATCGTCAAAAGGAATAGTTTCAATTCCATGATATCCCTCTAGGGACAAAGGTTGAAAATCTGAATTCAAAAGCGCATAGAACTTATCAAAAGTAGCATCCTTAAACCCTAATGGTCTGCTGCTTTCAATAATATTATTTTCCACCTCATGAATCCTGGAATCATTCCAAAACACACGCCATTTATTGATTTTTGATTGTTGTTGTTCCTTAGATTGCACCAAAGCGCCCAAGGAGCTAAAATTAATAATGGAATTCTTTTCTTTTAAAGTGCTCAGCTTTTCAAACACCAAATCGTTGGCTGCAATAGCATCTTGAGGAGAATTTCCATAAGCCGCCAAGTACATGGATTTCGATGCAATATTGGTAAGCGTATCCAAACGTTTTTGAGCGGCCATTAATGCCGGTGGTTCATAATTAAGCTTGCTGATATCCTGATTAAATTCTACTTTCGAATAAGTGAATACGCTAATCACAAAGCCAATGGCCAAAAGAATAAAAGCCCACTTTTTACGATGCAAAGGAAACGATGCCAAAGTATCAATCCAAGTAGATTTTGTTGTATGTTTTTGTGATTCCTTATAAACCTGCGGAATAAAAATTAGCGCAAATACCGAAGCTCCCAAAACACTAATGGCCGCAAAAACGCCTAAATCCTGAAGGGCCTGCGATTTCACAAACAACAAGCACAAAAAGGCTAAGGCCGTGGTCAAGCTACTCATCAAAATAGGTTTCGTGATATCCTCGTACAAGGCTTTCACGTTACTATTGCTTCTGATATGTGTTAATACATGTAACGAATAATCCAAGGTCACCCCTAGAAGCACCGAGCCAATTCCCAAAGATACCGCTGATATTTTTTCCCTAATAAGGAACAAAACTGCAATGGCTACCAAACCTCCAAACAAAGTTGGTACAAAAAGTATGATAGGTAACCAAAGGCGCTTATAAAAAACAATCAGAATAATGAGCAGAACAGTCATGGCAATCCCAACCGTAAACTGAATATCATTCTTAATTTGTTTGGCGTTTTCAACAGCAATTAAAGCTCCTCCAAAATATTCACTCCGCACAGTTGTCTCCCTATACTCCAAATTCAACGTCTCTTGTAGACTGTATAATTTATCGGCAAACAAGGTATTTTGGGCAGTTTCACTCGAACTGAAATTTGGCGTGATAAATAATAACAGATGGTTTTGGTCTTTGCTGAGTAAAAATCCGTTGTACAGGGTAAAATCATCACCAAAACTCAATTGTCTTAGCTTATTCAGTCCCATAAAAGACAACCCTAAAGGATCCTTTAAAATGGTTTGCTTGGCAACAATCCCCGTTGGAGACACCAGAGTTTTATAGTTATTTTTAGTGATCTTCTCAATACTGTCCTTCTCCAATTTCCACTGAATGACGGCATAATCCTCATCGTCCAAAAACATTGGTAAATTTTGATAGACAAAATCTAAGGTTTGTAAAGCTTGTTCGTCCTCAACGTGTCCCTGAACATCCTTTATGTAAGGTAAAAAATTGGTATGAATGCTATCCAAAAACTGAGCACCATATTCTGTAAGCACTTCTACAGAACCAGAAGATTCCTTTGAAATATGGACAATGATTTTATCCGCAAAATTGACAGTTTGGAGTACCTTTTGAATATCGGAATCCTTTTCTTCAACAGGAATAAGTTTTGTAATGTCTTCTTCAAAGGTTATGTGACTTGCCAACCAAAATAGAGCAGAAACCAACAAAAGGATTCCAAAAAAACTGATGGTTTTTCTTTTGGCAATAATTTGGTATAGCCCGTAGAACACTTTAGCCATTCTTTAAAATCACTTTCTTTTTATCAACAATAGAAAAGAAAAGAAATCCCAATATTCCAAAAACACTGGACATCAGAGCGGCCAAAGCAAAACTCCCTACCAAATAAGCTTCCAGATGTTTGATCACACCAAAATTGGAGGTTACCTCATCCATAGAATACGAAAATTCCACTCCTAATAGATATTGACCAATTTTTGAGCTAGCATATAAAACAAAAGGGATAAAAGGAGGTAAACTTACATTAGAAAACGCAAAAGCAATGGCCTTGTTCAACTTCAAAAATATGGCAAGAAAAATAACCAATACAGTGTGAAATCCCCAAAATGGTGACAGCCCAATAAACACTCCAAGAGCTATGGACAAGGCTTTTTTACTTGGTGAATCATAACTCCCTAAAAAGTCTTCAACAAAAAAACGCTTAATCCCTTTTTTTTTAAGTTTTCTATAAACCTCCCTTGGTTTGATGTAGAAAATAGTCAAGAATACCAACCAAGTATTTAAGATGCTAATTCGGGTAAAATCCTTAAATGGTCTAAAGTGAGAAACGCGTTCACTTTCATCGTAAAGCACCTGAATAGGGACATTTTTCACTTCAACATCTCTCCAGGCAGCCTTAACAATCACTTCTATCTCAAATTCAAATTTGGTAGTATAAAAATTGAGCGCCTTTAAATGTTTCAAAGGATAAAGTCGAAAACCCGATTGCGTATCGTCCAATTTGATTCCCGTCTCAAACCAAAACCAAAAATTGGAAAATTTATTCCCAAAACTGCTCTTGGACGGCACCCCTTCTTGACTCATATTACGAGCGCCAATTAACAACAATTCACCTGTAGGATGTTCCTCCAAAGCTTCCAAAAACACAGGGATGTCACTCGGAAAATGCTGCCCGTCCGAATCAATCGTAATGGTATAGTCATACCCCAATTGGGCAGCTTTTTTAAACCCTTCCCTTAAAGCAACACCTTTCCCTTTGTTTTCCGTAAAATGTAAACATTGGATATTGGTATAGGACTGCAGTATAGTTCTTGTAGAATCAGTAGAGCCATCATTTACAATCAAAACCTCACCTGTATACTGCAAGACTCCATCGATGACTCTCTGTAGGGTGCGATGGTTATTGTATGTAGGCATCAACACACAAACCTTTAGGTCTTTGATTTTTTGTGGAATCAGGTCTGTATTCACTTAAATGAAGGCTTATTCTATTAGAGCTTCGAAATTACTGTTTTTTCTTCAGTTGTAAAGACTTTGGACTGCAAAATATAGGCCTTAATATGCCCTTTCAGGTTGGGAGAATCAATGGTTTCAAATTGATTTAAAATCATTGTTTTGTCTTCCTCGATATCTTCCTTGTATTTTAACAATTTAGGGGTATTCTCCTGAATTCCCAACCTCACAAAACGTGGCTCAATAGCACTAGGTGCCTTTTCGATGGCAAATTCAATAAAGGACACTCCTTCCATAAAACCTTCCTTTTTCTCCTTTATGGTTTGAGCCTGTCTAGCTTTTAAAGCAATGGCTGCGCCTTTATAAGCTACCAATGAAACATCATCATCTTTGGTAACCTCCAACATTGAATTATAAAATCCATCTACTTTGGCAGAGTCATGGGCTGCATCCTTGTAGGCTACGCGTACTTCTTTCAAATCCAAAGCTTGAAATAAGATAAATGCACCAACGAAAAGGAAGAGTATTTTCATGCTTACAAAACTTTAAATACCGAAGACAATTTAAGAGCCACGGTATCATTAAATTTGGTTACATTTTTAACTTTTACAGCATTGTCCTCCTCTGCAAAAGAAAGATCCAAATGCAAATCTGGTGTGACTTCAGGATTGATGATGGCCATAAACTTGACATTGCTGCAAGATTCCATAAACAACTTTTTGTTGATTATCTGCTCTGTCAATTCTTTTATAATCTGCATCATGCACACACCTGGCGTCACAGGGTTTCCTGGGAAATGCCCTTTGAACACCTCATGATCCTTGTTTATGGTAATTTTTGCTGTAGCAGATTGTTCTGCTACAGCTATTTCATTGACGGTATAAAAATCTTTTAATAGCATAAAAATTATTTAAAATTGAAAGCCACGCAAACAAACAGCGACATCAATATTAGGTGATTCATAATCTTGCTTGGTTATTTAATTGATTTGAGGTTAATTTTCAATTTTATATTGTGATGTATAATTTGAATCTGTTTTGCTGTTGATCCCTCTGCATCCCCAAACAAAAAATCAACTTTTCCTTTTCCTCCTTTTGCCCTGACAACTTTTTTCAACTGCTCATCTTCAAAAAAATAAAAATGGGGATACCTATCCAACATGGTCTCAAAAATAAGGAAATTATCTTGGCTATAGACACCCTCTACTTCCAATGGACTTTTAAGCAACACCCAAAAATCATCCCTTAAAACATTGATGAGCATTTTTCTATCCAATTCCTCCAAAATATAGTTCACAGAGAACTCCTCATTTTCAAAAGAGAAATCAAACAATTTATTGCCCATTTCTGTTGTAAAGGCAACTCTGTGCTTATTGTCACCAAGTTTTTTAACAATGAACAAACCTCCAAAAGTTTTGCCATACACCTCTATATTGGCCTTGTAAACATAATCTTTGGTTTCGTTGGAGAAATATAGATTTTCATTTGAAGGTTGCAAGGCATCCTTTTGAAATCCATTCCTTTTTGGATAAGAGCCGCAGGACACCAAAAAAAGTAACCCTAAACTAATGAGCAAACATCTTGTCATCCAATGGGGCATTTAAGACTTTATTACTGAACACAATTTTGGTATATTCGCCAGAAGGTTCTACCATTTTTACCTGAACAACATCGCCTTGTTCATTAAAAGTGATTTGAAATGTTTTGATGAATTTTGAAAACCGAGTATCCTTTGGTGCAAAATACACTTCATCATGATGATCAACCTTGAAATAGGAAATATCAAAAGCTTGGTCATCAAACATATCGCCTTTCACACTTTTAACGATAAGGGCATTTAATTCCTTAAACATTTTATTGGACCCCAGATCCACATTACTTTTTTTGCCTTCATCATCAATATAAAGTGTTTCATTTTTAAAGATAACCTGATATTTAAAAGGTTCTTCATAGGCCCATTTCAACAAGTCAGGTGATTTAAAGGCCATATTTCCCTTGGTCACAATATCCTCCGACAAGAAGTCCATATGTTTATATTGTGTAAAATCGCTCACTATGGAATTGGTCGTCAAAGCCAGGGCCTTTACTTTTTCTTTCAAAGCTTTCGCTTCGGACGAAGTCATTTTGGTTTGGGCCTGTACAGTTCCAACCACAAAAAATAAAATATATAATAGGTTACGCATAAGCTTTTATGTTACACAGCGAATCTACAGAGACAGATTCTAAGTTCTTTTGGCGTAAAAATAACAATAACTGTTCCAAAACCCTTACCGATTTTTCGCTGGTATCGTGCAAAAGAATGATATCTCCCCTTTTTAGTCCTTTGGTAATTCGCCTTAAAATTTGTGCTTCGCTTAATGAAGTGGTATCCAAAGAGCGCTTGTTCCATCCAATGGATTGCATTTCCAAAATTTTTAAGGCCTTGGCAATATTTGGATTAGTAATGCCAAATGCAGGACGGTATAGATTCAAGACTAATCCTGAATGCTTTTTGGCAACTGCATTAGTTTGCGACAACTCTGAAACCACCTTAGCAGTAGGTAAAAATCCAAAGCCATTGGTATGCGAGAATGTGTGGTTCCCCACAGTATGACCTTCATCCAAAATACGTTGGAAAATCTCTGGATATGAAGCAATGTGTTTGCCAATACAAAAAAACGTAGCCTTTGCTTTATGAGCCTCTAAAAGATCTAACACTCTGGGCGTAAATTCTGGATTTGGACCATCATCGAAAGTGATGGCAATTTGATTTCCGGATGTGTTCGAACAAAAATTAATTGAGGTAATGTGATAATTCCAACCTATAAATGCCGAACCCATGCCCATTACGGTTAACCACAACAGACCGAACACAAAAAACCACCAAATGGAAATTCCGTAAACAACCGAAATAATCAACAACCCTAAAAAAACAACAGCTGCCGTTATATTTACGGTTTTGAAGTTTAGCATTGCTCCACCAGGGTAAAACTATGATTCTCTCCTCGATATTGATTGTATAACAACACCTGTTTAATCTCCTTCACAGGAAAATCATTGAATCGTAAAACTTCAGGCAAAGTTTGGGTTTTTAACATCTTCGCGGTTACCCAAAACCCAAAAGATGAAGCTGTGTTGAATTCGCCGCACAAATGTTTGTAACACACTTGCGGTGTATTATGAAACAATCCATTTGCCAAAGTTTCATAATAGCCATCAAATTCTACATCGCCATTATTCCCGAGCACAACAACATCAATATCTTCAACCGACACACCATTGGCAGACAAAAACGCTTCTGCCTCATTGTTCAATTCAGATTTTGACAAGGTATTGAAAATGGAAACAGACTTTATCTTTCCATATGAATTCTCATTCCTTTCATTGGATAGCACAAAAAAATTGGCGCCTTCACCATAAATAGCTCCTTTGGTCTTTGACTGCAATACTTGCAAAACATCTTCTGCCTCCGGTTTTATATGACCAATTATTTTATGAAGCCCTGCAGTATACTCCCCTATTTCATCCACACCACCAATTAAAATATTTTGGGCTTCATCCAATTCCAACTGCAATTTGGCATCCATCAAGGCAGATTCAAAAGACACACTGGAATGCACATATGTAAAATTATAGCCTTTGCATTGCAGCTCCAGAGCAATTTGACCTCCTACCGTATTGTGAGTGGATTGTATAAAAGACGTTGGCGTAAGGTACTGTTCATTATTATCCAGAATCGCGCTGAGAAATTTCTCCGAATCTCTCAAACAGCCCATCCCTGTTCCTGTAATAATGGCATCTACTTCCTCCAAACCAGCGTCCTGAAGGGCTATTTTGGAAGCCACTACCCCCATCTTGATGCCCTTTGCCATCCTACGGGCAGCCGCAGGTGGGATATAATCCTTGTAGTTAGGATCTACTACGGGCAGTATTTGTTCTTGATAAGAGACCACCTCACTTAAAAACTCATTGTTATCATAAGTTTTTTGTGCTGAAATAGATCCTACACTGTTGATATATACATTTTTCATTAGGCTTCTTTTGAAAATATCACGGTGGAACAATTTCCGCCAAAACCAAACGAATTGGACATTACCGAACGTAATTCCTTAGATTTTAAACGTACCTCTGGACGAATATCAAAAGCTTCCATGGGCGTTTTAAAGTTTAGGTTGGGAAAAATCGTATTATGCTGAAGTGCCAGAATGGAATACACAGCTTCTATAGCTCCAGCAGCAGCCAAAGTATGGCCTGTATAAGCCTTGGTTGAACTGAATTCCGGAACGGCATCCCCAAAGACTCTTATAATGGCACGGCCTTCCGACAAATCGTTGTTTCCTGTGGCTGTACCATGGGCATTGATGTAATCTATATCCTTAGGTTCCAAGCCTGCTACCTCAAGCGCCTTTTCCATGGCTAAGGTTGCACCGTCCCCATACTCTGATGAGGCGGTTTGGTGAAAAGCATCGTTGGCATTCCCATAACCTTTTACGTATGCCAAAACCGGCTTATTTTCAGCTTTAACCACTGCATCCGATTCCAACACCAAATACGCTGCAGCCTCTCCCAAATTCAAGCCTTTACGGTGTTCATCAAAAGGTGTATTGTAAGTATCGGACAGAATCATCAAGGTTTTGAATCCATTAATGGTAAACTTCGACAGACAATCGGCTCCACCAACCACCACCCGGTCCAACTGCCCCGATTTAATCAATCTGGATCCAAACATTATGGCATTGGCAGCTGAAGAACATGCCGTACTAATAGTGGTTACCAACCCCTTATCGATGCCCAACTGTTCTGCAATTTTTTGGGTAGAATCACCTGCATGATGGCCATCAATATACTTTTGAACAGCTGTATTTGTTGGATATTCGTAATAATATTTTTCGGTCATATCCATTCCACCAACACTCGTAGCAGAAATCAAACCTGTCTTGTATTTGGTAATATCCGTTATGCCCGCACTGTTCACGGCCTGTTTGGCAGCTACGGCTCCAAGAAGAGCCGTACGGGAATAATTGTTTTCTGGAGACAGTCCCATTTGCGAAATGAACTCTTGGTTTGTAGTAGCAATTTCGCCAACCATGATGTCATCCTTATGGATAGTATCGATTTTGGAAATTCTGGAAATCCCTTTCTTTCCCGCAATCAAAGATTGGTAATTTTCATCCACATTGTTTCCAATGGCAGATACAATACCCATTCCAGTTATGGCTACCCCTTTCCCCATTAAATACGATTACTTGGTTCTGTTTTCTGAAATGTAGGCTGCCATGGTATTGATAGATTCAAAAATGGCTCGTCCTTCTTTTGGATCGGTAAGCTTAATTCCATAGTTTTTATCGAGCATCACAATCAATTCCAAGGCGTCGATTGAGTCCAACCCCAAACCATCGCCAAAAAGCATATCGTCATCTGCTATATCTGCAACAACCATATCCTCCAAATTTAATTGCTCTATAATGTTCTCTTTCAATTCTTGTTTTAAAGCTTCCATATTATGTATTGTATAATTTTAAAATTTGTTGATTTGTATGGGGTTTTCCTTCTTTTTCGGAAACCAAATACAAAAATGCCTCATAGCTATCGGAATCAAAATCTACCCATCCGCAAAGCACTTGATCTGCCTTTCCTGTTTCCAAGAGGTTAGATGCGGAAGTAAACAAATGATCGGCATTGATTCTGTCAAATATAAAAAAACTATTTTCAGAATACAGTTTATATTTAATACTAATCTCGCCTATGCAAATATTAGGCAGAGTGTACACAAACACCGCAGGACTAGGGTAATAATTATCTTTATCTTGAATGGAGGCTTGATGCGCTCTATCAGTATCCAAGCTAGAGGCTCTATTGGACAAGACTATAGCAATTTTGTTATCTGCCTCAAGATTTAAGTTTTCATTTTTAAGAAGTACCTCAGCTGTTAAAAAAGCCAATTTGCTCAAATTATCCATCTTAAAAAACTTGGGGTATTTCCCCCCTAATGCTTTATATGCTGCTTTGATGAATTCTGAAAATTCAGTATAGGAGCCTTCATAAAGATGTTGACCGTTCAAGGTTACCTTTCCTCCTCTTATGGAGGCATATGAACTTATATTAAATGAGGCATTCATGATTTTATTTCTTTTGGCAAACCAACATGGTATGGTATTCCCCTAAAGGTTTATCTTCTTTGACTACAAGACCTGCATTGTCTACAACTTCCAACAATTCTTTGGCCTGGTACATTTTACTATTGCCGTTGGCCAATACCGTAAAATACAATGAAGTAGCCTCTAGTATAAACTTGGCATTATCAAAACGTTGACGATCGGTAAAGGTCTCTACAATGATAAGTTCGGCATTCTTGTCCATGGCATTGGCACAGATGGACAAAATGTTTTCTATTTCTGATTTTGAAAAACAATCCAAAAATTGACACAACCATATAGTATCTGCTCCAGTTGGAATTTTAGGATCTTTGGAAAGCCAATCTATTTCATAGGCGGACACGCGATTCTGAACACCAGCATCTTCTGCATTGGCCATTGCTTTCGCCAATTGCCCAGGAAGATCTATCATGGTCACTTTTACATCGTTGTTGAATTTACTGCAACGAATGGAGAACTTACCTGTATTCGCACCTATATCAAATATATGCTTGCGTTCTTTGGAAAACAACATCTCCAAAGCTTCAGAAAAAATATCATCGGAATAATGATGATCAAATTCAAACCAAGCCTTTTGTTGTTGTGGCGTTAATTTAGACAAGCCTTCGTAAATGGTACTCCAACTCCCCAACTCCTTCAAACCTTCGGGCTTTCCAGTTTTAATGGCTTCATCTAAATGAAAAAGCCCCTTATAGCAAACATCTTGCGTAAAATTAATATTGACATTAACCGTTTCATTGTAAGTAAGAAAATATCCGGTCGTAGTCACTTCATAATTCCCCAATTCGTTTCTCTCCACAATATCTGAGCTTTCGGCAATTTCCAACAAGACCCCAACCCCATAAGCACTCAAAGACAACTCTTCCGCAATAGCTTCCAGAGAAATCCCTCCTTTTTTTCTATGTTGAAAAATTTTATCAAAGACCCCCAATTTACGAAGGGATACAACAGCTTGAAATACAAAGGGTGCAAAGGCAATTTTATGAGCTTCCTCGAGGGCGTCGATTGCTTTAATTGAATTGTTTGCCATAATCTAAGGTTTATTGAGCTAGTTTTTGAAAAATTACAGCCGTATTACAACCTCCAAATCCAGAAGCTGTTTTTAAAAAGGTCTGTATGTTATGTTGTCTTGTGTAATTTATAACATTTATTGGTTGGGTGACACCCATTGTTTCAAAACCTAAGGATTTATACAAGGTATTATTGTGTGCCGAATGCATCCCAATAATAGTTTCCAACAAACCTGAAGCTCCCAAAGTGTGCCCAAAATACCCCTTCAAACTGTTCAATGGTGCCTCCTGCAATCCCATCCTGTTAAAAGCAATGGCTTCCATTTCATCATTGAACAAAGTTGCCGTTCCATGGGCCGAGATATAATCTATCTCTTCTGGTTGAATTTTCGCCTCTCTAAATGCGGTTTGCATACTTCTATAAAGTCCTTCTCCCGTTCTAGATGGCCCTGAAATATGATTAGCGTCATTACAAGAGCCTTCCCCTAAAATCACCATAGCCTCATCTGGCAACCCAGCATCATCTTTTGTCACCAAAATACTCGCCGCTACTTCTCCTATATTGATGCCTTTTCGATGCTTGTCGTAGGGCTTACATAGTTCATGGCTCATAGCTTGAAAGGAATTGAATCCAGACAAGATAAACTCACTTACTACATCCCCACTTACCACAAATACATGGTCATATACATTTTGTTCAATATACCTTTTAGCAAGGGCAACCGATAAAATTCCAGACACACAGGCATTTGAAACAACAATGACATCGTTTTTAAATCCAAAGAATTCTTTTACATTTCTTCCCAGTTCACTTAAATAAGCTCTTTCCTTCGGAAATGGACTATTATCATCCAATACGTCAATATTGCCTTTGGTGGTTGAAATAATTAATCCAACACGTTCACCCAAAGCAATCTTGGAAGACTTGATAATCTTGTCCAAGGAAACAATCATCATCTGCTCTAACCGAGTGTATTTTTCCTTAGGTTTTAATTCCTGAAATGCCGATTGTAATTGTTCGGCATTCACCAAAGACGAAAAAAACGGCTCGGCGTGTAAGGTTTTATTTACAACCAAACCAAGCCCAGTAACTTCAGACTTGATCTTTTCAACCACCGATGCACTGTCAAAGCCTAAAGCCGAAACAATATTGTTATGTGACACATAAACCTTATTCATCCAGTAGCCCCACTTTTTGTTTCCATTCCATAAAAAATGGAGGAATGTTTAACGACAAATCTCCCTCGCCAATCTTATCTACAAACACCTGAATGGTTTCTCCTGTACATACCAATTGCTGGTTCTGGTTATATATTTCATAACGAAACACCATTTTAGCTGCAGGTGTATCCACATATATGGTTTTAACAGTGGCCACATCGCCATACTTCAGTGGCAGCTTATGGTCTGTACTAGATTTTACGATAGGTGTAGCATACCCATGCTCTTTTTGGTCCAAATATGAAATTCCGTGCTCTCTTCCGAAAGCTTCCCTTCCATCTTCAAAATACTGAATGTAATTGCCGTGCCACACAATGCCCAAGGGATCAGTTTCCACAAAGCGCACTCTCACCTCACTCACGTGCACAATTTCTTTCTGTTTAGACAGCATTTTTCTTTTCATTATAAACAATGGCAATTATGGTAGTTAAAATAAAAAATATAAAAAGTAATGTTATTTCTGGAACAATATCCATCAAGCTGGCCTGACGCAAAAACACGTCATAAAAAGCATTCAACCCCCAATTCATAGGAGAAATATTGGACAATACCTGCATGAACTTAGGCATGATAAACACTGGCACCCAAACACCTCCCACTGCGGCCAATATCACAACAAAGGTCGCCCCAAAAGGAGCCGATTGTTCTTGGGTTTTCGCTAAGGTCCCCAACAACAAACCTAAGCCAATTGCAGCCAAACCGGAGAAAATAGCCACTACAAACAACAAGGGCAAACGTCCAGACACATCCAATGCTGGAAGCCCCATGGCAGGGAACACATACACCCCAACCAACAACATCAACACAAATTGAATGAGGCAAACCAACAAATACAAAATGGTTTTTCCCCCTAATACCGTAGCATAGGAAACAGGATTGGTTCGTAATCGCACAAAAGTTCCCTGGCTCTTTTCCTTGACCATATTGATGGACAGAGGAACAATGATAAAAAAGATGGCGAACAAGGTCCAGGCGGGGACATTGTGTTGTACCGAATTTGGCAACACATCCCGTCCTTCAATCTTTGGCAGAATTTCCGTAAATGTGATAAAATTTTCGGTTTCAAAAATGGCTTCCTCAGGGTTGTCCGAAATCTGCTCTTGAAATGCTTTGTAAATAGATTGTGTCTCTATTTTTGAAATCATTTTATCAATCCCATTTTTTACCGAACTTTTAAAAGACTGTTGGGTGGCAGGATCGAAATATAGCTTCACTTCTTTATTTTCCACATCAGGCTTTGGCAAGGAATCGGCTTCTTCTCCCATCACTTTCGCCATGATTCCATCCACATTATTGCTGATTTTTTGATGCAAATCCTCTGTCAATTTCTCGGGGATGATTACAGCCAATTGATACTCGCCTTTGGACACCAAGTTTTTGGCTTCCTCTTCGGTTTGCTTTTCAATAACCTCAAAAGAATTGGAATCTTCCAAACCTTCCAACATGGTTTTTGCTACGTCACCATGATCGTTATCCACAATCAAAATTGGAATCTTAATATCCTTTACCGTTTGAAAGGTGCTATCTTGAATCAAGGTGATAGTAATGATAAGCACCAGGGGCATGACAAACAAAATGGCCACCCCTCCCATATCTCTGATGAGCAACAAAAACTCTTTATATGTGCTTGCCCATAATTTATGCATGGTCCCGAAGTGCTTTTCCCGTTAAACTTAAAAATACATCCTCAAGGCTATGAGCGCCTTCGTTAGTATGAATTAAATGTGCAGGCTCTCCTTCTACTATAATTTTCCCATGGTCTATAATGGCCACTTTAGTACAGAAGTTTTCAGCTTCATTAAGGTGATGCGACGTGTAAATAATTGTGGTGCCTTTGGCATTAAGCTCTTGAAGAAACTGAATAATGACATTTTTGGATTGCACATCCACACCAACTGTTGGCTCATCCAAAAACAATACTTTTGGTTCGTGAAGAATGCTTGCAATCAAGTTTACGCGACGCTTCATACCGCCCGAAAAAGTCTCGATTCGTTTATTAGCGAATTTCCCCAAGCCCAAATGCTCTAAAAAATTAGTGATTTTATCATGCAATTCCTTTCCTTTTAACCCATACATACTTCCAAAATATTGAAGATTTTCAAAGGCGGTCAAGGAAGGATACAAGGCATATTCCTGAGGAACAATACCTATCAATTGCTTTAATTTTCTTTTGTTTTCTTTATAGGTTAAATCATCAATTGAGAACGTCCCCGAAGTAGGTTTTATTAAGGCACATAACATGGAAATCAACGTAGTTTTTCCCGCTCCATTGGGCCCCAGAAGACCAAAAATTTCTCTTTCAGCAATGTGCAAATCCAAGTCAAGAACCGAATAATTATCGGCTCCTTTGTACTTTTTGGATATGTGCTGGATAGAAATCATTTGATCTAAATAGCTTTTTTTAATTTTTTAAAGAATGTTTCTTCTCTATCTGCAATATGCTCCAACTGTGTAGCTACTTTTACATAAGCGTCCACTTGGGCACTTCGATTTTTATAAATTCTGGAGGCTTCCAATGCAAAATCCCGCCATAAATCGCCTATTTCGGTAATTTCTTTGGAAAGCACTTCCAATTCTGGATTGTTCAAAATGCCACTTGCTTCCTGTAAAAATGCCCCATAGATATATCTAAAGCCTCCACCTCCAGTACCAATCTCTTCCTGCATTCTAACAATTTGGCCTAAATAGTGATTGGCAAGTTTTACACCCTTGGTTTTTGGCCATTTTTTAATGAGCCTTGCCGTATAGCGAATACCTTTTACACCAATAAGCGGCATAGGTGCCAACATATCTTTACAAGTATGCTTGATGCCTTTCACAATGGCACTTTCAATCTCCAGTTTTTCAGGAAAATCTACAGGATAATAGATTTGACCTTTGGGGGCAAAAGCTCCTTTGGCAAACCGAACCTTTTCAAGTTCCCTATCGGTTAAGGTAGTAACGGTTTCCATAACAGGATCACTAATCAAATAGGTTTGATCTTCCTTTCCATAAACCACCAAATTATGGGCATTGAAATGAAAGCGGTAATCATCCGGAAAATACACGAGGTTATACACCCCTACCTGTAATCCTACTGGATTGTTATTGTTCAGGTTTTCATCTAATCTTACCTTTGCCAACTTTGGATCCTTAAATTTTTCACGTTTAATTTTAATACCAACGCGCTTGGCAAAGCGTTTGAAAATAATCCCAGGTAAGGCGCGGTAAGTAAAGGCCGGTGCATGATTTACCTTTATAAAAGGCACATAACAAAAAAACAACCCCGAACCAATACCAAAGGCAAGAGGTTCACTGATATCGAACCCGTGATACCTCATCAAATTAGAGATCACACCATTTTCACAATGTGCCGATTGTTGGTGCTTAAATTCAATTTTCATCTGGGATATTATTTTTTATCTCTGGAGTTTTGTATAATGCAATATCTTTCAATGTTTCCACGGATACATCAAACACCTCGGCATACCGCTGTAACATTTTATTGGAAAGCCCCTGAAACACCTTAGGTTTAAAGTGACGTTTCACACGCCATTGCCAAAGCCCAACATAACTGGCCAAAATGGATAGGTCCATTTTATGGGATTCCATATAAAACTCTATAGGACTTGTTTGATTGTTAAGAACACGTTCTTTGGCATTCGAAATCCGATTTTGAATTTCCTCAATGGCATTATTCAAGGCAATTGTCTTTGGATCCCAACCAGAACTTAAGGCCGTCGTATATTTACCATCTTCTCCAACGGCATAGCACAGTTCCTTTTGGTTTGTAGACTGAATGTTACTTTCATCCTGGGGTACCTCTTCCTTTTTCATGACCTCTACTCTGTTTCTTGAATAAACAAATTCATTTCACAAATTAGCAGTGTATTCTCTCCTTGGCAAACACTACATTCAAAAGTGCAAATGCTATAATTATCGGAATCAAATCTAGATCTTAGAACAGCCTCCGAAACAATGGTTTCTCCAACTTTTGGGCACTCAAAAATTATTACCTTTTTAATAGCACTAATAAAGCCAATCAGTTTATTTTCTGGCTTCGCTTCTTCTTGGTTGGTATAATAACTTTTCCCTACAATGGCCGAACAGGTTTGAGCAGCATGCTCTACCATCCCTACTTCACTAAAAACGCCCTGTTCAACAAAAATATTCTCAGGCTTGATTTCAAAAGACGTAGACACATGCTCATCACTGATTGAAAGCACATAATCTACCATCAGGAATGGCGGCCTGTGCGGCAAAAATTGAGAAATATCCAAAGCCTTAAAAACCTCCATTAGCCCGCAATAACCGTTTTCATTTCACCTGAGGCAATTTCCTCTCCTTCGGCATTATATACTTTTACATTCACCATGGTCACTCCCATAATTTCATGTAAAATCATGGCTTTTGTAGTAACGGTATCACCTACCACTGGCAACTTTTTTATGCTCGTTTTCTTAATGGAACCAATATATCCCGTTGGCGCTTCTTCTCCTCTGCGATAATAATCATAGCCCGTATGCAAGGCTACCGTTTGCGCCATGTTTTCCACCAAGCCAGGTTCTGTAAACCCTCCTTGAACCGTCATGATATTATCTTTCAAAATAGTAAAAGACGATACAACCTCTGTTTTAGAAAATTCTTTAAGCGCATCTACCATCACAAAGGGATGTCGTTGTGGAATCAATGGCAATACATCGGTAATTGGAAACTCGTTTTCAACCATATTAACACACTGTTAAAAATGCATATGCATATGAAAAACGGGCGCTCTCTGGAACCGACAATAAAATCTTGTCGCCTTTTTTCAGTTTTCCAGAATTGACCAATTCATCTAACATAATATAAATAGAAGCCGATCCTACATTCCCAACGGTCGCCAAATTGGTAAACCAATTGTCCATCGGAATATGGACCCCATTGGCTTTCATTTGTTCGTATAAGGAATCTTTAAAATAATAAGAAGAAATATGCGGAAGGAAATAATCGATATCCTCTGGTGCTAAACTATGTTTATCCAAGGCCAATTTCAAGCTGTCTACTCCCTTCTTAAGAATGTGTTGATCCAATAATTTCACATCTTGCTTCGCAGCAAAAATGGATTGCTGACTCCACTCCTCAGAATGATATTCACTCCATCCCTTTAAGGACCCGTCCGTCATTTTATCACCGCCAGCATACATGCAAGCTTCCAATTCAAAAGCATACGAATATCCTTCCATCCACTCTATACGCAAAGGGCAATTTCCCTTCGGCTCATTCTCCAACAAAAAAGCTCCAGCGCCGTCAGACAGCATCCATCTCAAAAAATCCTTATTGAAAGCAATAATGGGCTTTTCCTCGAGCTCCTTTAAATGTTCAATTTCGCTAGTATAAATGGTAGCCCTAAACCATGAAGACGTTCGTTCAGACCCTGAACAAACCGCATTATCGGTCTGCCCTGACTTCACAGACAAAAAACCATACTTAAGGGCATTCATTCCAGAACAACAAGCTCCAGAAGGCGAATTGATTTCAGCATTCCCTCCCTTAAGAGCTCCATGTACCATAGAAGCATGGGATGGTAAAATTTGATCTGGACTGGAGGTACCGCAAGACAAAAGTTCAATTTCTTCAGCCGGAAAATTTTCATCACATAAATTTAAGATAGCCTCTTTGGCCAACTCTGCATTATTGTGCGTCACATTTCCCTCATCGTCCAACGCGTAATACCTTGTCTTTATTTGGTTGTTTCTCAAAACTAGTCGGCGTCCCTTGGATGGCACCCCATTAATTTCTCCTAATTTTGCCTCCATTTCATCATTGCTGATAGGGCGGTTAGGCAAAAAATTTGATGTTTTAGTTATGTAAACTTCTTTCATATATTAACTAGGGCCTTCTTATATTATGAAACAGATGAAAAATACACCTTGTCTCTCTTTATCTTCCCATATAGAGGAAGATAGCTTAACAAAAATAGAATAAAAACAACAGGGGCAATAATCCAAATGGCAAATAATAGGTAATATTTAAAAATTTTAATCCAAAAAGGGCGCTTGGATGAATCCTTATTTGATTTGTTTTGAATAAGGTTTGCCCACTTAGAAAACAACACATTGGCACGTTGGTCTGCCACCACCAAAAATGGTTTGATCATAACTGCGCCTTTTGCAAGTAGACCTTCCTGAAGACTTGAATATTCGTCTACTTTCAAAGCATTGGAAATAACAGTTCCAAATCTTTCAGACTCTTCTATATCCTTCTGGGACACGCCAGGTTTTGGAAAAATTCCAAGATAGCGCTTCTTTTCTCCGGTAAACATCCATTTTACGATAGTGATGACACTTACGTGATTAATATGTCTATCTACCAAAACAATATTCCCCACCAACTCTGCATTAATGGCTTTTAATTTCTCTTTAACTTTCTCTTGGGCCATCACCCACATATTTCTACAACCTATAACCGTCACTACCTTGGCATTGGCCAACAACTGTTTTCCTTCCTCACTTTCCAAAAATGAATTAGCAGGAATGGAAGGCGTCAAATACCAAACACTATACCCAAAAATCACTAAGTCATAATCAGTTTTTTTTATAGACAGTGGAATTGGCTTTATTTTTTGTGGAATTTGTAAAAAAGACTCAGGGAAGGCATCCAGAAACTTATTTTTTGGCCACGGAAACGGAAACGGTGTCTCCATTTCAATTTCCAAAAAGTCCACATGATGTCCTTCCGAAATTAAAGGAGCACTAATATTATTGACAATTTCTGTAAGTTGACCCGATTGGGAATAGTGTATTACGAGGACTTTTTTCAAAAATTAATTTTTTCTGTAATTACGGAATAATTAATCAAAAAAAAAATCAAGTTTAGGATTCATTTTCGGTTTTCCAAAAATCGAAGTAATTGAACCATTGTAAGGGATACTTTTCAAGAATCCAGGTCACGCTTTTGGTATATTCATCCAACAAACCAACAGCATCCCTATGCTTGGATTGTGCTTTCCGTGTATACAAATGGTAATGTTTGTTGGTTTCCTTCATAACATACACAAACAAAACCGGCACACGCAATCTTGACGCCAGCACAAAGGGTCCTGCCGGAAATTGTGCAATTTCCCCAAGCAACTCATGCTCCATAAATTTAGCCCCCTTTACATACCTATCGCCAGTAATGCAAACCAATTCGTTTCGAGCCAAGGCCGCATTAATTTCGAAAATATGGGAAAGATCCTCTTGAATCAAGATGAGCTTAATATTGGATTTTACCGTAACGCTTTCCAAATATTCCTTGATGGCAGTGTGTTCTACATCTGTGGTCAACAAATTGATGGAGGCACAATCTTCCAGTTCTCCAAAAAAGTGTTCGGCGATTTCAAAATTACCCACATGGGCACTGATTAAAATCCCACCTTGTTTCTTTTTAAGCGCCTCATCCAAAAGCTCAACCCCATCAAATTGATAAGTAAAATAGTCTTTTAGACCTGAAGAAATAGCCACCTTATCAATGATGGTCTTTCCAAATACATAGTAATTTCTATAAATACAAAGGATACTCTTCCAAAATGAGTACCCTCTTCTTTTTCTAAAATAATAGTAGATGGATTTTGAACTGTCCAATGCAAACAGACAGTAATAGGCAGCTACAAAATAAAGAATAAAATAGGCAGAGCGCACCCCGAATTTCTGCATAAAGAACACAAAAATTCTATATCCAAAAACGGTGCCTCTGGATTTACCCTCCCATTCGGTAGCCATAAAATTTTAACGTAAAATGCTTAGCTTAATTTTCGTTCAATAAGATTATAAAAATCTTGCAGTGTCACTACGCCAATGAAGTCTTCGCCGACAAGTTTTACTCCGAAGTTAGATTCTATAGCCACAACCAAGTCCACAAAATCCAAACTATCCAGCTCTAAGGTTTCTTTTAAGTTAGCTTCTGCGGAAATGTCATCCTCCTCCACTTCAAACTCGTCAATAAGAAAGTTGTTTATCTTATCAATGATAACTTCTTTATCCATTATCTCTCGCTTATTTTTTAATTATTAATGCTGAATTTGTCCCTCCAAATCCAAAAGAATTGGACAAAAATACATCAAATTTTTTATCTATCGTTTCCGCCACCAAATTTAATTTTGACGCCGCTTCATCAGGTTCACCAAGGTTTATATTGGGCGCTATAAAGTCATTTTGCATCATCAAAATAGAATAGATCACCTCACTAGCCCCTGCCATCCAACACTCATGTCCTGTCATGGATTTTGTAGAACTTACATAAGGCCCATTTTCACCAAAAACAGACAAGATAGCCTTTGCTTCATTAGCATCTCCAACCGGAGTTGAGGTAGCATGGGCATTAACATATTGAATATCCTCAACCTTAATCGCTGCCTGTTCAATAGCCATTTTCATGGCTCGGGCAGGCCCTGCTACATTAGGAGTTGAAATATGGTCTCCATTGGAAGAAAATCCATACCCCAAAACTTCGCCATAGATTGTAGCACCTCGCTTCATGGCAGATTCATAAGTTTCCAAAACCAAAGTCGCAGCACCTCCACTAGGCACAAGTCCGTCCCTATCTTTATCAAATGGCCGCGATGCCTTTTGAGGCTCGTCAGTATGTACTGAAAATACACCCAAACCATCAAAACTTGCCATGGCCATTTTGTTGATTTCCTGCGCGCCTCCACAAATAATGCAGTCCTGCATACCACTTTTTATCAAATGATAAGCCATCCCGATGGAATGCGAACCACTGGCACAAGCGGCACTCACGGTAAAATTCACCCCCTTCAATTTAAAGATGGTAGACAAGTTCATGGTTACCGAAGAGTTCATCCCTTGGAAAATGGCTCCAGACCCTACCAAAGTAGTATCTTTCTTTTCCCTAATTTTATCTACAGACTCAATAACCGACTTGGCGGTACTATCATTTCCGTACAAAATCCCGACTTCATTTTGATCCAAAAAGTCCTGTTCGATTTTGGCATTCTTCAAGGCTTCTAAAGTAGCTATATAAGCATATTCCCCTTCTTCCCCCAAACTAATACGCTGACGGCGCGAAAGCAAGCCTTTTAAGTTTGGTTGAGAAACCATTCCCGTTAACGGAGATCTGTAACCGAAGTCAATACGGTCTTCATCTACAACAATACCTGATTTCCCCTTATAAAGAGCCTCCCTGACCTGTTCTAAATTTTCCCCAATACAGGAGTAAATTCCCATTCCCGTAATTACAACTCTTCTCATCCAAAACCAAAATTAGGAGTAGATTCCTCCATTAATATTTATAACTTCCCCAGTAATATATGATGCCTTATCTGAAGCCAAAAACGCTACGGCATGCGCCACTTCTTCCGGCTCCCCAAATCTATTTAGAGGAATCATATTTTTCAATTCCTTTTCATTAAGTTCTGCCGTCATATCCGATTTTATAAATCCTGGCGCCACCGCATTTACAGTAATTTTTCGCTTAGCCACTTCCTGCGCCAAAGCTTTAGTGGCTCCAATCAATGCTCCCTTAGCAGCTGAATAATTAGTTTGACCAGCCGTTCCTTTAACCCCTGATACCGAAGCAACATTTACAATACGGCCATAACGATTACGGAGCAACTTTTGGATAAAGAAATTGGTCACGTTAAAAAAACCATTCAAGGAAGTATTGATTACGTCCTGCCAGTCGTTTTGGGGCATCCACATAAACAGACCGTCCTTTGTAATACCTGCATTGTTAACAATCACCTCAACAACTGCTTCTTTATTAGCTTCCTGCCAAGCTCCCAAAACAGAAGCCACCTCTTCAGCATTAGCTACGTTAAACTTGAGGATTTCTGCAGTATTCCCTTCAGCTTCCACTGCCTGCTTGGTTTCCTGAGCCGCAGTTTCATTACTATTGTAATTAATTAAAATATGGTAGTTGGTATCTTTTGCTAATTGAATACAAATGGCTCTTCCTATTCCTCTGGAACCACCTGTGATTATGGCACACTTCATTTAATTAGTTTTTAAGCGGATATTTATTGCAATTATAGGGTTTATTGGAATAATTCCAAATTCTCAAACTCCATATCTTTCAATATTTCTCCATTGGTATTGATGTAGTACCAGGACTTCTTTTCCTTTACCCTAGCCAAGCCATCAATAAACCCTTTTTCATTATTTCTTTTGAACACCGAAAAGCCACTTGCTGTTATATCGTATTTATCGTCTATCACCAAATCACCTTTTGTATTGATAAAACCCCATAATTTAGAAAGTTTTACAGGCGCCAAACCATCCTTGCTAAATATCTCGGCATCTTTATATTGAAAAGGAATAACCGCTTCACCAGCTCTGTTGATATAACCCCAATTCTTGTCTTTCATTACAGGTGCTAAGCCATTTACAAAGGCACGGGCCTTTTCATAAGCTGGCGCGATTTCCCATTTCCCTTCGGCATTTACAAATCCCATTTTACCATCCTTCTCTGCATAGGTAACTACTGGATTATACATAAAGTCCCATACTTTTTGGGCTCCTTCTACTTCTTTAAAAGCACCATTGGAAATGATCCCATACACACCTCCCTTAGAAACAATAACCTTGTCGTGATATACATTACTCACTCCATCATACTCTGTAGGCACAAAATAGTTCCCAGACCCATCTACCAAACCCCATTTTTCATTCTCCTGAGCTTTGGCGTAGCCATTAACAAAGCCAAAAACCTTTGAAAATTTTACAGGAACCACAACTTCGCCTTTGGCATTAATAAAACCTACTTTGTCGCCCTGTCTTACAATGGCATAACCTTCTTCAAAATCATAAAGTTTATCTGTAGTAACGTCTTTAAGAATCTGCTCCCCATCAGTATTGATATAGATCCACTGATTATCTTTTAATACAATTGCCACTCCAGAATCGAAGGCCTTTGTTTTTTCAAACATGGGCTGAATGGCCCATTCACCTTTTCGATTAATGAAGCCCCATTTTTTATCATCGGTCATGGCTTCTGCCAAATCTCCCGAAAAATTCTTGGCTATTTTAAATTGAGGTTTGATTTGCCAGTCTCCCGTCTTGGTGATGTACCCAAATTTACCATCTTGATTGGCCAACGCAAGATCCTGCGCCACCATTGAACAAATGCTGCATAAAAACAGCCATAGGAAAGATTTAATTTTCATGATTAACAGCTTTATATTAATAATTTACTTAACAACAATTAGCCCTTGCAACCAAATTTCCCTCGGCATGTTAAAAATCAGACCACTTAGTGCGTCATGATAAACTCCTTCACCTTGTTCACAAAAGGATACATAGCAACATCTTCCTTAAATGCAGGTACAAGAGCTCTTATATCTTCATACATCTGTTTTGTTTTGGAAGAAACCTTGTTTTGCAATTCCAAGCATTCAATCGCCTGAACAATGGTAATCATTTCTATACCTATTACCTCAAAAGCATTCTCGATGACTTTCTTGGTTATCAAGGCCGCATTGGTCCCCATGCTTACAATATCCTGATTATCGTTATTGTTAGGAATACTGTGCACATACATAGGGTTGGACAGCATTTGGTTTTCTGCAGTTGTGGAAGTTGCCGTAAACTGCACGCCCTGCATTCCAAAATTAAGTCCTAAAGTCCCAAGATTTACAAATGGAGGAAGAATATCGTTCAACCTTGCATTGAGCAAATAGTTCAATTGACGTTCGGCCAACATACTTGTTTTGGCAACAACCGTTTTGAGTTTATCCATTTCCAAAGACACATAATCCCCATGGAAATTTCCGCCGTGATACACGTGCTGCTTTTCTACATCTACAATTGGATTGTCATTAGCAGAATTGACTTCCTCTATCAAAATCTTCTCTACACCTTTCAAGGTATCCAACACAGGACCCAGAATTTGGGGCACACACCTTAAAGAATAGTACTCTTGTACCTTTTCCTTAAATACGGAGACATCATCATTATTGGTATACAAATGATGCTCTCGTTTTCGTGTCAATTGGCTATCCTTTAAATGCTCACGCATCCTTTTAGCAATTTCACGCTGCCCCACATGCAGTTTCGAAGCATTTAATTCTTCCGACAAGTGATCATCATAGGCCTGCACAATTTCATTTATGGCCGCAGAAGATGATGTAATCCATCCCAACAACCTTTTAGTATAAAGCACATTTACTATACCAACCCCCGTCATCACAGAAGTTCCGTTCATTAAGGCCAACCCTTCTCTAAGCTCAACAGAAATAGGCTGAAGTCCTTCCAAATCGAATACTTCTTTGGTGGCTCTTCTTTCTCCCTTATAAAACACTTCTCCTTCACCGATTAGCACCAAGGCCAAATGGGCAAGCTGTACTAAATCACCACTAGCTCCTACCCCTCCATGCTCATAAATTAAAGGAATGATATTTCTATTGATCAATTCGGTCATTAACTCAATAACCGATACATGTACGCCAGAATACCCCAAAGAAAGTGTATTCAATCTCGCCACCATGGCAGCTTTCACATACATAGGTGATATAGGTTGCCCCGTCCCAGAAGAGTGGCTTCTTATTAAATTGTATTGTAACTGGATGCGCTCAGAATCCTTGATTTTGTATTGAGCCATGGGCCCAAAGCCCGTATTCACTCCATAAATGACCTTGTTTTCAGAAAACGTCTTTAAAAATTTAAAGCTCTTCGTAACACGTTCCACCACCGTTGGATGGATTTGGATTGGAGTGTTCTCAAAAATAATTTTATAAAAATCTTCAATTCCTAGTTTCCCGTCAAATGTCAGCATCTAAATGTATAAGGTTATTTTTATGATTAAATTTTAATAACTGAAACGAAAGTAGTTATTTTGGTTAGCAAATTTAAAATAATAAATGAATTTATTCCACTAAGCACATGAGCGATACCACTGTTGATGTTTTAATCATAGGAGCAGGCCCTTCAGGCTGTGTGTCAGCCGCCTATTTGCACAAACAGGGCATTAAAGTCAAGGTGATTGAAAAAAGTAAATTTCCACGATTTGTGATTGGGGAAAGCCTTTTGCCTAGATGCATGGACCACTTTGAAGAAGTAGGACTATTAGACTGCTTGAAAGCCCAAAATTTTGAGGTAAAAGCTGGCGCTCGATTTTTAAGGGATGATATTGTTTGTAATTTCGACTTTAGCCAAAAACACACCGAAGGTTGGAACTGGACTTGGCAAGTCCCTCGAGCCGATTTTGACAATACATTGGCTCAAGAAATCCAAAGCTGGGGTGTAGACATTCAATTTCAACATGAAGTGGTTGATGTGCACATTAAAGAAGATGGCACTTCAACCACCATAATAAAAGATGAAACAGGAAAGGAATATACTGTAAATGCGAAATTCATTGTGGATTCCAGTGGTTACGGAAGGGTATTACCAAGACTTTTGGATTTGGATAAGCCCTCCTCTATTCCCGAACACTCTTCAATTTTCACCCACGTAAAAGACCTCAAACGTCCAGAGGGAAGAGAAGGCACACTGATTACCTTTGACGTTCTAGACAAAGACACCTGGTTTTGGGTCATTCCTTTCTCAAATGGCATTACCAGTATTGGTTTTGTAGGCAAAAATGAATTGATCGATACTTATGAAGGTTCCAACACCGAAAGGATGAAAGCCATGCTCAAACTATCCAAATATTACCATGACCGATTTGAAGGTTTAGATTTTGAATTTGAACCTGTATGTATTAGAAACTATTCCAAAGCTGTTAAAAAATTCTACGGAAAAGGATTTGTATTAACTGGAAACAGTGCCGAATTTCTAGATCCTGTATTTTCGTCAGGAGTCACCTTTGCCACGGAATCTGCGCTTCAATCGGCGAAATTGATTTCCAAAGAATTAAAAGGCGAAGTGGTTAACTGGGAAGTAGACTATGCCGATTACATCAAATATGGTGTGAACGTATTTGCCACCTATGTGAAGGAATGGTATACTGGAAATCTGCAAACGTTATTCTTTCACAGACCAGAAAACCAAGATGTGAAACGACAAATATGTGCGGTTTTGGCAGGCTATGTTTGGGACCAAACCAATCCATTTGTAAAAAAGCACAATCGAATTGTGGCCACATTGGCACACCTCATCAATATGGAAAAAGAAAAAAGCGAATAGAAATCTATTCGCTTTTTTCTTGATTTCAACTTCTGGTTTATATAAAAAATTTGCCCGATTCCATCATCAAAATCCAAACTATTTTCACTATCTTAAATCGTGTTTTTCAAACCCTAAACAATCACAAATTCTAGTTAAAGGTTCTCATTTTCAGCACCAACAGAAATAACTTTATATCAATCAATAATTAAATAACCAATGGGCAAACTCCAAAACATTCGCAACTATGCCATTTTTTCCTCATTGGTTCTCACCATAATTTTAACCATTGCATGTAAACGCTCAGAGTCTGCAAACAATACCAAGCAACAAAAGACCGCGGCTTCAGTAATATCTCCCTCGAGTCCATCCACCCCATCAGACTATTCCAAATTACCCATCAACATTCCTGAAGAGAAGTTTAAACCGTTGCTTACTTTCTACAATCAAAAACTAATCGACAACCTACAAAAAGAACTCTATGCCAATCCGCAGTGGAAACGTCTTATAGAAAACAAAAAAATGTCGGTTGGTGTGGTTGACCTAAACAACCCTGAAAAACCACGTTTTGCTTTTCTCAACGGGGATGTTATGATGTACGCTGCCAGTCTACCAAAAATTGCCGTGCTTTTGGCAACTCAGGATGCCCTTGAAAAAGGAGAATTGGAAGAAACCGACGAGATTTTGAAAGACATGCGGTTAATGATAAGCAAATCCAACAATCAGGCCACCACCAGACTCATAGACAAATTGGGGTTTGAGAAAATTGAAAGTGTGGTGCGAGGTCCCAAATACCAATTGTATCAAGAAGACAAAGGTGGAGGCTTATGGGTGGGCAAACGCTATGCTGCCTCTGGCCCAACCAATAGAGATCCGCTAAAAAACCTAAGCCATGCAGCTTCTGTAACCCAAGTATGCCGTTTTTATTACATGCTGGTCAATGGTAAATTGGTAACACGGGAACGCTCCAAAAAAATGTTGGACATTATGGAAAACCCCGAATTGCATCACAAATTTGTAAATACTTTGGACAGAATTGACCCTGATGCAAGGCTATTTAGAAAATCTGGGACTTGGCAAAATTGGCATGCAGATTCTATTTTGGTTTGGGGTGAAGAAAGAAAATATATTTTAGTAGCTTTGGTAGAAAACCAATTTGGAGAACAGATTATCAGAAACTTAGTCGTTCCCGTTGAAGCTGCCATAAAGATGTAACTATGCCCAACACCAAAGAACTCAAAGCCTACCTACTAAGGGTATTTGATATCAATGAAGACGAACTGCAAAAAACACTGTTGTTGCAGCTCAATATTTTTTTGATTGTTACCACCCTTCTCATTGTAAAACCAACCATTAATTCCATCTTTTTATCACAGCTTACTGCCAAAGCACTTCCTATTGGCTACATTCTCACTGCCATTTTCGCCATTGCCGGCTCCTATTTTTATGACAAGGCTCTCGAAAAATGGTCCCTTATAAAAATCATCAACCGCACATTTCTAGGTTCAGTTCTTATACTAATTCTATTTGGTGTGGCATTAAATTTACATCTCGGATTACGGTATTTGCTTTACATCCCGTATGTATTTATCGCGATTTACGGCCTGTTGACTACCTCTCAATTTTGGCTCTTCGCCAACATGCTCTACAATGCTAGGGAAGCTAAACGCGTTTTTGGATTTATTGGCGCAGGGGCTATTGCCGGGGGGATTGCTGGAGGATACATCACTTCGCTCCTTTCCCTATTCATGCCCTCGGAAGACCTACTGTTTGTTGCCGCAGCCTTATTGTTTTGCTGTATCCCGATTACCCGTTACCTATGGCGTTCGGAAATCATTAAACACCATAGCCGGTTTGTCACACACAAAACCACCCAAAATGGACAATCTCCCTTAAAACTTATCAAGCAATCACACCTCTTATCCTTATTGGCAATCGTCATTGGTATAAGTGTGATTGTGGCCAAATTGGTAGATTATCAATACAACCACTACGCTTCGGAACTCATTGAAAACCCAGAAGAGCTTACTGCTTTTTTTGGCTTTTGGCTGTCTACCCTTAGTGTTATTTCATTGATTATTCAATTGTTCTTTACCAAACATATTGTAGGAACTTTTGGGGTTGGAAAATCACTGCTTTGGTTACCTGTAGGTATTCTTTTTGGTTCCATTCTTCTAGTGTTTCTTCCAGAACTTTGGGTCATAGTTCTCATTAAAATTGCCGACGGAAGTTTAAAACAATCTGTCAACAAAGCCGCTACCGAACTTTTGGTAATCCCCATCCCTATTGATATCAAGAAAAAAACAAAAACCTTTATCGATGTGGTCATCGACAGTATTGCTACGGGTATTGCCGGATTCTTGCTCATCTTCATTATCAATGGACTTCAATTGCACCGCATTTACGTGAGTCTACTCACCATAGCCTTTATTTGCGCTTGGATCTATTTCATTTTCAAAGTAAAAAAAGCCTATATTTTAGCGTTCAGAAAACTATTGGATACTTCGCATCCTAAAAGCGACAAGGAAGACGAACCAAAACCAGAACTCCCCGTCACTTCCATTATCAACAGTGTAAAACGGGTGTTTGAACAAGGTACGGAATCACAAATTTTGCATATGCTGAACAGAACTTTGGAACAACCCGACGAACGTTTTTTTGATGCAACCAAAGGACTTCTCAACCATAACTCCCCAAAAGTAAAAGCCTTAGCCATAGAGAACCTCTACTTTCTAAAAAAGGAAGACCTTTCTGCAACCATCGAGCCTTTGATTTATGATCCAGATCAAGAATTGACTACTAATGCCCTGAGATATATTATCCATAAAAACAGAAAACATCCAAAAGCCGTTTTTGAAAAATATATCAATAGCAAGGACGAATCCATCAAAAATGCGATGCTCATAAGTTTATCTCTAGAACTTCAGAACAAACATCAATTACTTCAAAAATTTGAATTTGAAAATTGGCTTGAAAAAGCCATTGCAGAATATAAAAACAGTGAAGACCCTGTTTACAAAAAACATAAAATACTTTCTATTTTGGAAGCCATAGGCCATTCCAAACTAAAAAAATACGATTATGTCCTTACTGCTGAATTCAACAACAAAGACCCAGAAATTGCCAATGTAGCTATTACAAGAGCGGGAAGCTCCAAGTCTTTGGATTATGTAGAAGCCATTGTAGATCAATTGTCTCGAAAGGAAACTAGAGAGACTGCCATGGAAGTGTTGCATAACTACGGCCCTAGTATCATTGAGGTGTTGGTTCAAAAAACTTTAGATGAAGATCTCCCTATCGATGATGCCCATTTCATCCCTTCCGTCATTGAATCGTTTTCTTCGCAGCAGGCTGTAAACGGTCTTATAGAACTAATCGACACCACCGAACATGCCGTGACCATTGCCGCCATCGAGTCATTACAACATTTAAAATGGGAATATCCTTCACTAAAAATCAAGGATCAGTTTGTGGTAGACAAAATTTTGGACGAATGCCATTTGTACCAAAGTACCCTTTCGTCCATTCACTCGCAAATCATCCTAGACTTTAAAGAGAAAAGCGAACACAAGGACCATACCGCCATTGACGATGCCAGACGGGGACTTATGAGAATCTTGGAACAGAGATTGGACCGTCAATTGCATCGCATCTTTAAGTTTTTAGGGATTAAATATCCGCCTCATGAAATCGAACCAATTTTGGATATCATCATTAATGGCGAAGAAGAGCAACGTACCAATGCCATCGAATTTTTGGATAATGTCTTGGACATGCACTTAAAAAGAGAATTGATTCCAATAGCAGAATCTGTAATTATTTCGGATAAAATTTCTGAAGAGATGATCGACAAACTGAACCTTACGGTTTACAGTGAATCCGAGTGCTATAAAGTATTACTGCAACGACACGACATCAAGATCAAGCATGCCGTATTGTATTTGATAGAAAAAATAAACCAGAAAAAATTTATCCCTTTAGTGGACATTGTATTGAATGACCAAAGCAAAACAGTTCGACAACAAGCGCATACAATTAAAGAGCAACTGCAAGCACTTACTTAATCCCGAATAAGGGCATCTATTTTGGAAGCCAACATCAAATGGTCATATGCTGAATTCTTATTGAGCACATTGGACATTAAACAAACCGCATATTTTGTGCCATCCGGCTGCTCCACAATGGCTACCGAGTTCATATAGTTATACACATTGCCTTCATAATCGCCGCACCCAGGATTTTTACCTCGGTCGCATTTATAAAAACTCCCCGATTTAAAATACACCGCAGCGCTATCCAATTTTTTTGAGGCTGCATAACGAATACGTCTATCGGTTAAATACAACAAACGTTTCATTTCCAAACTGGAAGCTTTATCAATAAACGCTCCCTTTTCCAAAGCCACCATATACTTCATCAAACCAATCGGCGTCCCTATACTACCTCCCGTTCCAGGGATATGCTCTCCAGCTCCATTGGTGAAAAATTTACCAAGACGCCATTCGTCCTCACTAATTCCGACATCCCT
Organism: Mangrovimonas sp. DI 80; assembly: GCF_001975575.1. NCBI lineage: Bacteria > Pseudomonadati > Bacteroidota > Flavobacteriia > Flavobacteriales > Flavobacteriaceae > Mangrovimonas > Mangrovimonas sp. DI 80. The sequence goes on along the minus strand of NZ_MSDT01000003.1, from coordinate 128,540 downwards.
TAAAGGCTGGTTAACAATTTTTATAGCTAATTCAGACAATTCCTTCTTGGATGTTTCCTTAAAATAAGTCTCAGCTTCTTCAAACGTCAAATCTGGATATTTATCTTCAAACACATGCATCAACAAGGCTTCACGCCAAACTACACTAGCTGCTCCATTGTTACTCACCGAAACCATATTATCCAACCACTCATACAGAGTAAACACATCCTTTTCAGTCACCTTACGTTTTACCATTTTTTTGGTTTCCAAATTATAAACAGGTACGGTGTGATGGTCATACAAAGCCCAATCTCCTGCCTTTATTGTTTTGGCTTTCATCAAGGCTAGTCGCTTGTCAAAATCGTTTGGATAGACACGACAAAGCCCTTCAAAAAATGAAGCCAACACAACCAGTTTCCCAACACTCCCTGGCTGATACCCCTCTGTTTCCCTATGTTGTGCATAACGCACAGGATGACCTTTGGTCATATCCAAAACAGTTAAGGAATAGTTTTTATCCAAGCCTTTAAAAAGAGCATCCACTTTCTTTTGGAGAGGTTCGTCTACCGCAGGAACGCCTAAAAATTCATCTTTTCTATCCAGTAAATTCAACTTTATGGAATCCATGGGATAAAAGGCACCTGCCGGAATTCGATTGCTTTCTATCTCCCCTTTTTTAACCTGCTCCCAATACACCAAACGTTTAATTCCCGTGCGGTCATACCCGTCAATAGGATAAAATGAAGACAACGAAAACCCTACAACAATAATGAGAATACCAATGCCAAATCTTAATTTCATAATTTATAGTTTTGTATTGAGTGAAAGTGTTTTTTGCATGTCTACTTCAGGAGAAATAGACTCCAAATAGGTAGAGCTCTTGGCTCGTTTATTTTCTACGAATGGCCTCACCTGAAACAACCACAGTTTTCCATCCTTAAAGCCTAGCTCTACATCATAAGGCCCTTGAATCCCTTGAGCTTCCATTTTATCCACAAGCGTTTTACTGAATATGTTCACCTGCCTTCTAGTCTCAGGACTTACAATAGGTGTTTCAAAAGTGGTAACATGCTCCTCAGTCCCCCCTGTTTTTGGCAGTGATTTATAAAAAGGCTCACGGGAAGGCGCAATTAAACTATAGCCCCCATTGGAAGCGATGGCCCAAGTTTCGGCGGCCTGCCCATCTACAGCACCACCAACGCCCCAACTAAAAGCCACGGTAATCTCATCGGTTTTTCCAGAAGTGACGCCTTTGGTAATCATCACCCCCGAAAAATCATTGTCCACCCCAGGAATCACTACGATAGAAGGATATACATTTTCTGGATTAGTCAAATATTTTTGTCGCCATTTAAAGCTGCGTTCTGTATAAGGCGACGCCCAAACGGTCTTGATTCCTTTGATGATTTTTTCTTTTTCAAGAACATTGAACAAGGTCAAATTCAAGCCCGCCCCTGTAAAACTTTTAAGATCTTCCATATTGGTGTCACTCCTCAAGAACACGGGCACAGTCCCTAATTCACCTCCTAGAATGGAAGCAAATGAAGTCTCCAAATTATCCACAAAGGCATCCGTCAAAGGCATTTCAATGATCAAATTTCGTAATTGGGCCAATTCCTTTAACTGATACGCTTCGACAGCTTTAGCTGACTCTCCCTGCTCACTCATTTGTCGTGCATTGGCAAAAATACTGTTCAAATATTCCCAGTAAGTCTGTTCCCTTCCAGGAATCGTCTGTTTCATATGCTCTAAAAACACTCCAAAAGGAATCACAAAGCCATTCACCACATGGTCTGGAAAATTTTGTTTCAACTCTCCCAAATTAGCAGCTTTCGGTCCACAATATATACCTGATGAAGCCGCATTAACTTCACTTAAACTCATCGTTGTATTACGATCCAATTTAATTTTTTCAACAGGTACCGTAATCATTTCATGACTTTGTTCTGTTTTACTAAACAAATTACGCTCTTCATCGGTCATGTCACTTTCCGATTTCATAATCACCGTTCCAGAATTGGAAACTGCATAAAATACTTTTTCGCCGGCATGTTTTTTAAAAGAGGCCACATTAGCACTGGAAACTGCTGCGTTGGGGATTCCCAAATTTCTGGCCAATAATTGTACATGCGACACAAGATTCCCTTCGGAAACATTTAAAATTCCAGCCACTGGTTTTAAATCGGAAGGCGGCCTTCCAAACACATAAATATTATTGGGATTGACTTCCATATTTTCTGCAGAACCTTCCACAACTACCAATTCCCCAAACGCGTATCCAGGATTCAAACCATGGATGTGACTTTGATTGTTAAGGTCCAAAACGTGGTTGCTCAAAGAAGAAGCTTCGGTGATAAAATTCCCCAACTTTCCTATACTATTTCCCAAATACAAGGCCACAGAACCTCTAATCCGGTCGTCTAAAAAACCATGTGCCAAGGGTTCGAATCCTTCATAAAGGGACACAACCGATCCAAAAACGGCACTGTTCTTTCCAGTTCCCCATTCCAACTGTTGTCTGGCCGCGATCAAAAGATCCTGCAAGGCTTCCAGAGTCGCTTCGTTATTACTTTTTTCTGAAAGAGACACTTGCAACTGGTCCCATTCCCACAGTTCTGTATACCCCGAAGCAGCCGAGGCCATGCTTAGATAACAGATTTTATCGGTTAAGGATTTTAAATCTTCCTCGGGATATTCGGCAATCTGTTTGGTAATTAACAATTCCAGTTTTAAAGACAAATCAAATAAGGCCAAACGCCCTTGAGGCGAGGACTCTTCCAACATATGCTCCCTAATGAACCACATGGCATCAGCCGACGCTTCGATGGTTTCGGTGATTGGAACATCGGTATAACCTTCAATAAATCCATTAAGATATGAAGCGATATCTTTATTAGTCACATCTTTTAAATAGTCAGACAACGAGGCCACCTTCACTGGCTCAAAAAAGCGCTCCATGGTTGTCACCAATTCATCCAAATCCTTTTGAAGACTTGGCGTAAGCTTGCTCCCCTGACTTTTTTTGAATTCTTCAACCTTGGAGATATCCGACACTTCCGGTTGGCCGTGAATTTTGATTCTTAAATTCATAAATGGCTCATAAGCATCGGCGACCGCTTTGGATTGACTGCGCATAAGCTGCGCCACATTATCATCGCCGGCATGCGGCACATCTTTTATGGCTTGGCGCAAAAAGTAAAAATGCTTTTCAATATAACTATCGTTGCCTAGCAATTCATTAAAAAAAGCCTTTCCCCAAGCCTCTTCATCCTCTGCCTGAATGGCTCCTCTGTAAAATTGTGATTTTCGATGAATCCAGCCATCATCAACAGATTTCAAGTATTTTTCCAGCATGTACTGCTTGATTCGGGAATGGTAATTGGCCTTATCCCAAAAGGCTCCAACATCGGTAGACGCCAAAATCTGCCCCAAGTACACATGGCTTTGCTCCCCTAAAGCCACAACCTCTTCCTTATACCTTGCATGTTGCACACCTTCGCCCTCACAAGGTTCCTTGGGCATGTTAATGGTTCCATCTTCGCAAAACCAACGAATATCACGATATGGCCCTCTAGCATCTGCTTTATAGCTCGTAATCATCGATTTTATTTTGTCATTGTTGATAGTTGAGGTATTGGTATGCTGTGAAAAATTGTAAACAGGAAAACAAAGTAAGAAGAAAAAGAGGGCTTTGAACGGCTTCATAGTGTATCAAATTGATTTTCAACTAATTTAGAAAATTTTTCCCATAACTCCCTGAACCACTTATAAAAAACAAAATCTTTATATCATCGTTTCTTAAAATCCAACCAACTGAAAATATCACTACCTTTAGGACTCCCCTCCTCTAACCACAACTTAAAAGAACATCCAAAATGAATTTCAAATGAAAATCCTTTTTTTATTAATGTGTTGCCCTATACTATTGTTTACATGTAAAGAACAACCGTCAAATGAAATTTCACCTATAAAAACTGTCGCCAAAAGTAATTTCACTCACAAAACCATCGTAGATTTATCGCACGACTATTCTAGGGAAACGGTGTATTGGGTGACAGCCAAGGAATTTGAAAAAGACACGGTATTTATGGGGCCTACCGACAAGGGATATTTCTATTCTGCCTTCAACATTTCCACTGCGGAACATGGTGGCACCCATATTGACGCTCCCATCCATTTCTCTGAAAACGGACAATCGGTGGAAGAATTGCCTTTGGAACACCTTATAGGACCAGCCATTAAAATTGATGTTTCTTTCAAAGCACTCCAAAATCCTGATTATTTAATCAGCATTGAAGACCTGACCGATTGGGAAACCAAAGAAGGGAAGCCCATCCCTAACGGCAGCATTGTTCTGCTACAAACAGGTTTTTCAAAATATTACCCCAACAAACTGCAGTATTTGGGCACCGAAGAACGTGGTGAATCTGCTGTTGCCAAACTTCATTTCCCTGGACTTTCCCCTGAAGCGGCAGAGTGGCTGTTAACCAACAGAAACATTCACGCCATTGGCATTGACACGCCAAGTATAGATTACGGGCAATCGCAATATTTTAAAAGCCATGTCATATTGCTTTCCAAAAATATTCCCGCTTTTGAAAACCTCACCAATTTAAATTTACTCCCTGCACAAGGCTTTGAAATCATTGCCCTCCCCATGAAAATTAAAGGTGGTAGCGGCGCTCCTTTACGAATTGTAGCACTTTTAAATCCTTAAGGCAACAACATCTCAACCAATACAGGAAAGTGATCTGAAGGATATTGTAGGTTCCAATTATCACTCAACACCGCGTATTTTTCAACTGTGATATTTTTACTTGTAAATACAAAATCAATGCGCTTGGTAACCGGTTCCTCAAAATGGAATCCATTAAAGGTCCCTTCAGGACCAAAAGCGACCGTAGTGACTGCTTTGGAATCATTCAAACTTTTTGTAATGTATTGAATGCTCTCATGTCCTGATTCCATGTTGAAATCCCCTGATAGAACTACAGGATAATTGTTTTTATTGAGTTCCTTAATTTTTTCAACAATCAAAATCGCGCTGTTTTTTCTAGCCACTTCCCCAACATGATCAAAATGGGTATTGAACATCCAAAACTTTTGCTTGGTGGTTTTGTTTTCAAATAAAGCGTAAGTACAAACCCGATTACAAACAGCATCCCATCCCATAGAAACTTTGTCTGGCGTTTGGGACAACCAAAAGGTAGAAGACTCCAAAACCTTCAATTCGTCCTTTTTATAGAAAATAGCTGAATACTCACCTGCATCATTTCCGTCATCACGACCAACTCCCACATAATCATAGTCCGGCAACAGGCTTTCCATATCTTTCATTTGATTGGGCATCGCTTCCTGAACTCCCAAAACATCCGGCTCATAAAACTTAAGCTGATTGATAAAAAATGGTTTTCGGTTGGCCCAACTATCCTTTCCTTCCTTTGGATAATCCAACTTGATGTTATAGCTCATCACTTTTAAGTCTTGTGCCTGTGCAAAAGTCAGGATGAACAATCCTAATGCGGTAACTATTTTCTTCATCATTCCACAAATATAACATCTGTTTTTTCTGAAATCCCATTTTCATTAAAGGCTTCTATGCAGAAATAATAAGGGGTATCACGATCCAAACAACGCATGAAATGCTCATTAACATCATAGACCAACCAAGATTGATACAGCTTATCCGGAGCAATTCCCCAACGGATGTTATAACCTTGGGCTCCTTCTACATGATTCCATGAAAATGCAGCGTCTCTTCTATCCTTTTCACGCTTTACGGTAAATCCATTTACCATTTTTGGAGACTCACCCAATCCCAAACCAAACACCCGAAACTCGGACATCGCGAAATTAGCTCCAGGCACTTCCACATTTTTGTAGCGTACATACTTTGCCGTAACAGGAGTATCCAATACGATATAAGCGTTGGGCGCATCTATATTGCTGTTGCTTCGATCTAGAACAGTTTGCCATGTTTCACCATCTTCCGAGACTTCAATACTGAAGCGATGTCTCAGTCCTTCCACACGCGTATAAATACCCGTTTCATAGTCATGGAAATTCAGTTGGAGGGCATAAATTTTCCCTGGATGCAACATCTCTATTTCTATCCATTGCTGATCATTATTGGCTTCGGCTACCCAAAATGTCTTAGGATTTTCATCGGTTAGTACTTTTGAAAGAATTGCTTGGTTTGCATTCTTTTCCAACGGTAATTCTGTCACGGTCACCTCATCATCATTTGAGGTGAATTTCATGATTTGCTTCAAAGACGAAGACACCGTCACGTTTCCTTTATACGACAGTAACATCCAACCATTATGTTGCCCCGCCTTTGTAGGATGATTAGGTGCAAACCTTGGATAGTCTCCATATTCTGTATTGGAATACATCAATCCTTCATCATCAAAAAAAGTTGGAAACATACACAAACGGCGTTCCCATTGGGCATTGGACGCTAGTGCCATGGTTGCAAAATGCCAGTATTGCCCATTAGTTTGCTTAACAGTGATACCATGCCCTGCTCCATTTGTAAAACCACCCGGTTTAAAACTCATAGGGTTATTCTTCATATAAGTAAATGGGCCAAGCGGCGTATCTCCAATATACACGCCATCCGCATACACATTAAACTGCGTTCCTGGAGCTGCATATTGCAAATAGTATTTCCCGTTGTGTTTGGTCATGGAAGCTCCTTCCATATAACCTTCTTTCAAGGTTGGATGAAAGTTATTTTCACCAAAACGTTCCCAACCATGCTCTTCTTCAACCAGATTGATCAAATCTTTTTTCACTCCCATTTCCAAAAAGCGATCATCTTTGTTCAACATTTTCACATGAAGCGGATACACATTGGAAGACCCCCAATACAGATAGGTTTTTCCATCATCGTCGATGAACAATTCCGAATCTTGAATGTTATTGGAAATAGAAGGTGTGGGTGTCCAAGTGCCTTTTTTAGGATCGTCTGTATACAGGATACTTCCGTAACCTGCTGGATCACCCGCAAAATAGACTAAGGAGTCTTTATAATTAAAGGCGGTTGGCGCATTGCAACCTTCAAAGAACCATTGTTGCGGCTTGATGAAATCCCAATTCACCAAATCCTTGGAATGCCAATACCCAAATGATCGCGTTACGAACATATAGTATTCGCCACGAAATTCAATCACCGCAGGATCAGCCCCGGAACGGTAGGATAAATTTCTACTTGAATTGTAAACCATATAGGTATAGTCAATATTCAACGGATTGCAATAGGTTTCGCCCTCTCCTTTTTGCTCATTTTTTTCAATTGGCACAGCTTCCTGGACGGCTTCTTGTTTCTTTTCTGAATTACAGGAAACCAATAGCAATAAGGCCAATGACAGTATTCCAATGTGTTTCATAGCTTATAGTTTTGTGTCTTTATCTGTTATAGGGTCATAGGAAGTTCCCGTGTTACCTCGTAAACGCTCGAATTGTTTGTAGGCACGCTCCACCTTCTCTTTTGGCGCTTGCTCTAACTCCTTTTCCGTTACTTGATATTGTGCTTCCAATTCCGCTAGGCGCTTTCTTAATTGGGCTTCAATGTCGTCGTATTCAGGGTTCTCAATTTGATTGTGAATTTCCTTAGGATCCTCTTCCAAATCATATAATTCCCATGTATCGATATCATCATAAAAATGCATCAGCTTATACCGATTGGTTCGGATGCCGTAATGCTTTTTCACCATATGAAATGCTGGATAATCGTAGTAATGATAATAAACGGCATCTCTAAAATCGGCATCATCCATGGTATTTTCCAATAATGGGCGAAGTGATTTCCCTTGCATATCTTCAGGGATGTCTACCCCTGCATAATCCAAAAATGTTTCGGCAAAATCCAAGTTTTGGGTCAAGGCAGTTATTTCACTCCCAGCCTTAATATGGTCTGGATATTTTACCAATAAGGGCATTGCTAGGGATTCCTCATACATGTAACGCTTATCAAACCAGCCTTTTTCTCCTAGATAAAACCCTTGATCTGTAGTGTAAATCACGATGGTATTTTTATCCAACCCCGTTTCCTTTAAATAATCCAACACACGACCCACACCTTCATCCACGGATGTTATGGTTGCCAAATACTCCTGAAGGTAACGTTGTCCCTTCCATTCGGCCAAGTCTCTTCCCGATAAATTGGCATCGTGAAAAGCGTCATTTTTTGCTTGATAGGCCTTATCCCACGCAGCACGTTGTTCTGCTGTCATTCTATCAAAATCTGTCGTCCAAGGATTCCAAGCCAATTCTAGACTTCCCTTTTCCTTGGTCATTTTTAGATCGTGTCCTTCATACATATCCTTATAAATGGTTTGCAATTGCTGCTTGGAGCCCAAGGAGCCTTCATGAGCTGTAAAATAGGTGTCGGGCAATGGAAACTTAACATTATCAAACTTATTGGCATGTCGCAGGGCAGGCATCCAGTTTCTATGCGGTGCCTTATGTTGCAACATGAGCATAAACGGTTGATTGCCGGATTTCATTCTGTTTAAATAAGCCAAACCTTCTTCAGTAATAATATCTGTGGCATAACCTTCAATACGAGTAGTATCTACCTTTTTAGTCTCCTTATTCACCGAAATAAAATCAGGATTGTAATAATTTCCTTGATCGGTTAAAATATTCCAATAGTCAAATCCCTCAGGATTCCCGTGCAAATGCCACTTTCCAATAACTGCTGTATTATAACCAGCCTTTTGCAATAGTTTAGGAAATGTTTGTTGGCCACCATCAAACTGCTCGCCGTTCATTCTAAATCCGTTGACATGACTGAATTTTCCTGTCAGCACCACTGCCCTACTGGGTCCACAAATGGAATTGGTACAAAAGTTATTTTTAAACAAAACTCCCTCTTCGGCAATGCGATCGATGTTAGGCGTTGGCGCCAATTGGCTTATGGGATGTCCATATGCACTTATGGCCTGTTCCGCATGATCATCGGCCATGATGTACACAATATTAGGCCTTTTATCTTCTTGAACTAATTCATTTTGCTCTTTCTTTTCCTTACAAGATTGCAGCACGAAAAGAATACAAACTATATATGTTAAATATCTCATGGTGTTTTGGTTTTAATAATTGTTGTTTGAATGACTTCGTTATTCAAAACTGTACTTTCAAAAAAGAAAAAAACCTTATCGAGATCCTCAAATGGAATAGCGGATATTTCATGCCTTCCTCCTTTGACTATATTGAAATAAAAAGGCGTTTCTAAAGTTTCTAACTTTTCCACAATCACTTCAGACCCATCTAATAATAGATAGCCCGGTTTTTCAGGAGTGCAGTAATGATGTGGCGCCGATGAAAAAGGCACCAAATCGTCATCGGTTCCATGATAAAACACACTAGGAACTGCATTTGATTTTGTGATGTACTCTGCATTCAACACAGCGCCCGCGCAGGAAAACATCCCTGCAAATGTTACTTCTTTATAATTTTCCAATTCATCTGCAAAATACTCTCGCATAAACACCGCATTTAATGTGGCTTCCGCTCCCGCACTACTGCCACCGGAAATAATATAATTGGTATTCACATGCAATTTCTCAGCGTGATCCACCACATATTTAGCCGCATCGAGATAATCGATAGCCGCCTGTTTGAATACGTTCATTTTCTCCTCTTTAGGACAATCGCAGCCAAACCCTGTTTTGGTACCTTTTCTTAACAATCTATAGGAAATGGAAATTCCTATGTAGCCATTTTGAGCTGCGTATTCACAAAGCTGGGCATCGTCCTTAAAATCACGCGCGCCACCTGCAAAACCGCCACCATGCATCCATAACAAGGTTGGAAGTTTATTTCCCGATTTGATATTTTTTGGTGTATAAACATCCATTTTTAAAGTATCGTCTCCTTTTATGGCATAGGTATAAGTGGTTTTTACTTGAGCCAAAAACGGTAAAGCGAGCAATAAAAAACAGAATGTGATTAAATGTTTCATTTAGTTTAATTTTTCGATTAACAAACCACTAATAACAGGCGTCCCTTCCACAGGTTTCAAGGAAACCGTCAAACCTTGATTATTATTGATTTCCAAAGTCGAGGTCATTGTAATACCATATTTTTCAGGATAGGCTTGTGCCATATTGACTCTTTTTTCTATCAATTGACCATTTAAGTACACATCAAAAACACGTTGCTGTTTTTGGGTTTCCTTTCTTGATTGCGATAAATTATAAATGTTTTCCGAAGGTTTAATTTGGGGCTCCACAAAGAATAATTTCACCCTGTAATTGCCATTTGGAAGATCCACTTTATAAGAAGAACACCCCTCCAACATAGTTTGAAACAAAGGTTCGGAAGTTGTGTTTCGGATGTTATGCGGCATACCTTGATTTTTGTCTTTGGTCATCCCATAGGCCTTGCCGTCTACATAACCATATTCACCATTTACATATTCCTGATCAGGAACAAAAGTGATTTGCTGCGCTTCATCTGTAAAGAAAAAATGAGCTCCTAGGTTGATTCCAAAACGATCGAAACCTTCAAAATTCAACGAGCTTGCTTTCACCACTTCAATACATTCCACTTCTTCTCTATTTCCTGAAACAACCATTATGCAATTCGTTCCATTTACAAAAGGCATTTCCACCTCAGCGACACCATCCATAAAGACAATATCCTTAAGTTTTCTATCATTAAGATACACTGTTGCGCTTGATTGGTTGCCAAATATTTTTACTGGGTAGGTATTTTCTCCAATTAAGGTCAAACCTGACAAATTGGATGCCGCAATATGTAGGAACGGTTCGGCATCGTCTAGCACAGACTTATACCAATAATAAATATCCTTTGGAGTCCTGTCATACTGTACCAATCCTTTTTGGTTGACATGTGGAATGGCATCACCTCGAAACTCGGAGCCAAAATCGGCAAAATTCCATGCCGTCATCCCAGTCATAAAAGGTCGCTCTTTTATTTGCTGCACATAGGATTGGTTCAATTTCAACTGATAGTCTGTTGAAAAATCAAACTTTTTTGGAGTCCGTGTGTAAATGCGAACATCAGCTCCAGGCCCATATTCAGACAATAACATAGAGCGCTTTGGAAATCTCCGTTGCTGGTCATCCAAAAAAGTCCCTAACCCTTCAATTTCGGCATCGTACCATCCAAAATATAGATTCCAACCCAAAATCATGGGCAAGTCGGCGATACCGGTTTCATTATAAACCTCATTCAAATGACAGGCCATAACTGTAAGATGATTGGGAGCCATATCTCTCGTTAAGTTTTCCAATTGCTGAGCCAGATCCAACGTAACTTTTTTTAATTGGTTCTTTTCTTCTTCGGAAGATTTTCCGTCAAAAGCCAATCTCAAAAAGATCTCATTCATATAACCAAACATCACTACCGAAGGGAAATTGTAATACTGTTTGATATGCTCCTTTTGCATGGTAATAGACGTTTCAAAAAAAGCTTTGGAATCGGTGACTTTATTGACTATTGGAATTTCCGTCCAGACCAAAATCCCCAGTTTGTCACACATATCATATAATTCTCGACTATGAGGATAATGAGCAAACCTAATGACATTTGCCCCCATATTTTTAATGAGTTCGATATCCTTTTTCTGAAGTTCTATAGGAACCGCATTGCCATAGCCTTTATAATCCTGATGGCGATTAACTCCTATAAGTTTGATGGGCTTGCCGTTTAAAAAGAATCCTTTTTCAGAATCTACCGAAACCCAACGAAAGCCAACATTGGTCCACTTATAATCTAAGACATTTTCCTGCTCGTCCAATAACGTTAATTTCAAACGGTACAAATACGGAGTTTCTGGAGACCATAATTTGGGATTATAGATTTCGGGCAGTTTAATTTTGAATTCGTTGGAAGTTCCAGAATGTAACTTTAAAGATTCAATTCTCGACTTCACATTAGCGCCTTCTGAATCCAATAGCTCCAATTTCAGTTGAATCTGCGTTTTGGCAGTAGCCAAGTTTTCCAAAATAGCGGTTACTTCAATCCCTCCCTTTTCCTTTGAAACATCATAATAATTCACATAAAATCCATCCGAAGCAAAATCCGTGACACTAAAATGTTGCTTGGGTAACGTAATGAGTTCTACGTCCCTGTAAATACCACCATAAAACGTAAAGTCGGCATCCAAAGGCGGAATGTTTTCATTATGGGAATTATCAACCACCACTTCAATCAAGTTGTAAGCATCGAAATTTATAAGTGATGTAATATTGAAACTAAAGGCAGTATAACCTCCTTTATGGTTGCCGACAATTTTCCCATTCACATATACCGTTGCCTCTTGGTTGACTGCATTAAATTTTAAGTAATGAATCTTTTCTTTTTCTTCGGAAGCAATAAAAACCTGCTTTTTATAGCACCCTAAACCTCTTCGGTAGCCAGGCTGGTCATCAAACGCATCCTCCAAATTCCAGGTATGCGGAATGTTTACCGATTGCCACTCAACCTTATCTTCAGAATATTGCCAACCGCTATTTATCGTTTTGGTTTGCCCAAGAATTTCAACACTAATTCCTATGAGAAAAACCAGAAAAAGAACAATATTATTTTTAATTGGGATGAGCATGGATCTACTTTCAATCAATTAGTTCAAACTCGTTTTCAAATTTAAAATCCGAGCTCGGGGCAATGGCTATTTCAAACGCTCCGGGTTCTAAACCATAAACCATGTCGCTGTTATAGAACTTTAAATCGTCTGCTGAAATCGTAAACGAAACAGTTTGGCTTTCTCCACTTTTCAAAAAGATTTTTTGAAACCCTTTGAGCTCCTTTACAGGCCTCGTCACACTTCCTACTTTGTCATGGACATACAACTGTACAATTTCATGTCCATCTTTGTTTCCTGCGTTTGTAATCGTTACCGAAGCTGTAATCGCACCTGAATTGGTCAATTTATTGGAACTCAATTTGAAATTGGAATACGTAAACGTTGTATAGCTCAAACCATGTCCAAAAACGAACAACGGCGAATTTGGAGCATCGATGTAATTACTTTTATAATCTTCGCCCGGGTTGCTTTCTGGAATTGGTCTCCCCGTATTTTTCATGTTGTAGTAAATAGGTACTTGACCAACATTTCTAGGAAAAGTCACCGTTAATTTCCCTGATGGGTTATAGGTTCCAAACAATACATCGGCAGTTCCAGCACCACCCATGGTTCCTGGAAACCAAACTTCCAAAATGGCATCCACCAAATCCACTTCATCTGAGAGGTTTATTGGTCTTCCGTTCATCAATACCAAAGTGATTTTCTTATTTGGATTGGCTTCTCTGATTTTTCGAATAAGCTGTGGCTGAATTCCAGGAATTTTCAAATTGGTCCTTGAAGCGGCTTCCCCACTCATATGGTGCCCCTCTCCCATCACCAACACAATTTCATCTGCCTTTTTGGAAACTGAAACAGCTTCCTCAAAACCAGAAGTATCTGCTTTTAAAATCTCACAGCCTTTGGCATATAAAATTTGATTTGGTTTCAAATATTCCGAAATCCCTTCAAACACACTTACTGCTTTTCCCTGCCTATCACCTTTGGCGGCCCAATTGCCAAGAATATCATATTCATCCTTTACCAACGGACCAATAAAAGCAATCTTCTTTGTGCTTGTTGAAAGTGGCAAGGCACTATTTTTATTCTGAAGCAACACCGATGAAGCCGCTGCAATTTCTCTGGCTTTGTTTAAAAATTCTGGTTTGTACTTAGTAGTTTCCTCTCGTTGTTCATCAATATATCGATAGGGATCCTCAAAAAGTCCAAGTTTAAACTTGGTTAATAAGATTCGTCGGCAAGCATCATCTATATAAGCTTCGGACACTTTTCCTTCTTCCACCAATTCCTTTAAATAATCCTTATAAACCCCTCCCATCATGTCCATATCCACACCTGCGTTCATACCAATTCTGGCCGCATCCTTATCATCTTTAGCAAATCCATGAGGAACCATTTCGTTGATGGAAGTATAATCGGAAACCACAAAACCTTTAAAGTCCCACTCTCCCCTAAGAATGTCCCTTAAGGTGAATTTATTTCCAGAGGTTGGCACCCCGTTTAATTCGTTGAAAGCCGACATAAAAGTTTCAACACCAGCATCTACAGTTGCCTTAAACGGTGGTAGAAACACATTACGCAACTCCCCTTCCCCCATATTCACCGTATGGTAATCACGCCCCGCTTGGGCAGCGCCATAGGCCACATAATGTTTGGCACAGGCTAAAATGGTATTGGATTTAGATAAGTCGTCTCCTTGATATCCCTTGACATAAGCTTTCGCTATTTCACTTCCCAAAAAGACATCTTCTCCTGCTCCTTCAGAAATGCGCCCCCAACGAGGCTCTCTAGATACATCAACCATAGGCGAAAAAGTCCAATGCAAACCTTCCGCCGAAGCTTCTTCAGCAGCAATACGGCAGCTTTCTTCAATCATGTTTAAATCCCAGCTGGCCGCCATTCCTAAATTGATTGGAAAAATGGTACGATGCCCATGAATGACATCATAACCAAACAATAATGGAATCCCCAAACGGGATTCTTCCACCGCAACTTTTTGGAGATCACGAGTACCCTTTACCGTAAAGGCATTCAGCATACCGCCCATGTTACCTTCCCGAATCAACTTCCCATTATCGGTCCCAACAATAGGGCCTGTTTGGTCCCAACTTCCACCGTACATTACCGTTTGCCCTATCTTTTCCTGAAGCGTCATAAGCTTAATTAAGGAATCTACTTGAGCTTCGTAATTTTGCCCCCAAGATCCTATCCCATAAAAAAAAACTGCTAGAGAAAAGAGCGCCTGCTTTAAATTTTTCATCTTGATTAATTAAACTTTAATTACTGTAGTGCGTTCAGATTTGCCACTTTCATTAAAAGATTCAATGGTGAAATAGTACTCTGTATCTTTATCCAAACCTCTGAAATCATAAAAATCATCTTCATAAACCATGATGCTGTTATATAGCTTATCAGGAGCTATGCCATAATAAATATTATAGCCCATGGCATTAGCTTGCTTTTTCCAAGAAATCATGGCATTTCGAGAATCTTCCTGACTTCTTTTCACCTTAAAACCAGAAACTAATTTTGGTTTTTCTGACAATCCATTTCCAAAAACTCTAAAGTCTGAAACTGCAAACAACCCTGAAGCGTTATGGATATTCACCATCTTGATATAACGCGCATGTATTGATTTTGTCAATTCTACATAATCATGCGGTACGTCTTTATCGTTTTTAGATTTATCAACCACCAAGGTCCAATTTTCAGCATCGTCAGACATAAAAATTTCATATTTGTAATATATGTCCATGGCTTTATTGTACTGGGTTGCTTTATGATCGGCATAATTTATTTGCAACGCATTTATTTCCATTTTTCTGCCTAAATCCACTTGAAGCCACTCTCCCTTATCAGCCGTTGTGGCAGACCAATATGTTTGAATATCCTCATCGGTTAGATTTGAAGCATCATAACAGATTCTTTCATATACTTTTTTACCTCCATGGTCCATTCTATTTGTTTCAACATCTGCGCATTGCTCAACCGTGGATACTGTTACCGTTTTTTTGTAAGAAAGTAACATCCAACCTGCCGATGCTCCTTTTGTATGGTCTCTATTTTCTGTTGGAAGATAAATTGGAAAATCACCATAGGCGGTGATAGAATACATGATATCATCCTGATCGAATCCAGCTGGAAACATGTCAATTCTTCGTTCAAAACGATCTTTTACAGAAATTTTACAGGTTCCTGTATTCCAATAATTACCATAATTATCCGCAAATGTATTGCCGTGACCGGCACCAACCACAAAGCCTCCTGGCTTGTAGGACATGGGATTGTGCTTTTGATACGTAAATGGTCCTAATGGATGATTGCCTACATGAACCCCATTAGCATAACCCTTAAATTCAGTGCCTGGAGCTCCATATTGCATATAATATTTGCCATTATACTTGGTCATCCAAGCACCTTCAATAAAATTGCCCCAAGGTGCAGGTTCCATATCGTTATTTGGTCCAAAACGTTCCCAACCATGTGCCGAAGGATCCAAACCTACAACAGCTTTTATTTCTCCATATGGCTTCTGAATGTCCTCCACTTCGGTTGCTTGGTATAATGTCTCATAATCTGCTTGATTACCTTTTGGCAACCAAGTATTATAATCTACCTCAACTCCTACAAGCGGCAATTTTCCACTTGAACCGTAATACATATATACTTTACCATCGTCATCCTGAAAAATGGCAGGGTCCCAAGTTGGAAGCATTGCTGTATTGACATGCCTTGTCCATCTTCCAGATTTTGGATTAGCTGTTTTCCAAACTGGGTGATCTCTTTTCCAGGTAGAACCAACATAAAACAAGGTATCATTTACCACCCAAGCTGCAGGTGCGCATTGGTCGTCATCTCCAGGATTCCTTTGAAAACTGCCATAAACAAAATTCCAATCAGACATATCTTTACTCCAGAAAAATCCAGCCTGATTGGTAGCAAACAAATAATAATCTCCTTTATACGTAATAATTACAGGATCGGCACTTGAGCGACGAGACAATGGAATCCCATTATGATTTTTAGTGGTATAATTGTATCCTATATTTATTGGGTTGCAATAAGTTGTTGCCGGTAGATTAGGATCAAACCACTCGGTTTTCCCGTTTGACTGCGCTAGCAATTTGAATGGAACTAATACCATAACCATTGTGACACCCAATAAAAACTTAATTTTATTCATATTTCAAAATGATCGTTTATTCTTTAAGCTTTTATTTTGTCAATTCAAATTCCTTCATCATCTCAGTTGTTGAATCTGTACCAACAAACACTTGGAAAGTTCCCGGTTCGGCCACAAAATCCAATTCCGAATTATAGAATTTCAAATCCTCTACAGTTAGTTTGAAGTTTACGGTTTTGGTCTCTCCTTTTTTCAGTTCAATCTTTTGGAAGCCTTTCAATTCCTTAACCGGTCTTGTTACAGACCCAACCAAATCACGGATGTAAAGTTGTACTACTTCCTTTCCATCATAATCTCCAGAGTTGGTTACGTCTACCGAAACGTTCAAAGTTCCACCCATTGCCAGACTTGTTGCACTTATGTTGAAATTACTGTAGTCAAACTTGGTATAACTTAAACCGTAACCAAAAGGATACAATGGTTCATTGCGAACATCTAAATAGTTACTGCGGAATTTTTCAAATTTCCCTTCTTTATTACTTAAAGGTCTTCCCGTATTTTTATGGTTGTAGAAAATTGGTACCTGACCAACATTCATTGGGAAAGTCGCCGTTAACTTACCTGAAGGGTTCACGTCTCCAAACAATACATCGGAAATTGCCAATCCGGCTTCACTCCCCGGGAACCAAACATTCAAGATAGCAGGCACTTTTTCATTTTCTTCAACAATTGCCAACGGACGTCCGGTAAAAAGCACCATAACCACAGGCTTCCCTGTTTGCAATAAGGCATGCAGCAAATCTCTTTGCACTTGTGGAATTTGAAGGTTCGTCACGCTACTGCTTTCCCCACTCAATTCGGCAGACTCTCCAATGGCAGCCACAATAACATCAGCTTTTGCAGCTACCGCAAGAGCTTCATTTAATAATTCCTTGTCACTTTTATTATCTCGTGGAATTTCCTTCCCAAACATGGTAATGCGTTTTTCATAGTCCACATCATAATCTACATTACTTCCTTTGGCATAAAGAATATTGGCCTGGTCACCAACCACGGTTTTAAGCCCCTCCAATACGGGATTGGATTTGTCCTGTTTAGTTGCCACACTCCAAGTCCCCGCCATATTAACAGCAGTATTGGCCAAAGGCCCAATAAGAGCAATTGTTCCCGATTTTTTAAGAGGCAGTAAATTATTGTCGTTTTTAAGCAGCACCATCGATTCGGCAGATACCTTTCTGGCAAAAGCCCTATTTTCATTAGTGAATACGTCTTTTTTAGGGCGTTCCAAATCGCAATATTTATAAGGATCCTCGAACAAGCCCAGTTTGAACTTGGCAGTCAAGATGCGCTTTACGGCAGTGTCAATATCTTCCATGGATACTTTTCCTTCAGCCAAGGATTTCTTAAGCGTTCCCGATAAGCCTTCACCCACCATATCCATATCGATACCTGCCTTGATTGCTAAAGCCGAAACTTGTTGTAAATCTCCCATTCCATGATCTATCATTTCAGGGATTCCTGTATAATCGGTTACTACAAAGCCATTGAAACCCCAATCGTGACGTAATAAATCGGTCATCAACCACTTATTCCCAGTGGCCGGAATGCCATCAACTTCATTAAATGAGGCCATCACCGACCCTACACCAGCATCTACAGCAGCTTTATACGGTGGAAAATACTCGTTGTACATGCGAATATGGCTCATGTCTACCGTATTGTAATCCCGACCTGCTTCTGGCGCTCCATATAAGGCAAAGTGTTTCACACAAGCCATCATGGTATTGTTAGCTATTAAATCGTCTCCTTGGTACCCTGCTACCATGGCTTTTGCAATTTCACTGGCCAAATAAGGATCTTCGCCATTTCCTTCGGAAACACGCCCCCATCGTGGATCTCTCGAAATATCCACCATAGGTGAAAAGGTCCAGTTTATTCCATCGGCCGTGGCTTCCTGAGCCGCCATTTGAGCCGTTTTTTTGATCATGTCCATATCCCAAGAGGCTGATAATCCCAATGGAATTGGAAACGTAGTTTCATAACCGTGAATCACGTCCATTCCAAAAATCAACGGAATTTTCAAACGGCTTTTTTCAACCGCAATACGTTGCACTTCCCTTATTTTTTCAACAGACTTAATGTTAAATAAACCTCCTACTTGACCTTGTTCTATCTTTTGAGCGATATTGGAACTTTGGGCCTGACCCGTGGTAATATCCCCTGAAGAAGGCAAGTTCAATTGTCCTAGTTTTTCTTCCAATGTCATTAACCCCAAAACCGAATCCACTTTGGATTCAAAAGGGTTTTCCCGCGAAACACTGAAACTTTCTTCAGTTTTAGATTCCCGTTGGTTACATCCTAAAAGTGATGCAACAAATACTCCTACTGCAATTGTTTTTAATTGGGTTGATAATGTCTTCATGGCTAAAGTTTAGATTGAGAAAAAAGCCAAGTCAACAATCCCGGTTCTGCAAATGTGGAATCCCAGCTATTGTGATTGTCTTTGGCGTATAAATTAAAATTTGGTTTACCTCCATATTTTAAAATGGCGCTCACCATGTCTACTGATAATTGTGGCCTGACCACATCGTCATTGGCCCCGTGAAAAATCCACATAGGCACTTTAGTGGCATAGTTTTGAGCCAACTCTGTATTACCACCGCCGCAAATGGCAATGGCTCCGGCAAACATATCAGGTCTCCTGGAGAGGATTTCAAAGGTCCCCATTCCGCCCATGGATAAACCTCCTACATAAACCTGTTCTTTTTTAACAAAGTTCTTGATTGTGAATTCATCCATAAGTTTTAGCACCATATCCATAGCAGGGGTAGGCGCTGCATCTTTTGGGAATTTTAAACTGATAGGGTATGAACTCCTATCCACATCGGCATTGGCCCAATAACTTTCTTTTGGACACTGCGGAAAAATGACAATAGCCGGAAAATCTTCTCTATTTTTTTCATTGGCAAATAATGCACTGCCGTGTACCAGTTGAGAAGTGTTGTCACTTCCCCGTTCCCCAGCACCATGTAAAAAAAGCAGTAATGGATATTGCTTACTTTCCGAAAAATCTTTGGGGTACATGATACGGTATTTTAACGTATCATTTCCACGGATAAACAATTGTTTTTGATATAATTCTTGCTGTGCTAATATGCTTCCTGCAGATAGCAACAAACATAGAAACACATATACTTTTAATCGATTCTTCATTATATTTTAATAACTAAAGCCCAAAATATTGAGGCCATTTTGAACATCTTCATTTTGCATAAACAACTCCCAAAGCAAACCTGTTCTATAATTTTCAATCATGATAATTTGAGGCCCTTGGTCTATGGCCAAATATCGTTCGGTTACCCAATTGTTGAATTGCGGACTAAAGGCATCATAAAAACCTGCAGGACCAAGTAAATCGTTGGCATAGAAATATTGCATGGCTGCTAAGGATTCCTCTGGAGTATAGGGAATAGAACTTATCGCCGCCGTAGGTGAAATAACACCTGTATCGTTTTCTGGATCATGGGCATTATAACCTACAGAACCATCGGTATTTCTTGAATAACTAGCCGTTAATCCCCAACAATCTGGACCATAGTCAGCATAATTACCGGAGTTATCCACACAATGCTCATAATTTATTAGGGTGTGATTGGTATTTAAAGTCCAATAATTGGCGTACTGATCGGAAAGATTTCTAGGATCCAAGCCCAAATAGGAATAATGTGCCCAAAATAATGGTCCCGTTCCCGACCCCACATGATCTAATACGAGAGGAATTCCATAATCAGTCTCAGAAGATACAATAGACCCATTATTGGCCCAGCCTTGGTGGTAAACTTCCGCTGAAATAGGATGATCTGGTGAAGCGGCTCCCAATATAAAGGCAATTAAAGTTTCGTTATACCCCACCAATTCCAAGTTGATGGCGAAGTTATGGTTTGGACTCCAATGCCAGTACAAGGCATTCTGTTCCTGAGTGTACCAATCCCACTCTACGCCTTTCCACAAAGCATCTGCCTGATTGGCCAAATTGATTTCTTCTTCAGAACCATTTTTGAAATACTCCTTGACACAGATTAATCCCTGAACCAAAAAAGCAGTTTCCACAATATCACCTCCATCATCCATGCTACTAAAAGGCAAGACATTGCCATTAGTACCATTTATCCAATGCGACCACGCACCGTGAAATCTGTCGGCTGTTTCAAAAAAGTTTAGGATTTGTGTCAATCTTTCTACCCCTTCAGCTCTCGAAATGTATCCTCTTTCAATCCCTACCAAAATAGCCATCAAACCAAATCCGCTGCCTCCACTGGTTACGGTATTTTGGTCGTTGCTAGGATCGTTGAGATGATAACGTTCCCTGGCGGCCCCGGAATTACTTTCGGCATAATCCCAAAAATATTTAAAGGTGCGTTCTTGCACCAAGTCCAACAACTCATTCTCAGGCAACGGGTCTACCACAACGGGATCATCATCTGTGGGATCGTAAGGTTCCTGATAGCCTGGGCCATCATCGTTTCCACAGGAAAAAATCACAAGGGATACCAATAATATTTGCAAATAATATTTCAATTTCATTACATCAATTTCTATCAACAGTAAACTCCAGTTTTTTCAAACCATGTTGTACATCTTTATTCTGCATAAACAATTTCCAAAACAGTCCTGTTCTATAATTTTCAATCATTACTGGAATAGGCCCTTGATCGATGGCCAAATACCGTGGTAAGTACCAAGGTTCCTGAAGACTAAAAGCATCATAAGGTCCATATTTCCCAATCAAGGAGTCTTGATTCTTGTACATATACTTCAGCATTTTCATACTAGCCTTTGGGGTATACGGAAAGGAGGACAAGGCTGCTGTAGGCGAGATAACCCCCAAGTCGTTTCCTGGCCTATGACCTGCATAACCTTTCATGGAATAACTTGAGGTCAAACCCCATAAGCTATCACCATAGCCTTTGAAATGCTTAGGGTTTTCCTTGGCATATTCATGGTGAATAATGGCATGGTTTTGTGTCAATTCCCAATAATCGGCGTATTGATCTTTAAGTCCTCTTGGATCCAATCCTAAATAGGAATAATGCGCCCAAAATAAAGGCCCGATGGCATGGTCATCATGTTCATAATAATCAAGCACTAAGGCACGATTGTACATCGAGTCCTTAGAAGTAATGGCTCCACTTCTTGCCCATCCTTTATCATAAACCGATTTGGAAACAGGGTGTGTTGGTGAGGCTGCAGCCAAAACATACATGATCAAACATTCATTATAGCCTCCCACAGGGAAATTCATATCCCAACCAAAATTTGGAGACCAATGCCAATACAGAACATTTTCACCTCCTTTGGTATACCAATCCCATTCTACTCCTCGCCACAAATAGTCTATTTTTTCCGCTAGGTCTTTTTCACTTTCATTGCCGTCCTTGAAATACTCATATACCGTGAGCAGTCCCTGGACCAAAAAAGCGGTTTCCACCAAATCACCGCCATCATCCTTTTTACTGAACGACACCACTTTTCCAGTTTCTCCATTTAACCAATGTGGCCAAGCACCATGAAAACGGTCTGCTTTCCCCAGAAAATCGACAATTTTATGATAGCGCTCTAAGGCTTCTTCCCTCGTAATGAATCCGCGTTGCACTCCAACTAAGATGGCCATCACTCCAAATCCGCTACCACCAATAGTTACGGTATTTTTTGGAGAGGTTGGATACACATCGTCCATGTGCAAACGTTCCCTAGCCATCCCCGAATTGGGCTCTGCTCCTTCCCAAAAATATTCGAAGGTTTGTTTTTGAACAGTGTCCAAAAGCGTATCATCAGATAAGGTTTCTGAAATTTCAGCTGGCTCTTTTTTTACTTCTTCTTTGGTTTCTTTCGACTCTTTACAATTGAATGCCAGCATCACCACTGACAACAACAAAAGTATCTTGATATAATTTTGTGATTTCATTTTTGTACCCGTTGATTAAGAATTTTAGCGGCATTTTATTTGATTAAAATGCCGCTAAAACAACTAAACTAACTCAAATAACACCTCTGATTACAGGATAACCAGAGCAATTCATTTTTAATTTAGAGCATACTTTGAATTTCTTCTTGACTCAATTCTTTATCGAAAATTCTCAGTTCATCCATTGCACTGGTATCTCCCCAGTGATCCCAATAACTGAATGTAGGACCACCTGCTCCAATATTGAGTTCGGTACAACCCGTCCAATCTACAGGAGAAGAGAACGTGCTAGTCAATTGCAATTCGCCATTGAAATAAATCTTGCTTTCGGTAGGAGATACAGTAAAGGCCACATGTACCCATTCCCCATTAGCAACGGTAATAACTCCACCGTCATTCCAACTCTCGCCAGTTCCTATTCCAACATTCAACTTGATACGTTGCTCAACATCATTACCTTCCCTAAAGAGTCTAAATCCTTGTAAACGGTCATCAGCATTGGCCCCTACGGTTAAAATCCCAGACCTTGTTGCAGTGGCATTTACTTTATACCAGAAAGTACCACTAAAAGCATCTCCCAATCCCAATCCATCAAAAGGTACCGAAAGGTAACTATCTTCCATTGTGGTAGTGGCAGCTTGAAACGAATTGATTCCTTCATAAAAATCGCCAGCAAACCCGGGAGTTCCTGTCTCTGTAGCCGTGATATCACTAACCACATCATTAAAACTACCATCAAAAGGCATGTACAACACTTGATCACTTTGGGCGATCATTTCTATAATTTCATTTTGGGATAAGGCTGAACTGAACAATCTCAATTCGTCCATAGCACTAGTATCACCTAAATGATCCCAATAACTAAATGTTGGACCTCCAGCCCCAATATTAAGCTCTGTACAACCAGTCCAATCTATTGGAGCGGCCAATGTGCTTGTTAACTGTAGTACCCCATTAAAGTAAATCTTGGTTTCGGTATCAGAAATGGTAAAGGCCACATGAACCCATTCGTTATCGGCCACGGCAATAACTCCTCCATCATTCCAACTTTCACCTGTACCTGTACCAACGTTTAATTTAATACGTTGCTCCACGTCATTACCTTCCCTAAACAATCTAAATCCTTGGAAACGATCATCGGCATTGGCACCAATCGTCAAGATTCCAGATCTTGTAGCTGTGGCATCCACCTTATACCAAAATGCTCCACTCATAGTTGTAGACAACTCTAGATCTGCTATTGGATATGACACGTAATTGTCTTGTGCCGCTGAAGTGGCTGCTTGAAGCGCATTCAATCCGGCAAAAGATTCTCCTGCAAATCCAGGGGCACCTGTTTCAGTTGCCGCTGTAGAAGATACCAACTCGGTATAATCACCATCAAAAGGCATATAGAAAATCTCCGTAGCATACATAGGTACGTATGGAGGTTCTTTGGAAAAATTATGGGTCTTTGTAAATACATTTCCCACAATATCGGTAGCTGTCACTTCCAAAGTATGCTCTCCCACCTCAACATTATCGTAAACCAACTCTCTGCTTACCACTCGATAATCCGTAAAACTATCATAGGAAGCTATTTGGCTGCCGTCTATAGAAACTGTAATTAGAATTAACTCAATATCATCTTCCGCCACAAATTCAATTTCCAAAGACGATATAGGTTCTGGATCTGAAATTGAAAATCCATCGGCAGGTTTCATAATATCTACGGTAGGGGCTCCTGCATCCGGTCCTGGATCTACTTCGGTAATAGGGTCGATACCATCGTAACAGGAAAACACCATAAGTATGGCTAAAAGCCCTAGGGTATATTTTAGTATTTTTTTCATCTTAAATTCGTTTAAAGTCATTTTAGTTTCCGTTTCCTAATGGCAAGGCATCTACTTGTGCCTGCGGATAAGGCAACAATTCTTTGTCTGCAGAAAAAGTTCTTCCATCATAGCTTAACTCATTGTATTCATTTAGCCTGATCATATCATAGTAACGAATCCCCCATTCCATAGCCAATTCTGCAAATTTCTCGTCCATTACATCTTGAGAGGTCACTCCTGACAGAGAAGACAATCCTGCTCTTTCTCTTACTAAATTCACCGCCTGGTCTGCAGTCATACCGTTACCACTTGCCCCACGGGTAAGTGCTTCGGCATACATTAATAACACCTCTGCATACCTAATGCAAATCATGTTTTTCCCTGCCCCATAGGCATTTCTACCTTCCGTTAACTGTACGGATGGCAAATAATGTTTTCCACTTGCAAATAAGGCTCTAGAATAATCGTTAATAACATCTCCATCTGGTGTTGTATTGGAAATCCAACTTGGAAGTGTTGCATAATTAGGGTCGTCCATCAATTCATCCAAACCTCGATCTGTAAACAATACACTGGTTTGCAAACGAACCTCTTCACCTCTATCCAACATAAACTTGATAAACTTCATACTAGGCTCGTAGAATCCCCAACCGCCTTCGGCATTGGCTCTCGCCGGCGTCCAGCCTTGAGGTCCAAAAGGGGCATAGGTATGGTAAAAGGTATCTCCTGTTCCAGAACCATAATCTGAGAACTGCATTTCCAAAAGGCTTTCATCACTTAGCTCTCCAGGTATCTTAAACAGTTGATAAAAATCTGGATACAGTGAAAACTTATTGGAATTTATAATCGCTCCACAAGCATTGGCCACCTCTTGGTAATTCTCCATTTCTAGATTTGCTAACGCCTTGATAGCATAGGCCGTATATTGGGTAACCCCTCCATGCACATCATTTCTTTGGTTAGGCCTCATGTCCGGCAAATTTGGAATGGCCTCGTCCATCATGTCTGAAATGTACTGCATCACTTCTTCTTTTGTTGCCACCCCTTGCGCAATTTCCCCATCGGGTTGAGAAGTGTTGATAATGAATATATCTCCCCAAACCTTTGCTAAATTTAGGTGTAAATAGGCTCTTAACACTCTGGTTTCCGCCATGTATTGATCGGCTTCGTCATAATAGCTTTCATCAGCGAAATCTTTATAGCTCTGGATCAATTCGGAAGCGTTGTTCACACTTGCAATGTCTGAATAGTGCAAATTCCAAAGAGAATTGTACATCCAATAGTCCTTATTGTAATTGAACAAATCTGTCTCTGCAAAATCCTGTTGATCTCCCAAACCACCGGCATTAACATCATCTCCTCTAACAGATAACAATAGTGGTTCTTCCCATCCTCTGGTATAAAATGCCTGATAAGCACCAATTAAAGGAAGGATCATATCACTGGTGTTTGTATAATCCACATCCCCTGTATTAAGCTGCCCTTCCTGCTCGTCAAGCTTACTATTACAGCCCTGAAAACCGACCAAGACCAACAATGCCAAGGCACCTTTTGTTATTAATCTTTCTATATTTTTCATAATGCGATTTTTAAATTTTTATGTTAAGTCCAATTGTATATACTGCTGGTATTGGATAGGTTTGTCTATCCACTCCATTAGCAACTTCTGGATCAAATCCGTTGTACTTGAAGAATGTAAACGGTCTTTCTGCAGTAAAGGTGAGTCTTGTTTCCGGCATGTTTTTGCCTGCCAATTTTTCACCCAATATTGTATATGACAATTGAATATTTTGTATTCTAAAGAAATCTCCGTCCTCTACCCAAAAATTGCTCATTTTTTGGTTCCACCCCTTGCGTAAACCTTTGGAAGAAGGGTAAGAATTACTGGTACCTTCTCCATGCCATCTATTTATAGCAAGGTCTGCATCCATATTGGTATCTTGGGTAAAGATGATTTCTCCTCTCTTTCTGTTGAGTATTTTGTTACCTGTTTGCCCATAGACTGCTACCGACAAATCAAAGCCTTTGTAAGACACGCCTATGTTTCCACCATACATGAAGGACGGTAAAAAGGATCCTAATACCACTCGGTCATCATCATTGATAACCCCATCGTTATTTTGGTCGCGGTAAATTAAATCCCCCGGCTCTAAACCATTTTCAACGGCAATTGGATCTGCATCAACTTGCGCTTGGTTTTGGTATACTCCAGCAGTTTCATATCCAAAAAAGGCCTGAATTGGCTCCCCCACCATAGTTCTTTGACGGAATTCGGCAGAACCAGAATCGATATAAGGATCTGTTAAGCTTCTCGCTTCATTCTTCAAGGTTGTAAAGTTGGCCCCAATATGATAACTGAAGTCATCATTCACGGCTTGATCCCAATTCAACCCAATTTCAAATCCTTGGTTTCTGATTACCCCTGAGTTTCTCAATACGTTGGAGTTAATAATCGGAACAAATACCGGCATGATGGCATTTTTGGTATCTCTGATGTAATAATCGGCATCGATAGACAAGCGATTATTGAATGTTTTTAAGTTAAGCCCGAAGTTTTTTTCCTCAATAACCTCCCATGTATTGTTGGTAAAGGTTGAGGTTGAGGTAAACCCTGGTGTTTGTACATCGCCTATTGGAATAGAGATGTTTGTAATGGTATTGGATCCTGAACTTGCCGCAACATTGTCATTACCCAATTCTCCCCAACTTGCTCTTAATTTCAGATAATCGAAAACACCATTCTCGTTCATGAAGTCTTCTGAAGAAATTACCCATCCAATACCTACTGAAGGAAAATACCCCCAAGGGTCTTTGGTAAATTTGGAAGAACCGTCCGCTCTAATGGTTCCGTATAGTAAATACTTTTCTTTATAGTTATAAGCGGCTCTTGCAAAATAGGACACGCCATACAAGCGTCTTCCAATATCTCCATCGTCACCGTCACCGGCCAAGACAATCGACCCATCTTCCGCAAAATTCAAGTACCAAGAAGATTCGTAACCAATACCTGTGATATTCTCCCCTCTCACATTCAGCTTATGGCTGGCCTCATCTCTGTAGGACGTTCCCGCCATAAGGGTTAAATTGTGATCCCCATAACTATCGTTATAGGTTAGGATATTATCCCAAATTTGATTGGAATAAGTCAATTGGTTTTGTCTTATCGAAGAAATGGTCTGAACATTATTTCCAAGAGTATATGGTAAATCTACATAACGCTCATCCAGCGCAGAAAAGTCATGACTGTAACTGGTTTTAAAGGTCAATTTATCTGGCACGAACTCATATTCAAAATAAATATTGGTCAACAACTTTCGTATTTTCAACTGGTTGTTGTTATAGCTCATATCTGGGAATGGGTTTTGTGTACCACGGTAACCCAATAACTGAGCATTGGAATATCTGATAGGCGTTGCTTCGGTATTCTGTTCATCATATACTGGCATGATTGGCACTGCAAAATACGCTTTGAACCAGGCCCCATTTTCCGCATTGTATTTGGTTGCGTTACTGAAAATAGAATTCACTCCCGTTCTGAAGCGATCCGTAATATTGACGTCTATTTTGGATCTAATATTAAAACGCTCATATTCGTTTTTCATATCCAAAATCCCTTCCTGGGCAAAATAGTTGGTCCCCACCGAATAGGTCGTATTCTCGCTTCCCCCACTCACACCAATACTATGACTGGAGATGGTGGCCGGTCTTAAAATTTCCTTGTACCAATCGGTATTGACATTTGGCACATTAGGATTTACCCTACTTCTACCAAAGCGCTCCATAGCATTTAACACGTAATCCACATCTGCCTGAGATCCGGATTCATAGGCCATAGTCACAAATTGTTCGGCATTAGCCATCTTCACAACATTTTGGGCATATTGTACTCCCGTATAGCCATCATATTCAAATTGAGGTTTTCTCTCACGCACCCCAGATTTAGTGGTAATGATTACCACCCCATTGGCTGCCCTTACACCATAAATTGCCGAGGAAGAGGCATCTTTTAGTACCGTTAGAGTCTCAATATCCTTTGAGTTCAGGAAATCGATATTGTTATAGAACATCCCGTCCACTACATATAAAGGATTGGCATTGCTAGTATCGTAACTCCCAAGTCCACGTAGACGAATAGTTGGAGAGTCACCGGGAGAACCGGCACTAACCACTTGCACACCTGCGACCTTTCCTTGCATAGACTGCATAACATTGGCGGCCGGCGTTTTTTCAATTTCCTCTGATTTTACGGTGGAAATGGAACCGGTCAAATCCGATTTTTTCTGGGTACCATACCCCACCACAACAATTTCACCCAAAGACTCAATATCTTCTTCCATAACCACGTTGATGATAGTATCATCGCCTACGGTTATGGTGACAGGTTTAAGCCCTAAGGAGGTAAATTCGAGTTGTTCTCCTTTAGATACATTAATAGTATACCTCCCGTCAAAATCTGTAGTAGCACCTCTAGTAGTCCCCTTTACAATGATGTTAACCCCTATGAGAGGCATGCCATCTTCAGCACTAGTAATTGCACCACTAACTGTGATTTCCTGACAGAAAACTTCAAAAGAAAACAACAAAAAAGTTAGTAGAATAATTTTTGCTTTCATATACATTTGAATTAGAATTATTAGTTGATTCCAAGGTAAAATGTATTGGGATGATTTATAAAAAACCATTTACATTTTAAATACGCCATTTGGTTTTAGATAGGGAAGATTTCTTGTTTGACGTATTCTAAATGTACAAATTAGTCTCCAAGGTTGTTTACGAAAACGTTAAATGAAGTAGTAATGACGTAGAAAAAAAGTGCGTTTTAGATAATTTAGAAGGGGCTTTATTTGAAATTATGCAAAAAATCCGTCAACGAAGTGTCATTCTCTAAATCAAATTTCTTTTTTAAACGGTATCTATGGGTTTCCACACCCCTTACGGAAATATTCATAAGCGGAGCAATCTCCTTATTGGTCAAATTCATTTTGATGTATGCCGAAAGCTTCAAATCTTTATGAGTTAGCTTTGGAAACTTTGATTTCAATCCATTAAAAAATTCCTCATGCACCTGATTGAAATTGTATTCAAAAATTTTCCACTCATCTTTATGCTCAATTGAATTGTCCACCTTTTTAACAATCTTTTTATAGGCATAGTAATTATCAAAACTTTCCTGGCTTTTGGAAAGTTCCTTTTTAATTTCCTGAAGGGTTTCATTCTTTTTAACCAATGCCATAGCCGTATTGGCCAATTGCTTGCTTTTCAATTTTAACTCATTTTGCAAGGACTCATTTTTTAGGTGTACTATTTCCTTTTCATTCTCAAGAGTCTTTTTTCTAAGCAGCTCTTCCTGCTCCTTTTCAAATTTCAATTGTAATAGTCGCTGTTCCTTTTCTATTTTATGCCTATGGTACAAATAAATAATCACCAAGAGAGCTGCAATCAATAAGGCATACAATACAAATCCCATTGTATCCTTATACCATGGAGGTAGGATATACACTTCCAAAACACGCATGGGGGAATGCTCCTGAAATGCATTACTAGCCCTTATACCCAATTGATAATTTCCGTTGGACAAGTTGGACAATTCCAGTTTACGACTATCCATTCTGTACCATTTGCTGGAATCTAAATTGAGAAAACTGTATTCAAAAAAATGATTTTCGGACTTTGGAGAAGATACGGCTATAGCCACACTTTTGTCAAATTCTATTTCAATGGGACCCGACACATCCATACCAACGGGTTCCTTATCTATTTCAATACTCTCCACCTGCGGCAGGGTTAACTCTCGACTCATGTCCAAAGCATCATCAATCAACATGAACCCATCATTCAAATTGAGTGCATATGTTGAATCGGTAATCTTTGATATATTTTCATTTCCAACTATCAACCTATTTTTAAAATAACTGCTACTCAAAAACATGTCTCCCTCGTCATCCTCAAAAGAGACAAACCTTATCACATCATTTTTTGTTTTCAGGGCCACCTTATCTACATCATCTTCTGAAATGACGTAGGATTCCCTCCCAAAATTCTCATTCAACAATTTATAGGGTACAATACTATCTAATATGGGCTCGTACTTTTGCCATCCTTCATTTGTCTTAAAACAGATATCATTCTTTATTTTGTAAACCCTCACATTAAAATTGGACCAAATTCCCTTGCCATCGTAATTTTCTATACTTGTAATGGTGTCATATACATTGTCAAATTTCACTTTATACAATCCTTTATAGGCATGCGCCGCCCAAGCTGTATGCTCATCTTCGAACACCAAAAATCGAATAGGCATGGTCGTTCTGCCCAAGTGCTTCACCTGCCATTCGCCAGATTTCTTATGATACCTTATCAATCCCGTATAGGATCCCTGAACATAGGTATCTTCCGCTTCAGGCACCTTTTTTATCGTATAGCCCCCCGTAAAGGTAGAAACAGGAAATAGTTGTTTGTTTTCCACAATATAGGTGCCGTCGTTGTGGCCACAAAAAAGCTCACCGTCAACTTCTTCCAAATTCCAAACCTGTCCTTGAGACCCTTCAATAAATTGTAACTTGTTTTGAGCATCTAAATAAAATAACCCTGTATTACTTCCTATATAAATGACATTTTGATAATTGATAACATCATACACGCTACCTAACCTTCCAGAAACATCATTGAAAAAATAGTTATGGCTACTCAAATCTACCGATGCCAATCCATTGTCTAGCCCCAACCATAACATTTGTTCCATATCTACGTGCTGCCTAAGAATAGTATTGTTCTCCAAGCCATTTTCCTTGTTGATATGAAAAAGCACATTCCCTTTGTCATTAGTCATATATACGCCATCCTGTATGGTTCCAAACACCATTCCTCCATCTTTGAGCATGCTAAAGTCATTCAATTGATGCTTAATAAGGGTTTCGTTAATGGCAAATGAGGTTTTGAACAGATGGTTGTTACGATACAGAAAACAACCTTTCAATGAAGTTGCAATTAAAACGCCATTTTGGTAAGCCTCCATTTTAATTACTTTGGTGTCCAATAACCTGTCATCTCTCAAAAAGGGTCTCAACACGTCATCCTCCAAAACGAAAATACCATCGTTAAGGGTGGCTACAAACAGTTGATCCCCCACTACGCTACAAGAAATAACGGTGGAGCTGGGATTAATTTTATCAATTGCACCATCAGGAAGCAAGACATATAAATTAAGAAAGGATTTAAAAATGACGCGGTCCTTAAAGGCAATGATCTGCCAAATTTCCTCATTGTTGGATATCTGGGATTTGATATTATCCGAAAGGGAAGTATAGTGCAACCTGCCATCTCCATTGGCCTTCCAATACCCAAATTCTTCGTAAGATCCCGTATATACCACATCCCTGTATGCCAAAACAGAACGTACCGTTGTTTTGTTGGGCAATTCATTTAGAGTCCAAGTTAAGCCGTCAAACTCTAAAAGACCGTTACTGTTGGCCACATACACCTTTCCTCCTTCGGCTCTTGAAACATCCCAGTTCTGATTACCTGCCTTATATTCTGCTAATGAAAAATTTTGAAAATAGGGAGCATATTGCGCAAATGAAGAAGCCATAGCTACCACAAAAAATAGTAAAGAAAGCTTGAAACAACGTAATTTCATAAATTTAAACTGAATCCTAAAGTTCTTAGGTTTTTGAAATATTCTCAAAAATAAATTGTTTCTGTGAAAGGTAGAAAAAAATTACGGTTATAATTTACTACATCCTCAACAAGCAAGCTCCAATTAACCCAATAGCATTCCTATTCCTTTACAAACATTCTACTGAAGAAACAATAAATGAGACCATTTCTCAAAATTGAAAATTTACGCCTCTTCAAATGAACACTTACATTCAAAAGAAGTCTCAACAAGCTCCTTATCCAAGAATTTTGTAAATTGTATGCTAAACCATAGCACCTAGCCCCAAAATAATGCGCCTTGCATTTAGACATAAAGGGAATTAGCCAAAGGTTTGCCACTTCCCTTGTGTTTTATTTTTAAGAAATAAAATGTCGTAGCATGAATGAAAATAGGACTTACAAAGTTGTAAAAACCAACTCTATGTTAGCAGTGGGCGTTTACCTGCTATTATCCCTTGCCGTTTTAATCTATGGCTTTTTTAAGATTGACTTATTTTTTGCAAACAAACTTTTACTCTTGATCTTAGGGCTCCTGCTGTTTACCCTTATTGAATACTTGGCCCATCGATTTTTATACCACTCTGGCGAAGATTATAAAAATGAAGCCAATTGGCAATACACGGTTCATGGCGTACATCATGCCTACCCTAAAGACGAAGGCTTACTGGCCATGCCCATTCCACTTGCCATACTTCTTGGAGCACTCTTCTTTGCTCTATTTTATGTAATTATGGGAGAATACACCTATTTATTTTGGCCTGGATTCTTTTTTGGATACGCTGCTTACCTATATATCCACTACATCATCCATGCTCGAAGGCCTCCAAAAAATTGGTTTCGGTATTTATGGAAACACCATCATTTACACCATCACAAATTCGACGATAAAGCCTATGGGGTAAGCTCGCCACTTTGGGACATTGTTTTTGGCACCATGCCGCCTAAAAAACAACAAGCAAAAACAGATACTTAAATAAAAACTTTCCAATAAATAAATAGTAGCAATACAGATTCCACGCTACTTGAAAAAACACACAAAAACAAAAAATCCGCAACTTCTTGACAAACAAGCATGTTACGGATTTTTGCAGTACTGAAGGCGGGACTTGAACCCGCACGAACTAATGTTCATTGGATTTTAAGTCCAACGTGTCTACCAATTCCACCACTTCAGCGTATTACCATTATAGTTCAGAGCGAAAGACGGGATTTGAACCCGCGACCCTCACCTTGGCAAGGTGATGCTCTACCCCTGAGCTACTTTCGCAATAAAGCAATTTATTTAAAAGAACGTCTATCTCAATTGCGAGGGCAAATTTAATACAATTCTTAGAAATGCAAAGCCTTTTTCAATAAAAATATTTATTTTTTTTACGCCTGTTTCTTTTTCAGCAACATACGTTTTATATCGTTCAGCTTCATTAGGGCTTCTACTGGTGTTAAGGTATCAATATCGGTAGTTACAATCTCCTCCCTGATCTGCTCCAACAAAGGATCATCAAGATTAAAAAAGCTCAATTGCATCTCGTCATTGAGGTTTTTCACCTTGTCTGTAAGCTCTTCACTGGAATGCGATTTCTCCAATTGTTTCAGAATTTTATTGGCTCTGTGGATCACCTGCTGAGGCATCCCCGCCATTTTGGCTACGTGGATACCGAAACTATGAGCACTTCCTCCTTCTACAAGCTTCCTCAAGAACAGCACATTGTCCTTTAATTCCTTTACAGAAACGTTGAAGTTTTTAATGCGTTCGAAGGTTTCTGCCATTTCGTTCAGCTCGTGGTAATGGGTAGCAAATAAGGTCTTGGCGCGACTTGGATGTTCGTGCAAATACTCACTAATTGCCCAAGCAATGGAAATACCGTCATAGGTACTGGTTCCACGGCCAATCTCATCCAAGAGCACTAAACTACGATCGGACACATTGTTCAAAATAGAAGCGGTTTCGTTCATCTCTACCATAAAGGTCGATTCTCCCATAGAAATGTTATCACTGGCACCTACCCTGGTAAAAATCTTATCTGTAAGCCCAATACTGGCCGCTTCGGCCGGCACAAAACTTCCTATTTGCGCCAAAAGCACGATGAGGGCGGTTTGCCTTAAAATAGCCGACTTACCGGACATGTTAGGCCCCGTAATCATGATGATTTGCTGTTGGTCTCTATCCAAAAACACATCATTGGCAATATAAGCTTCGCCGTGAGGCAACTGTTGCTCAATAACTGGGTGCCTTCCATTTTTAATATCCAAAACATGGGTATCGTTCACCTCGGGACGTGTATAGTTGCGTTCCAAGGCCAATTGGGCGAATCCGCACAAGCAATCCAATTGGGCAATCAACGAGGCATTCTTTTGCACAGGCTGAATAAACAAACCAATCCAACTTACCAATTCCGCGAACAATTGCTGCTCTATGGCCAAAATACGCTCTTCAGCGCCTAAAATTTTGGCTTCGTATTCCTTGAGTTCCTCGGTAATATAACGCTCGGCATTTACCAGCGTTTGCTTTCTTATCCATTCCGCAGGAACTTTATCTTTATGTGTATTTCTTACCTCTATATAATAACCAAACACATTGTTGGAAGCAATCTTCAAAGATGTAATTCCTGTACGCTCGCTTTCACGCTCCAACATGTTATCCAAATAATCCTTCCCTGAAGTGGACAACTCTCGCAGCTCTTTCAATTCCGCTGAATAATCCGAGGAAATGGAATTTCCCTTCAAAATATTTACAGGCGCTTCTTCATTTAAAGTCGCTTTAATACGTTGGCGCAACTCTTCACACATCTGCAAGGCATTGCCTAGTTTTTCAAGCGCTGCATTACTACTTCCAGAAAGCATGGCCCTAATAGGCACAACAGCTTCCAAGGCATTTTTTAGTTGAATGACCTCACGGGGATTGATCTTACCCGTAGCTACTTTGGAAATCAAACGCTCCAAATCGCCAATATGCTTAATGTGCCCCTGAACTTTTCCTAGTAACACCGACTCGTCTTTAAGGTGTTCCACCACCTCATGTCGTTCCTGTATTTTCCCCAAATCCACCAACGGCAATGCCAACCAGCGTTTGAGCAAACGCCCTCCCATAGGGGAAATGGTTTTATCAATTACCTCAACCAAGGTCACTGCATTTTGGTTCGTGGAATGGTAGAGTTCCAGATTCTTAATAGTAAATCGATCCATCCATACATGTTCCTTTTGTGTCACACGCTGAATGGAGGTGATATGTTGTAATTTATGGTGCTGGGTTTCTCCCAAATAATGCAAAATAGCTCCCGAAGCCACAATGCCTTCATAGAGATCTTCCACTCCAAACCCTTTTAAGGATTTTGTATTGAAATGTTTCAATAGGGTTTCATTGGCATAATCATCCTTAAACACCCAATCCTCCAAATAGAACGTATGGAAATCTTCTCCAAACACACTTTTGAATTCGTTGCGTTTTGGCTTGGACACCAATACCTCACTTGGACTAAAATTTTGAAGCAACTTATCTACATATTCGGCATTTCCCTGCGAGATTAAAAACTCTCCCGTAGACACATCCAAAAACGACACGCCCATTACATTTCTACCAAAACACACCGCCGCCAAAAAGTTATTGGTTTTGGAATGCAAAATATCATCGTTAAGCGCAACCCCTGGCGTTACCAGTTCGGTAACTCCACGTTTTACAATGGTCTTCGTTTGTTTGGGATCTTCCAATTGGTCGCAGATGGCCACACGTTCCCCCGCCTTTACCAACTTGGGCAAATAGGTATTCATAGAATGGTGCGGAAATCCAGCCAGCTCTGTTTCACTCTCACTTCCCGCTCCACGTTTGGTCAAAATAATGTCCAAAATTTTAGCTGCCTTAACGGCATCCTCCCCGAAGGTCTCATAAAAATCTCCAACTCTAAACAACAACAGGGCATCAGGGTATTTAGCCTTAATACTGTTGTACTGCTTCATTAACGGGGTTTCTTTTTTAGCTTTTTTTGCCAAGTGTAAATTGATTTATAAGTATTATTTTTGCTCCATAATCCTCGATACATTTTGAATTACAATGAAAACACCAGATATCTCCTGTCTTTTCATCCTTGAAAATGTACCGAAAACAAGTAGAATTAAGGATGGCTAATGTACTTATATTTTGATGGTTTTTAAAATGGAACCCTTAGAAGTTATTTACATCCTGTTGATAATTTCCATGCAACAAACCCTGCTTGGAACCTACAAAAAACAGTCTCATCCTACAGATTTTTGACCCTAAAGTAAGCACATGCGAAAGTTAAAAAACAGCGAATTGGACCGCCTGAGTGTTGAAGAATTTAAAACCTCAGAAAAAACACCGCTCATCATCGTCTTGGACAACATTAGAAGCTTGAACAATATTGGCTCGGTATTTAGAACCAGCGATGCCTTTTTGGTTGAAAAAATTTACCTCTGCGGCATTACGGCTACCCCACCTCATAAGGACATTCACAAAACGGCTTTGGGCAGTACCGATACAGTAACTTGGGAATATGCCAAAGACACTATGGAAGTCATGGAAAAACTACAAGCTAAAAACGTGAAAGTGGTTTCCATAGAACAAGCTGAAAATGCTGTGATGCTGAATGATTTTACTCCTGAAGCCAACACTAGATATGCTTTGGTATTCGGTAACGAAGTAAAAGGCGTTGCTCAAAAAGTAGTTTCTGCCAGCGACATGGTATTGGAAATTCCGCAATACGGCACCAAACATTCCTTGAATATTTCCGTGAGTTGCGGTGTGGTGGTTTGGGATGTGTTTAGTAAGCTGAAAGCACTGAAATAAGCGCAAGAAAACTATCCAATAGGAATCCAAATTTCCTCTTCATTTACCTCCTGCCTAGGATTATAAGATGCCGGCAATTTTTCAAAATGCGGCCGGTCATCCACGTCATATCCCAATTGGGGCAGCCATTTCTCAAACACCGATGTCCAAACGGGTGGGTAATTGGCTATACTTCCTTTGTAATCGAACACAAAGTATTTGCCGCCCTTAATTGCTAAAGATTCCAAACCTTCTGGCACGTTATCAAAATTATCCACCTCAACACCTATCCATTTTTCAAATTGGGTTTGAGGACTCAGGATTTTAAAATTAAAAGACTCATAAACCTGAACCGACAACATGTAATCGCCAATTCGAGATGAAATTTCAGCCAGCCTTGGCATCAACTCCCTACCTAACCTTGCGGTTTCTGGCCCCATGGTTTCAAAGGACACCTTGGTACGCATCCCTACCAACTTTAGGTCCGGTTGTTGTACAATCCTAAATACCATCGTTTATTTCTTTTAACAACCAAAGATAATCGGCCCTATTGGCCACAAAATCCCGATCGGTAATATCAATAATCTTAACGTTGAGTTCATTTTGATTTCGCAAAAACTCCAAATACCCCGCATTGATTTTCTCCAAGTATGCATCCTCAATCTGCTGCTCATAATCTCGGCCACGTTTGCGAATATTTTGCTGAAGTCTGTCTATTTTTTGATACAAATAAACATATAGTTCAGGCTTGGCAATATCCTTATACATCAAGTAAAAAAGCTTTCGGTACAGTTTAAATTCATCCTCCACCAAAGTCACTTTTGAAAATATCAAAGATTTAAATACATCGTAATCGCTCACAATAAAATCCCTAAACAAATCCAACTGCGACAAATCATCACTGATCTGCTGATAGCGATCGGCCAAAAACGACATCTCCAAGGCAAAGGCATAGCGTTGTGGTTCTTGATAGAACTTCGGTAAAAACGGATTGTCTGCAAAGCGCTCCAAAATAAGCTTCGCATTAAAATCTTCAGAGATCATGGTTGCCAAACTGGTTTTACCAGCCCCTATATTTCCTTCAATAGCAATATAGTTTTTAGACGAAAATCCATAAGCCTCCATCGGATTCTGCAAAACAGCGTCAATAGACTGAACGTCACTATCATCTTCACATAAACGAGTCAAAGTTCCAACACTTTGTTGCAAAACTGGATGGATTACTTCCGAAGCAATATCATTCAAGGGTTGCAATACAAATTGGCGTGACTGCATGCGCGGATGTGGAATGATCAAACTTTCCGAATCCAGAACTAAATCATCAATTAAAATCACATCCAAATCTATCGGCCTGGATGCATACCCCGATTGCTCAAAACGGGTGCGTCCCAGCTCTTTTTCAATACTCAATAATTCTTGCATGACTTCCTTTGGAGCCATCTTAGACACCACCGAAATACAGGTATTTAAAAAATCGTCTCCCTCAAATCCCAAAGCAGGTGTATTGTACACTTTGGCAATGCGGTCTACCCTTCCAATACGTTCAAAAATGACATTAATAGCCTTTTGAAGATGTTGAAAACGGTCTCCGGTATTACTGCCCAATGCAATGTAAAATGTGTGCGCTTTATCCATAATCAGGGTCAAAGTAACTAAAAGAAATATTAATCCTTTATATTTACAAAACGTATTTATCCACAAATAAAATATGACTTTAAAAGACAAACTCGCGGCACAACGCATTTATCTGATATTGGCAGCTTTATTTATCACGTCATTGGTAGTTTCCAACCTCATTTTTCAGAAGTTTTTTTACTGGTATCCACTCCATATTGAAGTGTTCAACACCAAACTTTTTGAAATATCGGTGGGCATTCTTCCCTACCCAATCACCTTTTTGATTACCGACCTAATTAGCGAGATTTATGGTAAAAAAAGAGCGAACCAAGTGGTACTTACCGGGATTTTTGCTTCGGTATTTTCGTTACTGATTATTTTGGTGGCCAATGCAGTGCCCGCCACGTCTTGGTCGCATGTAAAAGATGATACGTTTGCCCATGTGTTTGGGAATTCGGCCATTGCCGTTTGCGCTAGCATGCTCGCCTATTTATTTGCCCAATTTATTGACATTCAGGTGTACCATTTTTGGAAACGGCTTACCAAAGGCAAGCATCTTTGGCTGCGCAACAATTTTTCAACTTGGTTCTCGCAGTTCATAGACACCTTTACCATTGTATTCCTCTTGTGCTCCTTTCACATCATTGAATGGACCAATTTTACAGGCCTATTGGTGTCAGGCGTTTTATTCAAAGTCATTGTAGCACTGTGCGACACCCCATTTTTGTATCTAGGCGTTTACATCATGAAAAGACGGTTCCAATTGGAGCTAAACGAAGAACTCCAACTTGTTTAAATTCCTAAAGTTTTATTAAACATTTCAATCCCCAACCAATCTATAAGCAGATACGTATATCTTTACACAAACCTACTCAACACCTATGAAAAAAGTATTTAAAATTATTGGAATTATCATTGTTGTAATCATTGCATTGCTAGTTGCCATCCCTTTACTGTTTCAGTCCCAAATCAAGGACATGATCAAAACAACCTTAAATGACAATCTGAATGCCAAGGTTGAATTCGAGGATGTTAACCTGAGTCTCATCAGCAACTTTCCGAAGGCTCATGTCACCATTGACAATTTATCCATTACCAATTTGGCACCGTTTGAAGGCGAAACCTTAGCTTCGGTAAAATCTATTGCCTTGAACATGTCCATCATGGAACTTTTTAAGGATTTCGAAACCGAGCCACTTGCCATTAGCAGTTTTAGTATTGATGACGCTTTGGTGAATATTCTAACCGATAAAGAAGGGAACAGCAATTACGACATTGCCAAAGAAAGCGACACCCCTTCAAACGAAGACCCTTCCACAGAAAGCAGCGGAAATTTCACAATCGACATTCAGGATTACAGTATCAGTAATACCAACTTGAACTATATGAATGCCTCTTCAAACATAGAAGTACGTGTTGCCAACCTTAACCACTCAGGAAAAGGGCAGTTCTCAGCAGAACGCTCACAACTGGACACCAATACAGACTTATTCATCAACTTCGCTATGGACAGCACCCAATACCTGTCTAACATGCATTTGAAACTTGATGCTGTTATTGGTCTAGATTTGGAACAGAACATGTACACGTTTAAGGACAACAAAGGCTACATCAACGCTTTACCATTACAATTTGACGGCTATGTAAAACTGTTGGAAAATGCTCAGGAATTAGACATTACTTTTGAAAATCCAGGTTCATCATTCAAGGATTTGTTGGCTTTGGTTCCTGAAGCTTATGCTAAAGACTTAAATGGTGTAGAAACCAATGGAGATTTCAAATTATCAGGAATTGTAAAAGGTCAGTTTTCCGAAACCACGATTCCAACTTTGGATATTACCATGATTTCCAACAATGCGTCCTTTAAATATCCTGACCTACCAAAAAGGGTTGAAAACATTCAAATAAATACCACGGTTAAAAACAGCACTGGTAATCCAGACGACACGTATGTTGCCATCGATGCTTTGAATTTTAAGATTGACCAAGACGTCTTCAAATCGTCGGCTACCATTAAAAACTTGACCAAAAACATGGCTGTAAATGCCAAAGCAGAGGGCACCTTGAATTTAGGAAATATCTCCAAGGCTTATCCACTGCAATTGGAAGAGGAATTAAGCGGGATCCTAAAAGCCAACATTCAAACGGCTTTCGATATGAATGCTTTGGAAACAAATGCCTACGAACGCATTAAGGCCAATGGAAACTTAAACATCACGGATGTTATATTTTCTTCGAAAAGTATGCTGAACCCTGTAGAAATTGCAAAGGCGGACCTGTCATTTTCGCCTCAAAGCGTTTCCTTAAATACCTTTGATGCCAAGACCGGCAATTCCGATTTCAAGGCCTCTGGAACTCTAAATAATTTTATGGGATTTGTATTTAGCGATAAGACACTTCAAGGAAATTTCAATTTGAGTTCCAACAAATTTGTGGTAAACGATTTTATGACAGAAGACACTTCTGTTGAAACGGAAACCCAAACAGAGCCACAAACTACGGAAACCTTAAAAATCCCAGACTTTTTGGATTGTAAAATTTCAGCCCAGGCCAATACTGTAGTGTATGACAACCTGAACCTTAAAAACGTTAAAGGAACCTTGACCATAAAGGACCAACAGGCCATCTTGTCTGATATGAGCAGTGATATTTTCCAAGGTAAATTGGCAATTGATGGAACGGTTTCTACCAAAGCGGAGACCCCGACCTTCGATTTCAAATTGGGCGCTTCCAATTTTGACATTGCCCAATCCTTTAATGACCTGCAATTGTTCCAGGCATTGGCTCCAATTGCAAAAGCATTACAAGGCCAGATGAATTCTAGTATCAATCTTTCTGGAGCGCTTAACAGCGACTTGGCTCCTGACCTGAATTCCGTAACGGGAAATGCCGCCATGGAACTTTTGACCTCTAAAATAGAGCCAAAAGAAGGCCCTGTACTGAACAAGCTGAAAAACGAAATGTCCTTTATAGATTTTGACAAACTGGATTTAAAGGATCTTAAAACCAAATTGGAGTTTGCCGATGGAAAAGTAAACGTAAAACCTTTCCATATTAAATATGAAGACATTGACATTGAAGTTTCCGGATCGCATGGATTTGACATGTCTTTAGCCTACAACACGGTCTTTAATGTCCCTGCGAAATATTTGGGAAGCGACGTGAACAAATTGCTTACCAAAATGGATGACAAGGATGTTAAAAACATGACCGTTCCTGTTTCGGCTAATATTGGAGGGACTTATACAAGTCCCAAAATCTCAACAGATTTGACCAGTGCCGCTTCCAATTTGACAAAACAATTGGTGGAAATGCAAAAGAACAAACTCATCAATTCAGGGTCTGATCAAGTAAAAGACCTATTAGGCGGTTTGATGGGAAGCAATTCCAAAGAAGAAACTCCGGATACTTCCAGCAATGCTACTGGTGATAGCAACAAAACGGAAGAGGCCATTACCGAAGGCGTAAAAGACGTATTGGGCGGCTTGTTTGGTAAGAAAAAAGAGAAATCAGACAACTAATCTAACCCATTGAATTCAAACACTATAAAATAGTTTCAATATAAATTATGTAAAGTTTTCTTGATTTACTTGCACAGTTCAATTAAAAAATTACATTGAGGGTTAACAAATTCAAATACCTATGATAAAAATTGTAATTAAAGAAGGGGAAAGTATTGAACGTGCTTTAAAACGCTACAAGCGTAAGCACCGAAATGTCAAAGTGATGCAAAACTTAAGAGAGGGGCAATTTTTCACGAAGCCGTCCGTAAGAAGACGACGTGAAATCCAAAAAGCATCTTACATCCAAGGCTTAAGAGACCAAGAAGACATTTAATATACAAAGGGCTACCATATGGTAGCCCTATCTTTTCTGTATGTATTTTAAGTTAGCTTACCGTGATGTCCACGACTAGCCCCTCATTGCCTCGTACGTTAAATACGGTTTGATCTTCGAAGATGAGATACTGCCCTTTGATGCCTGAAAGTTTCCCAGTATAAGATGGTGTTTTTTCCAAATTCAAGCTTTTCGGTTTTAAAGGATATTGCAACACAGGAAACTCCAAATCTGTTTCGGTATTGGATTCTATGATGTATTCCCTAGCTTCCTCTGGCACAAAAGGCAACAGACGTTCCCGCCATTCTACCAAATTTTCATCTACCACTTCATTTTTCAACATGGTACGCCAGTTGGTTTTATCAGACACATGTTCTTTTAAGGCCACCTCAGTAATTCCCGCCAAATATCGGTTAGGCACTTCTACAATTTCAATGGCTTCATGCGCCCCTTGATCAATCCATCTGGTAGGCACTTGCGTTTTGCGGGTCACCCCTACTTTCACGCTACTGGAATTGGCCAGGTACACAATATGCGGTTGCAACTGCACTTTCTTTTCGTATTCCAAATCGCGGTCTTCCTTATCTAAATGAGCTGTACTCAATTCTGGTCTCATTATCC
Source organism: Mangrovimonas sp. DI 80 (assembly GCF_001975575.1). NCBI lineage: Bacteria > Pseudomonadati > Bacteroidota > Flavobacteriia > Flavobacteriales > Flavobacteriaceae > Mangrovimonas > Mangrovimonas sp. DI 80. Next base: position 85,589 of record NZ_MSDT01000003.1, on the reverse strand, counting down.
AATCTGCAGCCTGAGGCACTTCAAAAAAGCAACTTTTACAAAACCCCTGTCTATAAATTGGCTTATCCAAGCCACAATTTAAACATTCATATTTCACAAACTGAATGCTTATCGTTCTATTTAGCAGTTGGTTTAGGTGTAAAAAGTCATTTTTAAACACCAAATAATATTGTATGGGATGGCCATACTCGGTCTCCATTTTTGTGAGAACTCCTTGGTAGGTCATAAAAAAAAATGTTATTTTTAGTTACTTTTTTTAAAGATACTGCAAATATGCCAATTCCTTTAGTAAATTCCATTGCCTCGTGGTTTTTAAAAAAACGATTTCATCAAATTGAGCTGTTTTTAAAATACCCCAACGAAGTACAAAACGAATTGTTATTGGATCTTATTACCATTGCCAAAGACACCGAATTTGGCAAAAAATATGATTTCGACTCCATAAAAAGCTATCAAACGTTTGCTGACCGAATTCCCATTTCTTGTTATGAGGATTATCAAAACGTGATAGAGCGTTCCCGTTTGGGAGAACACAATATATTTTGGCCCAGCCCAATCAAATGGTTTGCCAAATCCAGTGGTACTACCAATGCCAAAAGCAAGTTCATTCCTGTAAGTTATGAATCCTTGGAAGATTGCCATTATGCGGCCAGCAAGGACTTGCTGTGCATGTACCTCAACAACAATGAAGACTCGCAACTATTCACAGGAAAAAGCCTTCGATTAGGTGGCAGCAAGGAACTTTACAAGGAAAACGGCACCGTGTTTGGAGACCTATCGGCAATTTTGATTGACAACATGCCTTTTTGGGCCGAGTTCAGTAGCACTCCTAGCAGCAAGGTGTCGCTAATGAGTGACTGGGAGCATAAAATGCAGGCCATTGTAGATGAAACCATCAATGAAAATGTAACGAGTTTGGCCGGCGTCCCCTCTTGGATGCTGGTACTTTTAAATAATGTATTGGACACCACCGGCAAGAAAAGCATCACCGATGTATGGCCGAACTTGGAAGTGTATTTTCACGGAGGCGTGAGCTTTGTGCCTTATATAGACCAGTACCAAGCTATCCTCCCTAAAAAGGATTTCAGGTATTATGAAATCTATAATGCCTCTGAAGGCTTTTTTGCCATTCAGGACCAAAACAATTCCAACGAATTATTGCTAATGTTGGATTACGGTATTTTCTATGAATTCATTCCTATGGACACCTATGGGACTCCTGAAGAAAAAGTCATTCCCTTAAGCGAAGTTGAAAAGGACAAAAATTACGCCGTTGTTATTACTACCAACGCCGGTTTGTGGCGCTATAAAATTGGAGACACCATTAGGTTTACCTCTCTTAAACCATACCGCGTGAAAGTTTCTGGGCGCACCAAACACCATATCAATGTTTTTGGAGAAGAATTGATTATTGAAAATGCCGAAGACGCCCTTAAGGATGTTTGCCGACAAACCGCTTCTGAAATTGTGGAATATACCGCTGCTCCAATTTTCATGAACGGCCACGAAAAAGGCTCTCATGAATGGTTGATAGAATTTAAAACACCCCCGAAAGATCTGAACCGATTTGGAGAACTTTTTGACTGTGCCCTTAAATCACTAAACTCCGACTATGAAGCGAAACGCTTTAATAATATCACCCTAAACATGCCCAAAATCAATATTGCGAGAGAGCATTTATTTTACGATTGGCTAAAACAGCACAACAAATTGGGAGGCCAGCATAAGGTGCCAAGGTTATCCAACAACAGGGAGTATATGGATGAATTGTTGAAATTGAATTTTTAAAAATTAAAACTTGCTTAAAAATCCGATTAACGCCAGTTCAAAAATCCGCATAACGATTATTTAATTGCATTTGTCCAATAAAACGTATCGTCATTTTTATCTTACACAAATGCTACTATATTTACAGTAATAATGTTGACAATTCTCCCTTAAAATTGTCATAATTCCAATGCAATTTTAGAACTCACAAAAGGGCGAACCTTTTTTAAAAAATAGTATTGCAGAATATTAATTATTGATCCAAATAGCAAAAAAGCCGCTCATAATGAGCGGCTTTTTTATTTCAATTTTATAATAATGATTAAGATACGGCCTTAAGCTTTTTAAGAGCCGTCTTGTTCAACTTATCCTCAGCATAACTTCTGGTTACATCTAGCTTGTTATCATCGCTGCTAGGCATTTCAAACATGGCATCCGTTAGGATTTCTTCACATAAAGAACGTAATCCTCTAGCTCCAAGTTTGTACTCAATAGCCTTTTCAACAATATAATCAAGAGCCTCATCAGTGATTGTGAAGTCTATATCATCCATCTCAAACAATTTCTTATACTGCTTGATAATGGCATTTTTAGGTTCTGTTAAAATAGCGCGCAGAGTTGCAGCATCCAACGGATCCATATAGGTAAGCACCGGTAAACGCCCAATGATTTCAGGTATCAATCCAAAATCCTTTAAGTCTTTTGGGATGATGTATTGAAGCAAATTGTTGGCATCAACCTGATCATCGTCATGAGCTGCCTTATAACCAATAGCCGCCATATTGAGACGTTTTGAAATAATGCGCTCAATACCATCAAAAGCACCACCTGCAATAAACAGAATGTGCTCTGTATTCACTTCAATAAACTTCTGGTCTGGATGTTTACGTCCTCCTTTTGGCGGAACATTTACCACAGTACCTTCCAACAGTTTCAACAAGGCCTGTTGCACCCCTTCACCAGAAACATCTCTGGTAATTGAAGGGTTATCACTCTTTCTGGCAATCTTGTCTATTTCATCAATAAACACGATGCCCTTTTCAGCTTTCTCCAAATTGTAATCGGCCGCTTGCAACAAACGCGTCAAGATGCTTTCTACATCTTCTCCAACATATCCTGCCTCCGTCAACACCGTAGCATCCACAATAGCCAAGGGCACGTTGAGCATTTTGGCGATGGTTTTGGCCATCAAGGTTTTTCCTGTACCGGTTTGCCCAACCATGATGATATTACTTTTCTGGATTTCAATATCATCTTCACTAGCTGGTTGCAATAAACGTTTATAGTGATTGTATACCGCAACAGACATCACCTTTTTGGTGTATTCCTGCCCAATGATATACTCGTCTAAAAAGCCTTTGATCTGCTGAGGCTTTCTTAGCATTAACTCTGTAGATAATTCGGAATTGTCACTTTGCTTGGACTCTTCCAAAACAATACCATGAGCCTGTTCGATACAACGGTCACAAATATGAGCATCCAATCCTGCAATCAGCAGATTGGTTTCTGGCTTTTTCCTACCACAAAACGAACATTCTAATTCTTCCTTTGCCATAAATTCAAAAATTCAATTTAAATATCAATGTGATATTTATACGTTACGGGCCAAAACCTCATCAATCATTCCATACTCCAAAGCTTTATCGGCTTTCATCCAGTAATCTCTATCACTGTCGTTATACACTTTGTCGTAGTCCTGTCCCGAATGTTTACTAATTATTTTATAAAGTTCTTCTTTCAAGGTCAAAATTTCGCGAGCGGTGATTTCAATATCACTAGCTTGCCCTTGCGCACCTCCCAATGGCTGGTGGATCATGACTCTTGAGTGGGTCAATCCGCTACGCTTTCCTTTTGCTCCAGCACACAACAGTACCGCTGCCATTGACGCCGCCATTCCTGTACAGATGGTAGCAACATCTGGCTTAATCAATTGCATGGTATCGTAAATTCCCAATCCGGCGTACACGCTACCTCCTGGAGAATTGATATATATTTGAATGTCCTTGGAAGCATCGGTACTTTCCAAAAACAACAACTGCGCCTGAATGATATTTGCCACTTGATCATTAATACCAGTTCCCATAAAAATGATGCGATCCATCATTAAACGTGAGAACACATCCATAGCCACGGCATTCATTTGGCGTTCTTCTATAATGTTTGGAGTTAAGTTTGTTGGGTACATACTGCTGATAATTTTATTGTAGTAAGTACTGCTAACTCCCTGATCTTTTATTGCAAACTTTTCAAATTCTGTTCCGAAATTCATATGTCTAATTGTTGTTAATAATTGATAAAACCTGAGGCTGTACAGGTGGAAATTGACCTGGATTTTTGAAGGTCAAAAAAAAGCGTAAAACCGATCAGTTTTACGCTCTAAATATAATCATTTATTCTGTAACAATTAAGAGTAAAACTCTTTTACAAAATCGTCATAAGTAATCTCTTTTACTTTAAGATTTCCTTCAGTTTTGTAAAGATCCAATAGTTTTTGGCTCATCAATTGCTCTGACAAACGCTTCACTTCATCTTGGTTAGACAAAATTCTCGCTGAAATGTTTTCCAATTCTTCATCAGCAGGATCCATTTGTCCAAACTGTGCCATTTGCACCTTGATCATTTCCTTGGCATGAGCTTTCAAATCTTCAAAAGTTACCTGAAGGTTGTGATCTTGGATCAATTTACCTTCGATCAATTGGTAACGCATGCTCTTTTCAGACTTCTCATACTCTTCTTTAGCTTGGTCTGCATCCAATTGCTCTTCACCAGCAGTTTGGATCCACTTTTGTAAGAAGGCAGCTGGCAAATCAAACTTCGTATTCTCTACAAGATACTCAGTTACATCGTTCAACAATTTTTGGTCACCTTGCTGAGCAAATTGCTTTTCAGAATCTACTTTGATTTTTTCTTTCAACTCAGTTACCGAAGTTACTACTCCTTTACCAAATAATTTATCGAACAATTCTTGATCCAAATCAGCCAATTCTCTAGTGTTGATTTCAGTAACAGTGAAAGTTACTTCAACATCCAATCCATGAGCGTCATCGTGAGATACTTTCAAGAAGTGCATTAAATCGTGATCGTCATTAAACAATCCTTTAGTGTTTAATGTAATGACATCTCCAACTTTAGCGCCAACAAATTTCTTCTCGTTGGTTTTACCTTTTACTTTATCTAAAGTGATGGTAGCAGTGTTGTTGATTTCTTTTTCTTCGTTAGCGAATACCCCAGTAATTTCATCATCTTTAGAAGCTTCCTCCTTAGATACCAATTTACCGTATTGCTTACGGATGTATTCCACTTGGTTGTCCAACATTTTCTCGTCGGCAACAATATTGTATTGAGTAATTGCTTTTTTAGATTTCAATTCTACGTCAAACTGAGGCGCTAGACCTAATTCGAATTCAAAAGAAAAATTGTCAGCATCCCAATCCAAATCATCCTGTGGCTTAGGTAATGGATTTCCTAAAACATCTAGCTTCTCTTCCGTAAGGTATTTGTTCAATGTGTCCTGCAACAATTTGTTAACCTCATCCACCAAGACAGCTTTACCATATTGTCTCTTTACCATGGTCATTGGCACATGTCCTTTTCTGAAACCAGGAATGTTAGCCGACTTACGGTAATCTGAAAGGATTTTCTCCACTTTATCGCTGTAGTCATCTTTAGAGATGTCTACTTTTACAACAGCATTTAATGCGTCAATGTTTTCTCTTGTAATATTCATTCTTGAATCGTATAAAAATTGGGTTGCAAAAGTACATATTTTTTGCAACTCAACAAAGTTTTAAGACCTTGAAATTCAGTCTATTTTTTATCCTCATTTAAAACAGAGTACAATATAGATTCCAAGATAGACAAAAGGATACTGAACAAAATGGCCGTCCAAATACTGCTCACTCCAAAACCATCAATAAAGCTGCTTGCCATAAGCACAATCAACGCATTGATTATCAACAAAAACAAACCAAGTGTAATAACGGTAATAGGAAGGGTTAAAATTACCAAGATGGGCTTTACAATAGCATTGAGCAATGCCAATACAATGGCGACAATAATTGCAGAAGTGAAGCCAACAACCTCAACTCCCGGCAATAATTTTGCCAAAATCACAACGGCAACCGCCGACAATAAAATTCTGAGAACTAGTTTCATAAGATCGTATTTTTACTAAAAATACGAATATTATCCTACGAAATTAACAACGTCATCAAAAAACTCTTTTGGATTTTCAGCATGCAGCCAATGCCCGGCATTGGATACCGTTTCTATTTGGGCCTTAGGAAAATGCGCCTTGATCAAAGCTTCATCCTGAAGTGAAATATATTCAGATCTGTCACCTCTCAAGAACAAGGTGTCCTTTTCAAATTTAGCATGTACTGGCAGCGCTTCACCCACTTCACCTACATTAGCTTTCAACGCCTCCAAATTCAACCTTAAGGCCAACTGCCCTTTTTCCTTCCAATACAGGTTCTTCAACAAAAACTGACGTATACCAAAATCAGTTATATAACGAGACAAAGCTTCATCGGCTTCTCCCCTATTGGAAATCACAGAAAAATCCAATTGGCTCAAACCTTCCAAAATAGTGTCGTGGTGTACAGGATAAAAACGTGGAGAAATATCGGCAACAATCAATTTAGATACCAATTCGGGATATTTTGAGGCAAACATCATAGCTGTTTTCCCTCCCATGGAATGCCCCAACAAGACAACCTCCGAGAGATGGTGGGAAGTGATATATTCTTTTAAATCTTCAGTGAGGATTTCATAGTCAAACGCATCGGCATGAGGACTACGGCCGTGGTTGCGTTGGTCTACCAAATGGACCTCATAGCCTTCGTCACTAAATTTCTTTCCTAGGGTTTTCCAGTTGTCTCCCATCCCTAAAAAACCGTGCAAAATGATAAATGGACTTCCGCTTCCTATAATATTTGAGTGTAACTGCATCTTGAATGTTTCTTGATTATTACCCGGAATTATTTTAAGCGCTGTAAATACATTTGAATTACATTTTCAATACCCAAATACAAACTCTCCGAAATCAATGCGTGACCAATAGACACCTCCAACAGCCCTGGAATGTTCTCTTTAAAAAACTTAATGTTATCCAACGACAAATCATGACCGGCATTGATGCCCAAACCAAGTTCATGGGCCAATACTGCACATTCATTATAAGGTTTGATTGCGTCTTTATTTCCCAATCCATATTGGTGCGCATAAGCTTCAGTGTAAAGCTCTATTCTATCGGTCCCCGTAGCTTTGGCTCCTTCAATTTGCGCCATCACTGGATCTACGAAGATGGAAGTTCTAATACCGTTTCGTTGGAATTCAGAAATAATATCCACTAAAAAATCCTTGTGCTTTATTGTATCCCACCCAGCATTGGAGGTAATGGCATCTTCGGCATCTGGCACCAAAGTCACTTGGGTTGGTTTTACTTCCAAAACCATATCCATAAACTCTTTGATGGGATTTCCTTCAATATTATATTCAGTATAAACAACAGGCTTCAAATCATACACATCCTGATAACGAATATGCCTCTCATCTGGTCGTGGATGGATAGTGACCCCCTGGGCTCCAAACTCTTGAACATCTTTTGCAAATTGCACTACATTGGGCACATCACCCCCTCTAGAATTCCTTAAGGTGGCAATCTTGTTTATGTTTACACTTAACTTAGTCATCTACTTTTTATTTGACCAACAAAAATACAAAGTCCTTAACGCTTTTTGTAGTTATTTTTAATTAATTTGCAGTAGTATACTTTGGAGCCATGTCTTTAGAACAGTACATAATCAATGATATTAAACCTTTAAGTCTTAAGAACAAGATCAGCGATCTTAAATTATTATTTAAAGAGCTTACCTATTCGCATATTCCTATTGAAGATAACACCGTGTATTTAGGATGTGTTTCTGAAACGGATGCACATTGTTTTGAAGGTTCCAAATTGGTTTCGGAAGTGAGATATGCCATTGAAGGCTTTTTTGTTCGCACCAGTACCAATTGGTTGGACGTCCTTGAGGCTTTTGCCAAACATGACAGCAACATCATGCCTGTTTTAAATGAGAACAATACCTATTTAGGCTATTACGAACTTAATGACATCATCAACCTTTTCAACGAAACCCCATTTTTTTCTGAAGCTGGTAACATTTTAATTATAGAAAAAGGGATTCACGATTATTCCTTTAGTGAAATCAGTCAGATTGTAGAGTCCAACGATGGCAAACTTCTGGGAGCTTTCATCTCTAAAATGGACAACGACTTGGTTCAGGTAACGCTAAAAGTTGGGCACGGTGGTCTTAACGACATCATGCACACTTTTAGAAGATACAGTTACAACATTATTTCAGGACACGAACAAGACTCCTACCTCGAAAACCTTAAGGATCGTTCTGAATACCTAAACAAATACCTTAACATTTAAGGCATGAAAATAGCCATTTACGGTCAGTTTTATAATAGCAACACCACATTTTGCATTGCTACCCTCCTCGATTTTTTAAAAAGTAAAAAAGCCGAGGTCTATGTAGAGTACTCTTTTTTTGAGATGTTGCAAAATGAACACAATATCAACCTTTACAATTTCGACACCTTTACCACACTTGACAATAGCTACGATTTATTGATCAGCATAGGTGGAGATGGCACTATACTAAGAGCAATTACCCATGTTCGTGATTGCAATATACCCATTGTAGGTATCAATACCGGTCGACTAGGATTTTTGGCAACCATTCAAACCGATGAAATAGAAAATGCACTCAACAACATTTTAATAGGTAACTACAAGATTTCCGAACGCATTTTGTTAAGCGTCACTACCGAGCCCGAAAACAAGGATTTAATTGAAACCAATTTTGCCTTGAATGAGGTTGCGGTAAGCAGAAAAAATACCACTTCCATGATCACCGTGGAAACACATTTGGATGATGAGTACCTTACTTCTTATTGGTCTGACGGCTTGATCATTTCCACACCTACAGGATCCACAGGATATTCTTTAAGTTGTGGGGGGCCAGTAATCATGCCCGAAGCCCACAATTTAGTAATCACTCCTATCGCTCCCCACAATCTTAACGCAAGGCCCTTGGTAATTTCAGACGACACCAAGATCCAATTAAAGGTAGACGGACGAGAAGATCATTATTTAATTTCCTTGGATTCCCGCATTACCACCTTGCATAATTCCACCGTGGTAACCATTAAAAAAGCGCCCTTCACCATTAAAATGGTAGAGCTTGTACACGAAAGCTTTATAACCACCCTAAGGAAAAAATTACTTTGGGGTGAAGACAAAAGAAATTAGGCAATAAATCCCCGTAAATACTGTTTAACTGTAAGACAATTTGTTTCAAATTGTTATAGGCTAATCATATTTATTATATTTGCAAACTTTGAAAAACCTATGAGGTATTTAATTCTCCTTTTTTTAAGCATGTTTCTTTCACAGTCCCTAAGTGCTCAAATTTATGAGGTTGGGGTATTTGCGGGAGGCAGCAACTTTATTGGCGATGTTGGCGCAACCAATTACATCTCTCCAAATTCACCTGCTTTTGGGGGTATTGTAAAGTGGAACCGCAGCCCTAGGCATTCCTTTAGACTATCATTAATCTATACCGATTTGGAAGCCGACGACAATAAATCGGATGACCCAAGACGTAAGGAAAGAGGTTTTGCTTTCTCCAACGGACTTTTGGAAATAGCTGGTGGAATGGAATTCACCTTTTTCGATTTCAACCTTCACGAAAGTGGCACACATATTACACCTTACCTTTTTACAGGGATGAGTGTGGCAAAACACGATAATTTTTATTTCTTGTCCAACGGCGACCTTGTTGAAGAGGGCACCAGCAGTTGGGCTTTTGGAATCCCAATCACCCTTGGTATAAAAACCAACATTACCAGCAGCTTTGTATTAGCCCTGGAAGTTGGCGCACGCTATACCTTTTCCGATGAATTGGATGGTAGTGTTCCAGACTTTGACAATGACAGCAATCTAGGATTTGGAAATACAAACAGTAACGATTGGTATGTATTTTCAGGAATAACCCTTACCTATACGTTTGGGCAAAAACCTTGTTATTGTAATTTTTAAAATGAGTAGAAAAGACCAAATAAACACCAACAAACTTCCCAAACATGTCGCTATTATCATGGATGGTAATGGCCGATGGGCAAAACAACAAGGATTTTTAAGAGCCGTGGGGCATGAAAACGGCACAAAAGCGGTACGACAGGTTGTAGAGGCTAGTGCCGAACTTGGCATTGAAAACCTAACACTGTATGCATTTTCTACCGAAAATTGGAACCGACCAAAACTGGAAGTACAAACCCTGATGAAGCTTTTGGTTAAGTCCCTCAAGAAGGAAATAAACACCCTACAAAACAACAACATACGCCTTAATGCCATTGGAAATTTGGATGACCTACCAACCAATGCCAAAGCGGAACTTTTGGAAGTTATTGACAAAACCAAAGAAAATTCAAGAATGACCCTTACCTTGGCTTTAAGCTATGGCTCTAGGGAAGAATTGGTGAGTGTGGTAAAAAAAATAGCAGATAACGTTAAAAATAATATAATTTCTCCCGAAACTATTGACGAATCAATTATAAATAAGCATCTTTACACGCAAAATTTGCCTGATGTAGACCTGCTTATTAGGACTAGTGGAGAGCAGAGAATAAGCAATTTCCTATTGTGGCAAATTGCTTATGCCGAATTATATTTTACCGATATATTGTGGCCTGATTTCAGCAAGGAAGATTTATATGAGGCTTTGATCAATTATCAAAACAGAGAACGACGATTTGGAAAAACCAGTGAACAACTTAGCTAAGAAACTACTTTTGAAAACATACCTACATTCAATTTTTATTGCACTATTTCTTTTCTGTTCAAGTGTAAACACAGCTCAAAACAATTTCAACACTGGTACATCCTACATCATTGAAGACATTTCCGTAACCGGCGATACTAACTTTAGTGCCAATACCGTAATCTCTTATTCTGGCTTAAGAAAAGGTGAAGAAGTTACCATTCCTGGTGAAAATATCTCTAAAGCCATAAAAAAGCTATGGGACTCCAACCTTTTCAGCAGCATTGATATTTATTTAGTAAAAACCGAAGGTAATTTAGCCTATTTGGAGATCCACTTAGTGGATTTACCAGAACTTAATGAAGTTACTATCAACGGTATCAAGAAATCCAAAAAAGAAGAGGTTATCAACGAAAACAAGTTGACCAAAGGTGTTAAGGTTACCGAAAACCTTATTACTACCACAAGAAACTACCTGACTTCCAAATATAAAAAGGACGGATTTTTGAACACCAAAGTGAACGTGATCACTAAGGAAGTTCAGGATTCAATCCAAAAAAGCCGTGTCGATATGTTGGTTAACATCGACAAGGGCCAAAAAGTAAAAGTTAAGAGCATTGAGTTTACTGGCAATGACAAAATTGCGGACGAAAAGCTTAGAAAAGCAATGAAAAACACCAAACAAAAGAACTTTGTTAGGGTGTTAAAACGTTCAAAATTTATCGATGCCGATTATAAAGAAGACCTTGTAAGCGTAATCGACAAATACAAGGAAAATGGATATAGAGATGCAAGAATCATCTCAGATTCCATCATCTACAACAACGACAAAACCATTTCCTTATTGATCGATTTGGAAGAAGGTGAACAGTACAAATTCGGAAAAATCACTTTTGTTGGAAACAGTGTGTACACCGATGAGCAATTGCACAGCATCCTTAGAATTAAAGAAGGAGATACCTACAACGGTGTGGAATTAAGAAAGCGTATTGCCGATGATACTAAACCAGACGGTTTGGATATTACAAACCAATATCAAAACACAGGGTATTTGTTCTCTACGATCAACCCTGTTGAAGTAAGTGCCGACGGAAACATCATCGATATGGAAATAAGAATTTCCGAAGGAAAACCAGCTTATTTCAATGAAGTTTCCGTATCTGGAAATGACAAAACCAATGACCGCGTTATCTACCGTGAATTGCGTACCAAACCGGGGCAATTGTACAGTAAGGAAAATGTGATCAGAACCATCCGTGAACTTGGGCAGTTGGGCTTCTTCGATGCGCAGCAGATTACCCCAAACATGAAAAACTTCAATACCGTAGATGGTACGGTGGATATAGAATACCAAGTTGTAGAAAAAGGATCCAGCCAAATTGAACTTCAAGGAGGTTATGGTGGTGGAGGTTTCATTGGAACCTTAGGATTATCGTTCAACAACTTCTCCATGAGAAACATCTTTAACAAAGATGCGTATAAGCCGGTTCCAATGGGAGATGGCCAAAGTTTGGCTTTGCGTTTACAAGCCAGTAGATTTTACCAAACCTATAGCTTCTCATTTTCCGAGCCATGGTTAGGAGGAAAACGTCCATTACAGTTCTCCACCTCTATTTCGCATACAAAACAATTCTTGTATAACTATGAAACAAGAGATGCCGATAAGAACAAACGTTTTAACATTACAGGGGTTTCTGTAGGACTTTCTAAGCGTTTATCTGTTCCGGATGACTATTTCCACTTGTCTCAAGCTTTAAGTTTCCAACATTACGACTTAAAGAATTACAACACGGGGTTATTTACCTTTGGAGACGGATATTCAAACGGTTTTGCCTACACTATTGGTTTGAGCCGAAACAACACTTATACCGACCCAATCTACCCAATGGGAGGTTCTAGTTTTGCCATTACTGCAAAATTATCTCCTCCGTATTCATTATTCAGCAAAGTAGACTATGCAGAACTTAAAGATGAGCGCGATTCTTTGGATCCAACAGATTCAGATGACGCTGCTAGAATTGCTGAAATCGACCAACAACGTTTCAATTGGTTGGAGTACTACAAAATCAAGTTTAAAGGAGATTGGTATACGCGTATCGTTGACAAATTGGTATTGCGTTCAGGGTTGGAATTTGGTTTCCTAGGAGCCTACAACCAAGACAGAGGAATTATTCCTTTTGAGCGTTTCTTCCTTGGTGGAGATGGTTTAGGAAACTACTCTTTGGACGGTAGAGAAATTATCCAGTTAAGAGGATATCCTAACCAATCTATCAGACCAGTTGAAGAAGATGGTTCCATTACAGATGATGGAGCTTCTATCTATAACAAGTTTTCTTTGGAATTACGTTACCCCATCACTTTAGGTGCACAGGCAAAAATCTATGCTCTTATGTTTGCCGAAGGTGGAGCTGCGTTTAGTGAATTCCAAAGCTACAACCCGTTTGAACTTAAACGTTCTGCTGGTGCAGGATTGCGTATCTTTATGCCTGCTTTCGGATTGTTGGGAATTGATTTCGGTTACGGATTTGATCCAGTACCTGGTTCCACTGGAAGCAATGGTTGGGAAACGCATTTTATTATTGGTCAACAATTTTAACTTTGGCATGATATTTTCTAATATCTGTCAGAAGGATTTAGCATGACTGTTAAAATTTTTCAGAATATATTTCGTTAATTTGGAAAAGCTAAATTCAAATGGCGGAATCAACACAAAATCTGTCATTTTAAAGGTTTAGAGAAAAGATCAATAAATCACAAAACAACAACAGATGAAGTATAGAGTTCTTTTTTTAATGATAATGATAGGTCTAAGTAGCTTGGTCTCCAACGCCCAGAGAGGTGTGAGAGTTGCCTACATAGATACCGAATACATCTTGGAAAACGTTCCCGAATATCAAGAAGCTTCAAATCAATTGGAAAAAAAGGCTCAGGAGTGGAAAGCCGAAATCGAGCAACGTTTGAATGTGGTGGATCAAAAAAAGAAACAACTCGACAATGAGCGTGTCCTTCTTACCAAAGAACTTTACGAAGAACGTTTGGAAGACATTTCATTTGAAGAACAGGAAATCTTAGATTATCAACAAAAACGTTTTGGACCGGAAGGCGATTTAATTACGCAAAAGCGCCAATTGATCCAGCCTATCCAAGACCAGATATTTGCCGCGGTTCAGGAAATTGCAGCCAATAAAAAGTACGATTTCGTATTTGATAAGTCAGCCGATTTGGTAATGCTGTACTCTGCCGAAAGGTATGACATCAGTGAATTGGTCATCCGAAGCATCACGAGAGCATCCAAACGTACCCAAGCTCAAAACAGAGCAGAGCGTAGAGCTGCAGAAGATGAAGAGGTGGTACCGGAAATCAATGAAGAATTGGAAGAGCGTGAAGCAGCCTTGGAAGCCAAACAGGCCGCAAAAGCAAAAGAAATTGAAGACCGAAAAGCTGCGCAACAAAAAAGACGCGACTCTCTAGAAGCCGCTGCCGAAGCCAGAAGACAAAAAATCTTGGAAGAAAGAGCCAAAGCCAAAGCTGAGAGAGATAGTATAAGAGCTGCAAAAACTGGGAAACCTGCCGAAAAGGACAGTGATGCCCAAAAAGAAGGCAGCGACAATGTAGATGAAAATGGAAGTGAGCAAAGTGAAACGGGAGAAAAAACCGCAGAACAAATTGCTGAAGAAAAAAGACAACAAAAATTAACCGAAAGAGAAGCTCGTCAAAAAGAGCTTGAAGAACGCCGTCAACGCATTCTGGCTGAACGTGAAAAAGCCAAGAAAGAACGGGAAGAACAAACCAAAGCAAAAGATAGTACAGGAAATTAACCACTATAACATTAATATTTAAACACGTAATACTTTAAAAATGAAACAATTTAAGACCCTTTTATTTGCAGCCGTACTTTTTGTTGGAGCTACGAGTTTCTCAGTTGCACAAAGTAAAGTTGCTCATATTAACACAACTGACTTAGTTGAAGCAATGCCGGAAATGAAAACTGCTCAAGCAGAAATTGAAAAGCTAACTAAGACTTACGAGGCTGAAATTAAAACCATGGCTACAGAGCTTCAAAACAAAATGAAGCAATACCAAGCTGAAGTAGATACCAAAACAGACGAAGAGAATGCTAAAAGAGCCCAAGAAGTACAAACTATGGAGCAAAGCATTCGTCAATATCAAGCGCAAGCACAACAAGACCTTCAAAAGAAAGAAGCTGAATTATTGAAGCCAATTTTCGATAAAGCTAAAGCCGCTATCCAAAAAGTAGCAAAAGCTCAAGGTTTCAACTACGTGTTGGATTCCACTCAAGGTGGAGGCGTATTGGTTGCTGATGGTAAAGACCTTTTACCAGACGTTAAGAAAGAATTAGGTTTCTAATCCATTCACAAAAAAATTAAAAAAAGCCGCTTTACCTAAGCGGCTTTTTTATTTTTGTATCGATGAGTAAACAACCTATTGGTATATTCGATTCCGGTGTTGGCGGAACTTCTATTTGGAAAGAGATCCAATTGCTCTTGCCCAATGAAAACACCATCTATTTGGCTGATAGCAGCAATGCTCCCTATGGCACCAAAACCAAACAACAGATCATAGATCTAAGTATCAAAAACACTGAATTCTTATTAAACAAAGGAAGTAAACTCATTGTAGTGGCCTGCAACACCGCTACGACAAATGCCATCAAATTGCTTCGCAGTGCTTTTGATGTGCCATTTATAGGAATTGAACCTGCCATCAAACCTGCTTCGCTAAATACCCATACCAAAGCTGTTGGTATTTTGGCAACCAAGGGAACACTTTCAAGCGAACTTTTTCATACCACTACCAATCTATACAGCAATGGTATTAATGTTATTGAACAAGTTGGAGATGGCATTGTTGAATTGATTGAAAGTGGAAAGATGGATTCTGAAGAAATGGAAGCCTTATTGAAAGGATACTTGCAACCTATGATAGATGCCAATATAGACTATTTGGTGCTAGGTTGCACCCATTACCCCTATTTGATGCCTTTGTTGCTTCAAATCCTTCCTAAATCGGTTAAAATCATCGATTCGGGTGCAGCTGTCGCAAGACAAACCAAAGCCATCCTGCAACAGCACCATTTATTAAATACTGAACCTACAAAAACGTCCTACGATTTCTATACTACAGGGACACCGCAAGTCATGGAATCGCTGTTAGGAGAGAATTACAAAGTCCAGCACATTTCACTTTAGGCTTCTTGAAACCAGCTAGAGTATTTCACGTAGTTATTGGCAATTCTATCGATTTCTCCTGAAATTAATTCTTCGCTGATATCCTTAACTTTTTTAGCCGGAACACCGGCATAAATACTCCCCGATTCAACTACCGTATTTTTGGTCACCACAGCACCAGCAGCAATGATACTGTTACTTTCAATCACACAATCATCCATCACAATGCTTCCCATACCAATCAACACATTATCGTGAACAGTACAACCATGTACAATGGCGTTATGCCCAATGGACACATTGTTTCCGATAGTTGTAGGTGACTTTTTATACGTGGCGTGAATTACGGCGCCATCCTGAATGTTCACCTTATCCCCCATTTTTATAAAATGGACATCTCCTCGAATTACGGCATTGAACCAAACACTACATTGCGAGCCCATGCTCACCTCTCCAACAATTGTGGCATTTTCGGCCACAAAACAATCCTCAGGAATCTGAGGAAACTTTCCGTTTACGGGTTTTATAACTGGCATAATTTTTTATTTGATGACGTTTAAAAACGTAGAATTATTTGAAATAAGATAGCAGATCTGATTTTTTGGAGGCCGAAACCATGATTTCCTTACCATTGCTCAACACAACACTTCCTCCCTTCCCTTTTACATATTTAGTGACTTCATTTATATTCACTAAATAGCTTTTATGGACTCTTACAAAACTACTACCTATTAGGGCATCCTCAAAGTATTTTAGCGTTTTACTTACCAGTTTTTTTCGGTTGTTATCAAGGTAAATTTCAGTGTAATTGTCATCGGCTTTGCAGTACAAAATATTGGCTGTATTTAAAACTTCAAACCCATCTTGTTGGGGTATTGTAATCTTCCCATTAACCCCATTGGTTTTAGGAACCAACACCTGATCTTGTAGTGCATTTTCCTTCGTTTTTACTTCGGTAACATAGTCTACCGCTTTGATGAGTTCGTCTATAGAAACCGGTTTCATCAAATAATAAGACGCATGGGCATTTAAGGCGTCGATGGCATAATGGTTATAAGCGGTCACAAATACCGTTTCAAAATTAATATCTCCTACCCTATCCAATAAATCGAAGGCATTTCCATACGGCATTTCAACATCCAAAAACACCAAGTCCAAAGCTTGATTTCTTATCAACACCAGCGCTTCCTCAACATTTACTGCTTCACCTAAAACTTCCACATTAGGACAATACTTTTTTAGATAATTCTTTAAAATCTCTCTGCTGGTCTCTTCGTCCTCAACAATAATGGCTCTTAGTTTCATAATGCTAGAATTTGGTTGTTTTTATATCTTATGAAATGTACTTTAATCGTCTTAATCCTTTTTCAGGGTAACTACCACTTTAGTCCCTGAATCTTCTTCCTGCTGAAAGTCCTCAATCCTTACATCAATTTTATCCTTGTACATGTCGTTTAGAATGGAAATTCGCTTTTTGATATTGTCCATCCCTTTACTCTTTTGCTGCTGTTGTCTTTCCGTTTTCAGTGCTTTGGAACGCTCCCTCCCAATGCCATCATCTGCAATGGTAATACATATTTCGTCCTCGCTTACCTTGTCTATGGCAATGGACAAATGTCCCTTTTCATTTTTATAGCGCAAACCGTGCCACACTGCATTTTCAATATAAGGCTGCAACAACATGGGAGGAATTTTATAATCCCCAACATTAATTTGGTCATCCACAGTAATGCTATAATCAAACTTGTCCTTGAACCTAAAATGCTCCAATTTGGTGTATAGCTCCAATAATTCAATTTCCTTTTGAAGTGGAATAAAGTCTTCCTCACTGTTTTCCAAAACGGCTCTCATCAAATAGGAAAAATCACTTAAATACTTGTTGGCGGTACGCTCATCATTTAGGGCAATAAAACTGTTTACCGAGTTCAATGCATTGAAAATAAAATGTGGATTCATTTGACTCCTCAAAGATTTTAATGCCAGCAAATTATTGGCCAAACGTTGTTGCTTGATATATTTAAACATGAAATAGGCAGTCACCAAAAGCAATACAACTCCAAACACCAAGGAATAAATGATCAATTGTTGGCGCTTGTTGCGCTCGTTGGAAAGCTGGTATTTACTTTCAGATAATTGTCGGTCACTTTCCAAACTATTAATCCTATTTTGCTTTTCAATAATACTCCTGTTGAAACGCGCCAACTGTGAAATCTCCTGTTCCTTTTTAATGTAAAGCTCATCTACCGCTGCGGTGTACTCTTCAAAAGTTTTCCTTGCTTTGTCAAAATCTCCCGCATCGGCATATACATCAGACAATTTACGAGTAGCATCCTTTTTCACTACCAAATCTTCCTTGTCATCAGCTTCCTTGATACTTCTTTCCAAATAGGAAATGGCACTGTCAAAATCCTTCTGAAGAAAATAGGCATTTCCTATCTTATAATTCTGCTTTTGCGGTGTAAGCGCACTTTCATTGTCTATTATGGAATCTTGAAGTTGAATATCCGAAATATCGTCGAGAGCCTCTTTTCTCAACTTAATTTCATCGGAATAGTTTTGGTTTTCACTATTGAATTCCGCTACGGTGATTTTCTCTTCCACCGCTCTTTTCTTATTCTCCTTCGAAGCCAGATTTAATGAATTATCAAATAATTTTTTGGCCTTTTGCACTTCCCCTTGCGAATTATAAGCCTGTGCAATTTTGGAACTCAAGTCCGTAACCTTTGGAGTGATTAAATGCTCTTGAGCAACCTGAAGTCCCTTTTTATAATTCTCTATCGCTATGGAATAGGATTTTGTGTTGTAATAAGTATCTCCCAATCCTTCATAATAAACTACTTTCTGAAAGGCCTGTAAACTGCCAAAATCGATAGTTCCATAAACCTCCAAACTTTCCTGATAATTCTTATTCAATCGATAGGCATCTGCCAATTTTAACTGAACCTCATTCGATTTGTAATTTTGAAGACTAATCCTATAATTACTCACAGCTAAATCATATTGCTTCCAAACTTTGTAAATATCTGCCAAGGTTTCATAGGCTTCGGCACTTTGGTTTATAGAATAACTTTCCTTGAGCGCCTCGGCGACAAACTGAATGGCCTTTTCGGCATCTTGTTTGGCATATACATTAGCAGAATCAATTAACTGCTTAAAGGCCTTGGAATCCTTTTTTTGATATCGACTGCTGACAAGTGACGGACTTACAGGCTCCACCTGTACCAAGATGCGATCTTGACTCACGATGGTGTAATAGACCGTTTCAAAATCTTTGTGCCGAATGGCCAATTCATCGCCAATTTTAACTTGGATTCTAAACTCACCGTTACTGTCAGTTTTAGTATAGCCCCCTCCATTTACCTCAATATTCACCTTTGGAATGGGTTGGTAAGTATCCTTTTCTTCCACTTTCCCTTTAACAGTAAAAGTTTGTGTATCCTGTAGTAATTGATTTTGACCAATTGTGAACAAAGAAATCAAACAAAATAGCAGTATAAAAATGTATTTAAAAATTGCGGCCATTTAAAAATATTCAATGTATAAACATACTCACTTTAATTGGCCTTTTAAAACTGAAAACTTCCAATTGAAGATTCAAAACACATCTTTTAGATTGACTTGCTCACCTAAGGTTCCTTCTCACTCAACCAACAATACAATTCCCTAATTCTAGATTGAATAAGAAAAAAGTTGGGCATAGATTTAAAGTTCAAATCAAAAAACAACAAAATTATGAAACCATTTCTGAAGCCTTTCCTATTGGCTACAAGTGTTGCTGTGATGTGCTCCTGTAATGCCAAAAATTCAAAACCAATTTCAAATAATTTAAGCGTCTCTTTTCACAACCCCGCCCCCCTCAACCAAGAACAATATATCAAAGTGGCCTTGTTACTGGATACAAGTAACAGCATGGATGGACTCATCGACCAGGCCAAAGCACAATTGTGGAAAATTGTCAACGAACTCTCCTATGCAAAATGCAATGGCAACAGCCCAAAACTTCAAATTGCCCTATATGAATATGGTAATGACAACCTGGATGCTAATAATGGATATATAAGACAAATTCTTCCCTTCAGTGACGATTTGGATGACATCTCTAAGCAACTGTTTTCACTCAGCACTAATGGAGGTCAAGAATATTGTGGTCAAGTTATCCAAACGTCGCTTAGCGAACTGCAATGGGGCAATAATCAAGATGATTTAAAGCTCATTTTTATTGCAGGAAACGAACCCTTTACCCAAGGCCCTATCAGTTACAAGAAAGCGTCTGAATTAGCCATAGAAAAACACATTACGGTGAACACCATTTTTTGTGGTGATTATAACCTAGGAATAAATACCTACTGGAAATCGGGCGCCGATGTTGGCCATGGCAATTATATGGCTATTGACCATAACCGACAAACTGTGTATGTAGCCACTCCATTTGATAGTGAAATCCTTCAACTCAATCAAAAACTGAATGGAACTTATGTGGCTTATGGCAATATTGGCAAAGAGAAAATAATGGAGCAGAAGATTCAAGACACAAATGCAGCTGTTTTAGGGGAAGCAAGTCGCGTAAGTCGAATGGTGAGTAAAAGCACTCACCTCTACACAAATTCCAACTGGGATTTGGTGGACGCTGTCTCAAATGAAGAATTAAAACTTGATGATTTAGAATCCTCCGAATTACCAGAAGAATTAAAAGGTAAATCTACATTAGAAATCAAGGCCTATGTTGCTGCAAAGGAAAAGGAGCGTAAAGCTATACAAGAACAAATACAGCAACTCAACAAAAAGCGACTGCAATTCATTGAAGCAAACAAAACTGAAGAAGGTCAAAATTTGGAGGAAGCCATGGTCACTGCCATTAAAACACAAGCCAAAAAGAAAAACTACCAATGGTAGAGTATAAGCTGCCCTAAAATAAAAAACGTCCCAAATTCGGGACGTTTTCTTATGGTGATTATGGAAATTATTAATTGATCGCAGGACAGTTACACTCATATCTTTCTCTTCTACAATTGAAATTGTAACCAAGTGTAATTTGATGGTACCCTCCATTATCAAACACTACTGAATTTGCTTGATAAGAATAAGTATAGGCGAATACAAAATTATTATAGTCTACACCCACAAATGGTGTAAAATATTGCAATTTTTGATTGCTAACTCCAGATCCGTCTAAGTATTCAGCACCATCCAAGCTTCTTCTATATGACAATCCTCCCCAAATTTTACCAAAATCCATTTCTCTGTAAGCCTTAGCATTTAAATCGAATGAAGATTCTTCTGTAGCATCGCGATACATAAACAAAATTGAAGGCTCGAAACTCCATTCACTTCCATATCGATGGAATACATTTCCAACAGATAACAAATAGGTTCTTAAATTATCATAGCTCAACCCTTGTTCATTAAAATTAATTCCATCATTATTCAAAAGGTTTTTAACAGTTGCATGGGCATACAAATCCAAAAAGTGATATGAAAACCCAAAATCTACATTAAAATTAGTAGCACTCTGTTTCCTGTTCCCTATTATAGGATCAAAAGGTTCATTGATAAATGCGGTTTCATCTAATCTATATTGAATAGCCCCGACACTTAAACCAAAAGATAACATGTTTAAGTCGATTTCATTCCTTGAGAACATTAAATGATGCGCATAAGTCACGTAAGCACCTGTTTGGGAATGGTAACCGTTCTTATCATTATATACAATCGCTCCTATTGCAGATTGTGACTCACCTATTCTACTATTAACACTCATAGTTTGTAATGCTGGCGCATCGTCCTGCCCAAACCACTGCATACGGGCAGTCAATCTTACTTTTGCACAATTTGCAACTCCCGCCATAGAGGGATGAATCAAATAATAATTATCGGTTAAGTAGTCTGAATAGATTGGAAGACCTTCCTGAGCTGTTCCTAATTTTGTAAATAATGCTAAAAATGCTATTAAACAATACTTTTTTAAATTCATAAATTCTATCTTTTCAAGGTAAAATGGGCTTTAAACTTCTTGTTTTGTCCTGTTGATGACTCTAGGTACTCTACTAAGAACCAATAATCGTTTGTCGGCATAGGAGATCCATTGTAGGTACCATCCCATCCGTCTCCCGAAGGACTAATTTGCTTGATCAATTTTCCAAACCCGTCAAATATATAAATTTTAGTGGTAGTTTGACCACTAAATCCAACAATGTTCCAAGTGTCATTATATCCGTCTCCGTTAGGTGTAAAAAACAACGGATAATCCAGTATATTTATTGTTACACTAGCTTCTCCACAGCCAAGTACATCTCTAGCTATTACAGTGTGCTCACCCCAAGAAACATTATAAAATACCCCTGTTGTCTGCCAGGAACCATCATCCAAGCTATACTCATAATTACCTATTCCATAGGCTATCGCTTGAACAACAGAATTCTCTGCGAAAGCTTCAGTGATTACCTTCGCATTCAATACAGGAGGAGCACTTTCAACAACTTCCGCAGTATAAGTATACTCACACATTGTCTCATCTGAGTCGGCAATATTAATCACTGTTACACTAAATTTCCCTTCTTCATTAGGCACATAGTAAGGACTGGTAGCTCCTAAAATCTCCTGGTCATTAAAATACCAAACAAAAAGATACTCTGATTCCGAAAGCCCTGTATCTAGAATTGGCTGTTCTATATATTCAGAATCATCAGTTTGAGAACACAATACATAACGATCTTTAAGGCCTGAATTTGGTAATGAATTTACTTGGATAGTAATCTCTCCAATTTCATAACAAATTGAATTTGCTTCAGCTATTCTACTCTTTACCCTAGCATAAATCACTTGTGGATTGGCCCTATTTTCATATAAATTTGGTAAGGATTCTAAACCATTCTCTGCTTTTTCCTCTGTTTCATAATAAGTGACCTCGAAATCTACAGGACTCTGCCCATTCAATATCTGAGAATCTAAAAAGGATAAATCAAACTGAATCTTATCATTTGAAGGATCACCATCCTCTTCCAAATTATCATCACATAGTTCATAAAATATTGGCTCTATATCATTTGGAATAGATGTAACTATCAACTGAAAACTAGTCACATCAAAACATCCTTGATAGCTTTCATCTTCAATCTTAGCATAAATTATTTGGGGATTACTCACATTTAGATATGGACTGGTTAATTGTCTCACACCTTCATCTGCGTCAGAATTGCTTGCATAATAGGTAACCGATAATTCATTCGATTGTTCTCCTAATATACCACCTGTTTGCTCTTCCAAATTAAATAGTTCAAAACCATCATTAGCATTATCATCGCAAATCTCTATATCCAAAACTTGATTTGCCACCGGTTTCCCTATTGAAATTGAAAACTCACTTACAATAAAACAAGTTTCAGAATACACATCTTCAATCCTAACAAAAATAGTTTGTCCATCTACTGCTGTATATTTTTCAGGATTTTCAATGAGCCCCTCACCGTTATATGCATCTTCAACTTTAGTATAGTATTCTATATTAAAATCGTCAGTATTTTGGGTTCCCAAAATCAAGGGAGTATTTATCGTTAAATCAAAATCAGCGATTGAAGTAGCAGCACAATCTCTTAGATTTTGGACCCCCTGAACCTCTGGGAAAGGGTAAAATTCTACAATAATAGAATCTGTGACTACACAACTAGTCGAGAATTTAATATCTACCGAATATTCAGCATTTTCCGTAACATTTAAATTTGATGATGTTTCTCCTTCAATAACCTCTCCATTCCTATACCAAGTGTGAATTACAGACGAAACATTTGTATCCAAAGTAATAATCTCACCCTCACAAACTGTATTTCTAGCTTCAATTGTAATGTCTTCTCCTAAATCCCCTCCTAAGTTAAAACTTCCAGCCTGTAAGAATACCCCAGAATCCAATGAGGTATCCGCTCCATCTGCAATTACTAATTTAATATGATATACTTCTCCTGAATTTACCATAGACTGTGCAGTAAATACCTTTGTTCTTCCATCAAAAGCAATTGGAGGCTCGTTTACACCAGTAAGACCGCCAAAATACTCTTCGTTAACGGCAGGGCAATTTTCACTAGCTGGACGAACATTAGTCACTGAAACCGGTGTAGAAGTTCCTGGTATTACAGCTAAATTTTCAGTTGTTCCACTAGAATCCGTTAATAAAAAAGCAAATGCGTCTGAATAATCACATTCATATCCATGGTTACTCCCATATTCTTCTGAAGCCATTAAAAAGTTAAAACTAATGGTATCTGCAATTGGAATAAAATCAAATTCAATAATGCTTGCATTATGAGAACTGATTCCTGCAACGTCATCTAAATCAACATCCCCAAGCCAATCATACCCCCCACTAGCTATTTGCTTATTATTTGGACCTTCCGCCAAACTCACATCACCTGACATTAGAAGAATTCCTTCCGAAAAAGGGAAGCCTTGCCCGCCTGAAAAATAGCCAATACCATTAGGATTATTAAAATTAGTCCCCGTAGAATAAGAGACATTGAATACTTCTACACAAGGATTATCAATCAGAACATCTGTAACCAATTCTTCAACAGTGTAAGTTGTCTTGTCTACAATTAAATTAGTACTAGTAACATTTAGAGGAACTTCCTGAATTTTATAACATTGTTCAGCAGAAACATTCTTTACACTTATCACAGAAGCAAAGGTTGCCAAACCAGGATTTGCACAAGTAAAATCTTCACCTTCCAGAGTGTTCCCTTTTTCAAAAATCCAGTTATAAGTAGTTTCTGTGTCTTTTTCGGAAAAAAATACAGACTCATCAAGGTCAAAATGCTGATTTACCTCACAAACATTTTCGGAAAAAACACTAGGTGACACCAATAATGTTAGAGCTAAGTAAATTTTCTTCATAATGTTGCAAATATCCACTAACGAAATCTTTAAAATACTTTCCTTAATTAACAATTGGAAACTTATTAAAAAACAATCTAACATACACAAAGAACGAAAACCACTAATTTTCAGAAAAATACAAAAAAAAAATAATGAGGCTTTGGTTCATGAAAAGGGCTTTTTAATAAATGCGAAAAATAAGAAAAATTGATTAAAAGGCGGGACTAATTTGAAATAAAGTCAAACTATGGGCGGTTTAAAAATAACCACTTATATACTAGACATTTTCATTATCGTACCAAATGCTTTTAGTATTTTTGCAAAAAATAATTCCCGTGAAAAATATAACAATCAAAATACAAGCTACTAGCAACCCATCCATTATCAAATTTGAAGCCGATACGTTTTTAACCCAACATCAAAGCTTTGAATTTAATAATATTGATGAAGCCAAACCTTCTCCGTTGGCGCAACAATTATTCTATTTACCATTTGTAAAAAAGGTTTACATCTCTGGTAATTTTATTGCAGTGGAACGCTACAACATTGTAGAATGGGCCGATGTTCAAGAAGAAGTTGCCACACAAATTCAAGACTATCTCAACGCTGACGGCATAGTCATTGAAGAAGCGACCCCTTCAAAAAAAGTTCCAGTAACTGTGTATGCTGAAAGCACCCCAAACCCATCGGTGATGAAATTTGTTGCCAACAAAAAATTGGTAACTGCAACTTTTGAATTCTCTTCAATTGATGAGGCCAAACTTTCTCCTTTGGCTTCAGAACTGTTCCATTTCCCATTTGTAAAAAATGTGTTCATTGATGAAAATTATGTATCCATCAGCAAATACGACATTGCCGAATGGAATGACATTACCATGGAACTAAGGGAATTCATTAGATCTTATATTGAAAATGGAAAAGAAATTGTTGCTTCAAATGCCAATGTGGTTTTAGAAAAAACACAGGAACAATTGGATGCCAATTTTGAAGCTCTTGATGATACTTCCAAGGAAATCATCAATATTTTAGAAGAATATGTAAAACCCGCAGTGGCTAGTGACGGAGGTAATATCCAATTTGAATCTTATAATTCAGATACAAAAACGGTTAAAGTTATCCTTCAAGGGGCTTGCAGCGGCTGCCCGTCTTCAACATTCACCTTAAAAAATGGTATAGAAAACATGTTAAGGGAAATGCTTAAAGACAAAGTTCAAACAGTTGAAGCAATTAACGGATAGCATATGCAACACACTGAAAACCATTTATTTAAATTGATTTTCAGTATCCAAAACGCAAAAATTCGCCTATATAATTTGTAACTTTATACATCGTTTATTTTTAACCATTTAAAGTTACTCATTATGGCCGTTTTAAAAGTTATAGAAGTTTTAGCCAACTCTGATAAAGGTTGGGAAGCCGCAGCAAAATCAGCAGTGAAACATGCTGCCAAAACCATTAAAAATATCAAATCTGTATTTGTGCATTCGCACAGTGCTGTTGTAGAAGGCGATGAAATCACCGAATACAGAGTGAATGTAAAAATTACCTTTGAAGTTGATTAACGCTTACATCCCGAACAAAAGGCGCTCATTTTAGGAGCGCTTTTTTTTTGTGGCAATTTCATTACTTTTGAAATATGAGGTACCTGATCACCATTCTTTTTATTTCATTAATCAGCTGCAACGGTCAATCTCCCAAAACCATGACACACCAATTCACCAACGATCTCATTCACGAAACAAGTCCCTACCTTCTTCAGCACGCCCACAATCCTGTTGATTGGAAACCTTGGAATGACAAAACCCTTCAACTAGCCAAAGATGGCAACAAACTAATGATCATAAGCGTAGGTTATTCAGCCTGCCATTGGTGCCATGTCATGGAACACGAAAGTTTTGAAGACGAAAAAGTTGCCGAAGTGATGAATGCCAACTACATCAGCATAAAGGTAGACCGCGAAGAGCGTCCCGATGTGGATCAAGTGTATATGGATGCGGTACAACTAATGACCGGAAGCGGCGGATGGCCCATGAATGTGGTTACGCTTCCCGATGGCAGACCTGTTTGGGGAGGCACCTATTTTAAAAAGGAACAATGGATGAGTGCCCTTTCACAAATTTCCAAACTATTCCAGGAACAGCCAGAGCAACTCTACAATTATGCAGATCAATTGGAAAAAGGGCTCAAATCCATGAATCTAGTGGCAATCAATAAAGAGACTCCTAATTTCAAGTTAACACACATTGACAGTATTGTTTCGGAATGGTCCCAGTCTTTCGATTATGAAAATGGAGGCCTGAAAAGAGCTCCAAAATTCATGATGCCCAATAACTATCATTTTTTGTTGCGATACGCCCATCAAACCAATAATACATCTCTCCTTGATTTTGTCAACCTTACTTTAACGCAAATGGCCTATGGTGGCATCTTTGACCAAATAGGTGGCGGCTTTTCCAGATATTCGGTGGACGACAAATGGCATGTCCCCCACTTTGAAAAAATGCTTTATGACAATGGCCAATTGGTAAGTCTCTATTCCGATGCTTACCTACTCACCAAAAACGACCTCTACAAAGACATTATAATTGAAACTCTAAACTTTATTGAAACAGAACTCACCACGCCTGAGGGAGCGTTTATGTCTGCTTTGGATGCCGATAGCAATAATACCCAAGGGCATTTGGAGGAAGGTGCTTACTATGTTTGGACCAAAGAAGAATTGAAAAACCTTTTGAATGAGGACTTTCCTTTATTTTCTGAGTATTATAATGTAAACAATTACGGTCATTGGGAAGGTGACAATTATGTATTGATAAGAAAACTTGATGAGGTACAGTTCTGCACAAAACATGAATTAAGCCAAGCAGACCTTCACTCAAAAAAACTTCATTGGAAGCAAGCCTTACTGAAAGCAAGGACTTTGAGAGAACGTCCCCGATTGGACGACAAAACACTCACGTCTTGGAATGCCATCATGCTCAAGGGTTATGTAGATGCCTATAGAGTTTTAAAAGACCAAAAGTGCCTTGAAATAGCAAAGGCTAATGCCAATTTCATTCTTCAGCAACAATTAAAAGAAGATGGAGGCTTGTTTCACAACTACAAAAATGGCCATAGTTCCATCAATGGCTTTTTGGAAGATTACGCCCTTACCATAGATGCCTTTATCAGTTTATACGAAAACACATTAGAAGATCAATGGCTCAACTCGGCTAGGGATTTTTCCAATTATGCCCTAGATCATTTTTATGACACTCAAAGCAGCATGTTCTTTTTCACCTCTAACGAAGATTCCAGTTTGGTGACCCGAAATATAGAATATCGTGACAATGTGATTCCATCATCCAATTCGGTGATGGCCAAAAATCTATTCAAATTATCACATTATTTCGATAACGACTATTACCATAAAACAGTGACCACCATGTTGAATAATGTTCAAGAAGAAATGACAACTTATGGTTCTGGATTTTCAAATTGGCTGGACTTAATGCTCAATTATACAAATCCCTATTATGAAGTTGTTGTTGTGGGTAAAAAGGCACATGAAAAACTATCTGAAATCAACGAAATTTACATTCCAAACAAACTCATAGCCGGCAGCATTACGTCAAAAGAATCACCTTTATTAAAAAACCGCTATTTGAAAGACAAAACAATGGTTTATGTTTGCGAAAACAATACTTGTCAACTTCCCGTAACAGAAACGGACAAAGCCCTGAAAATGATTTCAAAGTAAAGAACCTGGTCATTCCTGTAAATTTTAAATTTCCGTTACGCGTAGATTAACGCTTTCTGTTTTAAAGGATTATCCATACATTTGATTACTAATTTAAAACACATGAACATGGAACTACAAAAATGGGTAGACAAGGGGTATGACTTAATTATAAATTTTGGTCCAAAAGTACTTGGAGCCATCGCGATTTGGATTATTGGATCGTGGGTCATTAAAGTATTATTCAACACCACAAAGAAAATTTTGGACAAGGGAGATTATGACATCAGTCTTAAGAAATTTCTTTTAAACCTCCTGAATTGGGCCTTAAAAATAGTTCTGATAATTGTTGTTTTAGGCACCGTTGGAGTTGAAACCACTTCTTTTGCGGCCATTATAGCTGCGGCTGGTTTGGCCGTTGGTTTGGCGCTTCAAGGATCGCTTGCAAATTTTGCTGGAGGAGTTTTGATCATGATTTTCAAACCAATCAAAATTGGCGATTTAATTGAAGCCCAAGGTGAAATGGGAGTTGTAAAGGAAATTGAAATCTTCACCACCAAACTAACAGGGCTTTCTAACAAGGAAATCATTATTCCGAATGGTTCCTTATCCAATGGAAACATCATCAATTACACTTCTTTAGGCACAAGACGTGTGGATTTAATTTTTGGTGTGAGCTATGATGCAGATATTAAAGCCACCAAAGAAGTCTTGATGAAGCAATTAACTTCGCACCCTAAGGTTTTAAAAGACCCGGCGCCATCTGTTACCGTTTTGGAATTAGCGGATAGCTCGGTGAATTTTGCTGTAAGACCTTGGTGTAAAACCGACGATTACTGGACAGTATACTTTGACATTATGGAAAGCACCAAAGAGGCGCTTGATGCTGCCGGTATTGAAATTCCTTACCCACACAGTGTGGAAATTCATAAAGAAGGCTAAACTTAAGATTTGGGCTTTAAAGCGATAAAGTCCTTCAAATAAAAAGGCTCAAAATAAGCGACATCTTCGATGTCGTTTTTTTTGAGCTTATCATAAGCCAATGCTCCCATTTCTTTTGCAGAAGGCAACTTCCCTTCCACAAAAACAGCGTTTGGATGAGCAATCAATTCTTTTGTTTTGGCAACTCCATTCCCTACAAAATAGACAGGTCCTTGTTCCAAATATTCAGCATAGGAATCGGCATTCAAAATTTCGGCTTGTACTTCTCGAATAACTTGGTAATCTTTATCTAAAATAGCTGAATACACTTCTAATCTTCGGGCATCTAACATTGGAATTACAACACCTTCATCAGCGTTTACCTGCCTCGCCAAAGCTTCCAAAGTAGACACCGAAATCAATGGTTTATCCAAAGAAAAACATAAGCCTTTAGCGGCAGAAACCCCAATTCTCAAACCAGTATAAGACCCAGGCCCTTTACTGATTGCAATAGCATCCAATTCTGCAGGTTTTATATTGGCAGATTTCACTACCTCATCAATAAACACGTGCAGCGATTCGGCATGAGAATATCCTTCTCCATTATCTTCCTTTAAAACCAACGTTTCCCCATTCTTGGAAATTGCCACCGAACAATTGGTGGTTGTAGTCTCTATACTTAAAATCAACGCCATAATTCTATGGTAAACTATTCTTCTACAGGCTTACCTTCTCCTGTTTGTATTTCAATTTTATCTCCAGGCTTTAATGTTTTGGAAACAATATTATATGGCCCGGTAATGATTTCTTCTCCCTCTGTAAGTCCCGAAACTATTTCAATATTAGAATCATCCTGAATACCGGTTTTTACAACTTTCAACTTAGCCTCATCGTTGTTTCTAACAAAAACACATTCAAACTTTTCATCTAGAATACTGCTTCCCATTTTTGGAGCACCCGGACCTTTCGTTGAACTTGTATCCGTTTTGATTACAATAGCACTAATTGGCACCCCAACAACCTTATTTTTGGTAGTGGTAATAATGTCTACCGTGGCCGTCATCCCTGGTCTAAAAGGGGAATAATGCTCAGGCTTCCCTTCCGTTAGATCACTATAGGATTCTTCCAAAATTCTCACCTTCACCTTAAAATTGGTCACTTGGTCTGCGGTCAAATCACCTTCAGCCGAATTGGCTATTTCAGTAACAAGGCCTCTAAACTCCTTCTTCAGATAAGCATCTACTTCCACAATTGCAGAGTCCCCAATTTGCACTTTAACAATATCATTTTCATTCACATCAACCTCAACCTCCATATTGCTTAAATTGGCCACTCTCATAATTTCGGTACCGGCCATTTGTTGGGTTCCAACAACACGCTCTCCCAATTCTACATCCAATCTTGAAATGGTACCGCTCATAGGGGCATAAATCGTAGTTCTATTTAAATTGTCTCTCGACTCATTCACTGTAGCGGCTGCACTTTGCACATTGAAAAAGGCTGACTCCTTACTGGCTTGAGCAACTTCATATGTTGAAATGGCCTTATCCCAATCGGACTTTGAAATGATGCCTTTTTCGAAAAGCACTTTGTTTCTATCGTAATTGGCCTTTGCCTCTTTCAAAGACGCTTCTGCCTGACTTAAACCGGCTCTTGAATTTTGCAGGGTTGCCTGCGATCGGTTTAAATTAGACTGATAAATATCTGGATTGACACGCACCAAAAGGTCGCCTTTTTTAACTTGCTGACCTTCTACAATTGGTAACTCAATAATTTCTCCGGAAACCTCACTGGATAATTTCACTTCTATTTCTGGTTGGATTTTTCCTGTTGCCGAAACGGTTTCCACAATATCCATTAAGGCAATTTTTTGAGTTTCTACTACTTTAAAATTCCCTTGCTTACCAAACCAGCCAAGTTTTTTTCCTAAAATTAAAACTACGGCCAAAGCTATGATTGCGAGAAGAGCAATGAGTCCTTTTTTACTCATAAAATCTAATTAATTTGGGTGATTGGAATTCCAAAATAGAACTCCAGAACTTTGAGTTTAAATATGTAATCGTATTTTGTTCTAATAACTTCAGATTGCGAATTTTCATATTGGGTACGCGATTGGTTAAAATCAAAAGCGTTAGACAATCCCACATTGTAACGTTCCTTAGAATACTCAAAAGCCAACTGTCTTGCTTCCTCTGTTTGAAGTGCTGCCTCGTAAGCCTTTTTAGCGTTCTTGGCATCATTGTAAGCTTGGTATACATTGGCTTCCAAATCCAATTCCGCCTGTTCCTGTTGGTATTTGGCCCTTTCAAGATTTACCATTTGGCGCTGCACATTATTTCTTACGGCAAAGCCATTAAAAATTGGAATGTTCAACCTCAACCCTAAATTATGACCATCATTAATACTGAATTGGTCAAACAAATCTCTTGGACCTCCAATAACCGACACATAATTTGGCGTCAACACATTTTGGCCAGTCCCTTCCACAACGCCTATTATTCTTGAAGGATTATTGGGATCCAATTCTGAACCAACAATGATATCACTATACGATGCTCTGGTATCATACCCATAGTATCCTGACAAGGATGGCTGATAAGCCCCTCTAGAAATTTTCAAATCATACTCGGCCACTTCGGTATTGGTTTCGGCAATTTTCACATCATTTACCACTTCTTTAGCCTTGTCCACAATGTCAGAAGCACTTTCCGATAGGATATCTTCTGCAAAGATATCATAACTTTCATCAACAATGTCAAAATTCTGGTAGTCCTTTATCTGCAGTAGTTGCGCCAAACTCAGTTTGGAAATAAACAGTGTATTTTCTGCTGCTATGATTTCCTGCTTTTGAGTGGCATCTGTAGCCTTGATCTCCAAAAGGTCGCCTTCCGGTAAAGTCCCGGCGTTTACCATTTCTTGGGTACGCTGTAAATTTTCTTGGGTAATTACGTTTTGGGCCTGAAGTACTTTAAGTTGCTCCTTATTGAATAAAATTTGCAAAAATGCATTGGCCACAAACAAAGAAATATCATCCTTCATTTTATCCAATTGGTACTCACCAGCCAAAATTGCCAACTTAGAACGATGCATTTGTCGCTGATTCTGCAAACCTGCGTAAATATCAAACGAAGAGGATACTCCAAAGGAGGTAAATTGCGTAGTCAGGTTTTCTAAAATACCCGTTGTAATATTCTGGTTAAGACCAATATTCCAGGAATGCGACGCGGAAGCATTTAAACTTGGAAGAAAATTACCAAAGGCATCTTTTTTGTTTATTTCTGCGACTTCCAAATCCAATTCGGATTGTTGAATTGAAATATTATGCTCTAAAGCATAATCCACACATTCAATCAATGTCCACTTTTTTTCTTGGGCTTGGGATGCAAAGGAGACAAGTGCTATTAATAGGAAAAATTGTGTTTTCATAATCGATATATAAGTCTGAGGAAATGTTAAAGTGTTACAAAATTCATGAATTAATTTTGAGCATATTGAGGCGCTCCCTGTAGCTGATTCCACACCTTAATTTTATCATCTTTTGTCACACCATTTTTTACTTCAACATATATACCATCACTAATGCCCAACTCCACATCTTTACGCTCAAACTTTTGGTCTCCTGTTTCAATTTCTACGTAAGGTAATTTTGTTTCTTTATCATATTGCACCAAGGCTTCCTTAATGGCCAACACCTTTTCTGCCTTATCCAAAATAATGGCCGCGTTGGCACTCAAACCAGCTCTAATGAAAGTGGTGTCCATTTTGGTAAGTGTTCCTTTTATTTCAAATTGAATGGCGCCATTTTCCTCCACACCTTTAGGAGCTATATAATCCAAGACCGCATCAAACTCTTTATTTTCGATAGCCCCAACGGTAATTTCCAACGGCAAACCTTCTTTAATTTTTCCAACTTCGCTCTCATCAACCTTTCCTTCAAATATCATTTTCTTGACATCTGCCAAAGAAGCTATGGAGGTCCCTTCGTTAAAGTTGTTGGCTTCAATAACTTGATTCCCCACTTTCACAGGCACATCCAATACCATCCCAGAAACCGTCGCTCTTACCTGAGTTTGCGCAATATTTCCCAAACCACTGGTAGTTCCTGTTTTGATAATATCGTAATTCTGTTTAGCGGAGTTTAAATTGATCCTGGCCTGCTCTACACTTTGTTTCGTTTGCAAATAAGTATTTTTGATACTTTCAAAATCATTAGCTGAAATCACCCCTTTATCAAACAAAGCTTTCTGTCTATCGTAATTTGCCTGTTGGGTTTCTAAATTAATTTGTGCCGTTTGCAATGCGGTTTGGTTAGTTGCAATGCTGTTTTTGGCACTTGTTAAAGAAGACACATTTGGAATGACGCGAATTTGGGCTATCAAATCACCCGACTTTACATATTCTCCTGCTTCTATAAAAATCTCTTCTATAACTCCAGAAATATTTGGCTTTATTAGAACTTCTTCCTTTGGCACAATACTACCCGTAGCCACCGTTTTCACAACAATGGTTTGTTCGCTAGGCACCTCAGTAGTATACTTTATAGGATCTTCCTGATTTTTTTGCCATAAATAATATAATGCTGCAGAAAATGCAACAACTATAAAGGCAAGAATAATTACGGTTTTTGTCCTTCTCATCTGTATTGCTATTTAAATTTGGTTTGTTAGGATGTATTTCATTTTTATTCTATTCGCAAGGCATCAACGGGTTTCATTTTTGTCGCGCTATTTGCAGGTATCAACCCTGCCAACAAGCCAGATACCACCAATATGATCAATGCTGTAAACACCACGGTCATGTTTACACTTGGATTCGCAAAATTCTCTACAGGGCCACCACTGTCCAATAGGTAATTCAGTAGCCAAATCATGAAAGCGGAAAAGGAAATCCCCACCATTCCAGACAGAATGGTCAACAACAAACTTTCCTGTAGGATTTGTCCTTTAATTGTCCATGGACTTGCCCCCAAAGCTCTGCGCACACCTATCTCCTTGGTTCGTTCCTTAACCACAATGAGCATGATGTTACTGATTCCAATAATTCCAGACATGAGTACCAAAGCCCCCACAAAATATCCCACAATGGTTAAAATTGTAAATAGGCCATTAACACGTTCAAACTGTTCGGATAAATCAAAGTGACCAATGGCTCGATCATCCTCAGGAGCTACTTTATGCCTCGATTTCATTAAATCGAATATTTGTTGTTTTACAGAAGTAATGGTTACATCATCAACTGCTGTAATAGCCATCCACCCCACATTATCCCCTCTATTGAAAGCATTTCCAAATGTTGTAAATGGAATGTATACGGTATTGGCATCCTGTTCGCGATCTCCTTGGCTGTTGCTCATCTTAAAAGTGCCAACTACCATAAAGTTTACACCATTAATCTTGATATAAGAGCCCATAACCTCCTCCCCTTTGTCATAAAGTCCTTTCACAACATCCGTCCCAATGACACACACCTTACGTTTGGTATTGATATCGGAATAGCTAATGAACCTTCCTTGTAGAATGTCCATGGGCTGCTGATTAATATACTCCGGATAATCGCCATAAATTTCAAAGGCTCCTGTTTTGGTTCCTCTTGTAACATTGTTGGACCCCATGAATCCCCCCAATTGATTTCTGGGAGACACATATTTTAGATTGGGCACCTGAGCCTTGATCGCTTCTACATCGTCCAATTTATAACTGAAGTTTCGTCCTTTGGGCATTCCCTTGTAAGGGATGGAAGTTCTTTGGGTCCACATAAACATGGAATTAGTGGCAAAGTCGCCAA
Source organism: Mangrovimonas sp. DI 80 (assembly GCF_001975575.1). Lineage (NCBI taxonomy): Bacteria > Pseudomonadati > Bacteroidota > Flavobacteriia > Flavobacteriales > Flavobacteriaceae > Mangrovimonas > Mangrovimonas sp. DI 80. Next base: position 50,517 of record NZ_MSDT01000003.1, on the reverse strand, counting down.
AATCGGCGGTGACCCCATTTTTTAGTCCATTGGTTAGAGCCAGCAACAATACCAATATAAAGATCCCCCAAAAAACCCCGAAAGCCGTTAAAAAGGTTCTGAATTTATTGGTGGCAAGTGCCTGTAATATTTCGTCCCAACGATCTTTATTAAACATATTATTCGTCCCTTAATGCCTCGATAGGCTTAATTTTTGCAGCTCTATATGCCGGAATAAATCCAGCCAATGCTCCTGCAAATACTAAAATAAACACTGTGGTTATGGCAATGTTGAAATCAACTTGCGGATATTTTATAAAATCACTTTCTACTTGAGGGCCGACGGCTTCCAATAATGCCAATCCAGATATCAAACCAAATAATCCTGAAAACATGGTTACAAAAACAGCTTCCTGAATGATCATGCCGATTATGGACCATGGCAAGGCGCCTAAGGCTTTTCTAATTCCAATCTCTTTGGTACGCTCTTTTACAATAATGAGCATGATGTTTCCAACACCCACAATTCCTGCGATAATTGTTCCAATCCCTACAAACCAAAACACCGCCTTGATAGTATCAATAAGCTTATATATTTTTTTAGCTTCCTCAAGCGTGTTATAAACTCTAACCGCCCCAGTATCATCTGGAGCTACTGTATGCATTTGCTTGATTTGAGATTCAATTTCTGTGGAAATATTTTGCGATAAGGTAACCGCATCGGAGAAATTATCGGACATCTCCACTGTGAACAACATGTTTCGAATATTGTCCCCAATGTTAAACACCTTTTGAGACGTAGATATTGGTATATAAGCCTGGTCTTCTTCCCTATCTCCTCCTGGATCAGAAAACACACCAATCACCTTAAAATTCATGCCATACATTAGGATGTTCTTGTCTATAGCATCCTCATCCTTAAACAAGTCCCGTTTCAGTTTGTTCCCTATAACGGCCACCTTTTTGGCTTCATCAAGGTCTGCCTGATTTAAAAACCGTCCTTTTAAAATATCTGCATTTTCAATAAACTGATGGTCGGGCATCACTCCTCTTATCCGATAACTTCCTGTTTGGTTTCCATAGGTCATGGTTACCCCCCACATTCCATGGAGCGATGACTCGTACTCCAAGTAATCCTTATACTTGGTAGAAACCATATCAAAATCACCGTTCTTTAGTTGGACATAGCGACCAGGGTTAAGGCCTTTGTATTCCTTTGTAGTTCTATTGGTCCAAACGGTTATCATGTTTGTGGCATCCCGCTGAAATTGTGAAGTCACTCCATTTTCGATGCCTTTACTGAAGCCTAACAAAATGACAAGAATAAAAATACCGGAGGCCACCGAAAGCCCGGTTAAAAACGTTCGAAGTTTATTTTTTCGTAGCGTTTCAAAGATTTCCTGCCATCGTTCAATATCAAACATATTGAGAAGCCCTTACTTGTTCTACTAAACTATCATCAATAATTACCCCATCCTTAAGATTCACGATACGCTTGGTCATATTGGCAATATCATGTTCATGGGTCACCACCAAAATAGTTTTGCCTTCATCGTTAATTCCCTGGATCAATTCCATCACTTCATAAGAAGTCGCGGTGTCCAATGCTCCAGTAGGCTCATCGGCCAACAGTACCTTTGGGTCACTTGCCAAGGCTCTAGCAATGGCTACCCTTTGCTTTTGCCCTCCTGAAAGTTCACTTGGCAAATGATTGGACCAAGGCCCTAATCCCACCTTTTCCAGATAATGCCTCGCCTTATCAATGCGTTCCTTACGCTTGATACCTTGATAGTATAAAGGCAAAGCCACATTATCTAAAGCACTTTTGTAATTTATTAAGTTGAAAGATTGAAAAATAAAGCCTAAGAATTCATTTCTGTATTTTGCGGCTATTTTTTCGTTGAGATTTTGAATAGGGAAACCATCTAAAACATATTCACCGGAATCGGCTTCGTCCAGCATGCCCAAAATATTTAATAAGGTAGACTTGCCAGAACCAGAAGAGCCCATAATAGAAACAAGCTCACCTTCTTTTACATTAAAGTTAATTCCCTTCAACACATGGAGACTATTGCTCCCCATATGGTAAGACTTGTGAATATTCTTTATTTCAATCATAAATAGATAGTTATAGCCTATACAATGTTACATAAAAGTTAAAACCTTTTATACTAACAAACTGTTAAGAATTACTTAACTAGGTATACTATTAAGACTGAAATGATTAAAAAATGTTACAGTAAAATGGAACTATTTTGATTTTTCTGCCCGAAAGAACTTGTAATAGATAATAACTCCAATTCCTCCTATCAAAATATACGGAATGGCCATTAGATACACAATCCCATTATTCACACCTTCTGCAGCCGATTGCCCCTCTTCACTCTCCAAAACAGCGCGACACATGGCACATTGTGCAAAAGAGTTCAATGACAACAAAAAAGCGATACAGAGGATGGTCCATCTAGACTTCATAACTATGCGTAATAAGGTGAAATCATAATATATACTACAACTCCAGTAATAGCCACATATATCCACATAGGAAACGTGATTTTTGCTATTTTCTTATGCCTTTCAATATTATTGGTAATAGCTCGAACATAGGTAATCAACACAAAAGGGATGATCACTATTGAAAGAATAATATGGGTTATCAAAATGAAATAGTAGATATAAGCTATAGCTCCTTCCCCTCCAAATTTTGTAGAATCACTTGTCATATGGTAGGCTACATACATAACCAAAAACAGTACGGAAAGAATAATGGCAAACTTCATTAAACCTTCATGCAAGCTTACCTTTTTATTTTTAATGGCCAAAAATGCCAATACCAAAACCAAAGCGGTTACGGCATTGATAGCTGCATAAATAGGAGGCAAAAAGGTTAGAGGCTCAACATCAAAGCCCATTTTTCGTAGGTTCACACCAAAAAGGGCCGCCACAGCCAACGGAATTGCTACGGATAAAATAACAATCCACTTATTATATTTTTTCTCTTCCAAGACTTGTTGATTACTCATATTTATTTCGTAATTGATAGCTATATTTATTTACTCCTGCAATAATTGTGCAATGTCTTCCTTAAGCATTGTAATTTGCTGCTCTTGGCCTTCATCGTCTTTTTGTTCTGCTTCAGAAATTATCCCGTTGTAAAAAATCAAAGGATTTCCAGCAACCACTCTTGAACGGATAAATCCATTTTTGTCGATTAAGGCAAAATTCCCTGAATGTTCAAAACCACCGGCTACTTCTTCATTTTCCCCGGTATACAGGTTGAAGCCAATATTCGCCAACTCGTAAATAGCATCCTTATCGCCTGTCATTAAATGCCAGTTAGGATTGGTAATACCATAATTATCGGCATACACCTTCAAAACTTCTGTAGTATCGTGCCCTGGATTGATGGTAAAAGATGCTACGCCAAAATCAGCAAATTCCTTGAATTCATTTTGAATCTGAACCAAGTTTTTGTTCATTTTTGGACATATGGATGGGCATGTTGTAAAGAAAAATTCCACTACATACACCTTTCCTTCATAATCCTTATTGGTTATTTGATTTCCATTTTGATCGACAAAACTGAAATCTGGCACTTTTTTAGGCTCCCCATTAATGTTCAAAAAAGCCAATTCGGAAGTTGCAACCTCTTTCTCTTTGGTATTGGCCTGATCACTTCTACTTTCGTTTCTAGTGATATCTTCATTTGTAATCCTATCGACAATTTTTGGAACAAAAATGATACCAAAAACCAAAATGATAAAGGCAATCCCTACGTATGAATAGTTTGTTTTATTGCTCATCGCTATGTTCTTTTAAATCGTTTGCACGTCTTTGGGTAGAATCGTAGTTCCCCTTTCGGCGCTCGCGGTATTCTGTAAACAAAATTCGTAAATCTTCGGCACTTAACTTATTTTTCAACTCAGCAACTTCAATGGCACTGTATGAGTATAACGGGTAAGGTGCTAAATTCTTTTTCTTTTCCCAATCTTCACGATCGTCAGTCCTTCCACGTTGTTTCAAATCGGTATCTACAATGAATACTTGCTCCGTAGAAAGGTTTTCATTCAATTGCATATCCGATTTCAAACTTTGGAAAACAGTTTGGATACTGGTTTCATCAAGTGTTACAAAATGCCAAAAGCGCATGTCTTCATAACTGGCTATTTCCTTGAACAATTCCTCTGCTTCAGTTTTGGCCTCTGGCGTTACCAATATGACAATTTGAAACTTCTTAAATCCCTTGAATTTATCATAGATTAATTCCTTAAGGTTTAAGGCTGGCGTAGATTGTTCCTTTGGATGCTTTCCAAAGAATCCCAAAACTGTTAAATGATCCTTCAATTGGATGTCGGAATCGCTTCTTTGCGGTAAATCCAGAACATTCTCATGAACGATTTCCAAAGTATTGTAATTATCGTTTGAAAGCGATAAAACCAGAACAAACATTACTGGCAGCAAGAAGAGAATTCCTAAGACCAGATTACGCTTTACTTGATTGTTTTTCATGGGTGCAAAAATAAAAAAGACGGTTGAATAACCGCCTTTTTTGTATCTATTTAACGTTAAGCAACGTTCTTAAAAATCACTTTTGATATACCCTGATGAATATACACCTTGAATATAATCACCTTCGGTTAAAAGAATGAACGCTAAGTAGCAAATCAAGAATACCCCTGTCCATACCACAGCTCTTCTCAAACCTGAAGTTTCATCTCTCATGTGCATGAAGTCCCAAGTAATGTAATAAGCCTTAACAAGTGTCAAGATGATGAAAATCCAGTTTAGTAATTTCATCCCGATTACTTTCCCCATAAACATTTCTGGCTTATAGATACCTAAAACAACTTCAACAGCTGTAATAATGGAAAGTAACACCAATACTCCCCAAATTTTTTGAGTGTTGGATTTAAACTTAACTAATCCTCTTAAAATCTCTAATTTATGTGCGTGTGCCATTGTAACTATTTTATCTAAATTAAACTAGGTAGAAGAATGTAAATACAAATACCCAAACTAAATCTACAAAGTGCCAGTAAAGTCCAACTTTCTCTACCATTTCGTAGCTTCCTCTTCTCTCATAAGTTCCCAATATAACATTGAAGAAAATAATGATGTTAAGTACCACTCCTGAGAATACGTGAAAACCGTGGAATCCAGTAATAAAGAAGAAGAAATCAGCAAATAACGGTGATCCGTACTCATTTACGTGCAAGTTAGCACCTTCAACCACCATTTTACCATTAGTTTTAAGCGCTTTTAAAGACTCCTCTCTTGTCAACACTGTCTTGTGCCCGTGTTCATCAAGTGTTTGGGTTCTTACCAAAATATCACTGTGAGACTCCAATCCTTTTACTACTTCTTCTACAGTATAGGTAGGTAAAGAAGATTCTCCAACAAACCAAAGTCCGTTTTTGTTTTCATGAGTTGTACGCTCAGAGTGTTCTGCCACAACAAAGTCACGCAATGCTACACGCTCTCCTTCAGCATTTACAAATTGAAGAATGTTTCCCCCTTTAGTTTGCACAGCACCGTAGTCTCCTTGAATAAAGGTAGCCCATTCCCAAGCTTGAGATCCAACGAAGATCAAACCACCAATAATGGTCAAGAACATATAGAAAGTCACTTTAGACTTCTTCATGTGGTGACCTGCATCTACAGCCAATACCATAGTCACGGAAGACATAATCAAAACAAAGGTCATGAAAGCAACGTAAATCATAGGCAATTCTTGCCCGTGTAAAAACGGAACGTGGGTAAAAACCTCATCCGCTATAGGCCAAGTTCCGATGAATTTGAATCTTGAAAATCCATAAGCTGCCAAAAATCCAGAAAAAGTTAAAGCATCCGAAACGATGAAAAACCACATCATCATTTTACCATAACTTGCCTTAAGAGGCTCATTTCCACCTCCCCAAGTTTTGCCTTCTGTACCAGTATTCACTACTGTAGTATTCATATTAAGCGTTTATTTTGTTAAAATTTGCACAAAAATAATCATTTTATCCATCTAACGAAACTTCGCTTTCATATTTTCAAAACAAATGCTTGATAAAGAAAGGGAATTCCTAAAACGGGATAAAAGTCAAATATATACTATCCTATATAATTTAAAAATAAAAATAGAAATATCCATAAGATATCTACAAAATGCCAGAAAGTTGCAGATAGTTCTACCCCTAGCATTTCCTTTGAAGAATACTTCTGTTTAAAATGGTTATAAATTACCACCAAAATTGAAAGTAAGCCAGCCACTACGTGCGCAATATGAGCTGCGGCAATGATGTACACAAAGCTCATGGTAACATTGCTGGTAGGACCTGTAAAATTATACCCCAAGCCAATAATTTGGGAAAAACCTAAAAATTGACTGTAAATGAACACCACACCCAATACAAATGTCAAACATAAAAACAGAGTCGCGAGACTTCTATTGTCCTGTTTTAAGGCACGCTTTGCTAAAATAAAAGAGATACTACTTAACACGATAACCACCGTGCTCACTATAAAAGCGCTTGGCAACTGAAAATCATTCAGCCAATCGGGGCGACTTTTACTCACAATTACAGCACTGGTTAATCCTGCAAAAGACATAAATAATGAAATGATACCAAACCATAGCATCATTTTTTTAGCTCTTGCGTTTTTCTCTTGAAAGGTTCCTTCGGTTAAATCCATTTATCTCAAAAATTTGTCTATAACGTATACTATCTGTAATAAAGTAATGTATGATACACTGGCCAACATCAACTGTCTGGCAGCTTGGGCGGTTCTTTTCTTAAATAGATCCAAGGCATAATACAACATTAGACCTCCTAACAGAAATACAATAATTGCCGCTACCACCGAAAGTTTTAAATCGCCTGTAAATCCAAACACCGGAATGATCGACACCAAAATAGTCCAGATGGAATACATGATGATCTGCACTGCAGTTCCTTTATCGCGCTTTCCTGTTGGCAACATAAAAAAGCCTCCCTTTTTGTAATCGTCAAACAAGAACCAACCAATAGCCCAAAAGTGTGGAAACTGCCAAAAGAATTGCAAGGCAAATAAAGTACCTGGCTCAATTCCAAAGTGATTTCTAGCAGCTACCCACCCCAACATAAACGGAATGGCTCCTGGAATGGCCCCAACAAAAACCGACAATGGTGTTTTGGTTTTTAAAGGCGTGTAAACACTGGTGTATAAAAAAATGGAAATGGCCCCATACATGGCCGTTCTTGGATTAATAATGTATAAGGTGATGATCCCCAAAATGGTAAACAACACCGCAATTGCAAACCCCGTGTTTACCGACATACGGCCCGCAGGAATCGGTCTGTTTTTGGTACGGTCCATCTTGGCGTCCAAATCGCGCTCAATAATCTGGTTGAATGCATTGGAAGCTCCCACCATAAAATACCCGCCAAAGGCAAGAAGTATCAAAGTGGTCAATTCTATACTTTCGGCACCCAACAAGTACCCCGCTATGGAAGAAAAAACAACACTAACCGAAAGTCTTATTTTAGTGATTTCCTTAAAATCAGAAAATACTGAACTTATTGAAACTGAAGAATTTTTAATACTCAAACCCGTAAAATTTGTCGCTGTAATTTTTGCGTGGGCAAAGATACTTTATTAATTCTTATTGGACAATGCCGTTCTTTGGTTTATTTTGAAGCCTTTAGAATGGGTAATCGGAAGGTTTTAGGACAGCAATTTTATTTTAGAAATCGTAATACCAATTGAACAAATCTGTTCTCACGCCTAAGCTAAACCAAAAGGTATCCCTATTGGCCAAATCCGCCGAATTGGTTTCTGGATTGAAGTTTCTAAAACTAATATTGGTGAACAACTTCAAATTACTCACTGGATTGATAATGTATCCTGTTTGCAATTCAGCATTGAAACTATTGGTTGTAATCCCCTGCCCTACTTCCACACCTGTATCAAATGGACGCTCATTGTAATTACGATAGATATCGGCTCCGTAGCTAAAACTGTCTTCCTCGGTATTGTAATCGAACCCACGCTTTCCAATAATGAATTTCGCATCGGCAAACCAACGTCTGTAGTTATAACGACCTATGATGACAAGCTCACTAAAATTGGCTCCCCAAAGGTGGGCCATCGATTGGTTGTTATGGCCATAGTTTAACACCACGGTATCGTGGGAATATGTATAAGGTCTTACTCTGTTATACTCCAACTGCAGTAACAAATTATCTACTTTGAAGGCGTTGAAATATTTCACCCCAATTTGATAACCAAACTTGTTTTTCCAACTTTTGTTTCCGCCTTTCACAGCTCCTAAGGAGAATTCGTCCAGAATAAACTGGCTGTAAAGATTCACCTTATTGTTCCATTTATATTTTGCCGAAGCCCCTACAATAGCATTTCCCGCTCCTTGACCAGATTCGAATTCAAGTGCCCTGAAAAAGATAATTGGGTTAAGATAGTTGATATCAAATCCACGTCCATTGGTATCGGTCCACAAAACAGACTCAAAAAAACCAAGGTTCAATCTTTTGGAAACATTCCAACTCAAATAGTGGTTGGCCATGTATTTGGTCAAAAAGGATTTGTCCTCAATAATCTCTGGACGCACATCCCTTAACCACATCCAAGTATTGGTATACTTTATTTTCCAAAATTTGGTATTCAACTTAAAAAAGGTATGCGGACTTGCTGCATCCCCTTGAAAAAGGGAGCGATACCCATCTCCTATAAAATTCTTTCCGTGCCCAAACTGTACATTAATAAACTTTGCAGGTGCATAGGACAAGTAAGCTTCGGCCACAGGGTAATCATAACCACCATCCTTAAACGACTTTCCAATACCTCTTCCTGGAACAATAGCGGGATCCGGACCAAAAGCTTTTAAGCTTTCGGCATAATCATTAAAATATTGCGCAAACCGCCCTTGACTTTCATACACTGAAGTTGAAAAGTTTAAAGTCTTCCCTAAACCTCCTTGCACAATCAATCCACGTGTATTGTTATAGGTTGAATTGAAATCGGCCTCAGTATCCTTTCCAACTTGTAGGTCAAAAATAGGATCGATGACAAACCAATAGTCCTTTCCCTGTACCTGAACCAAATGCTCATCCCATAGTTTTCTACCCCACCAGCCATCACTTCCTTTGGCCATGAATTCCTTTTCAGCCTTAAAATCATAATACGGAGCTACCTCAGCATACACAAAAGGCTTAGCTGCCGTATGGCTGTTAGTTCCCAAGACATTCATTTGTCCATCGAAACGGGCATAATAGGTATGCCTAAAAGGAATGTTTAACTGACTGCTGTATTCCAGCTTTTCGTAGGGTACAATGTCATTATTGATACTATCATATTCTTTGGAAACCGTTTCATTTAAATCGGCGATGCTATGCACCGTTTCTGCCGGGGCATAAGCCTCATTAGAAATTTCCTGAGGATTGACCAAAGGAATTTTTACCGATATGGAATATTGAAAATAGGTTGGATTGCCATTGTAAGTCCCAGGAGCAATTTTCGGAAGTTCTCCAAATACACGTTTCACTTCAGCCTCTAAACTTTCATACACTGCATCTACATACAATACTTTGAAAGCCCCTTTAGCATCCACTTCAAATAAAATTTTAATGTCCCCTTGATAGTTCTCTTCCTGTACTATTTCCGGAACTCTAAAATTATCGAAAATATACTGGTTGATTTTATTGTTGAAACAAACTTTGAGATTGTCTATGGGTTCAGTTTCACATCCAGGAAAAACAGGGGATTTTTGATAGCTTTCTGTATTTTGGGAAAATCCATATACACAGAAAAACATAAAAAAACAGAGAATGATGCGCTTCATAAAATTCGGTCGGCCTTTGATGGCCGAAATATACTACTTTTTCAAAAAAAGCCCATTAAAAAACCGTTACCCCACAAAGAGTAACGGTTGAACAAACAAAACAACAACAATTTAATTTCTAACCTCAAATATAATGGGTAAAGAATACAGAACATCTACAGGCTTGTTTCGCTGCATTCCAGGAGTCATAATAGGTATTTTATTAATCACTCTTTTGGCTTCATGCTCCAATTCTGTATGAGGGGATCTAGCCCTGACATCTTTAACCTCTCCAGTTTTACAATTCTTAAATTCCACATAAATCTTTTGCATGCCGTGAATCCCTAATTCCCCTGCGATATCTGGTGAAAATTTTCTTTTTACCAAATTGGCAATTTTATCTGACATACATTTTTTTCGAGCATCATTTCCTTTAGCTTTTTCACATCCAGGGTATACTGGAACATCTTCAATAAAATCCAAAAGAACAGGAATATCCTTATCAATCTTAACTACATCAATAGCTCCCGGATCCACAATCTTATCACTTACGTTCTGATTTGAAGTTATAACATTTTGAACCGGAAGATCAACAGTAAAATCATCAACTATTTTTGGAGGTTCTGTAATCAATTTAGATTTCACTTTTGCCTTCTCCTCTTTTTGTGGCACAGGTTCTTCATAAACTTTAAATTTCTGCATCACGAATTCAATCGGTGCCTCCTCATCAACCATAGCCTGTTCATACTTAGGAATCTTGGTTTCAAATTCCATTTCAAAAAGACCATACACTCCCAAAAGGCATAGAATTAACCCAATCTGAAAATATAGGGTAGAGTTTTTTTTGTAAATTTACATCATGCTTTTGTGATTTTGTAACGGTTGTTTTGCTCTGGCCAGCAATACAACGTTCTTTGTTAAGATTTTTCATAATATTGAATTTAAGATGTTAATATTATGCCAAAACACAAGAAGCATACCAAAAACAAAAATCCCGCCTAAAACTTAGACGGGATTTTTAATATTATAAAATTATCTCTTCTTAATCCTGAACTTGGAACAAGATTGGTAACGAATACGGTACAGTTACCGCTTTACCTCTTTGCATACCTGGTTTCATTTTAGGAAGCATGCCAATAACACGTTTTGCTTCTTTTTCCAAACCTGGATGTGGTGCTCTCGCCATAATATTGGTAATCTCTCCATTTTTGTCAATCTTGAAAATTACGTTGATACGCTGTCTTCCTGAAAGACCAAGTTCACTAGCCAAATCTGTGTTGAATTTCTTGTTTACAAATTGGCTGATTTTTTCAGACATACATGCTTTTTTAGCATTGTTCCCCTTTTCTTTTTCACATCCAGGGAAAACTGGTACGTTTTCGATAACAGCAAAAGGAACCTCGATATCCTCTTCTACTTCTTCCACAACTACCTCTTCAACTTCTACAATTTCTTCCTCCTGACTAGTCTCAGAAGATTCGATTACGGTTTCCTCAACTTCCACTTCATCCTCTACAACCTCAATAACTTCAGGGGCTGCTGGTGGTGGTGGTGGTGGTGGTGGTGGTGTTTTAAGCTGATCGGTAATTGGGATTTCTTCCTCCAATTCCTCGTCCATGGTCAACTGACCTATGTCAATTGCAGCCTTGTCGTACGTTTTGTAGTTAATTGCCAAATTGGTTAGCAACAACATTAAAGCCAAGCCCACTGCGAAATAAATCGAGCTATTTCTGCCTACGTCGGCCTTGGTAGTTTTTTTCGGTTCCATATCTTAAAACATTTAAGAATGCTAAAATAACCAATTAATAGTTAAAAAAGCAAGCGATTATTTTAATTTAACTTAAGGTTCACCATAAGCTTTATGATGATTGTGCCCACTACAACCCCTATAAAATTGGCCAACATATCGTAGGCATCTAAGGTTCTTGTAGTTGACAATGTTTGTTGTAATACCTCAATAATAATGCCATAAAGCACAATTATTGTCCCTGAAATCAAAATTTTATGTTTCACTTGGGTTTGCCTAAAAAAATTAAACCCCAACAACATAAAAACGGTATACGCTCCAAGGTGATACAACTTATCATCAAAGGATGAGCCCAGACTTGGCATTTTGTGAATGTTTACCAGGCTCAAGGAAGTTAATGCTACCACATAAGCAAGCAGTAGTATTAACGCAATGGGCTTAGGCACCGATGAGCGCTTTATAATCGTCAGCAGTCATCAATCCTTCCAATTGCGAAAGGTCTGAACATTTTACCTTGATCATCCATCCTTCTCCATAAGGATCGCTGTTTACCAACTCAGGAGCGTCTTCCAAGGCTTCGTTAAATTCGATGATTTCACCAGATACTGGCAAAAACAAATCAGATACAGTTTTAACGGCTTCTACAGTTCCAAAAACTTCTTCTGCCTCCAAAGTTTCGTCCAATGTCTCAACTTCTACGTAAACAATATCTCCCAATTCGCCTTGCGCGAAATCTGTAATTCCTACAGTTACAACATCGCCTTCTACTTTAACCCATTCGTGGTCTTTAGTGTACTTTAAATCTGCCGGTATATTCATTTTGTGTGTAATAATTAATTGGCACAAAAATAATTTTTTAAAACCTGAATCACCTAATTTTCTCTGATTTTTTTCAATAGAAAGCGGCTTCGTTGGATTAATTTCCAAAATTATACCTCAGCGTGATTCCAGACCTAATGGTTGTTTGCGGGAAGGCTGTTGAAATCGCGTAGTCTGAGAACGAATAATCGAAATAGAAAATTCCTGTTAAGTATTTACTGAAGGCATAATCGGCCTTATACTTTACACCCCACAAAGTTTGTCCAGAGGTCACTTGATTATTGTCTAAATCCAAATATCTTATAATAGTCTTGTTGTCCCTTACCGACACATCCAAGGACATGTTCAAATCACTCTTAATGATTTGTTGCGGACCTGCAAGTTTGGAGCGGATACGCACATCTTTAAAACGGTACCCCAGTCCCACAATATATTCCTTTCCTTGAATTTCGGTCATCAAGTTATTGTCGAAACTCAGAGACAAAATTCGATCCTTCTTAATTTCTCCAAGAATCTTCACCGAATTTTTCATTTCAAAATCAATACGCACAAGCGGACTGAACTGCTCTTCCAAGTTGATGTTACTATATAAGGTTCTACTTTTAAAGTTCCCCGACTGGTTGAACACATCTGGATCCTGACTATCATAATCCAAGGTTGGATCGGCAGCCACATAATCTAGATTGGTGCGGAACTGGTTAATTGTATAACTGGAACGGTAACCATGGGTAATTGAGAAACGTTTGAAGTTCTTCTTGAACCACTTCATCTTCATAAACCCGGTATACTTCAACTGCCAATTTGGAATTGGAAAATCCCTAAACGCCGATAGTTTTACATTATCTGGATTGGATCCTGTATAGGCAGACACAAAGGCTGGCAATAATACTGCCTGACTGTTCTTACCAAAACCTAATGGATAGCCTTCTGCATCCAATTCATACGTATTGTTACCATAAAACTCCTGCGCCAATCTGTGGGCAATCACCATACGGTTTGCTCTAAAATCGTTAAAGGCATCCGACTGAGTTTCATCACTGGTACTAAAGGCAGTTTTAATAAGTGAGGTTGTAATGTTGAAGTTTCCATAGGAATTTTGGATTAAGGAGTTATAATCCAATTCTCCATCGGCATCCATATCTTCAACTCTAAAGTTCTCAGTCATGTTTTCAGAATACAATCTCCCCCCAGTGATATCGATCTTTAAATCTGGTATCAATTCCACATTGGCAGAATAATCCAAAGTTTGATTGGTCAATTCGGTATACTGTTGGTTGAAATTAGGGAATACGGTTAACCAACCATTTCTGGCCGCCATATCCCTAATGTCTCTTTGGCTTCCAAAAGTATATCCAAAAGTAGGCTTGGTGGTTCCTATAAATCCAGGTGTTCTTGTATATCCTGGCAAATAGGTACCATTATTTTCAGAATAATTGATCTGAACTCTTTTCACCATGGTCATTACATCCAAGGCAGCACCTACTACTTTACTTTGCTTCTTGTTGGATTGGTTACGGGCATCGGCGCCATTTACCACACGCTTACCATCCTTATCCCTAGTTTGCGGCTGTCTGGTTGTACGCCTAGATTTTTTCTTCACCAAACCTAAGTAGCTATAAAGCTTCTCCATATTAAGCGAAGAATTGATAGCATGGGTATTGGCATTTTGGATAGAGTTCCCCAAATCGTAATAGCTAGTCACGCCATCTTCATCGGTATACTCAAAATTAGTATTCAAATCAGATCCTTTTTGCCATTGGAAATCTCCCGTATAGGAATACGTGGCATTCAAGAAACTCAAGGTTGGAATTTTGTTCAACGGAATTTCATAGTTCAACTGGAACTGTTGGTTCTGAATGTTTGGATCTCCCAATTCAAAGAAGCCATCCCAAACATTTAAAGTTGGATCTTGCCTTCCGTTGATTTGATCATCGATAAAGTAATTCCTAACAATATTGTTATTGGAAGCATTAAAATTGAAACTCAAATTATCGGTCACAGCATAATTTAAGGCATACTGAAAATCGAAGGTATAGTTTCTTCTGTAAAGCTCATCAATCCCAATATTGTTTCCAGTAAGTTCAACTTCCCTAAATTTCTGTTTGTTGAACTGACGAATGATATCTGTATTCACCGAGAAACTTGTAGGCATTACATTTAAGTTGAAATCCTTAAGAATCTTCCAATATCGTCCAGTAAACAAGGAATCATTCTTCTTGAAAGGCTCCACCTTCTTAGGTGTAAAATTATAATTGTAATTCACCCCTGCCCTTACTCTTTGATCTAAGGAATTCTCAATCTCAAAGTCGCGGTGTTCAACTTTATTATAAGAATAGTTGAAAGTCAAGTTCTCCGGATCATACACATGCGGTTTCGCCTCGGCTGCCCTTTGTTTTTTCACACCAATAAAATTAATGCTCTTACGCCTTGTGTAATCTTCCGACTGTTCTCTTATCTGTTTTTTCTCTTCTTCCGAAGTAGCCGCATCCAATCGTGATTCCAAAGTAAGGTCATTATAATACTGATCGTATTTTGGTGTAATCAATTCCTCTTCCTGCCCATAGTTGAAAGGCACCTGAATACCCCATTTCTTAGGTAACAATTGTCCAAGATTTACATTGGTCACTACATTATACTGCTGAACATCTTCCCTACTTCTTTCATTTGGTCTTTGCTCTACCGAACCAAAACCAGAAGTACTTTGTCTACCCGTAGCACTTACATTGGCAAAATCTGCCACGTTACCATCCACGCCTACCACGGCAGCCCAACCACCTTCGTTATGTAAATCGGATAGACGGAGTTCGTTAAACCAGACCTCTCCACAAGCGTCATAACCAGATCCTCCATTTTGGGCTGATGTAATGTTTTTTAAACCTACCATCAACACTCTAATGTCTCCGAAATTAGGGTTACCTTTAATGGCGATACGCTGTTGTCCAGCTGTATATTGAGAAAATTCTGGGACCGGATTTTCACTTACCGAACCATCAATAACGTCATAAAATGTTGGATCGTCATTGCTTAAGGTTCCGTCAAAAATTCCTTTAGACTTGATTTGTTGCAATAACTCCAATGGCAAGTTAATTTCGTTTTCCTCTGGCCACACTGCAGTTGCAGAAATTCCTCCAGAAGACACCTGCAATGGTACTTCAATTTGATAGAAGTTGTCGGTGAAGTCGTTACCCATTCTAATGAATCCGACCAAATCGTTATCATTCAAGGTACCAGACTCTCCATTTTCAGCATGCATAAACATTCTCAGTTTTTTATACTGACGCATGTCTATATTAATGTTTTTGAATACCCCTTTGGAATCTGTAGCTTCCAATTGACAAGTCTTTACAACTAGAGATTGCTCATTTTGACGAACGATATTATTGTTGTTGTTCAACTCTTCCAATTCCACACCAGGAGGCAACACATAATTCCCTTCATTCTCTTGAAGTCCAACAACACCTGTACTGAATTCTAAGTTCGGGCTTTCATTGGTAGGGTCATTATCCAAATCTCCAGTAAAACGACGCCAATCGCTACGAACCAAATCCAAAGTTGCGAAACGCAATACCGTTGGTTGGGTAAATTCCTTTAAATACATACGAGCAAAACGCACCGATCTAATATCGGTAATTCCCCCTACGGCAACTCTATCAGACGCGTTGATAGGAATTCTAAATTGATACCAAACCACTTCTCTAGTTTCACCATTAGGCAAGGTTACTTCACGGGTTTTGATATCGTTGATTTTTTCGTTGTTCTCGTTTAAGGTGGAAGGCTTAATATCAATGTTATACTCAAAATAACTATTGATCGTGTTCATGGTATTATCCCTGTTGATGTCCTCCACATCTGGCTGGGTAGTTGAACCTCTATTGGTATCGGTAAAGGTTTCCGGTGAATTCCCTTCGGTACCGTTATACTTTTTATAACGCTCAAAAATATCTCCTTCCGTATTTAGGAAATAAGTATAGTTATCCTTTGCAGGGTCTTCCCCAAAGTTTCCAGCTACACCCAACTCACTCAACATTTGGGCTTCTTCAATATCGTCGTAACCGTCATACCCAACATCTTGGTTGGTACGCTCCTGACCTGTTGTGGCAAATGTGTAGATCAAGGATTGGTTCTGCGGCACTACGTAAGGTTTATCTACAGACAAGTTATTCTGAAGAAAATCTATATTTCCATCTTCTGGCAAGCCATTCTCAAATTGCTTTTTACCGTCCTTAAGAATATCCTCAGAAATATTCCCCAAGTTGATACTTAAAGTTCCTCCCGGGTTTGAAGGATTGTCCAAGAATGGATCCTGAACCCAGAATTCAATGTATTCTACGTTCGCCTGCTCAAAATCGGTAGAAGTAATCTGTCTAGTAATCCCCGCCCAAGAATTCATTGGGTTATCCAATTCACCATCGGCAGCAGAAGCTTCAAAGTTGTATGGTCCACGCTCCGAAGGATAGTAAGCCAAATCCAAGGTATAGATTACCGTACTTTGGCCCTGTACCAAATCTACTTGAGGGAATACCTCTTCTATAAATACACGTCTCGTATAAAGGTTAGAGATATCGTCATCGTTAATTCCGGTAGGTCTCTGCGTACTATAGAAAATAGGGTCAATGGTATACCAGTTCAAAAAGGCACGGTCAAAACCATTTTGTAGCCCATTGTCATCTTCACCTCCAAATCCGGGATAGTTACGTCCAAGTCCTACAGGTCTACTAGACAGGTACCATGTCAACGGCGACAATAAATCGATGGCACCTTGTGTCCCTTCAAAATCATCTACATATGAAGTGGCTTCATTATTGAAATCGGTTCCTTTTGGAGCCCCTGGCAACAAATAGGCGAACTCTCCCCTAACCGACATATTGGATGGCACATCGGTATCTATGTTTGGTAACTTGTTTACCATCCTAGTTAAAAATGGCACTTCGGTAGAATAGTTACCGTTAAGCCCCAAAATAGTATTATTAATTGGCTCTGTATTGTAATTGGCCTTTTGGGTAATTGGACGCTCACTTAAATTCAAGAAAGTTCCTCCCAAGACAAAATTCTCGTTGAATTGATGCTCCACATTCACCCCTGCAAAGCGTCTTGTTTGTTGCCCAAAAACGGCATTGTTTTCAACAGACACATTAATTGGCGTATTAGACGCTTTTAAAGCCTCATCCAAAATTTGAACACGCCCCAATTGGTAGTTCACCGTATAGTCAATTCCTTCAACCAGCACACGTCCCCCAGCAGTTACCACTACCGAACCTCTTGGTACATTAAAAGCCCCTAATGGAATACCATCACCTCCAGAGGATTTAAATCGTCCTTTAAGTTGGAACTTGTTCTTTTCAGACTCGTCCAAGGCCGCCGTTTTGGTTTGCTTATAGAGAATATCGTATACATATTTCTCCTGGTTAGGGTTTGTGTATGTATCCTGTTCGTAATCTGCATCGTTGTTGTTAGGGTTGTTGTCATCATCCAAGACATCAAACAGATAACGTCCAAAAGGTTCCACTTTGGTGAAGATGATTTTTCCATTTTGTGTCAATACGGTTAGCCCTGGCACAAAATCGAAGAACCCATCCCCATCCAGCTGTGGATCATTATTGTAATTCAATCGGTCTAGGTGGAACAACCTAATTAAAGGAGTTTCACTTATTGCCGTATCGTCTGTTGGATCTGTCGTGTTGTTATGGAATGGAGGGAAAGTAGTTCCGTCCACAGGTAAAATGTAGTTGACTGGAGAAGCTTCCGTGTAAAAAATGTTCAGTTTAAAATCTTCCTGACTCAATTGATATGCTCCAGTATCGTAGATGTTTTTCATCATCAAGTCCCAAATAGGCTGCTCCACATTGGTAACGGCACTCTTAAGCATTTTTAAAACAAGCCCCTTATTACTAACAATTTGATTTTCAGAACCTGAATCTTGACTAACTTCTGTAGCTTCCACTCCATCATTGGCAAATTCACCAACTTGGTAGACTTGGTTTCCAACCGTATATTGGAAAGCGACTGCTAACACTTCATCATTAAGCAATCTTTGGTTTAAGGAAATGTACCCCAATTGTGTATTCAAAATATAGTCAGACCCCTGCTGAAGTTTCTTGGCATTTTCCAATTTACCAAAATCGAAACCTTCATTTGCAGGTGTTAAAATACCTTGTTCAACCGTGGTGATATCTCTTACCGCATCCGTTAACTGAGACCCCGCACCTCCAATATTTAAAGGGTCGAAATCGTTGTTTCCGTTATCTGGATATGCCCCTCCAGGCACATTCACAAATCCAGCTGGTGGGGAAGCAAGCCCAATAACATCCGACTCTCCCAAATCCTGAAAGGCCACGATATTCCTAACATTGTCTGTTTGATTACTTCTGTTGGTTACCCAAACTTCAATTCTGGTAATTTGAATATTGTTGTTGATGTATGGATATCTATTTAAGGCCTCATCGTAGTGTTCCCTAAAATATTGAGACAAGAAGAAGTGGCGATTTTCATCATAGTCCCTTGCAAAGAATTCAAATTCTTCCAAAGTACCTCCTCCTTGTGCTACTACCGACTGTGATTGTGATTTTTGCTCAGAGAATACAGCGGTTACTGTCGTTTTCCCAAATTGCAATTCGGTTTTTACCCCAAATAAACTCTGTGCTCCCGTAATCAAGGAACTGTTTAAAGGCATGCTCACATTACCCACCTCAATTTTTCTGATGATATCATCCTCGGTAGGCGTGTATTCCAATTTTATCAAGTTCTGGAAATCAAAAGTAGACTCGGTATCATAATTGGCTGTTACCTGAAGTCTTGTCCCCACTTTACCCAATAAACTCAAACTAATCCTTTGGTCAAAATCAAAAGTAAAGTTGCTTCTGTTCCTTGGCGAAAACGTTGGGTTATCCTGCTTTGTGTAGAGTACGCCCAAATCCATTTCTACCGATCCTTGAGGCACTACTTCAATAGTATTTCCACCAAACACCGATTCAAAAAAGCCAGAATTCACATAAAATTCTGGCAAGAGATTTTTTTGTTCTTCTTCACTCCCCTCTTTTTTACCTTCTGCCGCATCAATTTTCTGTTTGTAATATCCCTTTTGCTGTTCCTGCAACACCAATTTATAATATTCTGCAGGCGTTAATATAATGGGGTAATTAATGTTGAATTTCCCCACTTTTTCAGTGTAGATGTAACGGTCTGTTACAGGGTCATAGGTGTATTTTGAAACAATGCTATTGGGATTGGGAAGTGTCATCCTTCCCATGGAAAAACCTGTTTTGGTGGTATCTTGTTCTTCTGGTTCCTGCGCAAAACCGAAAAGGCTAAAGAGCATTACGATACTAAAAAGCAGGTATGATCGGGTTGAAATAGTATAAATCGGGTTATTTGTACTCAAATCTCTATTATAATTTTTTTAAAGCTTCCTTGATAAGGCTTTCCACACTCGCATCTGGTTGGTCTGAAATGATCTTGTCTACCACCTTTTCAGCCTGCTTCTTATTAAATCCTAGAACTTCTAATGCTGATAACGCTTCATCCTTGTTGGTATTGCTTTGAGGCGCCGAAAGTTCATCAATATCATAGACTTTCAAAATTTTATCTTTCAAGTCCAAAATAACTCGTTGTGCTGTTTTGGCTCCAATTCCCTTGATCGACTGAATCAAGGCTACATCTCCAGTAGCGATTCCCTCCCTTACTTGTTTGGGAGTTAATGAAGATAACATAGTCCTTGCTGTATTGGCTCCAATCCCGCTTACAGAGATCAACAAACGAAAAATCTCTCTTTCAGAAATAGAAGAAAACCCATAAAGGGTATGGGCATCCTCCCTTACCTGCAAATGGGTATACAGCTTCAAATTTTCTTGATCTGGAATTTTCGAATAGGTATGTAAAGAAATATGGAGTAGGTAGCCCACTCCATTACAATCTATGGTGACATCGGTTGGATTCTTTTCAACAAGTTTCCCCTGAATATGTGTAATCATTAAATAGCCTCATTTAAACCTCTCAAATGTAATAAAATTATTTACAATGAGAGGAGGTTACTTTTCTTCTGACGCCTTGAGTTCCTGCTCCCTTTTTTCTTTTTGCTGGGCATCAATAACTGCTATGGCCGTCATATTGACAATCTCATCCACACTGGCCTCCAATTGCAAAATGTGCACTGGTTTGCGCATCCCCATCATGATAGGCCCAATGGAATCTGCTTGGTTAAGCTCCTTCAAAAGTTTATAGGTGATATTGGCCGCTTCAAGATTCGGAAAAATAAGTGTATTTACCTTTTTACCAGCCAATTTTGAAAACGGAAATATATCCTGCAACATTTCACTGTTCAGAGCAAAGTCTGTTTGCAATTCTCCGTCAACAATTAAATCTGGGTAATATTTATGAAGATACTCTACGGCATCCCTTACCTTGGTGGTACGTTCATTTTTTGAAGAACCAAAGTTGGCATAGGAAATCATGGCCATTACTGGCTCCATTCCAAACATTTTCACAATTTTAGCCGTCATTTGGGCAATCTTCGCCAAATCTTTTGAAGATGGATCCATATTAATTGCGGTATCACTCAAAAACATTGGGCCACGGCGTGTCATCATTAAGTTGGTGGTAGCGACACGGGTAGCACCTTTGGCCATTCCAATAAGTTCCAACATAGGCTTCACAACCGAAGGATAACTCCGTGAATACCCAGAAATAAGGGCATCGGCATCGCCTTCGTTTACCATCATTGCCGCAAAATAATTGCGTTCGCGCATTACTTTTTGTGCAGAATACAAAGTCACCCCTCTACGCTTGCGCTGTTGCCAATACACCTCGGCATATTTGTTAAGGCGGCCTAACTCCTCATCCGACTTTGGATCGATGATTGGCACATCCGCATCAAAATCGATCTCTAGCTTTAACTTTTCAATTTCTTCCCTACGCCCTAAAAGTATTGGAAAGGCAATCCCTTCTTCGTGGGCAATTTGTGCTGCTTTCAACACATCCAGTTGATCTGCCTCTGCAAATACCACACGCTTCGGATTCATTTTTGCGCGATTCAATAATAATCGAACCACTTTATTATCCGAACCTAAACGCTCCATTAGGGATTCTTTATATTTACCCCAATCGATAATAGGTTCTTTGGCAACACCACTATCCATCGCAGCTTTTGCTACGGCTGGCGGTACTTCTGCAATTAATCTTGGATCGAATGGCTTTGGAATAATATATTCCCTACCAAAAGCCAAACGAGTTTCACCATAGGCTATATTTACTTGTTCTGGCACCGGTTCTTTGGCCAATTTTGCCAAAGCCACTACGGCTGCCATTTTCATTTCTTCGTTTATTTTTGTGGCACGCACATCCAAAGCTCCTCTAAAAATAAATGGAAACCCAAGCACATTGTTTACTTGGTTAGGATGGTCACTACGTCCTGTGGCCATGATGATATCGTCTCGTGTATCAATGGCTAAATCATAAGCAATTTCAGGATCTGGATTGGCCATCGCAAACACAATAGGATCGCTTGACATTGATTTCAACATCTCTGGCGAAACAATATCGGCAGTAGAAAGCCCAATAAATACATCGGCATCTACCATAGCTTCGTCAAGGGTATCAATGGCTCTATGTGTCGCGAATTCGGCCTTTTCAGGAGTTAAATTTGAGCGGTCTTTTCTGATTACACCTTTACTGTCCAACATCACCATGTTTTCAAGTTTGGCTCCACAGGCCTGATACAATCTAGAACAGGAAATAGCAGCTGCTCCAGCTCCACTGATTACAATTTTAACCTCTTCTATTTTTTTCTCTGCCAATTCCAAGGAATTGATTAATGCTGCTGCAGAAATAATTGCCGTTCCATGCTGGTCATCGTGCATCACTGGAATGTCCAACTCTTCCTTTAGGCGACGCTCTATTTCAAAAGCTTCTGGCGCTTTGATATCTTCAAGGTTGATACCTCCAAAAGTAGGCGCTATGTTTTTTACCGTCTGGATAAATTCGTCAATATTTTCAGTGTTTACCTCAATATCGAACACATCGATATCTGCAAATATTTTAAACAACAATCCTTTACCTTCCATTACGGGCTTGGAAGCTTCTGGGCCAATATTACCTAGCCCCAAAACGGCTGTTCCATTGGAAATTACGGCTACCAAATTTCCTTTGGCGGTATATTTATAAACGTTATCTGTTTTTTTAGCGATCTCTAAACATGGTTCCGCTACTCCAGGTGAATAGGCCAAGGACAAATCTCTTTGACTGGCGTATTTTTTTGTAGGAACTACTTGAATTTTTCCAGGAGTTGGCTTGGCATGATACACCAAAGCCTCACGGCGTTTGCTTTGTTTACTCATATAAAATTTGGATTAATATGAATTACAAATGTAATAATCCTGTAGATGAAACTCTAATCTTTTAGAAACTGAATATTTCTTTTTAATCCAGCCAACTTAGTGCGCTTAACTGCAGACTTTTTAAAGACTTTGTTGAAAGTTTCTTCGGTGATTTCTTCCCAATCTTTTTTGGTCATGGATAGTAAATCTTGATGTGGATTGAAAAGCGGCTCACTGTGAGGTTTTGAAAATCGGTTCCAGGGACAGACGTCTTGGCACACGTCGCAGCCAAACATCCAATGGTCAAATTTTCCTTTGAATTCAGTAGGAATATTGTCTTTCAGTTCGATTGTGAAATAGGAAATGCATTTGCTGCCATCTACTACATAGGGGTTGACAATGGCTTCCGTAGGACAGGCATCGATACAAGCGGTACAACTTCCACAATGATCGGTTGTTGGCGCGTCATATTCCAACTCAAGGTCTACAATCAGTTCTGCAACAAAATAGAAGGACCCCACTTGTTTGGTGAGGAGATTGCTATTTTTTCCAATCCATCCCAACCCAGATTTGGCGGCCCAAGCTTTATCAAGGACTGGAGCAGAATCTACAAAAGCACGTCCATTGACTTCGCCAATCTCTTCATTTATAAACTCAAGTAATTGTTTTAATTTATCCTTGATGACAAAATGATAATCGGTTCCGTAAGCATATTTGGATAACTTAAAGGAGGTATCTTCCTGTGTTTTTTCGGGAAAATAATTCAACAGTAAGGAAATGACACTTTTACTTCCTTCAACCAGCTTTGTAGGATCCAAGCGCTTATCGAAATGGTTTTCCATATAACGCATTTCACCATACATGTTACTGTTAAGCCATTGTTCCAATCGAGGAGCTTCGTCTTCCAAAAACCCAGCCCTACTAATGCCACAGGACAAAAAACCAAGTCGTTTTGCTTCATTTTTAATACTTTTGGTATAGGATTGCAGGAGTTTCATTTGGCCAATGTACAGCGAAAAAACTAAACAATAAAGCCAACCTAAGTCGGCAATATCATTTATTATTAAAAAGTCTTTCCGTATTAACTCATTCTAGTTACCATAAGGTCCACTTGCAATATCCCCAACGGACCAAATTTCACCATCGCGAGTTACAATGTAGGCTGTATTTTTTACAATTTCGAGAGATGTTGGTCTATCTAAACCTGTGGCTATTTCGCTAAACGTTCCATCTTGATTGGCCTTAACCAAAGCTCCCGTATTTTCATAAGCCTCGGATCCCTCTCCAAGACCATTCCATGTCCCTTGGGAAAGCGCAAACAGACTTTGGCCTCGACCGAATTCAACGTCCACCAACATAGAAGCTCCTGAAGCTACCGGCGGTGCATAAGTGGAATTTTCCGTAAAATAAACCACCTTGCCATCTTCTGGATCATGAGGAACAGGTCCTGCTTCGGCCATATAAATTTTGTTGCCGGAAACTGCTAAGCCTGTGGGAACGATATTAGGAAAGGCACGCATTTCTGTAATCTCTCCTTCGGTGGTGACTTGCAATACACGGTTATGGTGACCATCGGTTACTAAAAAACCTCCTTTATAAGTTTCGATGGCATATTGCAAGCCCATTGGCAAAAAGTAGCTTGTAGTTGGAGGATTTGCTTCGGAAAATGCTCCAAGGTCTGCAATCACCGTAAAACTATTTGGGCCATCGATCCTGTAAATTCCAATCACATCGGGAGTCGGAGCCCCGAAAAAAGATCCTACTAAAGACACTATCACATATCCAGTATCTCCAATAAAAGTAATGTCCATGGCACCTCCTATACCAACGGCAGGAATCATGGTTGGCAAGCCACTGGCAAATGTTGTTTTCTCCCAGGTCTTTAAATTAAATCGAGAGATTTCTCCTGTTTGGGTTTCTGTGACAAATAAATCCCCGCCAGGACCAATAGCACTTCCTGCTCCACCCACAATTCCCTCATACATCATTTGGGGAGTTCCTGGACTGGAAGCCGATTTTGCAGATGAAGTAGACAAAACCGATTCAGGCTCCTCATCTGTTAATTCATTGGAACTGCACGAAAACAACAATCCAAGTAGCACCAAAAAAGAAATGAGCTTGGTTACAGTGAGGATAGGGTTCTTAAAAAAATCAGTTGGAGCTTTTAGTGAAAGGCATTTGGTTAACATAATGATACGTTTTAAAGTTATACTTATTGCTATCAATCAGTACCAAGTGGCTTTAGAGAGAATTTATTTTAAAGATACATTTTGCTTCCCCTTCAAAATTGGAAATTTCATTCAATTATTAGAACGAATCATTCAATATGCCCAATTAGTTTTATGAAACCTCCTACTTTTCAAAACTATTTACTGAAATTTTGTGGGGGTTTCTCCATATTCATTCTTAAAAACTTTAGAGAAATATGACGCATCGTTAAAACCGACTTCATAAGATATTTCCGTTATTGATTTATTGGTATTCCCTAATAATATCTTGGCCCGTTTAAGTCTAAAAGAACGTATGTATTGGACAGGGGAGACCTTAAAAGCCGACTTAATTTTTCGATATAATTGCGAATCACTCATGGCCAAATGTTCTGCCAATTCCTTAGGCCCAAACTGGCTATTCTGGTAATTGTCAATTAAGGTTTGGTTAACCTCCTCCACAAAATTAAGTTGCGAACTTTCAGAATACCCATTTTTTTGCGAAGGAATTAATCCGGCGGCCTTACTTTCTAAGCACTCCCTTGTTTTAATAAGGCCTTCTATCACAGCAAATAGCTCTTTTTCATCAAATGGCTTAGTTAGGTAAGCATCAGCTCCTTTATGAAATCCATTCAATTTGCTGGCATGTCCCGCCTTTGCGGTAAGCATAACAATGGGAATATGATCTGTTTTAGTGCTACTTTTTAGGTTTTCTGTGACTTGAAAACCATCTATATCGGGTAGCATCACATCACAAATGATAAGATCAGGAATATATGTAGTTGCCAATTCAACACCTTCCTCTCCATCTATAGCGGTAATTACATCGTATACCTTATTCAAAATTAAACGCAAATAACCACGTACATCTTCATGGTCTTCTACCACTAAAATGTTTGGTTTTTGTCTATCCAACTCCTGAAATTGTTTCAAATTCTCATTCTTATGTTGTTCTACTATTTCAATAGCCTCCAAAGGGTCTTGAGAATACTCTGCCAAATTATGAACTGGAATGGATAGCTCTACTTTTGTTCCAACATCTGGCAAACTTTCCAATTTAATAGTTCCTTTTAAAATTTCAACATATTGTTTTGTTAATGACAAGCCTATTCCAGAGCCCTTCTCTGATATTTTACTGGCGCTTTTGGATTGGTAATATTTTTCGAAAATCTTATTCTGCTCCGCTAAAGGAACGCCAATCCCAGAGTCAGTAATTATTATTTTTAAATCATTAGCTTTTCTCGTCACAACTAAGGATATCTTTCCTCCATTAGGAGTAAACTTTATGGCATTTGACAATAGGTTTCCTAGAATGCTTTTGATATAGTTTCTATCAAAATCCATGACTATAGATTGCTGTCTAATTTCTATCTCGAAATTGATATGCTTCAATTCTGCCAAAGTTTGGTAACTCGAGGAAAGATAAAGTATATAAGGAACTATATCTCCTTGAATCATTTGCTGGTCCATCACCCCCTTTTCATTTCTTGACAATTCAATGATATTGTCTACCATATGTACCAAATTGGAAGCATTTTTTTCAATCAAATTTAAATTGGAAGTATGTGTCTTAGGAATTATCTCTTTCAAATATTTTGTAATCCCCAAAATTACCGTGATAGGTGTTCTAAAATCATGAGTAATCCCAGAATAAAAATGGGCCATGGAATCATTCACCTCCTTTAATTTTCTAGATTCTTCCAGAGCCAATTTCCGTGAGAGCAAAAATCGATATAACCAAAAAATACTGAAAACAATAAGGAGCAGATAAACCACCTTTGCCCAATTTGAACTCCACCAAGGCCCAGTGACATCCAATTGCATCATAAATGGAGGCTTATCCCAAAGACCTTGAAAGTTACTTCCACTCACTTCTAAAGAATATTTCCCGGCGGGCAAATCTATGAGTTGTAAATCGGTGCCTACCATTTTGCTCCAACCATCATTCCCTGGAATGATGCGATAATAAAGATTTTCGAGTTCTTCCGCTGAATACCCTAAAGTGGAAAAATGCAGCTGCAACGGAAATTCATCATACCTCAGATTGAATTGAGGTGACTGCTCAAAATTATTAAGCCCCCATTGGTCATTGTCCACTCCCCCCTTAATATCGGACAAATAAATATTTTTCTCCGTAACAAAGGCATCTACCTTTTCAGGATCGAAATAGGTGACACCAAAATCTCCTGCAAAATATAATTGCCCCTCATCACTTTTAAACTTACCACTGGACCAATCAAAATTCTTAATACCCTCAGTGGTCCCATATTGTTGGAAATTGTCGGTTTTGGGATTGTACTTTATGAGCCCTTCCCCATAGGTGGTAAGCCAAATATTGTTTTGATTGTCACTTAATAAACTTGGAAAAACAGGATTACTAACATTAGGTACATCTATCCAAGAATCAAACTTACCTTCTCCCAAATACTTACTTAGCCCTCCAAAGGTTGAAATCCATAAGTCTCCTTGAACATCTAATCCCATATCCAAAATAAAATCTGAGCAAATAGACTGCACATCTTCACTTTTTGTATAATGTCCTACTATTTCGGCCGATTTGTATTCTGGGGACACCTCCAAATTCAAGAGTCCTCCTCCCACTGTACCTACCCAAAGATCTTTGTCGTTTACTAAAAGGGACGTTGGATAATTGGTAAGTTTATTTTTTATGGATTGAGAGGTCGCCTTTAAATGGTTTATTTTGAAACTTCCATTTTCTAATTCAAGAATATTATAAATACCCTGTCCTGAAGTTCCAACCCAGATCATTCCATTTGAATCTGCTTGAATACAAGAAATTCTATAAACAGGAAAATAATACATTCCTTTACTTGAAAGTGAAAAAATATGGAGTTTAGGTAATTCCGGATCAAATGAATCCAAATCTATATATCCCAACCCAAAATTTCCGCCAAACCATATCCTATTCCGAATGGAATCCTTGGCCAAACATACCACTTGCGGATAGCCTTTTTGTTGTTTGCCATGTACATCATCTAAACTAAAAAAGTATTCTTTACCATCGCGCCTTAAACTCAATCCTCCCTCAAATTTCCCATACCAAAGATCTCCAGAATCTCCCAATATGGAAAGTACAGAACCCCATTCTGTAGATTCGTCATTGAGGTCATAAATACCTATATTCCCAAAAACAGGTGGATTCAAATCAAACAAATACAAGCCTTTTCTAAATACAGATATAACTTGATTGTTTCCAAAATTTAGCAAAGTCCCATATCCTGCAAAGGGCAAATTATTACTTTTAGTAGTAATATTATCCATAAACGTTTCAGGACCAGCATCGAACTCCAAAATTTTACAAGCTATAGAAATCCAAAATTTATTGTCCTTGACATGTGCTATGCCATTTCTCACAATTCCCGGGCTATTTTGATAAAATGGCAATGCAATTTCCTTCAACTTTAAAGTATCTAGATTGTAAATATAAAATCCAGTAGTAACTCCCAGGAGTATCTTGTCCTGATAAATTTCTATGGAATGAATTGCTCCCTCGAAATCCAGTTCTTTTTTAAAAGTGCCTTCGATATCGTTTGGATTTGTAATAGAGTAAACTCCTTGATTGGTACCAATCCAAATCTTCCCTTCATCATCTATCTTGGCTGAAAAAAAACTTAGTTCCTTAAAATGATATTTCAATAAATTGTTTGGCTTACCAAAGTTAGCAAACTCCACTAAGCCAGCCCCTCTAGTAAGAAGTAGCAATTGGTCTTCAGCTCCTAAAATAATGTCAAAAACATGACCTCCCATTTCCTGAAAGCCATCTAAATATACTTTGTTAAAAGTGTCAGTACTTCTATCTAAATAAGCCAAGTCAAAATCGAAACCAGCCACCCAAAGACGATTGTAATTATCCTCGCAAACAGTATAAATAAGATTGTTAGGAAGTGTATTGGCTTTACGGGAATCCTTTGCGTAGCGCTTATATTCTCTACCGTCAAACCTATATAGACCCAGAGAAGTAGCTAACCACAAAAAATTATTGTGGTCCTTATGCATATCATAAACCCGGGCCCAAGGCCCTTTTTTAATATCAAAATAGCTTACTTCAAAATCGTTTTGAATATTTTGGCCATTAGCCATCGAGAAAATGATTAGAAACAAAAGTGTGAAGAAAGTTGCTCTATTGGCCCTCATAATACCCTAGTTTTTATTGTCTTTTAAAACCGAAAGGGGCCATTACTAAATATACAAAATATTGAACATTCATTTTCGACAATAGATTTACAAAGAAAAATCGCCTAGGATTAAGGCGATTTTTATTATTAATTACAATTCTCTTCCCGAGGTATCAAGGCTAATGATTTTTTTCTGTTTGTCCTTTACAATCTGTACATAATAGATTCTTTCAACATCTTCCTCTAGTTGATACGATACCTCGTAAGATGTTTTTCGTAGTGACCAATTTGGATATAATTTCTTTACTGTATTAAGGACAACTGAAGGCAACGCGATATCCTTGAACTTTTCAAACGATTTTAAAATTATGCCATCTTGATTAAATGTGGCAAATATTTTTCCGTGTCTATACTCAAACTTCAATGGAAAAACTTTGCTTTCCTCATCATACAGTTCAGACGCAATAAGATTAAAATTAGCAACCTCTTTCTGCAAATTGATGATTCCAATAGCGGCGTTCCTATCAATAACCTTTTTAGCATAATTTAAATTGATTGTTTTAATTTCAACTGGTGCTAAGTGAATGCCGTGAAGACCTACGTCAAATTGCCCATACGTTTGGCTGGCGAGACCAATAAACATTAAGCCGATAATGATTTTTTTCATAATTGTTCGTTTTTTGATTGAATGATTTATTTTGATGATAATTCTTAACAATTACACCTTAAAAAGGGATTAAAAACATTATCGGCTTAAAAAACCAAATGTCAATATTATGATAAATAATAATGTAATAATGTTGTGCCTAGGAAGAAATAAAATTGATAAAGCCGCTACCCTTTACCATCAATTTTCTAGAGTAAAATTACAATCATGATTAAGAATTGCCCATGATAAAATCTTCAATAAATTGTAATTTTCAATCATTTACCTGAAAATCAACAATCATTAATTTAGTATGGCTTCGTACTTAAACTTTTTAATGAATAGGATAAAACGACATTTCAACATCCACTGGTTTTAAAGTAATGAGCGGATTGATTTTCACTTCGGCTTTGTTCGTGGAAATTTCAAATTTTTGAAGAATGGCATTAATGGCCAGCATCATTTCAAACATG
This sequence comes from Mangrovimonas sp. DI 80, assembly GCF_001975575.1. Classification (NCBI taxonomy): domain Bacteria; kingdom Pseudomonadati; phylum Bacteroidota; class Flavobacteriia; order Flavobacteriales; family Flavobacteriaceae; genus Mangrovimonas; species Mangrovimonas sp. DI 80. Next base: position 20,404 of record NZ_MSDT01000003.1, on the reverse strand, counting down.
GCAAAATTGTTACCGATGCACAAACGGGGGCCAGCGCCAAAAGGCATATAAGCAAAAGCTGTTGATTTTCTATTTTCCTCTGAAAACCTATCTGGATTGAACATTTCTGGAGTATCCCAATATTTCGGGTTTCGGTGCATTTCAAAAATGGAAACGCCTAACAAGGTTCCTTTTTTGATATGAAATTCTCCTAAGGTATCGTCTTCCAAAGCTACTCTATCCGTAATCCATGCTGATGGATACAAGCGCATACCCTCTTCAACACATTGTTTGATATATGTAAGTTTTGGCAGGGCATCAAAAGCTTGGGTAGCATCCGTGACAGGCAATGAATTGGCTTTTGCCTTTGCCAGCTCCTTTGGATTTGTAGCCAATAAAAACAACGTAAAGGTCAAGGCATTGGCTGTAGTTTCATGGCCAGCCACAAACAAAATTAATATTTCATCAATCAGTTGGTTGTTGCTCATATGTGAGCCATCTTCGTATTCTGCCTTTAACAACATATCCAATAAATCGTCATGCTGTTCTTTTGACGCTCTTCGTTGGATAATTATATTTTCAATAATCTCCCTACTCTCTTTAACCATCTTCTGGTGATATTTCATGTCCCCTTTTAAGTGATACCACAAACGTTTATGGGGTTGGCGTATTTCCTTAACAATGAAGTTTTGAAGTTCGGCAATAATGAACTGAAGTCGGTTTAGGGTATTTTGATTGGAAGAAAAATTAAAAAGCGATTTGGCAACCACCTCAAAAGCCAAAGTATTCATCAACGGGTATAATTCTTCCATCTTATCCGTTGGAAAACTGTTGACCTGTTCATTGATGGTGGTATCAATAATGGCCACCAACTGTTTTAATTTATCTTTATGGAATGCCGGTTGAATTAGCCGACGTTGCTTGAGCCAATAACTTCCCGTAGACGTTAAAAGTCCATACCCCAGATATTTCGACAAAAACTTGGTTTGCAGTTTGGACTTCTCATACAGTTTGTGCTGCTTTTGAAGAATATGCTTGGCGATCTTTGCATCTTTAGTCAAGATAATTGGCGCATTGAAAGGCGTTTTGATGCTGAAAGATTCTCCACTAGCGACAAACATTTCCTTATGAAATGGAATTGGATTCTTGGCAATTTCCGATGACTTGACCACAAAATTTATAAAAGAAACTCTTTTTGGATATTTGTATTTAGTCATAAAAAATGAATTTGAGGAAATGTAAATCTATTAAAACAATCCCCCTTGAATACCACCTTTAACTCTTCCAAGATGTTTATAGGCCAATTCGGTGACTTCTCTCCCTCTTGGAGTTCGGATGATAAATCCTTGCTGAATCAAAAATGGTTCATAGACCTCTTCAATAGTTTCTCCACTTTCACTAACTGCCGTTGCCAAAGTGGTAATTCCAACAGGTCCGCCTTTAAACTTATCGATAATGGTGGTCAAGATCTTATTATCCATTTCATCGAGTCCGTGGGCATCCACATTAAGCGCTTTTAAGCTAAATTTGGCAATTTCTATATCAATCCTACCATTTCCCTTTATTTGCGCAAAATCACGTACCCTACGCAGCAATGCGTTGGCAATACGAGGTGTTCCTCTACTCCTACCTGCAATCTCTATAGCCGCTTCCATAGAAATTGGCACATTTAAGATATTGGCACTACGTTCAACAATGGTAGATAACAATTCCGTAGAATAATATTGAAGTCTACTGCTAATACCAAAACGGGCACGCATAGGCGATGTCAACAATCCAGATCTTGTAGTGGCACCTATAAGAGTAAATGGATTTAAGTTGATTTGAACGGTTCTGGCATTAGGGCCAGATTCTATCATGATATCAATTTTATAATCCTCCATGGCCGAGTACAGATACTCTTCCACAATAGGACTTAAACGGTGGATTTCATCAATAAACAATACATCCCTCTCATCTAAGTTGGTCAACAAACCGGCAAGATCGCCAGGCTTGTCCAAAACGGGACCAGAAGTCACCTTGATACTTACCCCAAGTTCATTGGCTAAAATATGGGCCAAGGTCGTTTTACCAAGACCCGGAGGGCCATGAAACAAGGTATGGTCTAAAGCATCACCTCTAAGGTTGGCTGCCTTTACAAAAATCTTGAGGTTTTCCAACACTTGATCCTGTCCTGTAAAGTCATCAAAGGACAGGGGGCGCAAGGCCTTTTCAACATCCATTTCCTCTGGGGAAAAGTGTTCATTGGAGGGGTTTAAATTGTCATTCATATAAAAGCAAAGATAAACAAAAAGCCTTTCTGAAAACTCAGAAAGGCTTGATATGATTTATAAGAAATGAATTCTCTTAGTGTTGTAATTCTTCTTCTCCGTCCATTAATGGAACGTTTTGAGGTACGAAATCCGCCTCGTGACCTGGCTTACTGTAATCGTATGCCCAACGGTGTACGTGAGGAATTTCACCTGGCCAGTTTCCGTGAACGTGCTCTACCGGAGTAGTCCATTCAAGGGTGTTGGATTTCCATGGGTTTTGTTCAGCTTTCTTACCAAAGAACATGCTACTAAAGAAGTTGTACAAGAATACCAACTGGAACGCTCCACCAATTAAAGCAAACACAGTAATTACTACGTTTACGTTTGCTAAATCGTCAAACAATGGGAAGTTAGAGTTCGTATAGTAACGTCTTGGTAAACCTGCCATTCCGATAAAGTGCATTGGGAAGAATACTCCATAAGCACAGATAGCAGTAATCCAGAAATGGATATAACCCAAGTTTTTGTTCATCATACGTCCGAACATTTTTGGATACCAGTGGTAGATACCAGCAAACATACCATACAATGCAGAAATACCCATTACTAAGTGGAAGTGAGCCACTACGAAGTATGTATCGTGAACGTTAATATCCAAAGCACTATCCCCTAAGATGATTCCGGTAAGACCTCCAGTAATGAACGTAGATACCAAACCAATAGAGAACAACATAGCAGGGTTCATTTGTAAGTTACCCTTCCAAAGCGTTGTGATATAGTTGAATGCTTTTACAGCCGATGGAATTGCAATCAATAATGTTGTAAAGGTAAATACAGACCCTAAGAATGGGTTCATACCTGATACGAACATGTGGTGACCCCATACGATCGTAGATAAGAATGCAATTGCCAAAATTGACACTACCATGGCACGGTAACCAAAGATAGGCTTACGTGAGTTGGTAGAGATAATTTCCGAAGTAATCCCCAATGCAGGTAACAATACGATGTATACCTCAGGGTGACCTAAGAACCAGAACAAGTGCTCAAACAATACTGGAGAACCTCCTTGGTAATGCAATACTTCACCTTGGATAAAGATATCAGATAAGAAGAATGATGTTCCAAAACTTCTATCCATGATCAATAACAAAGCTGCAGATAATAATACCGGGAATGAAATAATACCGATGATAGCAGTTACAAAGAACGCCCAAATAGTCAACGGTAAACGTGTCATAGACATTCCTTTTGTACGCAAGTTGATAACAGTTACCACATAGTTCAAAGATCCTAACAAAGAAGAGGCGATGAAAATAGCCATAGCTACCAACCAAAGTGTCATACCTGCTCCAGAACCTCCTTGTGCCATTGGTAATGCAGAAAGTGGCGGGTAGATAGTCCATCCTGCTGCAGCTGGACCAGCTTCAACAAACAAAGACAATACCATGATAACACTTGACAAGAAGAACAACCAGTAAGATACCATGTTAAGGAATCCTGAGGCCATATCTCTTGCTCCAATTTGCAATGGAATTAACAAGTTACTGAAAGTACCACTCAAACCAGCAGTTAATACAAAGAATACCATGATGGTTCCGTGAATGGTAACCAAAGCCAAATAAATATCGGCATCCATAACACCGTTAGGTGCCCATTTCCCCAATAATGCTTCAAAAAGCACATTAGGTTCTTCCGGCCATGCAATTTGCATACGGAACATAAGCGACATAACTATTCCGATAATTCCCATGATAGTACCTGTAATCAAGTACTGCTTGGCAATCATCTTATGGTCCATACTAAAGATGTACTTAGTTACAAAAGTCTCTTTATGATGATGCCCGTGATCGTCGTGAGCGTGAGTATCTGCGTGTGCTGACATAATCTTATATCGTTTTAATCTTTTTTAGTTAGCTGTTATAGTATTCTTAAAAGTTGCTTGCTCCTTAATCCAAGCGTCATATTCCTCTTGTGTTTCCACAATGATCTTCATTTGCATGTTATAGTGAGATTTTCCACAAATCTTGTTACACAATAACAAATAATCAAATTCATAAGGATCTAAAGCTTCATCTCCACCAGCAACTAACTCTTTACTTTTCTCTGTTCTAATGTCGTTGATGTTTTTTACTTTATCAACGATATCAGGGTTTTGACGCATTTCAGCAGTCGTGATTGTTGGAGTGAATGCAAACTGAGTAATCATACCAGGAACACAGTTCATTTGTGCTCTAAAGTGTGGCATGTAGGCAGAGTGCAATACATCCTGAGAACGCATTTTAAACAATACAGGTTTTCCAACAGGTAAGTGCAATTCTGTAGTGATAACATCATCTTGAGCGTTTGGATCTGCTTCGTCCAAACCAAGGATGTTAGCACGGTCGTTATCAATCAATCTTACGTTAGCCATACCCAATACATTGTCTTGACCGGCGTAACGTGCTTTCCAGTTAAACTGTTGTGCATACAATTCAACTACTAAAGGATCGGCATCTTCATCTACATTCATAATGCTTGTCCAAGTGAACAAACCGTAGATAATCAAACCTGCTAAAGTAATTACAGGAATAATAGTCCAGATAGCTTCCAATTTGTTGTTATCGGCATAGAATAAAGCCTTTCTTCCTTTTTCACCTTTGTATTTAAAGGCAAAGTAGTGTAATAAGAACTGAGTAATGGTTTGTACGATAAAGATAATCACCAATGAAATGGTCATTAAGTTATCGATTTGTGGTCCGTGTTCTGAGGCAGAATTGGACAATAATGGTAAGTCTCCCCATTTAACGATACTAACGATCGTTATAACATAAATGAAGACTAAGAAACCTATCATTAAATAGCCATTAAGTTTGTTGTCCTTATCATCGGCAATTTGAGAATTTGAAGCACCCACTTGGGCCAAATCAAATATCTTCACCATTTGCCAAATTGCAATAGCTATAAATAGTACTATTATAATTGTTAAAAAAGCAGTCATTGTCGTTTCTCTTCTTTATTTAGTTATATTAATAATGGAAATGTTCACTCTCTTTGATGTATGGATTTCCTTTGGCCAATAAAGGTGCTTTTGTCAAGGCGGTAAATACCACAAAGATGAACAATCCACCAAATAACAATATTGAACCAATTTCTGGAATTCCAATAAACCATCTGTCACCCACAGTTGCTGGCATGATCATGTTGAATATATCTAGGTAGTGACCTGCAAGGATAACTACACCAGCCATAACAACAAACCAAGGAATACGTTTGTAATCACTGTTCATTAACAATAATAATGGGAACAAGAAGTTCATGGCAACCATACCTAAGAATGGCAATTTGTAATCCTCTAAACGAGTTACGAAGTAAGTTACCTCTTCTGGAATGTTAGAATACCAAATCAACATGAACTGAGAGAACCACAAATACGTCCAGAAAATAGAAATACCGAACATGAATTTAGCTAAGTCATGCAAGTGGCTATCATTAACAAATGGTAATAACCCTTTGTTTTTAAGATAAAGTGTAATCATAGCAATTACGGTAATGGCACTTACAAACATACTAGCAAACACATACCATCCAAATAATGTAGAGAACCAGTGTGGGTCAACACTCATGATCCAATCCCAAGACATCATAGATTCTGTGTAGATGTAGAATACTAAGAACGCTGCAGAAATACGGAATGACTTTTTAAAGTTTTTGTTATCATCGGCATTATCCTGAGCAATAGAAAATTTACGTGCAAAGTGACGGTATAAAGACCATCCCGCAATAAAGATAAATCCTCTAATAGCAAAGCCCCATGTGTTCAACCATCCAGCCTTACCTTGGATCAATTTATCGTGAGCTACAACTTCAGGATCCATCCATACAAATAGATTGTAATGTCCAATAGTTCCAGAGGCTACACCAATCAATACTACGATTATTGCTCCAGGTAATAAATAGGCCGTTATACCTTCCATCACTCTGAACAATACTGGAGACCAACCTGCTTGAGCCGCAAACTGGATAGCATAAAACGCCAAAGCTCCAAGTGCAATCATCATAAAGAAGAATGCTGCTACGTAAAGTGCAGACCAAGGTCTGTTGGCAATTTGGTGTTGCACATGCTCTATATGCTTTTTATGTGCATCTTCATGGTGAACTTCTTCACCGGCATGTCCTTCAGCTGCATGTGTGTCATGTGAAGCTGCAGGTGCTACATGAGCTGCTTCGGCATCATGTCCTCCACCGTGGTGGGCACTTTCAGCAGCAACTATGGCTTCTACCTCTTCAAAAGATTTATGAGATGTCATAAAACCAATAACAACTCCTATCGCCCCGATAATCATTAATGCGATAGAGAATGTCTTTAATCTATTTGAGAATGTGTACATGTCTTTATATAATCTTTATCAATCTTATTTTTCTAATTTCGCTTTTAGGTCTAAAACGTAAGCAACTACATGCCAACGCTCTTCCTCACTTAACTGATTGGCATATGAACCCATCGCATTTTTACCGTAGTAAATAGTATGGTAAATACTACCTTCTGTGATGGCGCGTCCAGCATCGTCATATCTAGGGATACCCAATATCTTTTCACGCTTTACCAAGTTACCTTGGCCATCACCTTTATTACCATGACAGATTCCGCAGTAGATGTCGTATAGTTCTTTTCCTTTAGCCAAATCTACTTGAGTAGAATCCAAAGGACTCATTAAATTAGTTTTTGCTAGGGCATAACCTTCCGCAGTGTTGTCAAATTCGAATGGTAAGTACCCTCTTGCAACGGTTCCTTCTGCAGGAACTTGAGCTTCCACTCCGTTTGCAAAGGCATCAGACTCTGAATAGGTCTCATATCCTACCGACTCGTACATGTTTGGCATAAACTGGTAGTTTGGTCTTGAATCTTTCTTACAAGACACAAACGCCACTGCTATAATTGATAAAACTGTTATTTTTATTAAGCCTTTCATCTGTAAATTTCTGTTTTTTATTGTCCTCAGATGCAACTCACAAAGCGTTTAAGAAACTTCCAAAACGCTCTGTTCATTTCATATTAATGTGCTTCGTCTTTGTTAACTATATTAATTTCTACTGCACCGGTTTCCTTAAGTAGTTGCTCCAATTCAGCTTCATTACCGTGAACAGGGATTTCCATTAAGAAATGGTCATCTGTAGTTCTTGGATCAGGGTTCTCAGCATTCTTGAATGGCCACATTCTACTGCGTAGGTAAAACGTGATTACCATTAAGTGAGCTGCAAAAAATACGGTCAACTCAAACATGATAGGCACAAATGCAGGCATGTTTTCTATATAACTAAAACTAGGTTTACCACCAATGTTTTGTGGCCAGTCCTCGATCATGATGAAGTTCATCATTGTGATGGCTACCGTTAAACCAATACATCCGTAAATAAAAGCTGCAATAGCTATACGTGTTGGTGCCAATCCCATCGCCTTGTCTAGTCCGTGAACCGGAAATGGCGTATAAACTTCTTCTATATGATGTTTCTCAGCTCTTACCTTCTTCACTGCCGACATCAACACATCGTCGTCGGTATATATTGCGTGAATTACTTTTGATGAAGATTCCATATGCTGCAATTAGTTTTTAGAGTTGTTAACTTGACTTCCAGAAGTACGTGCGTCTGCTCCTGTTCCTACTAGGCTTTCACCTGCTTCTCTTATCTTCTTGTAACGCTCACCAGATGACTTCATGATCGTCTTAACCTCTGCCTGCGCAATTACTGGGAATGTTCTAGAGTACAACAAGAACAATACAAAGAAGAATCCAATAGTTCCGATAAAGATCCCTATGTCCACAAATGTAGGTGAGAACATTGTCCAAGAAGACGGAAGGTAATCTCTGTGCAATGAGGTAACGATAATTACGAAACGCTCAAACCACATTCCTATGTTCACCACAATAGAGATAAAGAAAGAGAACATGATACTTGTTCTAAGTTTCTTGAACCACATGAACTGTGGAGAGAATACGTTACAAGACATCATCATCCAATAAGCCCAAGCGTAAGGACCTGTTGCTCTGTTCAAGAAGGCATATTGCTCATACTCCACTCCAGAGTACCATGCAATAAATAACTCAGTAATATAAGCCACACCTACGATAGATCCCGTAATCATGATTACGATGTTCATCAATTCGATGTGCTGTACAGTAATATAATCTTCAAGGTTACATACCTTTCTCATAATAATAAGAAGGGTATTTACCATCGCGAATCCAGAGAAAATCGCACCCGCAACGAAATACGGAGGGAAGATGGTCGTGTGCCATCCAGGAATCACCGATGTTGCGAAGTCAAACGATACGATGGTGTGTACAGACAGTACAAGTGGCGTTGCCAAACCGGCCAATACCAAAGATACTTCCTCAAAACGTTGCCAGTCTTTAGCTCTACCTGTCCATCCAAAACTTAATAATGAATAAATTTTCTTTTGGAAAGGCTTCACTGCACGGTCACGGATCATTGCGAAGTCAGGTAATAAACCAGTCCACCAGAATACCAATGATACCGATAAATACGTTGAAATCGCGAATACGTCCCAAAGAAGCGGAGAGTTAAAGTTAACCCATAACGATCCAAATTGGTTTGGGATTGGCAATACCCAGTATCCTAACCATGGACGTCCCATGTGAATAATTGGGAACAATCCCGCCTGAACTACCGAGAAGATAGTCATCGCCTCTGCAGAACGGTTAATTGCCATTCTCCATTTTTGACGGAATAACAATAATACTGCAGAGATCAGAGTTCCTGCGTGACCAATACCTACCCACCAAACGAAGTTGGTAATATCCCAGGCCCAGCCCACAGTTTTGTTTAATCCCCAAGTACCGATACCTGTGGATACTGTATATAAAATACACCCGATTCCCCAAAGGAAAGCCACAAGTGAAATACTAAAAACTATCCACCATTGTTTGTTTGCTTTACCTTCAATTGGCTTGGCGATATCCACGGTTACATCGTGGTATGATTTCTCGCCTGTAACTAAAGGTCTTCTAATAGGTGCTTCGTAATGAGACGCCATAATCCTTTTATAATTATTTCTTAGTTTGTTTTATTATGCTTCTGTTGTGTTTCTCACCTTAGTTTGGTAGATCACGTTTGGTTTTGTTCCAATGTGCTCTAACAAGTGATACATACGGTTGTCCGCTTTAAGGTGGGCTACTTTACTATCCTTATCATTGATATCTCCAAATACCATAGCGCCACTGCTACAAGCTGCAGAACATGCTGTTTGGAATTCACCATCCTTAATCACACGTCCATCACGTTTAGCGTCAAGAACAGTTTTTTGTGTCATTTGGATACACATAGAACATTTTTCCATAACTCCACGAGAACGTACCACTACGTCTGGGTTTAATACCATACGACCTAAATCGTCATTCATATGATAATCGAATTCATCGTTTCCGTTGTAAAGGAACCAGTTGAATCGACGTACTTTATAAGGACAGTTGTTTGCACAGTAACGGGTACCTACACAACGGTTATAAGCCATGTGGTTTTGTCCTTGACGACCATGTGATGTTGCCGCAACAGGACATACAGTTTCACAAGGTGCGTGGTTACAGTGCTGACACATTACTGGTTGGAAAGCAACTTGAGGATTGTCGGCTGGATGCTCCATTTCTCCAAATCCTGTCAATGAACTTCCAAGTCCAGCAATATTGTCTTTCTTCTCATTATCCCCTTCGAAAGAGTCTTCAGAAGAATAGTATCTATCGATACGTAACCAGTGCATATCACGGCTACGACGTACTTCTTCTTTACCTACCACAGGAACGTTGTTTTCAGCGTGACATGCAATTACACAAGCCCCACAACCTGTACAAGCGTTCAAGTCGATAGAAAGGTTAAAGTGATGCCCGATAGAACGATCGAACTCATCCCATAAATCAACATCTGGAGATGTTACAGGGGTTTCTTCGTGGTTCAAAGACACCATAGGAATAGCATTCCAGTAAGATTTATCTTTCGTATTGAAAATCTCTAAGGTAGTTTCCTTAACAATATCTCCACGTCCCATCAAGGTATTGTGCAACTGGATACATGCAAACTCATGCATTCCTGCAGCTGCAGCAACCGTTACATTTTGAACTGTATTGAAATCTTGGTATAAAGTAAAGGCGTTAACACCAGTCTTCATTTCTTCTTTCAATCCTTCAGTTCTACCGTAACCAAATGCTAAACCAACAGTTCCTTTAGCCTGTCCTGGTTGGATCAACACAGGAACATTCTTCAAGGTCGTTCCGTTTACGGTAACATCGGCATAACTACCATCCAAAGCTCCGGTAGCTACGTGTACGTTTTTCAAGTTTAAGCTTTCAGCATCTGCCTTGGATACCGTTAGGTAGTTATCCCAAGACACACGAGAAATAGGATCTGGAAACTCTTGCAACCATGGGTTGTTGGCCTGTTGACCGTCTCCCATTCCAGTTTTAGAATAGAATACCAATTCCATTCCTTGAGAAGTGGCACCTGCCAAAGCTCTTGCTGCGGCAGCTCCAGAAGTAGCTGTAGTAGTTTCTACAGTACCTTCTTCTTCTTTCTTAAGACCTAATCCTTCAGCAACATCTTCAATGATACCACCAACGAAAGTTTTGTCTTCGTGGTGAGCACCTTCTGGAGTTTCCACTACAACACTGTGGTTAGTAGTAAACACACCATCATGCAATGCTTGACTGAAAGAAGCTCCTCCTAATACACTCGTAATCCAAGTTTGCTTGATATAGTCGTGGTAAGTAGTTGCACTTCCATTCCACTTCAATAAAGCTTCTTGGAATTGTCTTGTGTCGAACAAAGGACGAATAGTAGGTTGTGTTAACCCGTAGTATCCCTTCTTCATTTCTACATCCCCCCAAGATTCTAAATAGTGAGGTGCTGCAGCGATATATTGTGCCAATGCAGAAGTTTCATCTTTCTTCAAAGAGAATGCAATTGACAAATCTGTTTGTTTTAATCCTTCAGCAAAATCAGCAGCATTAGGTAAGGTATACATTGGGTTTACACCACTCATGATGATAGCTCCAACTTTACCAGCTTTCATATCTGCTACCAAAGCAGCTACAGCCTTATCGTTACCTTGTCTAGTTTTGATAGTTGTTTTAGGATCATATGCTTTACTCTTCAAGTGGCTATTGATTTCCAATACCACAGTTTGAGCATTTACATCTTGAAGTCCTGTTACAACTACAGCATTAGCACCAGCGCTCTTAATTTGAGAAGCAGCATTTGCAACTGCTTGAGCAACGGCTTCTGGTAAGTCTACAGATACAGAGCCACCAACCACTAATGTATAAAGTTTTGCTAAAGCTTGTTTTTGTTGTGTAGGTGTTAATTGTACACGCTTGTCAGCGTTGGCACCAGTTAACGACATGTTTGATTCAAATTGAATATGTCTAGACATTTTACCGTGGTTAGGTACACGTCCTTTTGCATATCCGGAATCAAATCCTCCACCTTGCCAATCTCCTAAGAAATCCGCACCTATTGAAACAATAGTTGATGCTTTGGAAAAATCGTAGTTAGCAAGACCTCTTTCACCGTATTTAGCTTGGTAAGCATCTAATGCAGCAGATTCAGAAACCGCATCGTATTGCACGTGCTTAACGTTTCCAAACTTGGCAGCAAACTCAGCAATCAACGCAGAAGTAGAAGGACTGGCAAACGTTTGAGTCAATAACACAATTTGTTTTCCAGAAGCTTTAACTTCATTAAGTTTTTGATTTGTTTGCGCATCAAATTCATTCCAAGTGATAGCAGCATCACCTTTCATTGGTCCTTGCACCCTTAAACTATCGTACAATCCTAAAACAGATGCGTTCACTCTTGCATTGGCACTACCATTTACAGCAGCTAAAGCATTGTTTTCGATTTTAATTGGACGACCTTCACGGGTTTTAACTAAAACGCTTGCAAAGTCATATCCATCTGCAATGGTAGTTGCATAGTAGTTGGCAACACCAGGAATGATTTCCTCTGGTTGCACTACATAAGGGATAGACTTAATTACCGGCCCTTCACAGGCTGCCAATGAAGCAGCAGCTGTACTAAAGCCAACGTATTTTAAGAAATCACGACGTGTTGTAGAAGAACTCTCCAAGGAGGCCTTATCTCCTAAAAACTCATCAGTCGGGATCTCTTCAACAAATTCGTTTTGTTTTAGCGTCTCAACAATAGAGCTATTCTCGTTAAGCTCTTCAACACTTTTCCAGTATTTCTTGTTTGATGACATATTATATAATTGAATTACTTCTTAATAAATTAATAATGACACTTACCACATTCTAGACCACCCATTTGAGCAGCAGTAAGTTTTTCCACTCCGTACTTTTTAGACAATTGCTCATGGATTTTAGCATAGTACTCATTATCCTGAACTTTCACCTCTGTCTCTCTGTGACAGTTGATACACCAACCCATTGTTAAAGGAGCATGTTGGTACATTACTTCCATTTCTTCAACTGGTCCGTGACACGTTTGACATTGGATTCCTCCAACAGAAACGTGTTGCGAGTGGTTGAAATATGCAAAATCTGGTAGATTGTGAATTCTCACCCATTTTACAGGTTGCGACTCACCAGTATATTTTTGGTCCGCATCGCTCCATCCAGCAGCTGCATATAGCTTTTGGATTTCTCCATCGTAAAACTCTTTGCTGTGTTCTACGGTAGTTTCCCCGTTATATTCGTAAATAGACTTGTGACAGTTCATACAAACGTTTAGAGATGGAATCCCTGAAGTTTTACTTACACGAGCAGAAGAGTGACAGTATTTACAATCGATACCGTTATCACCTGCGTGAATTTTGTGCGAGAAGTGAATTGGCTGCACTGGCTGGTATCCTTGATCTACCCCTACCTGCATTAAGTAACCGTACACAAAGTAAGCACTAGCCAACAATAAAAAGATAGCAGTTACCAAAACCAAGAATTGGTTTTTAACAAACGCTTTCCATAATGGCAATCTAGTTTCTCCACCAGTTACATCTACACCTTTAGCTTCAGCAAACTTGTTTAAGGTTTGTCTCACCAAAATCAAAGCCATTGCCAACAAGGCAAACAACAATGCTAAAGCACCTAAAATAATTTCATTTGAAATACCCGGCTCAGCAGCTTGAACAGGCACTCCTCCACCTGAAGTAACTTCAGTTTTAGGGGTAGCTTTTTCCTCTGCTGTATATGCTAAGATATCAGCTATATCTTGATCGCTTAAAGTAGCGAACGCCGTCATTGGCGTATTGTTGAATTCTGCAAAAATTTGATTAGCATACGCATCTCCAGACTTAATCAATCCTGCACTGTTACGTATCCAAGAACTAAGCCACTCACGGTCCAAACCTTGCTCATCGGCCAATCTAGTTTCAACGTGTCTCAAGGCCGGCCCTGTCATTTGCTTATCTAAATTATGACAAGCTGCACAGTTAGTATTGAACAAGGATTTCCCCTTTGCAGGGTCTCCTTCTTGCGCCCTTAAAGAGGCTGAAAGTGTGAGTAGAACAAGAAACCCTAATCGAATAATCTTTGAGGTCAATTTACGGTATATCACCTGTTTCATATTAATAGTTGAATTATCTTCCAAACTTTGGTATGATTTTTTCATTTAAAAAAGAAAAAAATACAGTTATAAAAATCTCGCACAAAAGTAACATTTAAAGTGGATTCTGAAAATGTTACAGAAGTGTTAACTGATAATTTATACGCATTCTAAATAAGCTAAATTACCCATATATAATAATGTATAAGACGACCTGTTTCTATAAAATATTTTCATATTTTAGCCGCAAGTAAATCCATAATACTAAATCATTTACACCCAAATAAACCATTCATTTTAAACTATTTTAGAATCATGACTCACAAAAATACAAAAAAAGCACTACTAGGTTTCTGCTTATTTTTAGGAGCTGTTTCCTACATACACGCGCAACAAGGAATTGTAACGGTGGACAAGAGCAATGAAATTACCAAACTTTTGGAATTCAAAAAGGATGTTAACACCGTTAAGCTGTATAAAATTCAAATATTTTCGGGTAACCGTGCAGGTGCGGAAAAAGCAAGATCAGAGTTTCGCGATACCTATGAGGATATACCAGTAAGTATGGAATATGACACTCCACATTACAAAATTCAGGTAGGTGCATTTAGAAGCCGTTTGGAAGCTGATAAAGCCCTTATAAAAGTAAAGGCAAACTACCCGAATGCTTTTATCTTCCAACCAAAAAGCGAGATTAAATAATCTCAAAACACACGATAATAAAAAAGCGACCAAATGGTCGCTTTTTTATTTCTGTATAATTTCAAATTGAATTTTACTTCAATTTTTTCTTCACTTCTACTTCTTGGAATGCTTCTATAATGTCACCTTCTCTAATGTCGTTATAGTTTTTAACCTGCATACCACAATCGTATCCTTTGCTTACTTCTTTAACGTCATCTTTGAAACGTTTCAAGGAAGCCAATTCTCCAGTGTAAACCACCACGCCATCTCTAATTAAACGCACACCTGCATTTCTCAAGATTTTTCCGTTGGTTACCATACATCCTGCAATAGTTCCCACTTTAGAAACTTTGAACAGTTCTCTGATCTCTGCCGTACCAGTAATCTCTTCTTTAAGCTCTGGAGATAACATACCTTCCATTGCATCCTTAAGATCATTGATGGCATCATAAATGATAGAGTACATTCTGATGTCGATTTCTTCCTTATCAGCAATCTGTCTAGCGTTACCCATTGGGCGAACGTTAAATCCTATAATGATCGCATCTGAAGCACTTGCCAATAACACGTCACTTTCTGTAATGGCTCCAACACCTTTATGGATGATATTCACTTGAATTTCTTCAGTAGACAATTTTTGGAACGAATCCGTTAAGGCTTCTACAGAACCATCCACGTCTCCTTTTAAGATGATGTTCAATTCCTGGAAGTCTCCAAGAGCAATACGACGTCCAATTTCATCAAGAGTAATATGACGTTGAGTTCTTACAGACTGCTCACGCTGTAATTGAGTACGTTTTGCAGCAATTTGTTTAGCTTCTCTTTCGTCCTCAAATACGTTGAATTTATCTCCAGCTTGTGGCGCACCATCCAAACCTAGAATAGATACTGGCGTTGATGGCCCCGCTTCTACTACATCCTTACCTCTTTCATCGTGCATTGCCTTTACCTTACCACTATGGCGACCTGCTAGTACATAATCTCCAATTTTCAAGGTACCAGTTTGCACCAAAATTGTTGATACATATCCTCTACCTTTATCCAAGAATGCCTCCACTACTGTACCGGTAGCATTCTTGTTCGGGTTAGCCTGAAGCTCTAGCAATTCTGCTTCTAGCAATACTTTTTCCAATAATTCCTTAACTCCAAGACCTGTTTTAGCAGAAATATCATGCGATTGGATTTTTCCTCCCCAATCTTCCACCAATAAATTCATATTGGCAAGACCTTCTTTAATCTTGTCTGGGTTAGCTGTTGGCTTATCAACTTTATTGATTGCAAACACAATTGGCACGTTAGCCGCTTGCGCATGGGCAATAGCCTCTTTGGTTTGTGGCATGATATCATCATCCGCAGCAATCACGATAATCGCGATATCTGTAATCTGCGCTCCACGAGCACGCATTGCCGTAAAGGCCTCGTGACCTGGAGTATCCAAAAATGCAATTTTTTGTCCGCTATCTAAGGTTACACCATAAGCTCCGATGTGCTGTGTAATCCCTCCAGACTCTCCTGCAATCACGTTTTCCTCACGGATGTAATCCAATAAGGAGGTCTTACCGTGATCAACGTGTCCCATTACTGTTACAATTGGAGCACGTGGCTTCAAGTCTTCTGGTCTATCTTCTTCTTCTTCGATAGATTCCTCGATATCTGCAGTAACAAATTCTACTTGGTATCCAAATTCGTCCGCTACAACCGATAAAGTTTCCGCGTCCAAACGTTGGTTCATGGTTACCATCATACCAAGAGACATACATGCAGAGATAATTTGGGTAACAGAAACATCCATCATTGTAGCAACTTCACTCGCAGTAACAAACTCAGTTACTTTAAGGATTTTGCTTTCTGCTTGTTGTTGCTCTAAGCTCTTCTCAGTCTGCTCTCTGTGTTGTTCTCTTTTCTCTCTACGGTACTTGGCACCTTTACCTTTCGTTGATTTCCCTTGAAGTTTTTCAAGAGTTTCACGAATTTGCTTTTGTACTTCTGCTTCGCTAGGCTCTTCCTTTACAATAGTAGGACGTTTTCCTTTTCCTTTAAACCCGCCACCTTGTTTTTGGTTACCTCCGCGATTATTATTTTGGAAGTTATTAGGTCTTGAATCGGTTCCAGTCTTACTAATGCGACGTCTTTTCTTCTTATTGGCGTCTTGTTGTGAAGTACCTGCAGCAGGCTTTTTATCTTCTTTTTTCTTTTTAGGCTTCTCAAATTGAGATAAGTCTATCTTTTCACCGGCAATTTTAGGACCTGTAAGTTTTTGATATTTGGTTTCAACACGTCCTTCTGGGAATTCTTTTGGCTTATCAGCTTGCACTTGCTTCTTCTCTTTTACAGGCTCTTTTTTAGGTTGAATATCCTTTTTTGGCTCAGGTTTGGATATTTTTTCCTCTTTTTTAGGAGCTACTGCTTCAGTAGGAGTTGGCGTTGGAGTTGGTGCCGGAGGTGGCGTTGCAGCCTTTACTTCCTCCTTAGGAGCTTCTTCAATTTTTGGAGTTTCAACTTTAGGGGTTTCAGCCTTCGGAGTTTCCTCTTTTGGTTGTTCTACCTTTGGAGCTTCCTCTTCCTTTTTAGGAGCTTCTTCCTGTTTAGGTTCTTCAGGTTGTGTTTCCTGCTTAGGACCATCCAAGTCTATTTTCCCAACTTGCTTAGGACCGGTAAGTTCCACACGAGCCTTAACCACTTGCTGTCTACTCTCCTCTGCCTTTCTAGCTTTCTCTTCCAATTCGCGTTCACGAATTTCACGGAGTTCTTCCTTCTCCTTCTGCTTCGCTTCACTTACTTCTTTGGATGCCACTTTTTTACTGGCATCCGTTTGAAATTCACTGGAAAGGATTGCGTAGACTTCTTCTGAAATTTTCGTATTCGGACTTTTCTCTATTTCCACGTTTTTTGATTCTAAAAAATCAACTGCACGGTCAATAGAAATATTGAGTTCTCGTAATACTTTATTTAATCTAATTGTTTGAGCCATAAATTGCCTGTAATATAAACTTATATCTGTTATTCTTCAAATTCTTCCTTAAGAATTCTGATTACTTCAAGAATTGTTTCTTCTTCTAAATCTGTTCTCTTCACCAAGTCTTGAACATCTTCTTCCAAGACACTCTTAGCAGTGTCCAATCCAGCTTTGCTGAATTCTTCAATGATCCATCCTTCGATTTCATCTGAGAATTCTGACAACTCTACATCTTCCTCTGCTCCTTCTCTGTACACATCAATCTCATAACCTGTTAATTGACCTGCCAAACGTATGTTATGCCCACCACGTCCAATAGCCTTGCTTACTTCTTCTGGTTTCAACAAAACTTCAGCATGCTTAGTCTCTTCGTTCACTTTAATTGAAGTTACTTTCGCAGGGCTCAACGCTCTGGTGATAAACAATTGAATGTTGTTGGTATAGTTGATTACATCGATGTTTTCGTTCCCTAATTCTCTAACGATACCATGGATTCTTGATCCTTTCATCCCTACACAAGCTCCAACTGGATCAATTCTATCATCATAAGAATCCACAGCTACTTTAGCTTTTTCACCAGGAATTCTCACTACGTTTTTAACAGTAATCAAACCGTCAAATACTTCAGGAATTTCTTGTTCAAACAGTTTTTCCAAGAATATAGGCGCCGTTCTAGACATGATAATGGCAGGTTTGTTACCTTTCAATTCCACGCTTTCAATAATTCCACGAACGTTTTCTCCTTTACGGAAGAAATCAGATGGAATTTGCTTTTCTTTTGGCAAAATTATCTCATTTCCTTCATCATCCAAAAGAATAATTGCTCTATGACGGATATGATGAACTTCAGCCGTATAGATTTCACCTTCCAATTCCTTGAACTGCTTATAGATATTAGTGTTATCGTGCTCGTGAATTTTAGAGATAAGATTTTGTCTTAAGGCCAAAATTGAACGTCTTCCTAAGTCAATCAACTTAACTTCTTCGGCAACATCTTCCCCTACTTCAAAGTCTGGTTCAATTTTACGAGCTTCAGAAAGGGCAATTTCCTGGTTTGGATCCTCAACATCTTCATCGGCCACTACCACACGGTTTCTCCAAATCTCTAAATCTCCTTTATCTGGGTTTATAATTATATCAAAGTTGTCATCGTCACCATACTTCTTCTTTAACGCATTTCTCAACACATCCTCCAAAATCGCCATCAACGTTACACGATCAATTAATTTGTCGTCTTTAAATTCTGAAAAAGAATCAATTAACGCAACATTTTCCATAACTTCTATGAATTAAAATTTTATAATAACTTTTGCCTCTAAAATATCGTCAAATTTTAGCTGAGCTTCCTTTTTAACTGTCACTTTTCCTTTTCCAACAGCCTTAGCTTCTCTTTCTTTCCATTCCAAGGTGATCCCTTCAGAATCTACATCAGCAAGCGTGCCTTCCAACTTTTGACCTTCCTTGGTTTTAACTTCCAAAATTCTACCTACATTCTTATTGTACTGCCTGTTGTGCACAAAAGGAGAAGTAGCCCCTGCCGAGGTCACTTCCAGTGAGAAATCCTGCTCCTCACGGTCCAAATTATGCTCTACAGCTCTGCTTACAAAAATGCAATCTTCAACAAGAACCCCCTCATCTCCATCAATCACAACCTTGATGTTGTTGTCTCCAACAATATCAAAATCAATCAAAAACAAGTCCTCGCGTTCTTGAAATGCCTTGTCCAATAATTCCTTTACAGTGTCTTTAAACATTTTCAGTATAAAAAGAGGGGACCCCTTGTCCCCTCGTTAATTCTTTCTCATACAACGCGGCAAATATACAACATTTATATTGATTTTCACAACCTATAGCATGTCGAATTTTATTCTTAATTTTATAGGAAGAACAACTAATATGCTAACAATGAAAAAAATACTTGTCCCTACCGACTTTTCTGCCGAAGCCGAAAACGCCTTGAAAGTCGCAGCCCAATTGGCCCGACGACGTGATGGCGAAATTTATTTGCTCCATATGCTTGAGCTTCCATTGCAACAAGTTGACGTTATGAACACCCCTAGTGAGCTCCCGGAAGCCATGTTTTTTATGAAATTGGCGCACCAAAAATTTGAGGAACTTCTTTCAAAAGATTACCTAGAAGGCATAACAGTTTATGAAAACGTCCAAACCGATGGCACATTTAGCAATTTAGTAGACAAAGGGCATGAATTCAATGCCGATTTAATCATTATGGGATCCCATGGTACTTCAGGTATTAAAGAGATGTTTATAGGCTCTAATGCAGAAAAAGTGGTACGTACTTCAGACATTCCTGTTTTGGTAATTAAAAACAATCATGACAACTTCATGGTGGAAAATTTTGTTTTCGCTTCAGATTTTAAAAATGACAACAAAGAAACCTACAAGCAAGCGGTAACCTTGGCAAAAGAATTTAATGCAAAAATGCACTTGTTAATGGTGAACACCGCAAACAATTTCATACCAACATCAGAAGCCAGACAGCGTATCCTGGATTTCATCAAAGATTACGAATTTGATAATTACACCTTGAACATCTACAATGACTCCTCAGTAGAAAATGGCATTCTTAATTTCTCCAAGGAAATCAATGCCGACTTAATTGGAATCAGCACACACGGTAGACAAGGAATCGCCCATTTCTTTAATGGTTCGATAAGTGAAGATTTGGTCAACCACGCAAAACGTCCCGTAATTACTTTCAAAATATAAATAGGCAGCCCTATTTAAGGAGTTATCTAAACTGAATATTCGTTGAAGTTTTTATTTGCCTATAGAGAGGAAATATTAAAGCTACCAAAAAGGCCTTAAAATAGCTTTTAAAGCAACAAAAAGCTGAATGCAACCCCAACTGTAAAAGTTGGGGTGAAGTGTCCAATACCTTCCTAAAACACCCAAAAACAAAAAGCCCCCAGCAAATAAATGCTGGGGGCTTCAAAAAAGGCGACGACCTACTCTCCCACGG